>JAKUTR010000009.1 GCA_022448725.1 SAR202 cluster bacterium | reverse complement strand
ACAACAAGACTTGCTTCTGCCTTTCCCGAGACCTCATTAGTCTGTCTTCAGAAGTATTATCAAGGCATGATGGGCAACTAACACCCTCTTCATACATCGGGGACGTTTTGTCTTCCTGAGATACAGGCTCTTGGCATGAGTAGCACAAACTGTAGCTCCCTTCGGACAAACCATGCTTTAGTGACACCCTATCATCAAAAACAAAACATTCACCTTCCCAAAGAATGTCTTGACTGGTCACTTCCTCGAGGTACTTTAGTATTCCTCCCTTGAGATGATATACCTCTTCAAACCCTAATTCTTTCATATATGCAGTAGCTTTTTCGCAACGTATACCACCAGTACAATACATTGCTATCTTAGTATTGCTATTATCAGCGTTCCTACTATAAAACTCATCTGCCCAAGCAGGGAATTGTTTGAAACTATCCGTATCAGGATCCGTAGAATTAGCAAATTTCCCTATGGATGTCTCATAATTATTACGGGCATCTATGACCATTACATCCTTACGCTTTATGAACTCATCCCAGTCCTTAGGTTCTACATACTGTCCAGATTGTTTAGACACATCTATGGAACCAACTCCCATAGTAACAATCTCGTCTTTAATCCTCACTTTCATTCTATTGAAATTTTCATGCGCAGAGGTTGAGTACTTTACTTCCAAATCACTAATCTCCTCCCATCCCCTTATTGCGTCTATGACGATCTGAATACAATCATATTCACCTGTTATCGTTCCGTTTATACCTTCAGTGGCAAGAAGTATCGTTCCTAATATGTTCTGCTCTTCGCATATTGACTGCAGAGAGGATCTCTTGAACTCGAGATCCTTCATGGCAGCAAAATGATACAAAGATGCTACTGTCAGATCGGTGTATATGGGTTTATGAGTTTTCATTAGCCTGACAAACAATCAAATTAGTTTTTTGAAGATTTAGCCTTGAGTGAGTAAACTTTCAGCTTGGTACCAATTTAGTAGGGTTGCTCGGGCGATAACCTAATAGAAATCACTTCTTTTCCCCTGACAATGGCGTTTGCTCATGACTACGATTCCTTAGTCGAATTCTCATTACAAAAAAGCCCCCAACGAGTACCATTATAGGTATCACCGATCCGAGAATTGCCCAGATTACACTCCGGGCTTCCTTTTTTGCATCAGGGTCATCTCCCAGGAACTTCATCGTTTCGTCAACATACCACCCGCCGTCATCAGCTGACACGTGCCCAACATCCAAATAAACAGGTACTGCTATGAATGCCAAGATTGCGATCACTATACCAATCGATATACCAAAAACATGTACACCATGCGTAACCATCGTGTGACTCCCGGTCTCAGAGTGTTACTCGTTTTCCCTCTCTAGTTTCCGCCACTTACTTTTCATCCTTTAACGTTCACGTTAACACGTAACGCATAAAAGGCTCGATACCTTCCTTATTCGTAGGTAATAGTTAAAATGGTATCCCAAAGTGTATCCCAAACGAGTGATAGACCCAGTGTGTCGAGGTCGGTGAATGCGGCATCAGCCGCATGGTATAGGGGTGGAACGTGTGGCAGGAGCGGCAGGATTCGAACCCGCGACCCACGGTTTTGGAGACCGTTGCTCTGGCCAGACTGAGCTACGCTCCTGCGTGGCCACCCAACGATTTTAAGTGAGTCTCGTGTTGAGGGTCAACATTCTCATAAGTGTGTAAGGCTGCCAGTAAGCCGAGTTCTGTACCAAACCAGAGTCGGTTTACGTCAGTGACTTCCTCCCGTTCTCTGGGTTTGGTGGCGACCATCCATCTGGGACCGACGTTGCCGTCGGCCTCTAGCGGCCAACCCGGGGAATGAGCCGGGTGCTCGTTTCCCTCTATTAGGCCTTGCACCGGATGGGGTTTGCCCTGCCCTCGATGTTACCACCGAGGCGGTGAGCTCTTACCTCACCATTTCACCCTTACCCCGAGGAATCGAGGCGGTGTAGTTTCTGTGGCACTTTCCGTCGGGTCACCCCGCCCCGCCGTTAGCGGGCATCCTACCCGGAGGTGCTCGGACTTTCCTCCCCGACTCGTCGGGGCGGTCGCCCGGCAGCCTTACACTGTTTAAGAATACCGGGTTGTGGGAGGTGGTGCTAGTACCAACCTTAGCTATACAAGAACTTCTACACTACTGTCTGTGACTTCAATTTTGAGAACGTGTTGTGTAAGAAAGTCTCGACGCTGCTCCAAAGAGAGTGTTGACCAACTATCCAATGTGGAGACGACGTCTTCTGGAGAGGCTACCTCCGTGGCCAGTTTACGTGCTGTGTCGAAGTCCGTGAGGTATTTGCCTAGAGTGGCGATACCAATTTCGCCCGCTGCAGTTCTGCGGACAGATCGGATGAACCGACGCTTGGCGTTTTCCACCCTAGTTTGTCTCAGGGCGTTGAGATCCCGTTCCCGATTCGGAATATCTGGATCATTGATTAAACCTGCGGCGCGGCCCAGGACCTCAAGTTTGAATTTTGTCAGAGCAGTCGATTCCAGGTCAGCTTCTTGCTTAGTGTGGTAGCTGCAGATGCTGCGGTTTACTCGAGACTGACATTGATAGTATCGATATACACCTGTTTTTCTTGATCCATCCTTCAAACGCCAGGACTGTCGCCGGGTCACTCCTGTCATTTTGTTACCACACTCCCCGCAGTAAACGAGTCCTGATAGCAGGAAAGGTTCAACGTTAGCTACCCTTCCGAAAGGTTTTCGAGAACGTAGCTTGTCCTGAGCTTCCCTGAAGACATCAGTTGGAATGATCGTTTCATGGGCATTGGGACGCCTCATACCGTAACGCTCATATGTACCCGTGTAGGTGTTGTTCTTAACGATGTCTCGCACACTCACTACGTTCCACTGATTACCCCGTCTTGTATTGATCTCACGCTCATTCAGTTCCTGGGCAATTCGCCGGAAGCCTAGACTTTCTTGTGTGTACAATCGGAAAATTAGTTCTACGACTGAAGCTTCCTCGGACACGACGTCCAGCCCACCGGAATCACCGATACGGTAGCCGTAGGGGGGTTTGCCTAGTGCCTTGCCTTCTATAGCACGTCTTTCCATAGACTCTTTAATTCGCTTGCTACGAGTCTTTGACACTCCTCGGATACCCAATAACCCCAGAGCGCTCTGTAGAGGGTCAGGCAGATCGTCATCCCAGCACCTTACTATTGCACCGATTGAATCAAGCCGTACGACAGATCGGACCACATCGTCAATCTCTTGGCCCAGATGAGTTGCGTCTGGGACGACAACTAGGAACTCACTACCAGACTCGACCATGAAGTTAATCATGCGTTGAAAGTCAGGGTCTGTGACTCCTCTAAGCGTGCCTTCGGAGAAGAAGGTACGGAAAGGCTGATGCATCTCATATTTACAAAACTCGGTGAATTCACTTTCGATATGCGAAAGCTTGCCTATCGAGGAGTCTTCAAGTTTGAAATATGCGATTGCACGCAAGGGGTTCTATCCAAAATAAAGTATTCGGTGACAGGAATCACATTGCACGAGGTCCGTTGCCATTTGGATACGTTGCAATTCGGAAGTCGTCAACTTGATTCTACAGCCTTGACACATCTCTCTCTCGACTTTGGCGATAACGTGTCCATTTTTACTCTTTCTTAATGTTTCGTAGCGGTACACCAGTTTTGAGTCTATTTGCTTGGCGCTGCTATCCCGCTCCGGGGTTAGAACTTTAAGTTGGTTGACAAGAGAGCTTTCTTCTTCGGCTAATTCCGCGGTCTGCTGATCTGCCTGTGCTTCAAGGGTCTCAAGAATTTTGTGTCCCTTAGTTAAGGTTGTCTCAGCCTCTTCGATTCCAACCATTAGGGCAAGTAAACCTTCTTCAGTCTTCCCGATTTGTTCCTTCGTAAAGTCATGTTCCTCTTGAGCGGCCTGCATCTCTTTAGTGCTCGTGATTGAGCCACTGTAGAGTCGTGTATCTTCTGCTGTGAGTTTGTCATTAAGCTCAGTGAGGGAGCGTTCGCTGGCACGGCGGCGGGCATATAGTGACTCGATGTGTGCCTCCAGGGTAGCAACCCGTGCTCTTGCCGTCACGGCGGGGCCGTCAATGTTCAGCTTTGACCTGACTGCATCTAATGAAGTGGTAAGGCCATCTATTTTCAGATCCAGTTGTTGGAGTAAGTAGAGCTGTTCGAGATCGACCATAACTTGATATTTCGCAAAAACTAAAGACTGTCGACAGTATAACGCCGATATGTTGAGCTCGCTATGGGTTCGGCCTGAAAGTTAATAAATGCTGACACTTCATTTTTCCGAACTTATGTTACGGTAAAAGCATGATTATCGATCGGCCGAAGACCAAGATCGTTTGCACCTTAGGGCCTGCCAGTTCTGATGAAGCTACGATCGAAGCACTAATTCAGCAGGGTATGAGTATCGCAAGACTCAATTTTTCCCATGGTTCTATAGATTCGCATATCGAAGTGATGGAACGCGTGAGATTGGTGTCAAAGAGACTTGGCATTCCCGTAGCGATCATGGTTGATGTTCCGGGTGCTAAATACAGGACAGGCCAGATGAAGCTCTCTGCTTTGCACCTTGATACCGGCAAGTTGATTACCCTCTCAAGTAAAGCACGATCAACCAGTCAGGATATTGTAAACATAGCTCCGCATGGGATTGAATTAGATGTAGAGGTTGGTACGAGAATCCTTCTGGATGATGGACTTATAGAATTAGAGGTACAGGAAGTAGGAGCTCAGGGTGCTGTATGTAGGGTTGTAGTCGGAGGTGTATTGACGGAGGGACGCGGAGTTTCAGTGCCTGGTCAGGTACCCCGACAGCCCTTTCCAGGGGATAAAGGGATGGAGGCTCTCGAGTTTGCAGCTCGCCACCGGGCAGATTTGGTGGCGTTATCGATGGTGCATCTGCGGGAACATGTTGATACTGCACGTAAAATCCTAGAGGCACACGGCCATGTTCCTTTCCTTATATCCAAGATTGAGTTAGAGCAAGCGATCAGCAACTTTGACGAGCTTCTTGACGCGAGTGACGGAATAATGGTGGCGCGGGGAGATATGGGGGTTGAAGTGGAGCTTGCCCGTGTCCCGATTATCCAAAAGAACCTTATCTCCAGTTGTAACAAAAGCGGTAAGCCAGTTATCACGGCTACGCAGATGCTTGAGTCCATGATCCATGCCCGAACCCCGACTAGGGCGGAGGTGACTGATGTAGCTAATGCAGTCTATGATGGGTCGGATGCGATAATGCTCTCCGGTGAGACTGCCACAGGAGATTACCCTGTTGATGCGGTGAAAGTAATGGCTGAGGTGGCTCTGGAGGCGGAAGCAGCTCTCCCTTACGCTAATCTCATAGAGGAACGGGGGCACTACCGGGAGACTAATATCTCTGACGCTATTTCTTATGGTGCGTGTCAGACGGCTTCTCAACTGAACTTAGAACTCATTGTTGCGTTTACAGAGTCAGGTAGCACGGCTGGTAGAGTGTCCAGATACCGGCCGAATGCCCCTGTTTTAGCCCTGACACCGAGTGAAGCTGTCCAAAGACGGTTGCTTATATGGTGGGCGGTAACTCCTGTAGTTGTCGAGAAAATTGAAACCGTTGAGAAATTTTTCGATCTTGCCGAGAAAGCTGCAAAAGATTTTGCCGGTGCTGAGGCGGGAACGGACATCGTGCTTGTAGCCGGTTTGCCTATTGGCGTCCCCGGGGGGACAAACCTTCTTCGTGTGCTGACGGTTAGCTGAACTTAGTTGCGTCTTGTCGTTGCGTAGTCAACGAGCACAGTCAAAGACTCTTTAGCTCGACTGGCTTCCAGATAGCTTAGCGCGGCAACGGCCGCTTTTGAATACTGGTGCGCGATTGCGTAGGACTCGGTAATTACTTCAGGCTGTTGAACTCTATTGACAGCAGTTTGAAGGACGTCATCATCATGAGGATTCGTAAAGGAAGCTTGGAAAACATCGTCATTACCATCTTGGTCAATTACAACAAAAGCGGGTAATGTTAGTAAACCGTTGGCGAGATCAGCTCCGACCGGTTTGCCGAGTTCCTCTGAATTGCCGTCGAAATCTAGGATGTCATCTACAATTTGAAATGCCATTCCTAAGTTGTATCCGTAGTTTCTCAGTGATGTTACTTGTTCTTCTGGGATATCACTGAGGACGGCTGCCGATTCGGCTATGGTAGCGAATACTGATGCTGTCTTGTTGTAGATCCGGTTCAGGTACTGCTCTTTGGTTTGGTGTTTGAAGGCTTCTTCTGTTTCATTTAGTGCGCCTCGAGAAAGCTCAATAGCCGTTTGGGAAAAGCGATGCATTACAGGGACATTATCAGTTTCACTGACTAAGGCGGCAGCACTTGAGAAGATGAAGTCACCCAGCAAGATTGCTGTGTTTTGTCCCCAGAGTTTGTGGACCGTGAATTGACCGCGTCTTATCTCGGAATCGTCGACTGTGTCATCGTGTACAAGCGTTGCTATGTGCAGCAGTTCAACTGCCGTTGCCATCTGTTCTACGTTGTCTTCTTTATTGTCTTGGGACAGTGCTATAAGTAATGCGACTGAGGGGCGAATACGCTTTCCCTTAGACTGAAGCACATGGTTTAACAGTTTGGATAGAAAAGCATCTTCTTTTTTTGCTGCATTTTCTAAATTATCTGTAATCCGCTTGAGGCCGGGCCTGATTGGCTCCTGTACAAACTCAAGCATCTCAGCGGGCGAAAGCTGTGTGGTCGTGGTGGACAATGTTGTACCCCTACTGCCGGATTCGCTCTATCTCTTCATCAGCTACGGATTCGTCAAGTTTTGTGAACAGGGGGGTGGGAGGATCAAATGGGGTCCCGGGAGTTGTATGCTCTGGTGACCACTGCCAACCCTGATCGTGAATAGTGCCTTCTAAACCAAGCATATGATGAAGCTTCTCACATGTGAATGGCATAAATGGATATAGCGCAATTTTGAGGCAGTTAATAACCGATATCGCAGTCCATAGAGTAGTTCCAGCTGCGGCTTTGTCAGTCTTCACCTCTTTCCACGGCGCCTTACGATCGAGGTAGCGGTTAGCCGACTGTGCCAAAGCCATAGCGTTGTCGTTTAGGGCTGCCCTGAATCGGCACGCACGTATGTCAGATGCGGTGCCTGCGAGTCTTTGGTTAGCTTCCTCAAGAAGGGCCTGAGATAAATCGTCAAGTGGTCCCGGATGTGGTATCTGTCCATCAAAATTTCGGTGCGACATGGTGAGCACCCGGTGAACGAGATTCCCAAAGGTTGCCACTAATTCATCATTGTTGCGCCGTACGTACTCTCCCCATGAAAAGTCAGAGTCGCTACTCTCAGGCATGTTCGCTGCGATGACATAGCGGAGAGGATCTGGTTGGTATCGATCGAGATAGTCTTTTAACCAGATTGCCCAGGAACGACTCGTGGAAAGTTTCATGCCTTCAAGGTTGAGGTATTCGTTTGCTGGGACATCGTGCGGAAGGTTCAGGCCGCCGTACCCAAGTAGCATAGCCGGCCAAATGATTGTATGGAACGGGATGTTGTCCTTTCCCATGAAATAGTGGGCCCTACTTTGATCAGACTCCCAGAAGTCCTTCCACCGTTCTGGCTCTCCAATATTGTTGGCCCATTCAATTGATGCTGACAGATACCCAATCACAGCTTCGAACCACACATAAATACGTTTGTTTTCGTAACCACTAATGGGTACAGGTATACCCCACTCAATATCACGAGTGATTGCCCTATCGTGTAGGCCTCTTTCAAGGTAGCCGATGGAAAAGTTCTTAACATTGGGACGCCAGTGCTGTTTTGGACGGATCCAGTTGAGGAGTTGTTCTTCAAAAGCACTGAGCTTCAGGAAGAAATGTTCAGTTTCCTTGAAGATAGGAGTATCGCCACTGATACGTGAGCGGATGTCGATAAGATCTTGCGGGTCTAGAGTGCGTCCACAGTTATCACACTGATCGCCGCGCGCACTATCGAAATCACAATGTGGGCATGTCCCTTCAACATACCGGTCAGCTAGAAACCGCCCATCAACCTCACTGTAAGGTTGTTGCATCACCTTGGTATAGAGGTAACCCTGGTTGTAAAGTTTCAGGAAAATGTCTTGGGTAACTTCTTGGTGGTTGTCAGTGTGGGTTGAGGTAAAGAGATCGAAACTTATACCTAATACCTTCCATGTTTCGAGGAACTCGTTGTGATATTCAGTGAATACATCCTCAGGAGTTACGCCTCTCTTCTCCGCTTCCAGGGTAACGGGGGTGCCATGTGAGTCGCTACCTGAGACCATGAGTACTTCGTTGCCAACCAGTCTGTGGAATCTGGCAAAAATATCTGCCGGTATGTAGCAGCCGGCAGCATGTCCAATGTGGATCGATCCATTGGCGTACGGCCAGGCGACGGCAACTAGAATTCGCTCCGGCATGGTCCCTCAAATCAGATAAATAATACCGTGTGAATGGTATCACAATCCTGTCAAGATACCGTGGTTTTCTCGGTGTTTAACGGCGCTACTAGAGAGTTCGTTTCACGGCAACTCTGAGAGGCCCATCCAACACGAGGTTACAGTAGTTTACCGAGCTAAGCGGCTACTGGTAGTGACAGGAAGTGGTACGGGATATGCCAAATCCCCGAGTAGCCAAGATCGACGACCGCTCTTCGCCCTAGCGCTTCTCTTACTACACCGCTAGCCCCCTGTTTGGGGCCACCATTGATACTACCGTTGTAGACAACCTCAGTACCGTTGATCAAATCATGAGCTACAACGGGTACTCTTGCCGTTGTTTGTGTCGGCATTCCAGGCATGTGCATTTGAAGAGGAGTTGTCTTGTTCTGCATAGGTTGCTTCTACCAAAAAGGAGGGGATTTAGTTGAAGGATATAATAGAACAAGCGTTCGAGTCAAGTCCGCAACAGATATTGGCCCGCAGACTTCGGGGCCTTGAATCGGAATCATGCTAACGCAGGGACGGTTGCGAGGTCCATGGGATCTGGTTGCTATTTGAATTTCTCCGGGGTATCACCTAGCAAATTTTTTAGCTCTTCTTTGGCTTTTCTAATCTCACTAACTTTTGAGGCAATTTGGTCAAACAGATCTGACCGGGCTTTAACCCCCTCTCCAACGAGAAACGCGACAGCCTCCGAACGGCTGCTTAACAAACCGGCATCTACAAGATCATCTGCTCGGGATAAGCTATCAGCGTTGAGGCGAACCATCACAACGTTGTCTCTGGATGAGAGCGCTCCATCAATGGCTTCTTTGATACTGCCACCTGAGGTCTGGTAGGCACTGCGTATTCCATCCTTTGCATCACCAACTATATCTTTGGCCTCGTCCACAATTACCTCGATGTGTTTGGAGAAATTCGTCGTTGGTTCTTTCTCAGGTTGTGGCATTACGCACCTTTCAATTACGGAATTACGTGTAAGTATGATGCGAAAATCTTTTCGAGTCAAGGTTGATGGCATAGTCCATTTGAACGCGCTGCCGTGTTCATATACGGTCGATACCCATGTCTCACAATCAAGTAACCACTACGAACGAAGTTCCGGATCCCTGCCGTAGTCCGGATCAGGTACAACGCCCTGATACAGGTTCTTCTCATGTAACTACCGATCTCACCAGGGGAAGCTTGCCCCGGAACTTATGGTTCTTAGCTTGGCCACAGATGACGGAAGGCCTGTTAACTGTTGTCACAAATACACTTGATCTGGTGTGGATTGGCCGAGTCGGTTTCCATGCAGTTGCAGGGTTGGGCGTTGGCCAACTATATGTGGTTGCAATAGTGGCACTTAGAGGCGGCATTGATGCAGCTGCCCGAGCGATGATCGCAAGAGCGTATGGGGCTCGGAAAGTATCTCGTGCAAACTACATTCTTGTTCAGACGCTTGGTTTAACTGCTATTTACCATGCCATTGTGCTGAGCATTGGCTTGCCTTTTGCCGAACCAATGTTAAAGGTGCTTGGCTTGACAGACGAAATTGTTTCGCAGACGGCAATGTATTTGAGGGTCCAATTTATTGCATCGGCTATCCTCGCGTTTCAAAGCGTCACTGGAGGAGCACTGCAGGCGTCTGGCGACAGTGTCACCCCTTTACGTGCTGAAACTGTTAACAGGTTGGTGCACATAGTACTGAGCCCGATACTAATTTTTGGATGGCTAGGTGCACCTGATCTAGGATTAACTGGAGTTGCATTTGCTTCTCTGTCGGCGCGGTCTTTGAGTGTTGGCCTGAATTTCTATGTTTTGATTCGTGGCACGACGCGACTCCGTATCGACCGAAGAGGCTATAGCCCTGATCTTCACTTGATGGGTCAAATTCTTAAAGTTGGCCTACCGGCAGGGGTCACAGGGTTGCAGCGTGGTTTGTCACCTCTGGTGATTGTTATGATCATTGCTCCATTTGGAGACGCGGCGGTCGCCGCTATGACTATCCTGCGCCGGGTAGAGGCTTTGGCTACGCAAGCTGGGCAGCCCCTTGGACGAGCAGCGGGGGCAATTGTAGGGCAAAACCTAGGTGTCGCACAGCGGAAACGGGCGAAGGACACCGTATGGTGGGCACTCGGGTTAATTCTCGTCTTATCGGTGGCTGTGACCGTGTCCTTGTTTGTATTCGCGGAACATATTGCAACGTTTATAAATCCTGATCCCAATTTCGTTTATCAATCAACACAGTGGCTACGGATCGTAGCTGTTGGATACAGCCTGTTTAGCCTATCGTATTTTTTCGTTCACACTTTCAATACCTCAGGCTCGACACTGTTCCCCATGCTGGTAATGGTTGGAACTCTTTGGCTAGTGGATGTTCCTCTTGCTTATGTCTTAGCGAATTTCACAGGACTTGCTGAGAATGGTGTGCCCTACGCATTGGTCATTGGAAGCTTCTTGCGACTGGCTTTGTTCGCGTGGTACTTTGGTCGAGGAAAATGGCTACGAATTGGCATGATCTAGCTACTAACTGAAATTCGACCACAGAACTCCAGGTATCGTACTTGTGCCCATCTTGCGATCCGAGTGCGAGTGGTGGTCACTTCAGTGGTTGAGGTATGACCACAGAAGGACTCGATATGGAAGATACAAACCGAGACGCCGGTGACGAAGCGACGTCTAACAGTCCTGGTGCTATAACTAAAATCAGGAACTATCGTAGGTGGGGTTCACTGCACTTGATCAAGGACCGGATTGTTGTAGGACTATTCGTTACGGTGCTCGCAATGGACCAAATCTCCAAACTGGTGGTTAAATCCAACTTGGCTTTATATGAATCATGGCCTGAACAAGGATTTTTCCGCATCACTCATGGGACAAATACGGGTACTGCTTTTGGGTTGTTGCCGAATCAGACCACTTTTCTTATTTTTGCTTCAATAGTTGCGATCGGATTCATCATCTACCTTTATGGTAGCCAGGATAAACCGCATTTCCCCATTCGAGTTGCCATTGGCTTACAACTTGGCGGCGCTTTTGGTAACTTGATCGACCGCCTCTGGGCGGGAGCTGTGGTAGATTTTATTGACGTAGGTCCGTGGCCAATCTTCAATCTTGCTGATTCATCGATAGTTGTAGGTATTACAATTCTGATCGTGGTATTTACGTTTTCACGGGATGGTGAGAAACAGGCGCATATCGAAGAACCATCTCCGGATATAGTCGGGTTGCAGGACACACGTCCGAATTCCAAACATGAATGATCAGGTTTCCTTCACTGTAAAGGATGGAGGCGATCGTTTAGATAAATACCTCGCTATCCAGATGTGTTCACATTCGCGGGCACGAGTGCAGAAACTGATAGCAGAAGGATTGGTCAAGGTCGATGGTAAGGTTGTCAGATCTTCTGCCAAGCTGGGTAATGGAAACTTTGTAGAAGTTACCATTCCGCCAGCTAGGACTAGCAGACTTGAGCCGCAACTGATCCCTCTAGAAATCGTCTTCGAAGATCCACATATCGTGGTCGTCGACAAACCTGCTGGCTTAGCGGTCCACCCCGCGCCAGGTAATGTTGATTCCACTCTTGCAAATGCCGTCCTAGCCCATAGTCCGGAAATTGAAGGTGTTGGAGGCGAAAAGCGACCTGGAATTGTACACCGGCTAGATAAAGACACATCTGGTCTCATCGTCGTTGCGAAGACATCAGCCTCACATGAATCTCTATCAAGGCAGTTTGCTAACCGTGAAGTAACCAAAAGTTACAGAGCGTTGGTTCATGGAACACCAGCGGAAGCTGAAGCGATTATTGATGCCCCTATCGGTCGAGATCGAGGTAATCGTCAACGCATGGCGATTGTGAGTACAGGTCGAAACGCTATAACACGTTACAAGACCTTGTGGAGTTTAGGAACATACACACTACTCGATGTAAGACCGCAAACAGGCAGGACCCACCAGATACGTGTGCATTTGGCATCGGTGGGTTACCCGGTAGTCGGGGATGAGAAATATGGACGAATTAGTACTACTTTGAAGAGACATTTCTTACATGCTGAAGGACTGAAATTTATACATCCCGATAGCAAAGAGTTACTTGAATTTAGATCCGAGCTTCCTCAGGACCTAAAAAGTTTTTGCGAGGAAATCTCGATTCCTAGTAATTTGTGATGGTGGTTGTTGGAATTGAGTTGATGTTTGCTTTAATGTTATTGGAATAAGTTGATCGTTATAGAAGTGAATTTATGTCAGATAGATTTGGTTCTACATCCACATCCCAGCGATCTGATATGGCTGATAATTCTCTCGATAGAGAAGAAACTTTCAGAGGACCATTTTTACGGTCTCCTCTAATCGCTCCCGTATCTTCTTTGGCCTATCGCTGGTATGCACAGCAGCTCAAACAAGAGGTTGTAGGTAAACCACTACCCAAGCATATAGCGCTTATAGCAGATGGAAACCGACGCTTTGCAAAAAAACTGGGGCTTTCCGAAACGTCAGACGGACATCGCTACGGCGCTGAGAAAGTTAACCAGGTCGTTGAATGGTGTGACGAGCTAGAAATCCCAGCCGTGACTCTTTGGGTCCTATCTACGGATAACTTGGACAGGAGTGCGGATGAACTGGAGAGATTCTTTGATCTTCTGAGAGAACAACTGGCGTCTGTATCTAGTGGCCAGTCGAATCGTCCTCTCCGTCGCCAAGTTAGAGCTGTGGGACGCCTCGATCTATTACCAGAGGACGTGCGAAGAGGTATAGAGGAAGCCGAACATAGTACTGCGGAGGATGGTGAGCATAGACTTAACATTGCTATCGCGTATGGCGGACGGGACGAGATACTCTATGCTTTTAAACAAATGCTTAGAAGCCGGGCTGACAAAGGTGAAAGTGTTGAAGACATCGCTGACAAACTATCACCAGAAGATATTCAGCCGTATCTTTATGCCCCTGATCTGCCGGAGCCAGACCTGATTGTTAGGACCAGCGGTGAGGTCAGGTTGGGTGGGTTTTTACTATGGCAGAGTGTCTACAGTGAACTCTATTTTTCCGATGCACTCTGGCCCGCGTTCCGGAAGATTGACTTTCTCCGTGCGATTCGAAGTTATCAGCAACGGGACCGTCGCCAAGGTCGCTGATTCGGGGTGCAGCTAGCCAATAACCCCTTTTGTGCTAGGAACATCGCCCGATCGCCTTTCGTCAGGTGTGAGGGCTTGTCGTAACGCACGAGCAAGTGCCTTGAAAATTGCTTCTGCCTTGTGGTGGTTGTTCGCACCATCAATTAGCTTTACATTCATGTTGAACTTGGCTTCCAAGGCGACAGTCTCAAGGAAGTGGTGGATGAGACTTGGCGATAGGCCTACTAAGTCGCTTTCAGTCATTTCTGCATCGATTACAGCATACCCTCTACCACCGAAGTCCACGGCAACGAAGGCAAGTGTTTCGTCCAGCGGTACGTAGGCGTGCGCCATTCGAGTGATACCACGGGCTTCTCCTACTGCTTCTTTGAGAGCCCGTCCAAGCAGGATGCCAGTGTCCTCAACTAGGTGATGCCATCCAGTCTCTATATCGCCACTGGCTGTCAATTCGAGGTCTATGAGGCCATGTCTTGATAGTTGAGCAAGTAGGTGGTCAAACATACCGTTGCCAGTATTTACACGGTACTGGCCAGTACCGTCGATATTAATATCAATACTTATCTGGGTTTCCCCAGTCTCACGATTCAGTGTTGATTTACGAGGATCCAAACTAGTAATCTCACTTATAGGATACGGATATTATATGTGCCAAATTAATGTGAGCAAAGGTAGAAGGAGGCGTTCGTTCCACCTCTTTCGCCCAACTAGACTAACTCTTTCAGTGCGGTGATGACGATATCTGTCTCATTTGGTCGACCAACGGAGATACGAAAGCAATCCTTGAGGCGGGGTGAACTGAAGTTACGAAGAAATATCCCACGCGTAGCGAGATCGTGAAAGACTGGTTTGGCGCGACCTGTTGCTAGCTTACAAAGGACATAGTTACCGCCGGATGGCAGTGGTTCTAGCCCCTCAATGTCAGAAAGCAGGGCTATCATTCGCTCACGTTCACTAACGATCTTACGAGCATTGCAGTTTAGATAGTCGGCATCCTCAAATGATGCTATTACGGCCGCCTCCGTTGCCGTTGTGATGTTGTAAGGCTGTTTCATGCCGAACAGACGATTTATAAGTTCAGGGTTCATGATGCCAAAACCGGCTCTTAGGCCTGCAATTCCACCCCATTTACTGAGGGTACGAAGAACGATCAGGTTATCGTGGTCGTAAACCATTGGTGCAACCGTCTGCTGTGAAAATTCCCAGTATGCTTCGTCAACTACCACCAATAAACCCGTATCTAGTAGAGCTTTGATTTGTTCGTGTGAAGCTACGTTTCCCGTCGGGTTATTCGGCGAGCAAATAAAGATAACTTTAGTTCGCTTATCGATTGCACTGGTTATAGCTTTCACGTCAAGCTCAAAAGCATCGTCACGCTGGACAAGGACTGTCTCAACACCGTTAACAGCCGCATCGAATCGATACATCCCGAAGGTGGGGTCACTGTCTACGATTTGGTCGCCAAGCTCCATGACCAGGCGGAATACAAGGTCGATGATCTCATCGCTACCTGCTCCGACTATGAGTCTTTCGATGGGTATGCTAGTGAAGTCCGAGATGGCTTCACGTACTCGCCTCTGCTCAGGGTCTGGGTAGATACTGTAGTCGACTTGAGCAACTGCGTCTGACACCTTGGGAGATGGCCCATACGGGTTTTCGTTTGCATTTAGACGAATGATCTCTTCCTCTGGGATGCCTGCTCGTCGTGCTTGTTCCTCAGGAGGATCTGCAGGGCTGAAGTGCTCTAGTTGCAGGAGGTGAGGTCGGATCAATCTTTTAAAGTCGGTGTTTGGCATACGCTAACCTCTTGTAAGTTCATCTCGTATTTCCGCTGCTTCGGCATGTGCGGTAAACCCTTCTGCTCTACCTAGCACCGCAGCTGTTCTACTTAAGTTCACCGCTGTTTTATCGTCTAATCCTACAACGGGGCTAAATTTCAGAAAGGAGCGTACGTTGAGCCCCGAACTGAATTTAGCAGTCCCACTTGTAGGCATGACATGGCTTGGACCGGCAACGTAGTCACCTAGTACTTCATGGGAGAACTCTCCAAGGAAGATCGCACCAGCGTGCCGAATATTACCTAGTTCGTTCCAAGGATCATTCACCATAAGACTCACGTGCTCCGGAGCGAATTCGTTGGATAGTGCGAACGCATCTTGCAAAGATTCCACGACTGCAATTAGTCCATGATCTGTCACGGAGGTCATTGCTGTTGCTGATCGATCAAGATGGTCGGCCCTTGTTTGAACTTCTCTGGCGACGTTGCTAGCTAGGGTATCTGATGTTGTTATAAGCACCGGCTTTGCCAGAACATCATGTTCAGCCTGGGCGAGAAGATCAGCTGCGCACAGTGTAGCGTTAGCGGTCTCATCAGCTATGATTAGAGTCTCGGTTGGTCCGTAAATGCCTTCAACACCTACATCCCCAAAAACTAGCTTCTTTGCCAGTGTAGTGAAGAGTCCACCCGGCCCGCACACTATGTCAACCTTCGGAATGGTTTCCGTGCCATAGGCGAGTGCTGCGATCGCTTGCGCTCCGCCAACTTGGTAAACACGGTCAACCTTTGCGATCTCTGCTGCGACAAGTACTACAGGGTGTATGCCCTGATCTGCACTAGGGTTAGTAGCGATTATGATCTCGTCAACCCCCGCGACTCGAGCTGGAATTGCTGACATCAAAACCGTGGAAGGGAACCTTGCCGTACCACCCGGGATATAGATGCCAGCACGTTCGATCGATGTAACGGATTCACCATACCCTTCCTCAGAATCGATCCAACTATGAGGTCTGCTGCGTTCATGGAAGTTTTGAATACGGCTGGCAGCGATCTCGAGAGCGTCAACTACTTCAGGCGCGACTTTGTCACGCGCTGAGATTATATCTGCGGTAGGTATTTCTAGATCCTGCAGTACAACGCCGTCAACTTGTTTGGTTATATCACGCACCGCATCGTCACCCCGCTGTCTCACGTCGGCAATTATGTGCTCGACAGTAGCAAGTGGAGTCATTGGTTTACCGAAGGCTTCTGAAGAGGTGGTTAGGTTAAGTTGTAAACCTCGGTTTTCAAGCAACACCTTCTTCGTCATTTCATAGCCGTGTACTAGTCGCATGCGAGCCGCCTCCCTACGTGCTCTAGGATAGCGTTTTCGGCATGTCTTTCGAATAGAGACAGAGTGTCTCGCGGCACCTTTTCCCAAAGATTATCCAGGCTGTCCGGTAGTTGGCAGATAAACTTCTCAGCAACCTCGTGGGCGGGGTGTTGATCATCGTGTCTGGCTACACGGTTTGCCATAAACCTTAAACGATCCCATGAAAAATCCTTGCTAAGGAAATCGGTTACCCATCCTCTCCATGCTGTGATCTCATCAGATGAAGCGAACCCGAGGTCGGGTACAGCTACTGCTTCGTCCATTTTATTAAGTAGGTATGCGCCAGGCGGGTATTGTCTCTCAAGTTCCAATTGAATAACACGATCCATCACTTTACCTTCGGTATCATTCTCAAAGATTTCACCAGCGAAGTAACGTCGATACATTTTAGTGATCCAAGTCTCGTCAACCGTAAGGTGTGTTAGGTACCCGGCCATAAACGCCGCGACAGAAGGTTCGGAGATACTCCGATATTGAGGGTATGTCTTGAATAATTGTTCAACACCCTCGCCTATTTCCTCGAAGTCCAACGACACGAAGTGGTAGTGTTCTCGCGGCTTCTTGGTCATCGACCGCATGTCTGGAGCCGTTGAGCCTAACAAATAGTATCCTATATGAGTCTGGATAGCCGAACATTTAAGACGTGGGGCTAGACGAAAGGCTAATTCAATATGTGTGGCAAGGTTAGGCAAATGACCTACTCCCTGGATAGGTGACATATTCTGTTCAATTAACCGAAGAAAACCCGTATCGGTGTATATCGATGCTATCATGCGAGCCCAATGGCATAGGGGTTAGCTGATATGGAAGCTAAGGTTCCTGTCGCGATCGTTACTGATAGTGGGGCATCACTCCCGGAAACTAGTGATATTCTCTTGAACACTTCGATTCTGCGAGTCGTTCCTCAACAAATTGTCGTCGATGGTCAGAGCTTTTTGGATGGTCAAGGTATCACCCACCGCCAATTCTACCGAAGCCTTCCTGATATGAAAACGATGCCTACTACCTCAGCCCCCTCACCCGTTTCCTTTGCTGAGGCGTTTCGCTCAGCGACGGTAGAAGGAATGTCAGTACTATGTATAACGGTCTCCCCGGAATTCAGTTCAACTTATAGGGCGGCTAATCTAGCATTGGGGCTGGTAAAGGCTGAACAACCGGGAGCAGATATCCAAATTGTCGATTCGGAAACCGCGGCCGGTGGTCAAGGACTGATAGTTTTAGAGGCAGTTCGTCTCGCCACTGCGGGATATTCAATTGATCAAATTTCCAACGTTCTTAAACGATTAACCCCACAGGTGCGACTTCTTGCTTTCCTCGATACCCTGCGCTTCCTGTGGAAAAGTGGCCGAGTGCCGGTTATCGCCCATTGGGGAACCCGTCTTCTACAAATAAAACCCCTTTTCGAAATGCACCGAAGTAACGTTAAGGTAATTGCTCGCGTGCGGAGTCGTCGTCGCGCTTTAACCCGGATGGTTGATCTTAGTCTTAGAGATGTTGGATCGAGAAAGGCACATATCGCAGTGCTACATGGAGATGATCCTGTGGGCGCGGATGACATACGGACTCGGTTTAGAATGGAATGTAATGCTCCAGAGATTTATGTCAGCGAATTCTCACCGGTTATGGGAGCGCACACGGGGCCTGGTTTACTGGGCGTAGCGTACTGGGTTGAGGATGAGTGATCGCCGCAGCGAGAATACCGTTGTTCAATTCACCGACTCCTTGACGAGTCGTCGGTTTGCAGTTCGCATCATTGAGGAACACGCTGCTGTCTCCTTGGCCGGACTTATGGATTTATATCTCAAAAACCCTTCAATCTCAGAGCTACTTCGCCAGGGACGGATTTCAGAGGGTGTGATTAGTCAAATTAAAGTGATACAGGACTATGTGTATCTTTCTTCTGATAGTGGAGTTCTACATGATCCCTTTGATGGGATCGAGTTCATCCAAGATGGTAATCCTATTCGACTGGACGACACCGTAGCATCTCGCGATGTCCGTGTAGATGGTCAAGTAGTAAAACTCATTGAAATTGAGATCGATCGTACCGGTATTGGCTACGACCGTAACTGGGTAGGCTTTCATAGGCGAAGGTGGGATCGGGACGCTCCAATGTATGAAGCGTTTGTTCGTGAGGCCGTAATTCAAAACCAGTCTTCATATGACCCGGATGAAGTCTTAGCCCGTGATAGTAGTGAGGCCGAGAGGAATTTCGTGGACGCCCTAGCACGTAGGATATGGGAGGCTCCGTTTGAGAATTTCTCTCGATTTACAGGCAGCCGTTTGCCTTTCAAGACTGGGGACGAGACTATCCGCTCAATTTGCGATGGCGGTGGTGGAATTTGTACTGAGAAAGTACAGGCCTTGAAATTTCTGACCGACCACTATGCTTTAGAGTCTGAATATGTTCTCGCTGGACCATATTCTCCGGGGCCAGTTCCGGAGGAACAGTTACGGGAGTTACTCACAACCTTTGACTTTACCGCTTCCAAGCGCTATATGCGGTATTGGCAGCACATTGCATTGCTGTACCACTTGGACACGGGGGATTTTCTTGTTGACGCTACGAACGGTAACATCCCGTACCTTTTCCTAGGCGGGCATGAAGTTGAGCAAGTGCTTGGCTATGAAGCCAAGCAACCTGTGCACGTAAGGATGGCAGTAAATTCCGAAGATTACTACTATCATCAGGTGTCTCAACAAATCGTAAATGACCTGCTTTTTGCACTGGAAGGATGGATACCTTACGTTGATCTCGTCCAGGTTTTTGATAATGAGCTTGGTCTCTTTATAGGAAAAGAGTTTATGGTGACCCCAGTGATGTACAGAACTGAAGAGGGTTTCGATACAATACGTACCCAGTATGAGAAGGCGTGTGCCGAAGCTGGTCTTACATGTGAAGTGTTAGGTGACTGGAGCTTAAACGGGCCTATGGGATGCGAATTTGCCGAGCGAGACCCTTACAGCAGTGAACAGATTATAGCGTCGAAGAAACATTTACTGGATAGATATGAGCAGAGTATGGGAAGACCTTACGAAGCAGGACTGGCAGTGATCTCCCTTCAAGGAAGACCATGTACTACTCAATAGCCCGACTACTACGTCAAATGCGCCGCCGCCGCCGACTGGGCGTAATGTTCATTCTTTCTGTGCTAGCACTGAGTGTCCTTGGGAATACGATTTGCTTCTATTATTTTGAACGAGTTGTCGTCCCCTCAGTCACCGTTGGGGATGCATTCTGGTATAGCGCCGTTTCAATTACCACTATAGGTTACGGAGATTTACAGGCGACGACCCTTGGTGCACGAGCGGCTACGGTCATTTTCATTATTTTGACTGGGCTCACTGCGTTTACTACCGCTGTAGGAACGTTGGTTGAGTGGGTTGTCGACATCCGGGAAAAGGAGAAACTAGGTATGGGTACCCCCACTGCCAGAGGCCATCTGCTCGTTGTGAACTTTCCTGGCGAGGAACGAGTCAGGCAAATCATTGAGGAATTTTCAAGTGATGAGCAACACAAAGGTCGAGAGGTTGTCGTTGTAACCGATCAGCTTGAGCGCCTGCCGTTTGGAATGCCGAATGTATCGTTCGTAAGGGGATCCCCCTTAGAGAGGGATACCTATACGCGTGCAAGTATTAAACATGCTTCACAGGCGATCATTCTGAGCACCGGGTACAGTGATCCCCGTAGTGATAGCTTTGTTGCTTCGGTTGCATTTGTGATCGAGAGTCTGAATCCTAATACAAAGATTGTCGCAGAGTGCTTGAATCCCAGACACGCTATCCTCTTTTCCAGTTCTGAGCATGTCTCGCTTGTATATACCATTAGCGTTGCGAATAATTTGCTGGTACAGGAGGCTCAGGATCCTGGGGTCACCACTTTAGCTCAGGCGATTACGAGCAACGAAATTGAAGGGACTTTTGCAAGTACCCTCGTTGATTTACAGCCTGTTAATACAACGAATTACGATGAAGTAGCCAAGTGCTTACTCGATCACAATGTGAACCTTGTAGGCATTATCAGGGACGGAAAACCTATGCTCAGCTTCACGGGAGAAACTTGCAGGTTAGATGACTTACTTATATACATCGACAGCCAGCGACGGAGTTGGAAAGAGTTAAGTGCGATGTTTTCATGACGGGAAATAGGGGTTCTTTGACCGTAGAATCTGTGGACCCTACTAAGCTAGATTCTACCTTGGTTGCAGATGTACATGACCTATTGAAGGTGGCAATCGGAGGCCGAGACGTTGAGACCCTTGAATCTTTCAAACACTCTTTGGTACGGACTGACAAGCTTGTCCCACTGCTCTTAGTTGCAAAGAAAGGTAACGTTTTGGTCGGCGCCATGTTCGGAAACTATCTAACCAAACTTAACGCTGGGATGGTAATCTACGCGGGGGTGCGATCAGCAAATAGGGGTAACGGATTCTATGGTGAGATGAGGCATAAGTTGATTAAAGAATTTCATGCCCAATCTCATGCCCATGCAAAAAAGGGAGTCGATTTCGTAATCTCCGAGTTGGCTGATACGAGTCTGCTAATGGAAAAGTATCTTCATGAATGGGGAGCCTTCGTGGTCGATTGTGAGTATCTACAACCAGCGGTTCAAGGCTTACATGAAAACGTACTCAACCTAGTAATTCAGCCTGTCAGTATCGGCCGGATCGAGATCGAGCTTAATATGGAAAATATACTTTCAGAAATTTACCGGGAAGTTTATAGGGTAGATAGATTAGATAGAGATGACCAATTTCAATCAATGATTCAGTCGCTAACCTTGAGTGAGGTATCGGGATGAAAATCATCGGTTGGGAGTTTACTGATTCTGATAGCCGCCACTTTTTAAAGAAAGTTAGAAGCTACCATCTTACAGAGACTTCTGATGTGGAACTGCGAGCTGTTTTTCAGGAGTATGCTGACAGGCCAGATGACGAGTATTTTTTCGCGGCTGCAACTGAAGCGATCCGGAGACGACTCGGGATATGGCAAATCTTTGATTCTGAATTCAATCAACAATCCCTTAATCACTACCGGGATTTGGCGAACGAAATTAATAAGACGAGTCTGCACAGATCCGAAATCGAATTCTATACTGATGACCAGTACCTGGACAGTGATAGGTTCTTGGGAGTCATCTCCGACGGCGTTGCGCGTTACCAATTGGATGAGCTCGACACAGAGATCGTAAAGACTTTAGCTTGGGTTCTTTCGAAGATGGAAGTGAGTTACCACGCCGATATAGATTTGTCCCCACAGTTTTATAAAGCGATCCGCGAACGAGATCGCTCTGGCGTTCTGACTTTTGAACCTACTGACGAGCAGATTTGGGCCGGTAGGCTATTGATGGGACGCAACGTTGTGGAAATGGACGCAGGGGAAGGAAAAACTTTAGCTGCGGCCTTTGCCGTCGCGGCGAGTGGTTTATCCGGCGAGAACGTCCATGTAGTGACTGCAAATGATTACCTGGCGCTTCGGGATGCAGAAATGCTCGCCCCGCTTTATGAGTTTCTGGGATTGGATCTGTCCACCGTTCTGTCGTATATGAGCGAGGATACCCGTAGGACTGCGTATCGCAAACAAGTTGTGTATGGGACGCTGCGTGAATTTGGATTCGATTTTTTGCGAGACAACTTGCGTCACACCCCGGACTCGAATGTTCAGGGGAAACGTCAAGTAATGATCGTTGATGAAGCTGACCACACTCTCATTGATGAGGCAAGGACGCCTCTTATTATTGCTGGGCGCCCAAGAGTGGACGGGCGCTCGATCCACGCACCTCGGCGAGTTATCGAGGAAATCATCAAGCGACAAAAACGGGTAACTGAATCACTGATCAAAAAGACCAAGCTGGACACCATAACTTCTCTTGCCAAGGTATACGTCGCGGATCCATCCAATCCGGTTATCACAGAGCGGATCGCCAGTGATAAGCGACTCCTTACCCGAATCGTTGGGGTTGTGGAAGATTTCCATGAGGATTCCGACAATTCGATAACACATGATTTGTATTACGAATTGGATCTTCGTAAAGGCGTGGTGACTTTGACAGAGCGTGGCCAACGGTTTCTTGAGGAGCAACTGGGTCCTCTGTTTGACACAGTCAATCTTGAGGCGATGTTGGACGCACTTGCTGCTGACGAATGCCTTAGTTTTGATGAGATAAGACTCAAATCTGAACGAATACAGCGGCGGATTTCGCGATGCCATAACCGTATTAATCAGGTGTACCAACTTCTCCGTGCGTACCTATTACTAGATAGGGACCAGGACTATATCATTGCGAATGACGAGATCGTCTTGGTCGATCGGTTCACAGGTCGTAGAAGGGTCGACACGAAGTATCAGCATGGTCTTCAGGCAGCTCTGCAAGCGAAAGAAGGACTGCCAATTACTCCGGAAAATGAACTCCTCGCCTATCTCACCGTCGAAGGCTTTGCACGTCACTACGGTCGATTATCTGGAATGACGGGGACGGCGCTTCAAGCCGAGGCGGAATTTAGTCGCAATTACGGAGTAAGTATCGTTCGAGTACCGTCCAGCCAAGCGTCGAAACGTACCGACTATGAGCCACTGGTATGTTCGACCCGTCTGCAGAAGCTCGAGAAAATCGTAAGAGAAACCAAAGCCGTAAATGCAATGGGCCGTCCAGTGTTGGTAGGTACGCTCACGGTAGAACAGTCCGAAGAAATGAGCCAAGCCTTGAAGGCTGCTGGTATCGAACACCAGGTACTCAACGCGGTTACCAATGAGGATGAAGCTGAACTAATTCGCCGTGCAGGTTCATACGGGGTCGTAACCGTCGCAACCAATATGGCTGGTCGTGGTACAGACATCTTGCTTGATGAGGATCTCGACGAACGGGTTTTAGCAACCTTCCTAGCGCAAGTACGTCCCCAGCTTTTTTCCGGGGAATCAGTTGTAGTTGAGTGTGCTACCTCCCAGGTGGCGGCCGTACTACTTACACAGATTAGAGAATCAGCCGACTTTGCTTGCAAAATACCAGATGACAAGACAGTAGTGATTGCTAACGATCGCGGATTGGACTCGGGTCTTGAACCAGTCCGGATTCAGTTCGGGCTTGGCCTACATGTCATCGGAACAGAAGTGAACGACTCGTATCGTGTGGACCTCCAGTTGCGTGGCCGTGCAGGACGCCAAGGGGCATATGGAAGTTCAAAGCTGATTGTCTCTCTAGAAGATCAGCCTGTTGTCTACAGAGGTATCACTGGTGCGCATACGTCAGGAGATGGTTCGGTAAGCGATTCCGAAGCTCCGCGCCTAATCAGCAGGCTCCAATCGGCTGTTGAGCAGGATGCAGAGTCTATCCGTAACGTTGGTCGGGATTACGATAGGGTGATAGAACAGCAGACTAATACTTACTATGCGTTAAGGCGTTCGGTGACTAAAAGCAACCACTGCTTTGATGATTGTCTAGATTTGGTTACACAAGTGGCACGGCAGATTCTAGGGAAGTATTTTCAAGTCCGGACTGACCATACCTACGATCAGAGTTTCAATAAGATGGCCGAAGAGTTGATGCATGACTTTGGTATTGATGCCAGTAACTTATGGGGTCTTGGTTCCGACAACTTAGGGATTGGCGTTTCCCAATTGATGGCTCAGGGCCTTAGTGGTTTACGAGATAGCTTGGGGCCTCACAAGTTTGATCAACTGTCCCAAAATCTGTTTTTGATGACAGGGGATGATCTGTGGACCGGACATCTACAGGAGTTGCAAGGGATGATGACAAGTGCCAGTCTTTCGAGCAACGGTCACTCATCTGGGGTCGCCTGGTTTGCTCTGGAAGCTAGCCGTGAATATCGCACGTTTATTTCACGTGTACATCAAAAACTTCTTTCGACGATGCTGACTTCTAATTTCGCTGAGCCACCTATTGAAAGATTATCGGATGAAATGACTGAAGAAATCGAGACGATACTTGTGTAGTTTTCCGGGAGGATCTTATGAAGACTAAGCTCAAACGGTTGGGAACTCGATCAATGGTTGGACTCGCTGTGGCTACCGGTCCAACTTTAGCAGCGTGTAGTACAGGACCGTCGTATGAGGAGTGGGCAGAGACAGACGGTGCGGCGGGAAGGATAAATCTTGACGCTGTACAGGAAGCGTTCAAGGCTTCTAAGAGCGCTACTGATTTTGAAAAACGCGTTAACGAGATATACGAAGGTGATGGGTTCATTCTAGTTCGTGCCCAGCAGGCTGATGGTCAACTGATCCTTGAAGGATGGGAGGACCTAGACTCAAATACCTTGATTAGTGAGCAGGCAGACGATCAGTTATTTTCAATAACTCAACACAAAGACAACAACTATGAAACAAGGGGTTATCATGCTAACTCCTATTACCACTCAAACTTTGGTGCTGGGAATTTCCTGTTCACCTACATGATGATTTCATCTTTGAGCCCGAGAGGGTATTTCTATAGCTCCCCGCCCGGTAACTATTCAGTGAGGGCACATCGAAATCGTTACAGAACAACGAACCAATATCGTAATCAGGTAAACAATAACTCGTCTTACTTCAATCGACAAAAGAGTTTCGCCGGATCGCGCTATTCTGAATCAGGTCGCAAACTTAGCCAGAGCAGGCAAACCTACCAATCCAGGTCAAAAAGCAGAGGCAGCTTTCGGACAAGTTCGACAGGTGTCCGAAGTAGTTGGGGCTCTTCTGGTCGTGGTTCGAGTTTTGGGCGTGCTAGCAGTGGAGGGGGGTGCCGTGGCGGAGGTGGGGGCCAAATGATCGTAGGATCCATGCGCGACAAAGAACTGTAGATTCGGCTAGGTATGGGTGCTGTTTGAGTGATTTCATACTTCAAGTACATCTAGCTGGACCATCTGACGAAAACGATTTCGAGATGGTAATTGCATTGGCGCAACGCAATCTAAGCGTCGCGGACTTGATTAACTACCTGTGGCCGCCATGTGAGGGGCCGTATTCTGAGCCGGATTTTGACGAAGGTAAGAACCCGGACAGTGGAGAAATCTACCGGCTATGTGGACGTGCTATCAGCGACTCACGCTCACAGAAATGTTCGATTAGCTTTAAGACAGGGATGGGGGCAATTGGTCACACAGACACCATAGATGCTCACATTCATAATGGAATCCTAAACCTGATTGTGAATTATCAATATACCCCTTTTCAATATGCCGTAGCTCGAAGCTATTACGAAACGTGTAAAAAAATAATTGACTCGCTACAGACTCAACTGATGATTCATTATTTAGATCGTTACAACCATATCTTGTCTAATTTAGCTGGTGATGAAAGCCACTCAGGCTTATTTGCTACTGCTAACCGTCTCGTTGAGGATGATCTCCTAGAGTACGGAGGAGGTCAGGAGGGTTATCAGATTACAGAAGCTGGTTACAGGGCCATGGAGGTCCAGGCCGCTGATACTGAGATGATGATCGAGCGGTACGATATTTTTGCAGATGTAGATATCGATGAAGAGACAAGTGAAACAGCTTTCGGGTTAGCTAGGGGGCTGGACATTCGTGTTCAAGTTTATGAGGCGGAAGGTATAGACCCGATAAGAGCGGTCTTTTCAAGGATGTTATATGACAGTGGTGTAGGTAGAGAAACCGACCTTAAGTTGATAGGTGCACTTTGTGATGAGGAGTTTTTCTCAAAATCCATAGAACCAGTCGTAAATCGTGATGAGGTTGCAGCCACGATTCTTGATGATGTGATCAATGAGGGACTGACTCTAATTGAAGAAGACATGGAAGCACACGAAGCCGATGAGCGTCATCGTCGACTCCTTCGTTACTTGGATCGCTAGTATCTGCGGTTAAATTGCGAAATAAAGTACTAGCGAAGCGCTGATGACTACACCCCCAACTATGAACGCTACCCCGGTGTTTTGGGATTCAGATAACTCTGCCGGGATTTTGATACGTGGGAAGATTACTTTATCCACTATCCACCGGACCACAAGTAAAAGGATAAATCCAGTGATTGCGAATGTTACGAATGAGACTAGGCTTTCTCCCCACCCCATGAACACCCCATACACTGCTTTAAAGGTCACTATAGCGATCGCTATAAGGTTCGCTGCAACAGTGATCCCTACTGCAGGATTGGCGCGCTCGATCTCATCGTGAATGTCGTAGCGCGTCGTGAACTGGTAGAAATAGGTGTACGCTACCAGTACAACCATCCCAAGCAGGAAAAAGACCACGGATCGTAGGATCTCCTCAACGATACTCGTGGCAGCTGCTTCTCCTGCCAAGGATGAAGCTATCACTAGTGCTACGGCGATGTAGATCCCAAACTCAACGGCACCCGTCCCGATATTCTGATCCTCTATGATAGCTTTTTCAACTTTGAATTTTCGGAGTACTAAGTGGTCGATAAGATAACGGGTCAAGTTCAGTACTAGAATGCCACCCATGGAATACAAGAACACCTGCAAGACTTCAGTGGCAAAGTCAATATCAAAGGTAAGGTTTGATCCACCGCTACTAAATGGCGTGTAGAGAACAGCTACAAAGACTATGATCACGCCAACAAAGTAGCCGGATAGACTTAGGCCTAGTGCGTTGTTCTTGCCGGTACCAACCTGGTCACCGATCCGGTATGGAGTAATCCAATCCTGTATTAACTTGGCAAAGTAGACCACCAATATCCCGAGAGCGACATAGATCAATCCGCGGGGCAATAATTCAAACGTGTCGTAGAAGGCGTCTAGCATCGAATTGTACTCCTCATTGTTGCCCGATCACTTATTGTTTATAAACGGTAATACTGTCAGGCCTGACGATTTCACTAATGTATCCTTCGAAGGGACGCCCTTCAAACTTGTCTACAGATAGTACCATCGTCTCGTCAGAGCTGATGAAATCCCAAGTATAATACCCACTCCCCTCACCCGCGTTCTCTTGGAAATAGAAAGCTTCCCCACTGTTGGTATAGTAGTACTCCGTACCGTTGTATGTGAAGTAGTTGTCGATGGAGTGTTCCTCGTCCAGTTTCACTAAATCTTCATGGGATAGGCCTAGGGCATTGCTGCTGAGAGGTGTGTTGTCAGCAGTGACCGAAACAAATAATTGTCCTGCATCGTGTGACCAGTAGACCCACAGTTTCTTGTCTCCCTCGGCTCCAATAATCTCGAACCATTCTGCATAGACGGTCTTGTACCGATGTTTGGATTCAACCAGGTAATAACCGGTATCGAGTTCTACGTCAAACCCGGAGACGGTGAATACGTCGCTAACCTCGGCCGAACTGATGCCGTCATCAGTAGGGGCACTACCAACCGGCTTCCGCTTATTACGTCTGAAGAGCGAATTAAGCATGTGCGAGCATTGTAGTTTGGGACTACGGGCGGGTCAACGACTGTGTGTTAGGATGACCGACTATCTGTACTAAAGGTAGGATTGTGGATTACACACTTAGTTTATTTGAAGACAACATCTCCCCAGGACACCAGGTTTCCTATAGAAAAACCAATCGGGTGGTATTTGTGGCTTCGGGATCTGCGAGGGTGATCTTTGGCGACAAATCGAATCAGCTTTCAGAGAACGAAGCTGTATATAGTGCGATGCCAGTATCCATCACGGCAGGCGAAGCGGGGGCAACTATGTGGCGTTGGGAATTAAACGAAGGGGTAGCCGCGCCAGCACGTAGTGAGGAAGCGGGTATGAAAATGGTGGCAACAATTCAGTTGGAGGCTGAAGGTGAGTACTTGATGCGATGCGATCGAGTCGATTTCCCACTCAGCGGGGTTGCATATACCCACACTCATCAGGGACCAGGGATCAGCTGTTTGTACACGGGCGAGTTTGAAGTTGCCACCGAGGGAACAAATAGTCATATTGAGCCGGGTGAAGCCTGGTTCGAGGCAGGCCCTGACCCAGTTTATGCAGAAGCCTCAGCCACGGATCTAACTGCGTTTATTCGAGTAATGATTCTTCCTCGCAGACTTTTGGGACAGAGCTCAATAAGATATGTACGGGCCGAGGATGCAGAGAAGCCTAAAACCCAGCGGTATACGATGTTTGTAGACGCGCCAATTGATATTGGGCACACCGATGAGTAAAACCTTCACTAGCGTCATGTATACATATCCTTGGGATATAGCGGATGAGGGCATCGATACTGCCCTTAGTAAGATTACCGATCTGACGGGTTGTACGGAGGTTCTCCTAACACCTAGCTATCACGTCTCAAACTACTTCTCACCGCACAATCCACTACGGCCTATTCACTTAGGGGATAACGGGGCAGTATATTTTCAGCCTGAAGTTGAGCGCTATGCTGGTATAGCTATCAAACCTCGGGTTAGCCCAGATGTTGTTGACGCTGCCTATTTTGATCGAATTGTCGATGCTATTCGCGATAGAGGTCTTACGTTCTCTGCTTGGATCGTATATTTTTTCAACCACTACGTAAGCTCGAAATACCCGGAGTTTGCGAAACAGGATGCGTTCGGTACTCCTTACGTGGGACAGATTAGCCCATCGTCTGCGTCGGCTCAGGAGTATGCGGTGGCCCTTACCGCGGAGATTATGGAACGTTATCAACCACATGCTGTACGCATAGAGGCGCTTCAGAGGCAAATGTGGAGGCACGGGTTACTAAAAAACAAGTTCGTCGGCGATATCAGTGAGCGATGTCAGTTTTTACTGGGGATATGTTTCAATTCTGCATCGATGGCAAATGCTGAGGAGGGTGGACTAGATGTCCAAACTTTTCGTGATGACGTTGTGGAATGGCTACGACCTCGAATGGCCCGACTTCCGAGAGATGAAGATTTACTGCCAGTAGATGAAGATTGGCTAAATGAGGCCTTTGAAGGACGACTTCGTCAGTACGTTGACTCACTAAACGCCGTAACAACGAGTCTGTGGGTTCGGGTTGCCCAGGTGATCAAGAATGCAGGAGGTAAAGTACAGTCCGATTATCTAACAGGTCCTGGGCGGACTTGGATCAATGGTCTGAAACCAAGTATCAACCGGGAAATTGACCGGCTGACGGTAGGCACACCAAGCTCGGCTGAAGAGTTGCAGTCCTATTTAGAAATGATAGCAACTGACGGAGAAGTGTTCGTACCGGTCGGTCCGGGTAATGTTCTCGAAGCTGGTCCTCTAATCGAGCGAACAAAGGATGCGAAGAATGTTGGGGCGAATGGTGCCCTTTTCTACAACTACGGACTTCTCCGTGAGGAGCAGCTTGGGTTCGTTGGACAAGCCGTGAGAGCGGTCTCGTGTGATTAGGATTCCTGGGCAGAGTCGAGGTTCAGAAGGTATCTGTTACCCTCACCGACTCCATCTGTAATCTCTACCTCATGGACGTACATATCGTGGCTGTCCACTAGTACAGTAGTGCCAGTTGTTCTTATTGAAAGTCCAGCTGGGGACACGAAATCTTTGCCTTCATCGACGCTATCCATTGCAGAGTATCCCATTGTTGCCTCCTGATTAAGTCCTATCACGGATTCTTAGAGTCCACACCCAGACAGTACCTGTCAGTAAGATTATCAGGCCGGCACGACGGATATCATCACTTTGCAGTACTACACTCACTGCAACCAGAACGATGCCAGATACCGTCACAGCCCAGGCAATTTTACTCAGTCGCATCCGTGCTCCTTGTCATACTGTTCATAATAACCTAAGGACAATAGTGAGAACAGTCTCAAACCGGGTGTTTTCTTTCATTGATGACAACTAATCGCTGTGCTAGGCTGGGACGCATGACGAAGGGGCGTGTGATAGTAGCGATGAGTGGCGGAGTAGATTCCTCCGTTGCTGCTCTATTGCTTCATAGGCAGGGTTACGACGTAATTGGCGTGACCATGCGCTTGTGGACGGCAGACCAAGAAGATGTGCCAAAGCATAGTAAGCGCTGCTGCTCTGTTGAGGATGTTGATGATGCTCGTCGAGTTTGCCAGACCATTGGGGTACCCCACTACGTCCAAAATTTCGAACGTGAATTTCAAGAGAATGTCGTAGAGTATTTCGTTCGAGAATATGAACGTGGCAGGACGCCGCACCCATGTTTGGCATGTAATGACAAGATCAAGTTTGACTTTTTGCTACGGCGAGCGATGCTCCTTGATGCTGATTTCATCGCAACGGGACACTATGCCCGTATCCGGTCCGAGGAAGCGGAGTACCAACTTCTAAAAGGGATTGATACCAGTAAAGACCAATCGTACGTTCTTTTCACGCTGCGGCAACCTGAATTGAGCCGGCTTTTGTTTCCTGTAGGGGAATATCCCAAGACTCGGATACGTGAGATCGCAAGCGAAGCCGATTTGCCAGTGGCCGACAAGCCTGATAGCCAGGAAATTTGTTTTATTCCTGACGGGGATTATCGTAAATTTGTAGGCGAGCGTAGCCAACCCCAGAAAGGAGCATACGTCGATATCCAAGGCAAGGTAATCGGCGAGCATCCTGGAGTCCAGTTCTTCACCATTGGCCAAAGACGTAAGCTGGGCTTAGAGGGTAATACGAAAGATCCGCTGTTCGTTACCAAGATTGACGCCGAGACGAATGTGGTAACGCTTGCGTCAAAAGAGCATCTTTACCAGGATCGAATGTGGGCTTCCAGGGTTAACTATGTGGCATCGGTAAAAGAAGGCGTGCCCCTGGATGTAACAGCGAAGATTCGCTACAAAGCATCTGAGGCGAAGGCGGTGGTCGTTCCACATGGAGCGGGGGCGTCGATCAAGTTCGATGAGCCTCAACGTGCAGTCACGCCTGGACAGGCCGTTGTTTTTTACAAGGGGGATCAGCTTATCGGTGGCGGCTTGATAGAGTTAGGCCCTGATGTCCCAGACAATGTCCAAAACCAGGAACTGCTCGCTACCGTTTAAGCGACTTTGACTTCACTGCTAAACGATTGGCACCATGGGGCACCATAGTTTGGAGGGTGTAGATGGATGAAGTCTGTTTAGAAAATGAGTATGCGCGTCTGCTACTTTCACCCCTTGCCGGTGCTAGCTTACGTTCGCTGCGTGTTGTTTCCTCAAGTGGACGGACTCACGAACTACTAGTGGGAGGTGACGGGCCTCACAATCCATCGGTGTTACCTCAAGGTACAGGGAGTTTCATCATGTGCCCCTGGCCATCGAATATGTTGCAAGGCGTTCTATATGCGAATGAACGAACGTATAAGATGCCTGTTAATAGACCGCCCAATGCTATACATGGGTTAACTCGTGATCGAGAGTGGTGTGTTGTGGATCTTCAGGACACGAGTGCAAGATTGACTACCGAATTATCCGATCCTTGGCCATTCCAGGGCGATGTCACCCTAGATGTAGAGTTGCGAAACAGGTCATTAACTATGGCATTGTCTATAAGTGCGGGAAAGGAACATCGATTTCCTGTCGGCGTGGGTTGGCACCCATGGTTCCGTCCCGACCTTGGTGACGGTCGTCTCCAACTTCATATGCCTGGTCAACTCTCGGTCTGGGAAATTGAACAACACGCTACTGGTTGTAGTATCGAAATAGAAGATCATCTAAATTTACTCGACAAGACAGTACCTTTGTTTGGTGAGTTCAATCACTGTTTTGATGTGCAAACTGATTACCCGGTAAACATCAGCTGGCCAGGTTCGCTGGATCTCCAGATGTGGTCCTCGAACAATGTTTCAAAGGTCGTGGTCTACACTCCTGAGCATGCCGTCTGCGTAGAGCCTGTGTCGTGTACTGTTGACGCATTCCGCCTCGATTCTCAGGGTGTTTCTAACACAGGTACCGTGTATGTGGACGGAGATCATCCTTTCTCAGCTTGGACACGATGGGAATGGCAGTAAAGATTCACCGCCGGAGACGTGTAAAAAACAGGGCGCCTCTGACAGAGGAGCGAGCACTTCATCGAAGCGGGCACAATTTTGTTGGTGGTGTTGACGAGGTCGGTAGAGGGCCATTAGCAGGACCCGTTGTTGCTGGAGTGGTGGTCTTGTCTTCGGGATCCCAAGGTAGTTGGATGACTTCTATTCGCGATAGTAAGGCGATGACTGTTATACAACGTGAAGCAGCCTACCACCGGATTCACAAGAACGCGATGGCAATAGCAATAGGCATAGTTTCCCCCGAAGAGATAGATGGAATAGGTATCAGCCCGGCAACATTTCTAGCAATGCAACGCGCACTCAGTTTACTGCCGATCCAACCAGAATTCCTACTTGTTGATGCCTTTGAGATTCCTGGAATTACAATTCCACAAAAGCCGATTGTAAAAGGTGATTCTAAATCTCTGTCGATTGCAGCTGCGTCGGTTGTTGCTAAAGTTGAACGCGATCAGATGATGCGCGACTTTGATCAGCAATACCCTGAGTATGGTTTCCGTGAGAATAAAGGCTATGGTTCGGCCGCGCATTTGGACGCGCTAAAGCGTTTAGGTCCCTGCCCTATTCATAGGTACTCTTTTGCTCCAGTGCGCGATCGGGGATATACGCGGAACTTACAGTGGCCTGTCCAATGAAAAGGTTTTTGAGAGCTAACATCTTTACCTGTGCTGATACGATAAATCTTACCCTGCTATGAACTCTTTAATAACCGGTCAGATCCAAACAGTTATTGAGAACCTGTACTTAGTTGAAACGTCTTTTTGTGGGTCTCCTAGTCTGGAATCAGACATTCAGAGGGTTCGACAGTCAATCAACCTAGTAAAAGGTGTTGATTTGGTGATTAAACAACCCACTGGCAGATTTCCGGCGGGAGAACGATCTACAACTTTAGATACCAATATCCACCAAACTCGTGAAGCAGTGGCTGTATTAGAAACCATTGCCGATATGCCGACATTGAAGCAATGGTGTGCGAGGGTAAGCACAGTCATGGGGCGGGCAACCCAGAGGGTAATAGAAGATCATCGAACAGCGGTTGGGAGGCAGATTCAGGGCTTATATGTGATTGTGGATCCTGAGGCAACAAAAGGACGATCTGTGATCGAGGTTTCGGAAGCCGCTTTAAAAGGAGGAGCAAACGTTCTTCAGTTAAGGAACAAAAGTGGTGCTTCTGCCGAGTTTTTGAAGACTGCGAAGATGCTAAAAATGATATGTGATGATTACCAACGTTTGTTTATCTGTAATGACGACCCGACTGTAGCTAAGCTCAGTAATGCATCGGGGCTGCATATTGGTCAAGAAGATCTATCAGTAGCTGATGTTCGGCAGATACTACGCTGTGGGCAGTTGGTGGGGCGCTCAAACAACTCGCTTCATGAGGTGTTAGCTTCTGTGCAACATGGGGTTGATTACGTTGCGGTCGGAGCGGTCTTTGCTACCCAGACCGTAGGTAAAGGTAATAGACGGGCGATTGGGATCGTTGGAGTAGAACAAGCTAAGGCCACCGTATCGAAGCCTGTGGTGGCAATTGGCGGCATCAACCTAGAGAACGCTGCACAAGTTGTTCGTGCTGGAGCTGACGCTGTTTCTGTAATCAGTGCCGTAACAATGAAAGATGATGTGCAATCAGCAGCTAGCAAACTCTCTGACGTCATCAATAATGCTTAACAAGAGGTGTGAAGTGGGGAATATACCTGACCGCAAAACAGAATTGGGGGAAATAGCAGAGTTTAGCCAAGGAAACTTTGCCGAGATACATTCTGCTCGTGAAGAAGCCTTAAATATCTCGAGATCTGTTGTTAGGAACTCGGCTAACGGTATCCGAGCGACACACAGAAAAGAGTTTGACCAGGCTCATCAGCTTCTTTCTGAGGTGCAAAAGTTAGTGAAGGATATCGGTAGGTTCAAGGACAGTTATCCAAACGTCTACTACGGAGGGTATGTTGAGGATGCCCTTAAGGAGTATGTTGAGCTAGCAACAACACTGGCCTTTATTGAAGGAAAAACGCTACCTATGCCCCATGAATTGCAGGTAGGGGCTGGCCCATACCTTGCAGGATTAGCCGACACGGTTGGGGAATTGCGGCGCCATATTCTGGACTCTCTTCGACATAATGATTTCACGCGTTGCGAGGAACTACTTGATGCGATGGATGAGATATATTCCGTTTTGGCATCGATGGATTTTCCCGAAGCAGTAACTCGTGGTTTGAGACGTAGCACTGATATGGTAAGAGGGACGATGGAGCGTACCAGGGGTGACTTGACGCTCTCTTTGAGACAGAGGCACCTAGAGTCAAAACTACTTGAATTGCAAGACTCCTAAGTTATTGGGAATGGGCATTGAGGGGTATTATTCTTGGATGTCATTGACCTCCATAAGCCCCTGTGCTACCTTTATCCGCGCTTTTCTGGACGTTTCTTATACCAGTCTCCGATACTGATGGCGACAGGTTGTTTTAAGGGGGGAAAATGGAAATTCTCTATGCCGCTATAGCAGCCGCTGTTATAGGTCTGCTGTTCGCTCTGTATTTAACTCTCAGGATCCTCAAAGAGGGACAGGGCAATGAGCGAGTCCGATTCATAGGCCAGGCTGTGCAGGAAGGAGCCAATGCGTTTCTGCGACGAGAGTATACGTTCCTCGCAATTTTCGTTGTCGCGGTTGTTGTCATTATTGCCGCGTTCATTGACTACGACATACTTGGTAAAGTTAACCTATCCGAGGAGCGGAATGTTCCTTGGACTGCTATCGCTTACCTAGTGGGCGCGGTTGGTTCAGCTCTCGCGGGGTACATCGGGATGAGCATTGCGGTTCGAGCCAATACTCGGACTACCGTTAAGGCGCAGGAAGGCTTAAATCCAGCTCTACGCCTTGCATTTAACAGTGGCACTGTGATGGGACTTTCAGTCGTTGGGATCGGGTTGATCGGTGTGGTTGTCCTATACTGGGTTTTCAAAGATATCGGTGTTGTTGCGGGTTTTGGAATGGGAGCGTCCTCAATAGCGCTCTTTGCCCGAGTTGGTGGTGGCATATACACCAAAGCAGCAGACGTAGGAGCAGACCTCGTAGGTAAGGTGGAGGCAGGGATCCCTGAAGATGACCCTCGGAACCCAGCGACAATAGCGGACAACGTAGGCGATAACGTCGGCGACGTTGCTGGGATGGGAGCAGACCTCTTCGAGTCGTACGTGGGCTCAATTATTGCGACCCTTGCACTCGCCGCAGTGGGTGCTGGTGCATTAGGTTTATCCGCTGATTTAACTGATGTGAAAGGCAACTTTGATCATAATCTCTTCCTTCTCCCTATTCTGATTGCATCAATTGGTATAGTCGCTTCGATTATAGGGACATTCCTGATTAGGACCAGTGAAGGGGCCTCCATGGGGCGGTTATTGTGGGCTCTTCGAATCGGGATATTCTCATCAGGGATTCTAGTACTAATTGGGGCTGGTATCCTCATCCCCTTGCTCGAACTACCGTTTGAACTTTTCTGGGTAATTCTTACAGGCTTGGTTGCTGGACAGGTGATAGGCACGGCTTCAGAGGTGGCGACCTCCTATGAGTATCGATTTACTCGAGATTTAGCTGCGCAGTCTGAAACAGGCCCGGCTACGGTTATTATTGGAGGATTAGGGCTTGGCATGCTGAGCACGTTGGTCCCTGGAATCGTGGTGGTAATCGCGATGTGGTTGGCGTACAGTTTGGCTGACACCTACGGTGTAGCTCTTGCAGCCGTTGGAATGCTTTCAACGCTTGGGATTACTTTGGCTACAGACGATTATGGACCTGTTGCCTAAAATGCTGGAGGTATTGCGGAGCAGGCAGGGCTTGACCCCGAAGTTCGCGAACGTACAGACGCCCTCGACTCTCTTGGCAATACTACCGCGGCGACAGGAAAGGGGTTTGCGATAGGTTCAGCAGTACTCACTGCGCTAGCGCTACTAGCGGCGTATGCAGAAGTGACAAAGGTTGAAGTTTTTGACCTTCTGGATATAAACGTTCTGATGGGCCTCATTCTGGGTAGCTTGATGCCTTTCCTATTTGCTGCGCTCACTATGCAGGCGGTTGGGCGGGCTGCTGGAGCGATGGTACAAGAGGTCAGGCGTCAGTTCCGTGAGATTGCTGGCTTGATGGATGGTACTGCTGAAGCTGACTATGCGCGCGCCGTTGACATCAGTACACGCGGAGCGATGCGAGAGATGGTAGTTCCAGGCCTGATAGCTATAGCAGCTCCTGTAGTTGTAGGATCACTTCTTGGAGCAGAGGCTCTGGGCGGTATGCTTGTAGGGGCGATCGCAACCGGGTTTTTGTTAGCGATTATGATGGCAAATGCTGGGGGCGCTTGGGACAATGCTAAAAAGTACGTTGAGGCGGGACACCATGGCGGGAAGGGTACTGATCAGCATGCGGCAGTAGTGGTTGGAGATACAGTGGGAGATCCGTTCAAGGATACTTCAGGCCCTGCGCTGAATATCTTACTCAAGCTGATGTCGATCGTGGCTCTTGTGTTTGCCCCACTGTTCTTATAGTTGAGTAGCTAAACTACGTAGCATCAAACGGAAAATGCGGGAGTTCTCTTAACGGTTCCGCATTTTCCGGCACTACAAGCGACCGGTGTGCACTTCGGATGACCAGTTTAGGAATCCCACGGATGTGGAGTTCGGGTGATCCTCATCGAGTTGTGCGGTTGTGAGAAGTATCAGATATGAGACTCCATAACCCCTACCTTGGCTTGACGTCACCCATTCCTTGTTCTCGCCATTGATCGTGAATTGCGGCACACTCTATCGCGACGTCCTCTATAGTGCCGGGGTGGTTTTGCCCGAGTACTTCTAGTGTCCAAGCTCCGTCAAAATTTATGTCATTTAATGCCTTGCCAAAGGCGTCAAAATTCAGCACACCGTGCCCTGGCGGTAGATGGTCATCGTCTGTGGTCGAACCGTCTTGAATATGTAATGCGTATAAGCGTTCGGATGCGATACGCGCCTCATCAGCGATATCGAGATGACGAAGTCGAGAATGACCAATATCGTGGCAAATACCGACATACTTCTCTGGGAGGTCTGCCATGAAAGAGCGCAGCTCCTGCATGGTTTCCAGTGGTCGTGGCGATCCACGACCGGGCAGGTTTTCTAAGGCTAATCGGACGTTTGTTTCCTCTGCTACAGGTATCAGATCAGCGATGGATCGATGAGCGTTTTCAGTTGCTTTCCCAACGTTGGTTAAAGTGTAGTACGGCTCTGCTTTGGGATCGGTTGGTTTACCGGTGGAGTGTACAATGATCGTCCTGCCACCTAGTTCAGCAAGAAAGCGCATAGCGCCTGCTACTCGTTCAACCCCGTCCAGTCGTTCATCTTCGTTGAAGCTCGCGAGGTTTACGGTTGTGAATGGCGCGTGGATGGTATGTGCCCAAACTCCTGACTCTTCCAACGTTTTTCTATATGGCCGTGGATCAGGTCCGGCAACGCGCTGCCATTCAGGTCCTTCTGCGGATAATTCGGTCTCTGTAAAGCCAGTGGCAGCGACGGATCGAATCGCGCTGATGTGATCACCGTCAAATTCTCCATCAGCTAGACTAAACAACGCGGATGCGAGGCTATATGTAGGAATAGTGACCCTCCAGATTCGTATTGATGTAGGAGTTTTAGCGTGTGCTCTCGAGCATATCGAATTCTACAGATTTTGTTATCAATATCAAGGATGAATACCTAGGCTCGTACTCGTTGGCCTTCAGGGTCATATGGTGCGCGTAAAGAAACATGCGCTGGCAGTCGCTCACCTGCTAGTTCTAGTTCATACTCCCCTTCTCGTATCCATGGTGGTGTTACCCCCTCGGGGTTCTCAATGTAACCAAGCCCGACAGACTTCCCCAAAGTATGGCCGAACGCACCTGAGCTAATACGTCCACATAGCTTGTTATTCCGGTAGATGGGTTCATTGCCGAGTAGTAGCGGTTCTGGATCGGCTAGAGTGAAAGAAGCAAACCGGCGAGTAACCCCCTGGTCAAGTTGTCGTAACAGGGCCTCTCGTCCAATGAAATTAATATCTTTATCGTATGCCACAGCAAAGGAAAGCCCAGCCTCAATCGGAGTATCAACATCCACGATGTCATGTCCCCACGCCCGGTATGCTTTTTCTAGTCTCAGGGATTCCATTGCATGAAAGCCTGCAGTGCGTAGTTCATATTTGTTAGCTAATGCCATAACGTGATCGAAGACGTGGGATGCGAACTCGGACGGTATGTAAAGTTCCCAGCCAAGTTCACCAACGTAGGTGATTCGAGTAGCTCGTACTGGCGCATATCCGATGGAGATGATACGGGAGGTCATGAAAGGGAATTCTTGGTTTGTAAGGTTCGCACCAGATAGGTCCGTAAGGAGTGCACGGGAATTGGGCCCCATGAGTCCTAGCACCACTTGAGCTGAACTTACGTTGGTTACGAATGCGTGAGAGCCAGATGGGATGTGAGCATTGATCCATGTAAGGTCATGCGTTGTACTAGCTCCCCCAGTCACAATTAGATATTGATCCTCTGCTGTGCGGGTGACCGTAAGGTCAGCCTCAAAACCTCCGCGCTCGTTGAGCATCCCGGTGTAAACCACTGTTCCTGGTTCAACTCCTAGGTCACCAGCAAAGATTTTTTGGGCAACGCTCTCTGAGTCTGTACCTTGCAGTAATAATTTGCCGAATGACGTCTGATCAAATAATCCAACGGTCTCTCTTACCGCTTGGTGCTCGTTAGCAGAGTATTCAAACCAGTTCTGTCGTCCAAAGGAGTAGTGATACTTAGGGGAATGTCCAGGGGGTGCGTACCACATGGGGCGCTCAAAGCCTGTCACCTCTCCGAAGCATGCACCCAAGTTTGCAATTCGATCATGTAATGGAGAAGTCCGGGCCCCTCTAGCTGATTCCATTTGTCGATGTGGGTAATGTTTGTCGTACAGCGTTCCAACTGTTTCAACTGTGCGGTCATGTAGGTATTTTTTCGTGCCCTGGAAAGCATGGAATCGTTTAATATCAACTTCCCAAAGATCCATAGTTGGTGCACCATTGACTATCCACTCAGCCATCGCTTTACCCACGCCGGGTGCAGCTGCGATTCCTGTCGAGTTGAGTCCGGTGGCAAGGTAAAAGTTTTTCACCTCGGGGGCCTCTCCCATTAGGTAGCGATTATCTGGTGTAAAGCTTTCTGCACTAACACAAAATCTGTTTATGCCAGCATCTTTCATAGCTGGGACACGGTGAACCGCGTTTTCCCAGAAGACCTTGAAGTGTTCCCAGTCTGGCTCTAAAAGACCGAAGTGGTAGTCACTAGGGATTGCATCATCACCCCAGGGTTTCGCGCTAGACTCGAAACCTCCCATCAGGATTGCACCTTGGTCTTCGGCATCACGCCGGAAGTAGATTTGTTCGTCCGGATCACGTAGAGAAGTGATATCCGCAGGGATACCCATCTTGTTGGTAACTAGCCACATATGCTCTGCGCCATGTAATGGGACATTGACGCCCGTATTGAGGCCTATTTGTTGTGACCACATTCCTGCGGCCAGTACAACTATCTCGCAAGAGATCTCCCCTTGCTCAGTGGTTAAACCGGTAACCAGTCCGTCCTTAGTTTTAACATTGGTCACCCCAACATTTTCGAAAATCCGGGCGCCACCCATTTCGGCCCCCTTAGCAACAGATAAAGCTGTGCTAGCCGGTATAGTTTGGCCGTCCTTGGGTATAAAGATTCCGCCTTCAAGGTCATCAATTCTCATTAGTGGCCACATCTCTCCCGCTTCAGCGGCAGTGATCTCATTGATCTCGATCCCATAACACCGACCTAAAGAAAGGGTTCTTTTAAGTTCATCCATCCGGTCTTGAGTACGTGTCACTGTTACACTGCCAGTCTGAGTAAACCCCGTAGCAATGCCTGTTTCTTTGTGTAGAGTCGGATAGAGATCAGTTGCGACCCGATTGATATCAATCATCGTTCTAGTCGCCCTCAATTGGGTGACTAGGCCAGCAGCGTGCCAAGTGGTCCCTCCCGCTATGGTCTTGCGATCAAGAACTATGACATCGTTCCATCCTAGTTTTGTAAGGTGATAAGCAACACTGCAACCCACGATACCGCCACCTATAACTGCAACTTGGACGTGTTTAGGCAGATCATGTTTCACAACTACTCCTTTGTTATACGTTTATGGTTCGGAGCCCATAAAGGGGCTCGATGAACCGTTGCTTGATGAATCCTACCGAAGTGTGGGATCTCTACCGTGGCACCCGCTATGCCAGCACCGATAACAACGACTCTACAATTCTTTGTGACATACATAGGTAGCTTGGTCTCCGAATCGATTGGCGGTGATAGTCGCATTAGAACGGCTACAATGCAAGGTAATCAACGTAAGGAGAGAATTTATGGTCACGCGACGATACTGGCTATTCAAGTCCGAACCGTCCGACTACTCATTTGATGACTTGGTGAGTGAAGATAACCAGACTGCTGAATGGGACGGAGTACGTAACTATACCGCACGAAACCACCTACGCGATGACGTCCAGGTAGGGGACGGTGTGCTGGTCTACCATTCCAATATCCAACCCCCATCTATCGTTGGTACTGCAATCGTTATCAGAGATTCATATCCAGACTGTACTGCATGGGATGTGAATTCTGCTCATCCGGATCCCAAAAGCACCCCGGACAATCCCCGCTGGTTCATGGTTGATATTAGAGCTGAAGCACCACTGTCCAATGATGTTAGCTTGGCGCAAATTAAGGCAACACCCGGACTCGAGAATATGTCACTCCTGAAACGAGCTCGTCTTTCCATTCATCCTGTGACTGAGCAAGAGTGGGAGATTATTATGGAACTTGCAAGTAGATGACATAGGCACCTGATGAATACGCATTATGCAGTTCTCGAACGAACTCTTCGGTTAGGCCGTGGTGTTTTTTCCTTGCCCAATTGGGACTACAGACTGCCGGCTATAACGTCGCCTATTTCACGAGTACTCACGACAGTATCTTCGACACTAGCGATATCTGCTGTCCTATATCCCTCAGCAAGGACCCCCTCAACTGATGCCTCTATGGCATTCGCCTCCTCATGTAGGCCGAAAGAATAGCGTAGAAGCATAGCCCCACTGAGGATCGTACCTATGGGATTTGCAATACCTTTCCCGGCAATGTCAGGAGCACTACCATGGATCGGCTCGTACAAACTAACAGTTGGAGAACCGCTAGTACTTGTGCTGGTTAGGCCTGACAGACTTGCTGAAGGAAGCATTCCCAGTGATCCGCATAATACAGAGGCTTCATCAGAGATTATGTCTCCAAATGTGTTCTCCGCTACGATGACATCGAAACGCTCGGGGTCTTGGATGATTTGCATAGCGAGGTTGTCGGCTAAGATGTGCTCGAGTTCAACATCGGGGTAATCAGTTGCAACTTCCGTTGTAACTTCTCTCCACATACGTGATGATTCGAGAACGTTGAACTTGTCGGTTGAAGTAAGTCGCTTACGTCTGGCGCGCGCCATCTCAAAACCCATACGGACGATTCGTTCAACCTCTTCTTCTGTATATTTCAATGTGTCAACTCCACGGCGTTTACCTGTGGGGGTCTTCCACCTCTTTTTGGGTTTGCCAAAGTAAAGTCCGCCCGTCAATTCTCTCAGGATAATCATGTCGACATTCTGGAGGAGTTCCGGCTTTATTGGACTCGAGTTGATAATCGCGGGGTACACTTTCACTGGTCTTACGTTCGCATAGAGGCCAAGACCCTTGCGGATTGCGAGGATACCTTGCTCTGGCCTCACTGCAGCATTTACGTGGTCCCACTTTGGTCCACCTACCGCTCCGAAAAGTACCGCATCCGTGTCTTTACACATTTGCAGGGTATCGTCTGGTAGCGCTGTACCAAACTGATCAATTGCGGCGCCGCCAATTACACCTGTGCGAAAATTAAATTGATGCCCATACCGGGAACTTATAGATTCGAATACCTTGATCGTTTCCCCAATTACTTCAGGACCGATTCCGTCTCCAGGCAGTACGGTGACCGTGTAGTTCATTGTTGCTCCTTGGTGATGTCAAAAACCGTCAAGTATTATAACGTCAAGTATTAGGAGATTAAGAATATGACTGTAACGACAGACGCCGTCATCGTCGGTGGTGGAGTGATGGGGACGAGCATACTATACAACTTGGCGAAACAAGGAGTACGGTCTCCCCTACTTTTGGAGCGCGAAACTCTGGGCTCGGGGTCGACGGGTAGATCGTCCGGACTCATCCGTATGCACTATTCAACTGAAGTAAACACTCGACTTGCTTGGGAAAGTTACAAGGTGTTTAAAAACTTCGACGATGTTGTAGGCGGCGACCCTGCTTTTGTGAAGTGCGGATTTATTGTCATCGCTCCTGATGAGCAAGCTGGTGGTATTGCACATAACACAGCAATACAACAACGGGTGGGTGTTCCGGTTTCGTTAATTTCCAAAGATGAAGCTCAAGAAGTTGCTCCAGGCTTTAAATTGAACGATGGTGAAACGTACGCATGGGAACCAGAATCTGGCCATGCAGACCCGTCTGGGACCGCTCTGGCCTTTGCTCAGCGTGCTCGTGAACTCGGTGCTGATGTGCAACTCGAGTCACCAGTCACCAATGTCGAGATAGAGGGAGATCGGGTAGTTGCGGTCACTACTGCTACAGAGCGTTACGAAACGCCAATAGTCGTTCTAGCGACAGGTCCATGGTCGGCTCGATTTTTCCCTAAATTAGGTATCGAAATTCCACTCGAAGCAACCCGCCATGAAGTGTTTTTCATAAAGCGTCCACTAGATCGATTACCACATCATCCTGGTGGAGCTGACATAGCTAATTTGACATATTTCAGGCCGGAAGGGACTGACCTCACCCTAGTTGGTAACGGTAACGTAGAACAAGAGGTTGATCCCGACACTTATAACCCGAAGCCCTCGATGGATTATCTCGAAAATATTTGGATGCGGCTTGCTCAACGTATCCCTGATATCGCTGATGGCGAATACTTCACAGGATATGCAGGTCTCTATACTTCTACACCAGACTTGCATCCTGTGGTTGATAAGGTTGAAGGGATAAATGGGTTATATGTATGTACTGGATTTAGTGGACATGGATTCAAACTTTCTCCAGCGATTGGCACATGTATGGCGCAACTGATACTTGAGGGAGAAGCCAAACTTGTGGATATATCTCCCCTACGGATGTCACGATTTACAGATGGGGACCTAAATGGGATTACCTATGATTTCCGGGTCATAGCGTGAGGGATTAATAAGCTGGCGGTTACGATTTGTGGTGTGGGGAGATGAAATGTATCAACCAGTGCAATCCATGTTGTGTAGCATTTACTTTGCAACAATATTGACTAGCTTACCAGGTACATAGATTACTTTTACTATTTCCTGCTCTTCTATGAAGCGCATCACGTTCTCTGAGGTCAGTGCGATTTCTGTAGCTTCTTTTTCATTGAGCGTTGCTTCAACTTCTATTGTGTCACGTAGGCGCCCATTCACCTGTACTACTAGAGTTATCACATCGTCGGCTGCTAGGTGGTCGTCGTATTGCGGTATGCGTTCGTTGTGAATACTGTAGGTGTGCCCCTGACGTTCCCAAAGTTCCTCAGTTATGTGTGGGGCCATCGGTGAAAGTAAAGTTAACAATATCTTCACAGTATCGTCCCAAGTTGTTGATGCTACGGCTTGTGAATCCCAGTACTTGTTCATAGAGTTGGTCAGTTCCATTAATGCAGCGATGCCGGTATTGAATTTGAAGCGCTCAAGATCAGTGATTACCCGCTTAATCGTTTTGTGAGTTGCGCGGACCATTTCCCGGTCCAAGTCAGTGTTCGTTGTATTGGAATTCAGTATGGATGAATCACGCTGACCAATTTCCCATACGCGGTTTAGCCATCGGGACATGCCCTTAGCTCCTTCGTTGTTCCAATCACCCCCTTGGTCCCATGGGCCGATGAACATCAGATAGCATCGAACAGCGTCCGCCCCCAGTGATTCGACAAATTGGTCTGGTGCGACCACGTTGCCCCGTGACTTCGACATCTTCTCTCCCTGTGAGAGGATGTGGCCCTGATTAAATAATCGTTTGAAGGGCTCATTAACTGCTAATAAACCGAGGTCACGCATAGCCTTGGTGAAAAAACGCGCGTACAGCAGGTGCATTACTGCATGCTCAGCCCCACCAGTGTACTGGTCAACAGCGCCCCATATGTTCATGGTAACTGGATCAACAGGGCCGTCCTTGTAGTGCGGGTTGGCATAGCGAAATTGGTACCATGAGGAATCGACAAACGTGTCCATCGTGTCGGTTTCTCGAGTAGCAGGTTGACTGCATTTGGGACATGTGGTGTTAACAAACGCTTTGTTTAGCTTAAGAGGAGATTCGCCGGTTGGCCGAAACTCAGCGTCTTTTGGCAGCGTGACAGGGAGGTCGCTCTCTTGGACCGGCACCGTGCCACAGTCGTCACAATAGATGATGGGTATCGGCGTACCCCAATAGCGTTGGCGTGAGATAAGCCAGTCACGCATGCGGTATTGAACCGTGCGAGACCCCCAATCATTTGCTTCGATAAAGCTCGCGATGGCATGCCAACCCGTTTTACTGTCCATCCCATCGAATTGCCCCGAATTTACCTGAGTCCCTGGTTCAAGATAAGCCTCTTCAAGGGACTCACCATTCCAGTTGTCGGGTGCAATAACGACTTTGACCGGCAGGCCATATTTCATAGCAAACTGGAAGTCACGGCTATCGTGTGCAGGGACACCCATTACGATGCCGGTACCATATGTAAGCAGTACATAATCACCGACCAGAATGGGGACTCGTTCACCATTAAGCCTGTTGGTGGCGTAAGCACCTGTAGGTACACCAGTCTTCACTTTTTCGGTGGATAGACGTTCGATCTCAGACTGTTTTCGTGCTTGGTCTAAATAGGCTTCTACTGGCTCGCGGTTCTCTTCAGTCGTAAGTTGATTGACGAGTGGGTGCTCAGGAGCCATTACCAAGAATGTGACCCCGAATACTGTATCGATTCGAGTCGTAAAGGTAGTGAGTATTTTTTCATCGAGACCATACTCTGAGATGTCAAACTGAATATCTACACCCTCACTGCGGCCGATCCAGTTTGTTTGCATAGTGTCCACACGTTCTGGCCAGTCTTTATCCGAGTGTTCTAACAGTTCATCTGCGTACTCTGTGATTCGGAAGAACCATTGATTGAGTTCTCGTCGTTCAACCTCGGTATCACACCTCTCGCAACGGCCATCTTCAACCTGTTCGTTCGCGAGGACTGTGTTATCAGTCGGACACCAATTTGCGGGTGCAAAAGCGCGGTATGCTAAACCCTTTTCGTATAGTTTGAGGAATAGCCACTGATTCCATTTGTAGTACTCAGGATCTGAAGTTACTATCTCACGGTTCCAGTCATAGATAGTCCCCATGGATCGTAACTGTTTTCTCATCTTGTCGATGTTAGCCATCGTGCTTTCGTATGGGTGAACTCCTCCCTTGATAGCCGCGTTCTCCGCAGGCAGACCGAAAGAGTCGAATCCCATCGGGTGCATGACGTTGTACCCTTTCATACGTACTAGACGGGCGTGGGCATCTGCACCTGCCAATGTGTACCAGTGGCCGATATGTAGGTCGCCTGATGGATATGGGTACATAGTAAGTTCGTACCACTTTGGACGAGGGTCATCATCACTGACTTGGTAGAGACCATCTTTGTCCCAGCGGTCCTGCCATTTACGTTCCACTTTTGTTGCGGGATATCGGGTCTCGTTACCGTGTTCTGGCGTTGCCGTCATTTGCCGTACTCCATCTAAATACCATACACCGGTTTATCTATGTCTGGCATTTAAAAATGTGACACTTAGCCCTGCGGTGCTACTCAAATTTCTACCGATAGGGTTGTTAGCATTGTTGATTACTAGGTTACAGGTTAACTTTGGGCCTCACGAGGTATTGAAAGGATCGTCTCGTATGGTGTAACTTACGCCTTACCGGATAGCTACGAAACTTATCAAAAACGAAAAGTATGGGGGGTGGAGCGTAATGGTCTCGACAACTGAAGATAAAAAACTTGTGGTGGTTCAACTCAGTGGTGGTAATGATTACCTGAACACGGTTGTTCCATACGCAAGTGGCGACTACTACGATTTCAGAGGCTCCATAAAAATTGATCCAGAAGATGTCATTCCGATTGACGACGAGATCGGCTTGCGTCCGGGACTTAACTCCATTAAGAGATTGTGGGATCAGGGTAAAGTGGCCATTATTCACGGAATTGGCTATGCAAATCCTAACAGGTCGCATTTCCGGTCAATGGATATTTGGCACACTGCCCTTCCTGAAGACATTGGTAATGAAGGATGGCTGGGGCGCACAACTCGTGATCTCGATCCAAAAGGTGAGAATGTCCTTACGGCAGTTAACTTCGGCCGAGGACTTCCGAGGGCTCTTGGTTGTAGAGGGGTACCCGTTGCGTCTGTTGGGAACCTTGAAACGTACGGACTATTCCCTGACATGCAGGATGATGATCTCCGAAAATTCGCCTTAGACACCTTCTCCAAAATGTATGGAGCAGCTGGAGCGGGTGGACCTGTGATGGAGTTTCTTGGCCAGACAGGCACAGACGCTATGAAGGGAGCTGATATCTTGCGCACTGCCGTTGAGAGATATCAGTCCAATGTGGAGTATGCAGGGAATTCCATAGCCTCAAGTATGCGAGATGCAGCTCAGGTTATGTTTGCTGATCTGGGCACCCGTATTTTCTACACCCAGCAGGGTTCATACGACACGCATGCGGGCGAGTTAGCTACTCACCAGAAGCTTTGGAGTGATCTTGACGGAGCTATCGGCGACTTCGTTGATGACATGGATGAACATGACGCTGCTGATGACACTGTGATTATGGTCTTCTCTGAATTCGGTCGTAGGATCAAGGACAACGGCTCCGGAACAGATCACGGTTCAGGAGGAGTCGCGTTCTTGATCGGTAACTCGGTAAAAGGTGGGCAATACTCTTACTATCCCTCAATTAAGGAAAAGGATCACCTTGAAGGTGATTTGCGCTTCAATAACGACTTCCGTATGACGTATACAACTTTGCTTGAAGACTGGTTCGGGCTTGATGCCGTTCCTATCGTAAATGGGACGTTTGAGAAGTTTGACTTCTTTGCGAATGGAAATGGGTCGAACGGAGCACACTAATGATCCAAATAGTTCCGGTCGTGCTGAAAATCATTGTCGACCGGGCAATCGTGGTTAGACTGAGGGCTGGCAAAAAGCGGACCACAAATCACGGTGATGTGGTGTGGTATCTATAAGGAAGCTTCTTAGTAAAAGATGAACATCGGGGTTTGGTTTTCCAGGCAGGCCCCTAACATGGAGTCAATATGGAAACAAAGAATGTTGAGTTAATTGCCCATCTGATGAGGCGGGCTGGTTTCGGTGCTACTCGTACTGAGCTCGAAGAATTAGCGGCGCAAGGGTACGAGGCGACTATTGATTGGCTCTTTAATACTGAGAAAGACGATGGGATTGAGATTGATTTGGCACGCCGCTATCACCCAGACTACTCGGGCGGTTTGGGCATGGCCGGGTTCAATGCATTTTGGCTCCATCGCATGATCAATAGTCAGACCCCTCTTGTTGAAAAAACAACACTATTCTGGCATGGGGTTTTTGCGACGGGATATGCCAAACTTGCTCAGGGTCGGGTATTGATGGACCAGATCGAAATGTTTCGAGAACATGGATTTGGAGACCTCCCTAACCTACTTGTTAAGTTGTCCAAAGAACCTTCAATGATTCTTTGGCTAGATAATAATGATAACCACAGTGGAGCGATCAACGAAAACTATGGACGAGAGCTTCTCGAACTTTTCTCTATGGGTGTCGGTAACTACACTGAAGATGATGTAAAAGAAGCCTCTCGAGCGTTCACTGGTTGGACCGTTGCTAACACTGACTACATGACCATGAAAGCTCGTAACGACTCCCTCTGGCCCTATGGTCGCCTGAACCTACATTTCGAATTCCGTGAGAATGACCACGACCAACTTGAGATCGATTTTCTAGGACACCGAGATAAATCGGCAGGTGAATCTGTCGTGGATATCATTTGTCAGCAGGAAGCAACAGCCATATTTATAGCTCGCCATATGTACAGTTTTTTTGTGGCGGATGAACCCCCTGTACCATCCTGGCCGTATACCCCTCCTCGTGACCCTAAAGCGATTGAGATGTTAGTTGAGGCATATTTTGAAAATGGGTACCAGATTAAGCCAATGCTTCAAAGACTTTTCCAGGCAGACTTTTTCAAAGATGAAACCGTTTGGTACGAGAAGGTTAAGAGCCCCTCAGAAGTAGTGGCAGGGGTTCTTAGGTTAACTGGCGAGTACGATGATTATGATCCTGCAATGAATGCTGAAGCAGGCTCCGTAGGTGTCATGGGCCAATCGTTAGTGAATCCTCCTTCTGTCGAAGGCTGGCACTGGGGTGATGAGTGGATAGATACTGGAAACCTTGTTGAACGAGTGAATTTCGCTTCTTCTCATTTCAATGATGTTACCAAGCCCGGAGTGCGGCAGATGATTGATGGCTTTGTGCTATCTACAGGCGGGCACGCAAGTCCCGAAAGACTTGTCGAGGTATGTCTTGATCAAATGGGCGCAGTGCAGATCAGCCATGAGAGTCAAGGACATCTTGTAGCACATGCTGCAAGGGATGGCAGCTTAGAAGTCAACGGTGAAGATGCTGGCCGTAGACGGGTGGCCGAAATGTTCCAACTAATCGCTGCAACTCCCGAGTTCCAAAAAGGTTAATACCATTTCCAGTATGGCTACTCAAACGGCAACACAACACTTGAAGTACGATCGGACCCTGGGCTACGCCGCGATGGACGCTCGCGGTTTTTACTACCCTGTCAGCCTGACGATTCGACCTGACGGTCAGATGTTCATCCAGGGAAGATCTCACGACGGAGACACCCGAGGCGCTCGAATAACCGTGATGGATTACGAATCCAATTATGGCGGAGATTTCGGGAGCTACGGAAGTAATGATGGTCAGTTTACATGGCCAACTGATATTGCTGTAGATTCCGAGAATAACCTATACGTTGCTGACGAATACTTGCAGCGTATCTCGAAATTTGACCGCGAAGTAAACTTCGTTAACAAGTGGGGAGTGAAAGGTTCGGGCCCCGGTCAAATTAATGGCCCGGCTGGACTCACGCTAGATTATGAGGACAACCTATACGTCTCTGACCACAGAAACGGACGTATCCAGGTGTTTACCACTGATGGCGAATTTATAAGAGCCTTCGGCTCGCCGGGGGATGGAGTGGGCCAACTCAATTTGCCATGGGGGATCACTGTTGCTCCGGGAGGAGACCTGTTCGTAGCCGACTGGCGAAATGACCGTATCCAGAGATTCACAACAGAAGGACAGTTTGTTCGAACTTATGGGGAGTCAGGTAGTGGTGATGGACAACTCAACCGTCCTGCCAGTGTAGCCGTCGATGAAGATGGTTATCTATATATCGCTGACTGGGCAAATGAGCGGGTCCAAATCCTTGATCCGGATGGTTGCTTTGTACAGAAAATCTATGGGGAGGCGACCGATTCGGTATGGGCACAGGACTATTTGGATTCTAACCCGGACGAAAAGGGAGCACGTTCTCAGTCGGATCTAGAACAGTATCATCTCCTTGATACAGATGATCCACATGAGATCGCATCCCATATAGAGCCTATATTTTGGAGCCCCATCTGCGTAGAGTTATTTGATGACAAACTTTTCATTCTGGAGCGAAACAGACACAGAATTCAAGTGTACAAAAAGAATAATTAATCGTGATACTGGAAAGTAATTCATCCCTGTAACGTTTGGAAAAAACATTACCCACTTCGTATCGATTTAGGAGGTCCTAATGACTACAACAGCCAGCCGCCAAGAAATAAAATTGATGGCCCATTTAATGCGTCGTGCAGGCTTCGGGGCGACAATAGGAGAGTTGGAGGCTCGGGCTGCCAAAGGATACGCAACTACGGTGGAAGAGTTGCTACATCCTGGTGAGGCTGGTGACATACCGCAGGACATTATTCGACGTTACCATGTAGATCAGTCGGAGTTGCGACAACCATTCTCCGCTGCAGGAAATTGGGTCTACCGTATGGTGACCTCTGCTAACCCTTTGGAAGAACGACTGGCTCTTTTTTTCCACGGGCTTTTCGCGACTGGCTATACGAAACTTAACCAAGCCAGAGCCTTATTAAACCAAATAGAGATGTTCCGGCGACACGGGTTTGGGCCTTTCGACACCCTGTTGATTGAGCTTTCGAAAGACCCAGCAATGTTGTTATGGCTTGATAACAACGAGAACCATAATGGCCATATAAATGAGAACTACGGGCGTGAACTCCTTGAGTTGTTTTCGATGGGGATTGGCAACTACAGCGAAGACGACATTAAAGAAGCGTCTCGCGCATTCACTGGGTGGACTCTAGGCAACGTCGATTACATGGCGATGCGAGCAATGAAGGATTCTATCTGGCCATACAGTCGTATTGCTTGGCATTTCAACTTTGATGAGGGTGATCATGATGCAGGAGAGAAGACATTTTTAGGAGAAACCGGAAACTTTAACGGTGAAGATATTGTAAAGATAATTTGTAAACAGGATGCGGCGGCCCAGTTTATTTGTACTCGCTTATTCCAGTTCTTTGCAGCAGATCAAGTGACTGAAAACGGGCAGGTTTGCATAGATGAAATGAAGCGGTCTTACTTTGAATCTAACTACGAGATAAGAACTGTATTACGCACCTTGTTTAATTCTAGTTACTTTAAATCCGAAGAAGCTAGGTATGCGCGCGTTAAAGGTCCTGTGGAGTTAGTTGTAGGAGCTGTTAGAACTGCTGGCAGTTACACTAAGCCAACCCTTGGTGTTGACGATGTAGCTCAACAAGCATTTTTTATGGGCCAGGGTTTGCTAAACCCTCCAACCGTTGAAGGGTGGCATGAGGGTGATGAATGGATTGATAGCGGTGCGCTAGTTGAGCGAGTTAACTTTGTTGCTAACGAACTATCGAACCCGGATCAACCGGGTGTTAGGACGATTATCAACCGTCTAACTGAAAATAAAGAGTCTGGCGTTACTGCGGAACAACTTGTAGACGATTGTTTGGAAGCCATGGGGTCTCTCGATGTATCGCGCGACACCCTCAATGTCCTTCACGACCACGTTGCTGGAATAGAAAAAGCGACTGATGACAAAAATGAATTGGGAAGTCGGATTGCAGAATTACTAGGCCTGATCGGCGCGAGCCGGGAATACCAACTTGCTTAGTTCATTTGGAGCGTAACTATGACGGCTACGGCTGCTAAACTGGGAACATTGGAATATATCAAGACCATTGGTGTTACGAACAATGGCGATAATGGGAGAGGTTTCGCTAACCCCTACAGTATTGCCATTGACAGTTCCGGCAATAGTTATGTTATTAACCGGTGTGACCCTGTCCGGGCACGTGCGATCAGGGCTAGTGTTCAAGATTTTGACGAAAATTTCCTGTTTGAATTTAGCGAAGGCTACGGGAGCGGTCCTGGTCAGTTTGTGCTTCCTGTTGCGGTTGCCTTCAGTGGTGATGACGAGCTTTACATTACCGATGAGCATAATAACCGTGTTGTTGTCTATGATGCTAAGGGGAAATTTCTCACCCAGTGGGGTCAGGGCGGTAGCGAACCCCATGAGTTTGATGGACCTGCTGGCATTGCTATCGATTCCTCCGGCAACGTTTATGTTGCTGATCAAGGGAGCAATAGCATCAAAAAATTCACTTCCACTGGTGAGCATGTTTCTAACTTTGGAAGTGATGAAGATGGACGCGGCTTGAATCAGCCTTGGGGTGTTGGAATCGATGATGGTGACAATATATACGTGGCTGACTGGCGAAACGATTTAGTTAAAAAATTTGGTTCAGACGGTACTTATCTTGAGACTTATGGTGGTGGTGGAGATGTTCGGTTCAATCGTCCCTCAGGAGTTGCTGTAGATAGCGAAGGGTATATATATGTTACAGATTGGGGGAACGAGCGTCTTTGCGTTTTGACCCCAGATGGTCTTGGGTACGCAGACGAGCGAGGTCGAGCGACTCTATCGAAGTGGGCGATTGACTATTTCTCATCAAACCCGGATGAAACTACCGTCCGAGATAAAGCTAATCTTATTCCGGATCTTCCCCCCGAGTATTCCAACGATCCCTACCATGTATCTTCCCAAACTGAGCCGTATTTCTGGGGACCTGTTGCAGTAACTGTGGATAACGAAGATCGAGTGTATGTGGTCGAAAGTAATCGACATCGTATACAGATCTATAAGAGGTCCTGACGCACCTTTCTTCAATAAAGTCTGCTCATTCTCTTTTAGGCGACTTAAGGTACGTGGGTGTGAAAGTTCCTGTGTAGGATTCTTGTAGGATGTTCTACTGTTTTGATAGCTAGTTTACTCAGTAATTTGGATACTAACTTTATCAATATGAGGTAATACCATCATGAAAATAGGTAGTGGTGAGCACACATATGAATGGGTGGAAAATTGGGCAAAAGTACCGGACTCGTCTGCAACTCGCCTTGGCTGGTCACATCATGGAATAGTGGCAAGTAAAACCGGCGACATGATTACTTATCACCAGGAGGATGGGACAGTACTTCGGTTTAGCGCAGAGGGCGAATTGAAAAGTACTTGGAAGGGTTGGTTTGAAGACGCACATGGGATTACTTTGGTAGAAGAAGATGGTATCGAATACCTTTGGATCGCTGATAATGGCCGTAAGCGACTATCAAAATACGACTACGAGTATCCAGAGGGTACGCCGGAGGCACCTATACATGGGCAAGTTGTGAAGACTACTCTTCAGGGAGAAGAGGTAGTCTCGTTGAGTACTCCCCCACTGCCAATCTATAGAGATGCAGACTACATGCCGACGTGGGTTGCTGTTAATGAAGAGCGTAATGGTGGTAATGGTGATATTTGGGTTGCGGATGGGTATGGCCAACACCATGTTCACCGATACGATAAGCGTGGCAACTTTTTATTGAGCATTAATGGTTTAGAGGGAAACGCTGGAGCATTTAACACACCTCACGCCATATTTTTCGATTTCCGAAAAGGTAACCCGGAACTTTACATCGCAGACCGTAGTAACGGAAGGGTCCAGGTTTATGATGCTGAAGGTAATTTCATACGAGTATTCGGAGAAGACTTTATGACTAGTCCGAGCGGATTCGCTACGCATGGTACATTGATGGTTGTAGCGGAACTTAAAGCTCGACTTCTATTGCTAGATGGTGAAGACAGATTAGTTACAGGTCTCGGTGGCGACCCAGAGGTCGCAGACACAGAGGGATGGCCGAATGATCTTGATGAAACTGGAAAGCCAATCCGGCCCAAATCTCTGGCCTCTGGTAAATTCAATAGCCCTCATGGGATGGCTGTAGATGCTGACGGGAATATCTACATTGCAGAATGGCTTGTGGGAGGTCGTCACATCAAGCTCGCGAAGTAGTTTTCCATGTGGCATAATACGCCGGGCCTCGTACCGTATCGGCGGATGATCCTAACTCAAAATCCTTTATAGGAGATAAACTGTGACTTGGATTGATGCACATATCCACCTCTGGACTTCAGATACAAATGCTTTTCCGTTGGCGGGTCAGCAGACAGCTGCTGATCTCGATCCTGCAGATTTCACTCCTGAGACGTACTTGCGTCATGCCCGACCCTCAGGTATCGAAAGGGTAATTATCGTCCAGACAGGCTATCACCAGTTTGATAACAGCTATGCCCTCGATGCCGTCCAGCGCATGCCAAACAACTTTCGTGTAATCGGCATAGTTGATGAGACAAAAGAAGATGTGGAAGAGGATATGTGGGAACTGAAACCTCAAGGAGTGATGGGGTTCCGTATTGGAGCAGATTATGATGGGCCACAGTGGGACCGATTATGGAAGGCAGCTGCACGCACTGGACAGGCAATGTGTCCAATCACCCACCCCGCTGGTGCTCCGAATATTCGGGATATGGCTGCCAAGCATCCTGACACCACTGTGGTAGTTGATCACATGACTCGGATCGGCGAAATGGAGCCAATTAACGACGCGCATATTACCCAGTTGGAAGAAATAGCAAAGTTGCCTAACACAAATATTAAGATATCGCGTCTGCATAGTCTGGGGGACGGTGCCCCTCATGATGACCTTATACCGATGATCAAGCGAGTTGTTGGTGCGTTCGGTGTGGAACGATGCATGTGGGGTAGTGATTCCCCTTATCAGGTCGTCAAAGAAACTATGGAGGACTCGATCTCAGTTGTACGGGATAAGCTTGGGCTATCAGAAACTGAACGTGACCAGATACTGCGGGGTACTGCAGAGCGCCTGTTTTGGAATGAACTTGGCTCTTAAGCTATAGATCGGTGTCCTGCTTGGGCGTGCACGGTTGGCTGTAGGTATATATCGAGGCCTGTTACCTATTCTAGGGGATGACGGGCGGCCGTGGGTTACCACTGTTTAGCGATCGAACGGTTAGACAATGTGATGATTTAGATGAAAGTTCTACTTCATCCAACTAGCGGCTAATTCGGGGTACCCACAAGTCATTTGTGAAAGTTGAGTCTCAGGGACATAAACGAAAGACCCTTGAGCTGTAGCAGCGACTGACCCATCCGGAAGCAGTAATTTGCCTTTCACTCTTGGCATCCGTTTGTTAACTTCATCGATCTCTCCAAACATCGTGATCTGGCTGCCAATATGAACAGGTTTACGAAACTGAGTCTCCATTTTCGCGGTCATAGTCCAGCGGTTCTCAAGGATAAGCAAAACTCTACTCATAACTTCATCAAGTAGCGCTGTGATTATGCCTCCATGTAGTAAGCCAGGAAATCCTTGGTACACCTCGCGAGCAACAAAGGAACTCTTAACCCGGAGACCATCACGCTCGAAGTGGAGCTTCAACCCCCATGGGTTGCGAGGCCCACATACGAAACAAAGGCCATAGTCAGTATTGTCATTAAGTGGTCGATGTTGGTGTGTATTCATTGCAAGGGCTCTCAAGAATAGATTTTAGACGTCGGGTATCGTTTTGCATCTCGTTTTGCATCAAATTTTGTACAGCGGGGCCCACCAGTCTGAAAAATCCAGACAGGTGAGTGACTAAGGTAAAAGTTACTCGAGTGGAACTTTTCAACTCTTTGCACTCAACCAGTCCATCGATATGAGCTGGACCGGATTCAGTAGTGAATGCCAAGACACTGTTGGGTATATATGATGTCGTTCTGAAGATAAAAGTGACCTCTTGGCCAGCCAGTGTTTGAACGACCTTTGCCTTCATGTTTACGCTTGGTGGCCCATCGGTAAGTTTTTCTGAGCCGATCACACTGCTCTGCCATTTCATAGCGCTCTCAGGTTGTGCGAGGTAATCAAAAACGAGCTGTATAGGCCGATCAATGATTATATGTTCCGTGACCTTCAAGAGTACCTCCCTTCCAAGCAGCGACGATACGTTACCAGATCACTGGATCAATTGCGTAGAAAATGGTCTCATCTATCAACCCGTACAACTGTCTGCGTCAACTTATGACAGCGGCAACTAGCTTACTCGGCTACTGCACTTGTATAGTGGGTCTATTCATACAATGGAGTATAGCGTGATGCCAACCCTAGCAGAGCTACTAGTCCAAGTGGACTCATCTGTGTCCGATATAGTGGAACTTGAACAGAGTCTAGTGCAAATACCGTCTGTCAACTCAGGCTTTATGCCCACAGGTGACGAGACCCCTGTGTGCAAATTTGTTCAAGAGTGGCTCGCTGAAGATGGTATCAATAGCGAGATCCTTGAATCTGCTCCAAATCGGGGCAACATCGTCGCGCAATTGGAAGGTAGCTCTGGTGATCCAGGGTTGATGTTTGTTTCACACACAGACGTGGTGCCTGTCGAAGACCAGTCAAAATGGTCCTTCGAACCCTTCGCGGGAACGATCGCCAACGGACGAGTTTATGGTCGGGGTGCGTCAGACTGCAAAGCTTTATTAGCTGCTCAAATGATGGCAGTTCGTATATTGAAACGTAACGACATCAAGTTGGATCAAGGACTTCTTCTTGTTAGCTTTGCTGACGAAGAGCATGGAGGACGATATGGAGCGGGCTGGATGGCTGAACACTATCCCGAAAAGATCACCGCGCCGTACGCTATCAATGAAGGGGGAGGACAACCAGCTGATGCTGCGGGCAACCTAGCATATGTGGTGAACCTTGGTGAGAAAGGGAGACTGCAGGTTGAAGTTGAGATTAAGGGTGTTAGTGCTCACGCGTCAACTCCGTGGCAAGGAACTAACGCGATGTATCGTCTAACACAAGTCCTTCAACGGATAGAGGCTTATGAGCCTGAGCGAGACACCTCAGCGGCGATTTTTGGCCACCTGTCAAAATTTGCGATAGAGGATGTGCCTACAGCTGAGAACATTGACGAGATTGTTCAAGACTTAGAGGAGACTGACCCTAACATGGCTTCAACGCTGCGCGCATCTTCAAGGATGACCCTCACACCGACGATCATTCAAGGAGGCATTAAATCAAACAGCGTGCCGGAATCCATACATGTAACTTGTGATGTTCGGACCTTGCCCCATCAGGACGATGCATACCTTAGGACGGAACTCATAAAATTATTTGACGGTATACCTGGGGTTGATTTCGATATTGATTACATGGCTGTGCCAAACGCATCTGAGTTTGATACTCCTTTGATGGATCACGTCCGTGAGGCTACTGAGTTTGTTTTAGGAGATAGGTCTGTCGAGTGGATACCAGGGCTATGCGTGGGATTTACTGATTCACGATTCACTCGTCCACTAGGGGTTGTAACGTATGGGTTTAGTGGGAGTCATCCGGATGACAATCCAATGGAAGAAAATGTTCATGGAACCGATGAATCAATAAGTATTAGAACGTTGATAACGAGTACAAAAATAATGCTTGCACTCGCTTATAACATGTTGGCTGCTAAGTAGATTAAGGTGTCCAGCGGACGCCTCCAACTCGCTCTAGGGTGTTCCAGTTGATTGAGGCTCCTGAACCCACACCCCCGGGGAAAATAAGTCGGCCGCGCTGAACCTGTTCGGGCGGGTCTAGTAAATCTGCGCGCCAGTCATTCTCCCACACGGCGTGTTCCAGGGCATGAGGATTGGGGGTGGCTGCATGTGCATGTGCACTGACTAGATTTTGGAGTGGGCCAAACGGGCTGTGGCAAGATATTTGAATCCCCCGGTTAGCTAGTCGCTGACCAGATCGTGCTGCAACACCAACGCCGCCACAGCGCATAACATCTTGCATCGTATATTTGACACCCCAATCAGCCATCCTTGAGAATGCAAGCTCGCCGTACGAATCACCCCCAACCGATACCGGTATTACTGAGGTTGCCGCAACCTTAGCAGTTGCACCTGGCATGTCCCTTTCTCTGACAGGATCTTCAAACCAGGTAACCCCAATCTCTTGTAACTCAGCCTCAATTATGGCTGCTGTGTTGGTGTTAAAGGATCCATGGCAGTCCACTTGTAACGCAAGCTTGGGGCCACCGCCTGTGCGCATGGCTTTTAGCCGTTCGAGGCTCGGTGCTGCCACTTCCAAAATTTCGCTGGTGCTATGGGTTGGGCGAACTTCGTCGAACGGGTCTGTCTTGACAATTGTGAAGCCTTCTCTCGCAGCCCGTTCTGCTGCCTCCCCGAAGGCTTTGGGTGTACGATCTCCAAGAACATCACGAAGATAGCGATTGAGATTAGCATACAATAGCTGGCTGTCTTTCTGCTCACCACCTAAAGTGGTGGTCATACTTACACCCTGGTAAATGGATTGAAACTCTACGATTGCAGTACTTAAAGCGCTTACGGTCCTAGATAAATCAGCATCTGCCTGGCACTCTTCATCGGTTAAGCCGAGGGCTGATTGGACTTCATAGTCGTATTGGACTGGTTGCTTTCGGAGGCGGCCCAGTAACTCCATAAACACATTAGCACGAGTACTATCCGGCTCGACGCTTTGAATCTCAACGATCACAGATACTGCGTTAGAGTCCCAAATCTGTACGAAGGACCAAGGCTTAACCTTGTTTGCCATGACCCAACCAAATTCAACTCTAGTCAGATTAACTTTTTGTTCCATGGTCATCTCGTGCTAGTTCTGTAGCTATCATCCGTTTGACCGATTCCGCCTTTTCTGGGGTCCATACATAGAAGCCTAATCCCGATTTCACACCAATTTCGCCTCGGTCCACCATTTCCCGAAGGAGCGTCGAGTCGGCGGCTGTAGATAGGTGGGGGAAGAGTTCCTTTTCTATTCTATATAGAAGATCCCAGCCTGCAAATTCTAATACCTTTAAAACACCTGCAGCAGACCATCTAGGGCCCAGTCCAGTGCTAATTGCCATGTCAACATCATTTGCGGAGGCGATGTCGTTCTCGATCAACCACAAAGCTTCACGGAGTAATGCCGCCTGTAGTCGACTTGCTACGAAGCCCTCAACCTCATGTTTCAAAAGTATTGGCTTCTTCCCAATCACTCTCAACAGTGACATCACACTCTCTGTGTTTTCATTCAATGTGAGAGGGGACGGGACTACTTCTACGAAAGGAGCGATATGGGGAGGATTTAGGTAATGAACGTTTAGGACTCGTTCCGGGTTTTTTGTAACTTCAGCTAACTTACTTGGTAGAAAGCTAGATGTGTTGCTCGCTAAAACGGTGTCTGCTCGGGATACGGCGCCCAATTCTCGAAATAGACTCCTCTTGAGATCAAGGTCCTCATAAATTGATTCGATGACAATGTCTGCCGCAGAGGCCGCAGTCTCCAAGTTAGTTGTAAATTGGATTTGGTCATTGATGTTAAAGGTTTTTTCTTTAGTGGTTTTCCCTAGATCTACGAGAAGTTTCGCACTCGTTTCTACCATCGAGCGACAGCGGATCAGGCTTTCCTGTGTCCGAGTTTGTAAACACACATCATACCCACTGAGAGCGAAGTCCAACGCGATGCCATGGCCCATCAGACCAGCACCAATCACTGCAACAGTTTGAATTTGTTTTACCATCGGTTATTGGTCGACTACAGATCCATCGAGGTGGAGCCGGGTATCCACTTCCTTCGGTATAGGTGGATATTTTTCGAGAGCATCATCTGCTAATTCAATACCAATGCCTGGGCCATCGGGGATGATCAAAAATCCATTTTCAAGTTGGAGCGGCTGCTTAACGATTTCGCTCTTTGGTGGTTCGTGCTCGCCTAGAGGATATTCTTGAATCGCGAAATTCGGAATACAAGCTGCTAACTGTAGACACGCAGCTGTGCTTACCGGGCCGAGTGGATTATGGGGAATCACACCAACATAATGTGCTTCAGCGAGGGCAGCAATCTTTTTTGTATGGGTCAATCCGCCAGCCATACATACGTCAGGACGAACATATTGGACAGCTCGACGCTCCAGCAGCATCTGAAACTCATGGATAGTATGAATACGCTCGCCAGTAGCGATAGGCACTGATAGCTTACTAGCGATATAGGCCATCGCGTCCAGATTGTCTGGCAAAGTAGGATCTTCATAAAACATGGGGTGATATTGCTCGATTCCACGGCCCAGTACAACGGCTTCTGCGGGGGTCAACTGCCGATGAATCTCGATACAGATGTCAGCATCGCCCGCTGCTTCACGGTAAAGCCCCACAGCATCAATTGCGTCCCGAATCTTTTCCACATGTGTTTTGAAGTAAGGCACGTGGCGCTCTTCATCAAGAAAAGGAGTGAGATGGCCAACTGCAGTAAAACCAGCTTCGACAGCTTCGGTGACTCCAGTTACAAGTTTGGACCGGGAATCTCCAAGAACATGATAGTAAACCCGGGCTTTGTCCCGTACTTTACCGCCCATTAATTGATACGAAGGAACACCAAAATGCTTGCCGGCAATGTCCCACATCGCTATATCGAGGGCACTCAAGGCTCCCATGATCGCAGCCCCTCTGAAGTGGGCGAAACGATACATGTATTGCCAGTGGTGTTCTATGAGAAGAGGATCCTTTCCTACTAGGTATCTCCCGAATTTCTCTATTGCTGCTTCGGATGCTTCAAGGAAACCCCACGTCCCGGACTCGCCGATACCGGTGATGCCTGCATCGGTATGAACTTTGACGAATAAATATCTGTCCACAGCGAGCGGTTCTACAGCAGTAATTATCATATTGCCCCTTTCGATTTACAGACACCGGTATGATACTGATTAATAATTAAAGCAGTACTATCTCACGCACTAGTACTACCACGCTGGTAGTTGATATAAACGTGATGACAAGCTGTCGGAATAGATGTTCACTAAGATTCCGAGTTAACCTTGATCCGACTAAAACTCCTAACAGTCCTGGAACAGCAACTACAGCGATTAGCGTAAGGCGTTCGAGCGTGTAAAGTCCAGCTACCCAGTAAGCGAGCATGGCACTTAGCGAGAGCCCTAGATAAAATAAGGCCATCGATGCGCGAACCGCGTGCCGGTTCTTTAACCAATTTAGCAAGTAGATCACCATGAACGGCCCACCGATCGACATACTTGTAACAAGTATTGACGTTATGAACCCGACTGGTGCCCCTAAGACTCTTGGCCGAGGTATCCGTAATTGCAAATTAAGGGCAGATACAATCGCGAGGATTAGCACCATGGCTACGATACCTATTTTCAAATCCGTTGGGTCAATAAAAGTAAGAGCGCAGACACCTAGTGGTGCACCAACGATGCCTCCTATTACTGCTGGACTCATTTGCTGGATCGAAACGTGTTGGCGTGATTTGGAGAGTATCACGGCCAACAGGATGCTCCCCACTACATTGACTGTAAGGACTACTGATTGAGTATCCAAGAAAAGCAAATAAATTGGTGAGGCGACAAGACCAATCCCAAAACTACTGACACTCAGTACTACGCCGCCTGCGAACATCACGATTGCAGCGACTATGAATTCAATAGGATCCAAAGCTGAAATCCTCGCTGAATTTGTCTCTAGGGGATCGCCTGACCAGCCATCACTCCGGTACAACGTTCATGGTCGACAGCAACTTGGCCATTTACTAACACGAACGGTATCCCAACAGGGTACTGTTTAGGATCGTCGTAGGTAGCCGTGTCAATCATGCGGTCAGCGTCAAAGACTACTACGTCTGCAAAGTATCCTTCCGCTATTAGGCCACGTCCGTTGAGGCCGAATCGAACTGCGGGGTTCTCAGTGGCACGTTGTACCATTTGTTCTAGACTAATGGCTGAGAATTGTCTTCGAAGTCGACCCAAAAACCGAGGGAAAGTCCCCCAGGCTCTAGGGTGTGGGTGCCCGCCTACGTGGATAGAGTCACTACCGATCATGTAGTCTGGTCGGGACAGTAGGTCCACTTGATCCTGACTGACCTGACGCCAGGTTGCGATGTCGCCAGGGGGAACGCCCCAGAATCCCACTTCCAATTCATTCTCCAGTAAAAGATCCATTGTTACTTCGCCGATACTCGTCCCTCGCCGTTGAGCAATTTCTGGAACTGTTAACCCTTCAAGCTCAGGGGTCTTTGGCATATGAGAGTAAACGAAATCACGGAGAACCCTTCTATCATTTCCTTCCAGATGCTTGGCTATATCTTTTCGTTGGTCATCATCCTTCAACCGAGTGGTGATCTCACTCGGGCCGCCGTTATGTGCTTGGGATGGTAAATTGCTAAGTACGAACGAGCTTCCAGTTGGGTACGGGTAGAGTTCTAGGGTTAAATCGACCTCATCTTTGGCCGCGTCGAATTGCTCCATTAACTCGGCTACTTTGCCTGCGTTATCAGGAGAAGTACGAGTGTGTGAAAAATGGACCTTGACACCTGAGCGACGTCCTATCTCAAGCGCTTCTGGCACCCCGCCGCCGCCGAATCCACGGTCGGGGTTCACGTCCCGGAGGTGTGTCGTGTATACGCCATCAAAGTCGGCAACAATCTTGCAGAGCTCAATCAATTCTTCAGTGGTGCTCCAGGCCTGTGGATGGTATGACATACCGGTGGCAAGACCGACCGCACCCTGTTCCATCCCCTCTGTAACCAATCGTTTAGCGTGTTCTAAACGAGCACCTGTCATCGGGACATCTTGCATCCCGCAAGTCTCTACCCTGAGCGCTCCATGGGCTATATTTGTTACTGTATTAATTGCACATTTTTGGTGATAGTTGCCACGAAAAGACTCAACACTACTCATGTCGAGACCGTCAGGTGCGCGGCCGAGAATTCCAGAAAGATAATGGTTGTACAACTTATAGTTTTCAGGGGATGTTGGCACATATGAAAGACCATCTTGGCCTAGAATTTCCGTGGTAATTCCTTGGCGTAATCCTTGAGGGTGCTGTGGATCGTTAAGGAGTACAGCATCGGAATGCACGTGAGTATCGATGAATCCGGGAGAGACTACGTGACCGGATGCATCAATTACACGTCGCGCGCTAGCATCAGACAAATCGCCAATAGCATCGATTTTGTCGCTAACGATGCCAATGTCCGCTCGATAGCGCTCACTACCGCTACCGTCTATTATTGATCCACCTGTAATTAATACATCAAACAACGTTCGCCTCCTGATGATGTTTCGATTACGAATCTCATCCAACCGATGTGTGAATCGTATGTGCCTTATCGCTTAAGTTTTATTCCAATACACGGACGCCAAGCTCCTTTAGCTGGCCTTCTTCTACGAAATCTGGTGCCTCAAAAAGCGGGTCTATGAAACTCTGAGTTTTGGGAAACGCGATTACCTCACGGATGCTGTCATTGTTAAGTAACAACATCATCAAACGTTCAATCCCGGTGGCAATTCCACCGTGTGGGGGAGTTCCATAATCAAAAGCATCCAGAATTTGTTTAAAGCGTGCCTCGGTCTGTTCTTGTGTATATCCCAGGATCTGAAATACTCGATTTTGAAGATCACGTTGGTGAATACGGATACTGCCACCGCCGGCTTCCAGGCCATTGCATACTAGATCGTAAGCTCGCGACATGGCAGCCCCGGGATCTAGTTCCAATTCCTGCTCATAGCCCGCTTGAGGAGCAGTGAAAGGATGGTGTGGCGAATCCCACCGATTTTCTTCCTCATTCCAGATGAAAAGCGGCCAATCTACGACAAACATGAAGGCAAGAACATTGGGATCGGCTAAGTGAAGCCTTTCTGCCAGTTCCCGTCGCAGTGCGTCAAGTGCAGTATTTGTTGATTTAGAGGGGCCAGCGACAATCAATAGTAAGTCACCTGGATTTGCTCCGGTTTTGCTGGCTATTTGTTTAACCACATCAATGCTGATGAATTTGGCCACGGGTGATTTTATATTATCTTCAGTAAGATCAGCTATGGAGTTTGCATCGCTTGCCAGCGCAATGTAGACCAATCCTTGTGCCCCTACTCCTTTGACGAATTCCACAAGGTCGTCAAGTTGTCGTCGTGGCATTTCTCCCAGTCCGGGGGCACTAAATCCCTTCACTATGCCGCCGGTATTGATTGCGCTCTGGAACACACGGAAATCCGTATTCTCAACTAAACTTCCTAGGTCAGACATTTCCATTCCGTAACGGATATCCGGCCGATCCGTGCCAAACCGTTCCATTGCCTCGTTGAACGAGATACGTGGGAAGGGTTTTTGAAGGATCCTCCGATCGGGCGCGAAGGTTTCGAACAACTCTGTATACAGACTTTCAATTAGATCGAGAATATCCTCTTCGTCAGCGAAACTCATTTCAAGGTCTAACTGGGTGAACTCTGGTTGCCTATCACCGCGTGGATCTTCATCGCGAAAGCATTTGGCGATCTGATAGTACTTCTCCACACCTGCTGCCATCAACAACTGTTTCAGTTGTTGAGGAGACTGAGGTAAAGCATAAAATTTACCAGGATACAACCGGCTTGGAACGAGATAGTCCCTAGCACCTTCTGGAGTACTTTTTATCAGGATCGGAGTCTCTACATCGAGAAACCCCCGTGCGTCGAGAAAGTCCCGTATATATTTAACCGCTTTGTGGCGTATCTGTAGCATGTCACGCATACCTGGACGACGGAGGTCAAGGTATCGATATCGCATCCGTAATAGTTCGTCTACGTCACTCTCCTCATTGATGTTAAACGGGGGTGTTTTGGATTCATTCAAAACGACTAGTTCTTCAGCGACGATTTCGATAGTACCGGTAGGCATATTCGTATTGACCGTATCGGCACTACGCGGAGTTACCTGTCCGGAAACCTGTAGAACCCATTCGTTCCGGACGGACTCTGCCAGTCTGTGAGGATCGGGGTTGATCTCAGGATTGAAGACTATCTGTACAATGCCGGAACGGTCACGGAGGTCAATGAAAATCAGGTTACCGTGATCTCGTCGTCGATCAACCCAACCAGCTAGTTGCACTGTTTGTCCGCTGTTAGCAGATCTCAACTCCCCACATTCAGTGGTCTTTAGCACCATTTTCTCCTTTACTGCCAGCTGGATTATAGTTGAACCTACCCTGTGCGTATATAAACAAAGGGCCCCGTCTACTATTCTGAAGACGGGGCCCTTGATCGACTATTTCAAATGGCTAAACGACGATCCCGTTTCCTACACTGTGATTACCTAAATTTACGAATGTTTCGGTACGTCTAACCCCAGGTATTGATCCCACCTGTTGTCTAAGGAAGGATCCTAGTTCTTCAGGACTAGGTAGTGCTGCCCATGCGAATATATCGAACTGCCCGCTGGTCATCGTAACCCAAGTGACCTCTGGAAGTTGCTCAAGCGCTGCAGCGGCGGCATCGACCTGATCCGGAGCCACCTGTAGCCCAACAAGGGCACGCGAGTTCAATCCCATTTTCTGTGCATCAGGGACAGCCATAACCTGTATAAATCCATCATCCACGAGTCGCTTGAGTCTTCGCCGCACCGTGCCCTCGCTGACCTTTACATCTCGTGCAATGCCGGCGTTAGAGGCACGGCCATCCTTTTTGAGGATCTCTATTATTTGACTGTCTAAAGGATCCAAAATTGACGCTCCAAGCTGTTCTGGTTAGAACTGCTAATGATTACTATTGATCTTAACCCGCACAACAGCTTGGTTCAATAAATTGTACGGAAGTCATCCAGATAGGTCTGATGCGCTAGCGGAGACGTGAATATACCATGTATATACCTAATGCTGGTAACAGAGTTAAATCAAGCAGGCTGATAAAAGGAAGATGCATTAGGGCTATGATGATCGAGCAGATTAAGATGCCGCTAGAAGCAATAATGGTGAGCTTTGGTCCCCGTTTTTTATTTGTCGAAAAACTCACAGTTTCTGCTAATAGGTATGCCCAAGCCGCTATCGATATCACAGCGAATAGTTGGCCGAATAGTGGTTCGACTATAAAGCCAATAACAAATCCCCCCAGAATCCCCATGAGAATTGCTACACCTAAAGCGCGCAATAATAGATGGGTTTGTACCTCGTATTGAGGCATGGGAGTGGGCTTGGAACATCGCGGACACCGTACTCCCACAGGGCTGTGCGTCATGCATTTCGGACATACCGGGATATCACAACGCCCACATCGTAATTGGGTCTGGGTGTCTTGGTGGACGTTACAATAGAGGGTACTTAGGTTGGATTGATTATCAGTGGCACTTGGAGTCTCAGGCCGGGAAATTGATAATCGAGATCCACATGCCCCGCAAAATTGATCTCTACTATCATTCTCACGATCGCACTCAGAGCATTTATATTTGCTTGCACATACCATCCATACACCAACTAAAAGACAGCTGGACGTGGGTCAAAGCTGTCGACTTGTCCATTCGTCTTTGTATCGAACGTCTCGATCCCAGAGTAATCGATACAAGAGTACTTTAGAAAGGGGATACCTGTGCCATGACGTCTCCCAGTTTGCCAGTAGGCGTTTGACGATTAGTATCAACCCAAGTGCTATAGCCATAGTCACGAGTTCAGAAGGCCGGTTGAAAAGCATTCCGATAAATGGGAGTATCACGATCAACGGTAGCGTCAGCAGAGCAGTTTCTCGCATTATCAGGGCGCCGCATATTCCCAAGAGTATGACCCCGAATAACAGCTCCGGCCACATCATAAACCCTAGGTATACTCCGATTGAAGTTGCGACTCCCCTACCGCCTTTAAAACGCATATAGGGAGACCAATTGTGGCCAGAAACTGTGGCTAAACCTACCGCAACTTGTGTGGTCGTAGGCATATCTAACATGGTTGCAACAAATATTGGAAGGGTGCCTTTACCTATACAGTCGAATACACCTACCGTTGTCCCAACAAGCCGATTTGTTGTCTCCGTAAGATTTGCTGCCCCCACATTCCCTGACCCGTGTGTTCTGATATCTACACCATTGATATAACGTCCGGCTAAGTAGGCTGTAGGGATAGCGCCCCAAAAGTACGATGAAATAATCAGTAACGTGGAGATTTCCATTAAATAATCCGTTGTATTTGTAACTTAGAGAAAGCTAATCCACGTAGTTAAGATTCCATTCGAAAGTATGATGGATCGCGGGATGTTCAATCCTGAGTACTAGATACGTGCTTGTGTTTTGTCATACTCTCTAGTTTCGCTACAGTTTCCAGTGTTGGGCCAGCTGAACCTAGTGGAGCTTCACCTGGGTTTCCGGACGCGTGGTAATCACTACCACCACAGTGCAATAGTTTGAATTCATCAGCAATGGATGCGAGTAGCTTTCGGTCCGGACTAGAGAATTCGCCATACTCGACTTCTATGCCTACCATACCTGCTTCTTTGAGGTCTGAGATCGTCGAACGTAACTTCGAGTAGTCTTGTTCGTAATACAGAGGGTGAGCCATCACAGGGGCGGCCCCGTTATCAACAAGTAATCTGATGGCATCGCTGGGTTTCAAGCGAGGACGCTCTACGTAAGCTACGCCGTTACGTCCGAGGTACCTGTCGAATGCCTCTTTCTTGTGCTTAACGTAGCCTTTATCGACGATTGCTTGAGCAATGTGAGGTCGGCCTACTGCGGCTTCTCCTGCAATTTGGATGACATCCGTCCACGTAATGGCAACCCCGATAGTATTCAATTTCTTTACCATATTGCGGGCACGATTTCTTCTACCCTCTCGGAAAGTCGACAAAACAGTTTGGAACTGGGCATCATCAGGGTTTATGAAGTAACCCAGCATGTGAATTTCACTTCTGGGCACGTCCGTACTAAGTTCAATCGCGCTGATAACCTTAACTCCGAGTTCACCTCCTGCTTCAACTGCCTCAGCTAATCCTTCGGTGGAATCATGGTCACTGATAGCTATTACTTTCAACCCATGATCTGCGCAAGACTGCACAAGTTCGCGAGGTGTTAGAGTACCATCGGAGTACGTGGTATGTAGGTGTAAATCGACTTCAACCAAGTTTCGGACCTCTATGACGCATCAAACTTTAGAAAGAAGGCCGTTCTCGTAAAAAACAAGAACGGCCTTCTTCTTCAGATGGTGTTCGAACTATTATCGTGCGTAATCGACTGATCGGCTTTCGCGTATTACCGTGACCTTGATCTGTCCTGGATAAGTTAGCTCTTGTTCGATTTTTTTTACCACATCTCTAGCCATACGGTTAGCGCCAAGGTCATCGATGTCATCGGGTTGGACAAGAATTCGCACTTCGCGCCCTGCTTGGATGGCGTAACATTTCTCCACACCCTCGAAGGAAGACGCTACCTCCTCAAGGGCCTCAAGTCGCTTTATGTAATGCTCCACGGTGTCTCGACGAGCACCAGGCCTCGCAGCACTAAGAGCGTCCGCAGCAGCGACGAGGAATGATTCAACTGTACTATGATCGTCGTCATGGTGTTCTGCGATCGCAGTACAGACTGGTCCTGGGACCTTGTTTCTAGTTGCGACGTCGGCCCCTATAACAGCGTGTGGACCCTCAACCTCGTGTGTAAGCGCTTTGCCGATATCATGTAATAAACCACCCATCTTTGCTGTTCGTACGTTAGCACCTAATTCCGCAGCCATTGTGGCGGCTAGATGCCCGACTTCGATACTATGCATCAGCACGTTTTCCCCGTAGCTGAACCGGTATTTGAGCCGGCCAAGTAAGGTGACCATCTCCTTATTTAAGCCTCGAACTCCCACATCCATTACCGTTGAGTCCCCAGTTTTCCTGATGGTTTCCTGGAGATCTTTTTGAGTTTTGGCAACTACATCTTCGATCCGGGCAGGATGGATACGACCGTCGGATATCAATTTAGTTAACGCTAAGCGAGCAACTTCTCTCCGTATAGGGTCAAAGCAAGATACAGTGACATTCTCCGGCGTGTCATCAATGATCAAATCTACCCCAGTAGCCTTTTCGATGGCACGAATATTCCGGCCTTCCCGGCCAATTAATCGTCCTTTCATCTCATCGCTGGGGATTGCAACATTAGTAATCGTAGCCTCGGAAATTACATCGGAAGCAAGGCGCTGGACAGCCTCACCGATGATCTCACGGGCATTGTCGTCTGCTTGGGATCGTGCTTCTTCCTCCAAGTCTCGGTACCGCACTGCAATTTCATGTTGCATGTCTTCTTCGGCTTGTCGCATCAGTTCAGTCTGCGCGTCCGAAACGGTGAGATCAGCGATGACTTCCAGTTTTTTAATCTGCTGCTGCTTTGCCTCACTGAGCTCTACTTGGATAGACGCGCTATCCAAGTCTCTCTGTTCCAACTCACCTTCCCGGCGGTCAAGGTTACGGCCCCGCTTTTCTAAGTTGTCTTCACGGTTGCTAAGGCGTTGCCCTGCTTGCTGTAATTCCCGGCGTCGTTCACGAATCTCGTCGCGTGCCTCGTTAGCTTGAGTTTGTCCGGCTCTTATGATCTTAGAGGCTTCATTACGAGCATCTTGTATAACACGACTCTCTTCTTTCCGAGCGTCGCTGACAAGACTCTCCGCCTGTTGTCTGGCGCGGTCCATACGCCCACCAGACACTTTATTCCATATAAGATAAAAACCGAAGAACCCTAATCCAATTCCTACCAAGCTAGCGAGGACGGCGAGAATAATTCCTGTTAATGTCTCCATTAACTCACCCCCCTAGATATATTGTTCAAATCGTCTTATAAACTTAGATTTCGACAACCAGAATCTTAATAAAATATGGGAATAGTGTCAAGGTGTTGTAGGTCCATTAGCCGCGTAGGCATGCCGCTCTCACCGTCGTCCGTCTCGGCAGGAGATGTAATCGGCTAACCTGTCCATTCACTATTTAAACCGACTTAGCAAGGGTACAATCACAGGTAAATTATGCACTTCCGTAATTACCAACGACCCGGAATGGCGCATACGTTTTACGCCTTCAAAAATCCGGCTTATAGAATCCTATGGCCTGCGAATTTTTTCTCACTGACAGCGCGTTGGATGCAGATGACCCTATTAGCTTGGATGGTACTAGAGCTTACGGATTCTGCATGGCTAGTGGCACATGTAGGTACATTTTCTCTAACCCCAATGTTCTTTTTGGGGTTAATCAGCGGAGTTATGGCAGATTCTCTTAACCGCAAACAGTTACTAAGAGCAACGCAGGGCACCAATCTCTTTGTTGTATTAATTATGACATGGGTCCTGTTTACTGGTAATGAACAATACTGGCACGCATATGTAATGGCTCTGGTAATTGGCACATCTTGGAGCCTAGAGCTTGTTGTGCGGCGTACAGTGATATTTGATCTTATTGGCTCGCGTAGAGTTACAAATGCACTTGCACTGGACTCAATTGGCATGACAGCCAGTTCCATGCTGGGCCCTTTATTAGCCGGTGTTCTGATTAGTCAGATCGAAGTAAAAGGAGGCTATTCTGTTGTTTGTTGCCTCTATCTTGTGTCGTCGACACTGATCTGGTTTGTGCAACCCCCAGCGAGAAAAGTTCCACCAATAGCACCAGTCACAGTGGGTAAAGACCTAGTACAAGGACTTTCATATTCCTTGACGCATAAGGTGCTTTTAGCAGTGATTCTAGTAACTATTACAATGAACCTTATGCTGTTTTCTTATCGTCATATGGTCCCAGTGGTCGCAAGAGATATCCTGCTTGTAGGACCCGCGTTGATGGGACTACTACAGGCAGGGGATGGCTTTGGCGCATCACTCGGCGCCATGATCATAGCCTCAAGACCTGCGATTCAATACCATGGCAGATTGTTTGTCCTGGGTTCTCTGTTAGCAATGGGTTCCTTACTACTATTCTCCCTGTCTCCGCTTTACTGGGTTTCGTTACCACTAATGATCCTATTGGGCACCGGGATATCAGGGTTCGCGACCATGCAAGCTACCGTCACAATGCTTGTTTCCCCTGAGAACATGCGTGGTAAAAACCTTGGCGTCATCAGTTTAGCCATCGGGACTGCTCCGGTTGGAGCAATCATTGTTGGAGCCCTGGCAGAGCGCTACGATGCAGCCTTTGCTCTCACTATCACTGCTGCTATTGGATTCTTGGGTATTGCACTAATTGGAGTCTTGATGCCAGCACTCCGTAGTCGTATATCACAATGATGGGAGTGTACTCCCAAGAAGAGATGCATCATTGACCATGGCCAAGGAAGCAGCCTATAATTCCTGACAGCCCCACAGCAATCTCTGAGGGATTACCACTTGCCCTTTGTATCCGACAGCCCGAAGGAAGCCTGCGGCGTTGTCGGAGTGTATCTTCCCCAAGAGGAAGCGGCGCGAGTAACCTTCTTCGGACTCCATGCGCTCCAACATCGTGGTCAAGAGAGTGCAGGTATAGCAACCGTGAACGGTAACGGTATCGAAATCCGTACAGCAATGGGGCTTATAACCCAGGCGTTTGATGAGAAGGACGTATCTAAACTACCTGGACATATAGGGATCGGGCACACCCGTTACTCCACAACCGGCAGTAGCGACATATGTAACGCTCAGCCGATTCGTTCCGTTGGGCCTAATGTTGAAGTAGCTCTCGGACATAATGGCAACATTGTTAATGCTGCTGCGCTGCGTGAAGAGCTAATCGAATGGGGCTTGCATTTCGATTCCACTAGTGACTCAGAGGTCATAGCTCATCTCCTAGCAAACTCCCCAGGGGAAAATTGGACAGACCGTTTGGATCACGTGATGAAGCGGCTCAGGGGAGCCTACTCACTGGTTGTACTTACGAACAACGCTGTCCTGGGTATACGTGATCCTCTTGGTGTCAGGCCTCTTTCGATTGGCAGATTGGATAATGGAGGATGGATGATAGCCTCCGAGACATGCGCTTTTGACCAAACTGGCGCCGAGTTTGTTAGGGAGGTCCAGCCAGGAGAAGCAGTTATAATTGACGCTAATGGTTTACGAACGGTCTATCAACGTACGCTGACGCGTAAACCCGCACCTTGTATTTTCGAACACATCTATATCGCCCGTCCGGACAGCATTCTTGACAACAAATTGGTGTACAACAGCCGGAAATTGATGGGGGCGGAACTAGCGAAGGAGCACCCTGTGGCTGCGGATGTTGTCATTGGTGTTCCAGACGGAGGAACCCCTGCGGCGGTGGGTTACGCAGAGGAATCAGGAATCCCATACGGTGAGGGCCTAGTAAAGAACCGTTATGTCGGCCGAACCTTTATTATGCCGGATCAGCGTCTACGTGATATGGGTGTGCGGATGAAGCTTAATCCTCTGCAAGAGCTTATCGAAGGTAAATCTCTTATCGTAATAGACGATAGCATCGTTCGTGGTACTACTCAGCGTCAAGTTGTGCAGATGCTACGACGGGCAGGAGCCAAGGAGGTACATCTCCGTATTGGTAGTCCTCCGATCCAGCACCCCTGCTATTTGGGAGTCGATTTTCCCACAAGACGTGAACTCGCTGCATTCGATCGTGCTGTAGAAGAGGTACGACAATTGGTAGAAGCAGACTCACTTGGATACCTAAGCGTCGAAGGTTTGTTACGGGCGGTTGGAACGACGGAGCAACAATCTTGTTTGGCTTGCTTTTCCGGTGAGTCACCCATACCTGTCCAACTCGAGATGGATAAACTTGCTTTTGAGCCGCAGTAGATATTTGTTTACAGTTAATACGCATTGTCCTGTGTCAATACAGATCAATAGAGTGGAAGAACAAGGTAAAGGACATGACTGCAACCTATAAATCTGCTGGCGTCGATGTCGAAGCGGCAGATAAGGTTAAAAGTCGTATTGCTGATCTTGCCGCTTCCACACACGGCCCCGAAGTGCTTACCGCATTGGGCGGTTTCGGCGGTTTGTATCAGTTAGCTAAGTACGAGTCACCCGTCCTAGTCTCCGGTACTGATAATGTCGGTACCAAGCTGAAGATAGCAATCGCAATGGAGAGTTACCAAGGACTGGGAGAAGACGTTGTAAATGCATGTGTCAATGATGTTATTACATCTGGCGCAAAACCATTATTCTTTTTGGACTATATAGCAACGGGCCAAGTAGATTCTGGTCTGACGGAGGCTTTGATTACGGGGGTCGTTAAGGCGTGCCGTGAAAACGGTTGTGCGCTGATTGGTGGAGAAACTTCCGAGTTGCCAGGTTTGTTTGCCCCAAAAGAATTCGACCTGTCGGGTTTTGTAGTCGGTGTTGTTGAAAAAGAAGAAATTCTTGCCCCGGAGTCGGTGCGGCAAGGCGACATCTTAATTGGAGTGCCCTCAACCGGATTACACACCAATGGTTATTCACTGGTCCGACATGTTCTGAATATAAATAATGACCCGTCTCCTCTCTTCCACTATCACGAAAGTCTTGGTTGCACATTGGGTGAAGCACTACTCGAACCACACCGTGCTTACTTTCCATTAATAGAACCAATAATTCCTTATGTTAAATCCATTGCCCATATCACTGGCGGAGGCTTGTCGGACAATGTGCCACGCGCCCTACCCAAAAATCTATGCGCTGATATCGAAATGCAGACTTGGATAGTACCGCCGATCTTTGAGGTATTACGCGATATTGGAGGGATAGATAGTAGCGAAATGTATCGAGTGTTCAATATGGGGTTAGGTATGGTTCTTATCTGTGATGAAGGTAGTAAGGACAGTATATGCACCCTGATACCCGAGGCTACGGTGGTTGGTAGCGTAGTTGAAAATGTTAGCGGAGTACGTGTGGTACTACGGTAAGAGTGTTTTCAACAGTAACCAAGGAATTGGGCTACGGAGGATCCGGTTCTTTCCTCATCAGTTGAGAGCAGCTAACAGTCTCAGGACTAAATCTCCCGGAAATCGGCTCCGATAATAGCAGTGTCGGAATTATGTTGATTAGACGGGATGGCTATTTGAAATGTTACCCAGAAAGTAAAATTCAGAGAAGATAATTTTCAGAGGATTGTCACTATGAAAGCACTCATTAGCACATACGACAAACAAGGTATTACTTCGCTTGCACGAGCACTAGTCGATGCGGGTTTTGATCTGGTAAGTACCGGAGGCACTCACCGAGATTTAACTGCTGCAGGTCTTAAGGTTCAGTTAGTCTCCGAGCTGACGGGATTCCCGGAGATTCTGGATGGTCGAGTAAAGACTCTTCATCCAACTGTCCATGCGGGACTGCTAGCCCGGAGGGATGTTGCAGACGATTTATCTGAGCTGGCTTTTCATGATATCGATCAGATAGACATCGTTGTGGCGAATCTCTACCCCTTTGTTGAAACAATACGGAAAACAGGTACAAGTGAAGCAGAGGCTCTTGAGAATATTGATATCGGTGGCCCAACAATGTTGAGAGCCGCCGCAAAGAACTTTCCCGGCGTTATTGTTTTAGTAGACCCAAATGACTATGAATGGGTTTCAAAGCGGATCAATGAAGCGAAAGCCCCCCCAAGTGCTTCTATGCTGTCCTATGACGAGCGGAAAGATCTTGCGATGAAAGCCTTTCAACATGTTGCCCACTACGATACAGCGGTATCTCGGTATCTAAGTGACGGGGACTTGTTGACTCCGAAGGAACTGACGATCGGTCTTAATAAAGTTTCAGAACTCCGTTACGGGGAGAATCCTCACCAGCATGCCTCAATTTACGCCGACCCAACAGGATCAGCAGGGATTGTAGGTGCTGAGTTGGTGCATGGGATCGAGATGTCGTACACGAACTATCTTGATGCAGATGCGGCCTGGATGGCGGTTTCGGACTTTAGTGAACCTGCTGCGTGCGTAGTCAAACACCTAAATCCTTGCGGCTTAGCATTACATAATGATCAACCCACCGCCTATCAACGTGCTTTCCAAGGGGATTCAACTTCAGCCTATGGGGGAATTGTAGCTTTTAACCGGCCTTTGAGCCTATCCACGGTTGAGGCCATGCGCGGTGTCCTGTACCACATCATTATTGCACCAGGATTCGAAGAAGGGGTTCTTGAGGCGTTACAGGGTCGAAAACAAACTCGCGTATTGAAAGTGTCAGCGGTCAGCAGTTCCTTAACTGGGTTCGAGATGCGATTTCTCTCGGGTGGAGCACTTCTTCAAACAGCCGATTCAATTCAAGAGGAGACGGATGACTGGGAGTTTGTTACAAAGCGCTCTCCTACAGATGAAGAGTTACTCGACTTAGCATTTGCATGGCAGGTTTCAAGGCATATCAAGTCCAACGCAATAGTGCTCGCTAAAGACAACACAATGGTTGGTATGGGTGCTGGACAACCGAATCGAGTGACAAGTGTCCACTTAGCTCTTCGGATTGCAGGAGATAAGGCTCAAGGAAGTGCAATGGCTTCAGATGCCTTTATGCCGTTTGCTGATAATGTTGAATTAGCGGCAACAGGCGGCGTTACTTCGGTTGTACAGCCTGGAGGGTCGGTCCGGGATTCTGATGTAATTGAAGCGGCTGATCGTTTAGGAATGGCTATGGCACTTACAGGTGTCAGGCATTTTAAACATTAGGTAATAACTAAGCCTAATGGATTATCTGCAACCAATCGACTAGCCTCTTTGGGAGTCAATCCACCTTGTAGCAACATTGCTATCGCGAGACGCATCCCTTCTGCGGGAGGCGCCGTCATCCAGTGTCCGAAGTCGGTTGCGACGATGCAATGGTCTGCTCCCAGCATCGCTATGTCCGAGACGATTTTTGTAGGTGCCTCATGCTGGTATGCATAAAAAGGTAATTCAAAAAAAACTCCCAGTGACTTGAGGTACTCGATATGTTGGTTATTCATCCGAGTAGCAGGATTACTAACAATCAACCGACCGATGTCGCGAGACTTTGCTTCATCAAATAATTTGATCGTGTCAGAAACAGATATGTGGGTTGATGCGAGTACCAGATCATGCTCCTTCACTACATCCAGAAGGTTTATAACCTCGGGCAGGAGTTCGCCTGCAGTGTCTGTAACAGGCACAATATCTGCGCTTCGAGTCGGCATCCAGACTACTCTTGCACCTAGATTCGCTGCTACTGTAACAGCATCAGGGTTGATACCACCCACTGCTTTATTAAGCGCAATAGATCCTATCGTCTTCAACCCTGGGTACATACGGTTAAGCGCATAGGCCATAGGAGCTGTAGGTTGATGGTGGCTCAAATATACAAATCCAGTCATTTGAGCCTCGTGCGCATCTCGGCCTGCCTCAAGAAAATCGACCCTGCGCTCTATGTCTGTATCGGGGTTGGCATGAACCCTGAAATCGAATGAGCCGATCAGTATTTCTTCAATCTCGGTTCTCAAGTTCTTGCTCCTTGCGTCGCCTTGTTAGCCATGCAGGATCCTGGCTTAGCCTAAGGTCACCTTGAATGTTTTCAAGTTCAGCTAGTTGCTTTGGACTCAATACCCAATCCCCTGCTCTAGCATTTTGCTGAATTTGGTCTTGCCGTGTTACCCCAACAATCGCAGAAGTAACCGCTGGGTTTGTAAGCACCCAGGCAACGGAGAGTTGAGCCATGTCACGGCCGTGGTCAGCTGCCCATTCTTTGAGTTTTTCGGTGACCGAATAAATTTGTTCGAAGAGCTGACCTTTGAAATGGGGCCAGTTGCTCCGTTCATCTTCTACCGGAAAAATATGGCCAGGCTTGTACTTACTAGCCAAGAGCCCTTTTGCCATCACCGAATAGACCATTGCGCCAATCCCGTTGCGAACGCAAGCTGGTAACTCAGCTTTCTCGGAATCTCGAAATAACATGCTGTATCTCGGTTGAGAACTATCAACGATGCCTGTCTGCGCGACCTCATCTATTTGTTGAGGAGAAAAATTTGATACCCCAATGTAACGAATTTTTCCTGCATCTTTGTACCTGAGAAGATCAGCCATCGTATCTTCAACAGGGCGGCCGATCTTACTGGGTGTATGTAACTGGTAAAGATCGATATGATCGGTCCGTAATAGTTTCAGACTCGTATGAAGCGCAGTTTCTATACGCTCTGAAGAGTCGTCACCGTACGAAAGTTTCGTAGCTAGAAATACCTGTTCACGGTGATTGGTTATTGCTTTCCCGACCAATTTTTCGCTGTCGTTGTAAATCTCAGCGGTATCGATGAAAGTGAGTCCGCTATCAACAGCGGTCCTCAACAAGTTGATAGCACTTTTATCGTCAACCTGACCGTACGCTCCACCAATTCCCCAAGTGCCAATGCATACCACGGGGACTTCAGGGCCATTTTTACCAAGTTGTCTAGTCAGCATATTGCTAGGATTGTTACGAGGAAAGGGCTTTGACCTGTGGTTTTAGCATGAGAGTAAATCAAGGACCTATTGTGTCGATATGGACTTGCTCTGTACCTCTCAGAATTATCCGGACTGAGTTCTTCGCCTGCATTTTTCCGTTATGGCTCCCGCAGGACCAATCTGTTCTTGTATAGGGTTATCTTATTTTACTTGCCTCAGTTTTTGCATTGGTCGCAAATGCTGAAAAGTTCTAACGAATGGGACAGGACTGAAATGTGATGTGATGATTCGATTAGCTTTATTTCGGTTTCCAGGTGATCTTCTAAAGATTCGTTTAATTCAAAATCTTCGACTGCGCCACAGGATTTACAGAAAATATGATGATGATGATCGTTTTTTGTGCTAGATAGTTCTATGACTTTCGTGTTGTCAGGGGTTTGAAATTCGCTAATCAAATTCAGGTTTTTGAGCATATTTATGATTCGATATAAAGAGGATACCGCCAATTTACCTTCCGACAGTTTGATTACATCTTCTACTTTTAGTGGCCCTTTATTCTGGAGCAAAATTTCAAGTAAGACTATTCTCGGTCGAGTTATAGGGATATTGTGATCTACCAACAACTGTCGGCACCGTTCTGATAGATCTTTCTGTTTAACCATCTGATTATTATACCTACTTCAATTGAATTATTAGTAATACGTTGACATATTAGAGCAACCCTAGAATACTAGGAATGAGAACCATTCCCATATTCGAGGAGTTGTGTAATGCGACTGGCATATATTGTGAAACTTGCAGTAATAAGTACAGCTATTTTGGTTGTGGGCTGTCTGAGTGGGGAAGAAGGATCAACTGCAACTGAAGATTCCGGTAATGAATTAACGGTGCTCGCTACAACGCCGATGCTTGGTGAATTCGTTAAACAAGTGGCAGGAGAGAATGTCCAAGTAGAAGTTTTAATACCACATGCCGCTGACCCCCACCATTTTGAACCCTCCCCGCAAGATGTAAAAAAAATCAATGAAGCCGATTTGGTTTTCTATGTAGGCTTGAAATATGAAACAGCTGCGTTATCCAAGTTAATTCAGAATTCAGTTGAATCCGGACAAGTGTTGGTTGAAATTGGCCCCAAGATTGACCCTATTGAGTTCAAAATCGACGAGCATGACGAGCATGACGAGCATGACGAGCATGACGAGCATGACGAGCATGACGAAAAAGACGAGCATGACGAAAAAGACGAAAAAGACGAGCATGACGAAAAAGA
>JAKUTR010000008.1:4805-83343 GCA_022448725.1 SAR202 cluster bacterium | reverse complement strand
ATAGAACGGAAAGCTTATGCTCATCTGAGTAAACTCGGCCAAGAGCTTCGCCCCAAACCTTTGTCGCGCCATAGAGGCTGCTAGGCCGAACTAAGTTGTGGTTGACTTTGACCCCGCCAGGCCAAACTCGCTCGTAATCGCCCGCTACGATGCTATTGAAAGGAGGGATTCGGTCAATACCCCTAGCAGCGTCACCTGAACTTGCGAAAACAACCCTTTTAACACCGCTCAACCGTGCAGCTTCGTAGACGTTTCTGAGGCCGATCAAGTTAGCTGATGCTATGTCTTCCCAAGTCGCACTTGGCAATTGGGCCGACAGGTGAACGACCACCTCCTGCCCTTCGAAAGCGAGCTTAATATCGTCCAGATTGGCAATATCACCTTGGAAAGAATTAACGCCATCGATGGGACGCCGATTGAGAGCAGTGAGTTCGTACCCACCTACCGAATCCAGATGGTCCCGTAGTAAGCCACCGATCAACCCAGACATCCCTGTGATGAGTACCTTCTTCATTTACATTCCCCGATTTCTTATTACCTAGGTGTAAAGATTAACCCCGTCCAACGTAGAGTTGTTCAACTGGTAGAACCGTCGCGTCGAGCATGTTTACATATGGGGGTAGCACTGCCATGGCGAGTGCTGCTACTGCGATATCGTCTGGAGTCATCATACTTTCTTGGTCCATTGAAGTTGTGCTTTTTGCCCGCCACTCCACTTCTACGTTGCCTGGGTGTAGTGCCCCTGCAGATATGCCGTAAGGGCGTCCCTCAAGAGCCGTTGATTTAGTAAGCCCTATGACCGCGTGCTTTGAGGAAGTGTATGGAGCTGAATTCATTCGCGGCATACGAGAGGATATGCTACCGATGTTTATGATACGGCCCCCCTTCTGTGTTTTCATAATTCGCATCGCTTCTCGAGTGCAAAGGAAGACCCCTGTCAGGTTTACTCCGATGACTTTGTTCCATGTTTCCAAAGTGATTTCGTCAATTGGTCCACCGTCGAAAGCCCCAGAGTTGTTGACCTGGATATCAAGACGGCCGAAGGTGTCCATTGTCTTAGAGAAAAGAGACTGTACTTCAGCTTCCTGAGTCACATCAGTTGGGACGACCTCGACCGTTCCCCCTAGTCCTTGTAACTCGTTGGCCGCTTCTTCTAGTCGTGGAAGGTTTCTTGCTGCAAGTACAACTTTTGCGCCCTCTTTAACGAACGCTCTAGCGATTCCAAGACCAATGCCTGTGCCGCCGCCTGTGATGATGGAAATTTTCCCTTCGAGTTGCCCCATGTGTGCTCCTTAATGTTTGGTGAAGTACTGCGAGTTAAACAGTGGCACGACTGCCTGTCAAGGAGTGCAAACTACGATTTGCCTTCAGTTGTACGCACGGCTGCGCATGCTATAATCGGGCGTGATATCGAACTTAGTTTGTGCCCTAGGAGGCCCTAGCAGATGACGTATATTATTGCCGAGCCATGCGTTGCCGTTAAAGATGCAGCGTGCGTGGATGTTTGCCCTGTCGATTGTATCTATACAGATGACGACGATGACATGTACTACATTCACCCTGAGGAGTGTATAGACTGCGCTGCTTGCGAACCAGTTTGCCCTGTCACAGCAATCTTTGCTGAGGAAGATACCCCTCCTGAATGGGATGCGTATATCACAAAAAATTACGAGTATTTTGGGATGAAGCGCGATTGATTTTCTAGAGTAGTGATTCCAAGAGGCCCAGGCATCTCCGCCTGGGCCTCTTTTTATGTCACAATGTCACTGAATTGCTTGGTTGTGATGGAGCTAATATCATGGAAATTGCGTCTACTGCCGAAATGGTTGCTAAGACCTACCGTACTACCCGTAACAATCTGGATGTAGTGCGTAAAAGACTTAACAAGCCACTTACCCTTGCTGACAAGATTCTGTACGGGCATTTAACGGATCCGGAGACCCAAGAACTGGTCCCTGGTTCTAGTCAATTGTCGTTGCAACCTGACAGGGTTGCACTTCAAGACGTTCTAGGTCAGACAGTAATGCTGAATTTCATGCAGACTAGGCGTGATAAGGTCGCTGTACCAACTACCGTACACTGTGACCATCTTATTCAAGCACGGGTTGATGGTGGTGTTGATCTACTCGAGTCCTTAGATGAAAACCAGGAAGTGTTCGACTTCCTACGAACCGCCTCGGCTAAGTTCGGAGTTGGGTTTTGGGGCCCCGGAGCTGGCATTATTCACCAGGTGGTCCTCGAAAATTATGCATACCCCGGATCTTTGATAATTGGAACCGACTCTCACACCACAAATGGAGGAGGCCTCGGGGCTTGTGCGGTAGGTGTGGGGGGTGCCGATGCAGTTGAGGTGATGGCAGGATTACCATGGGAAGTGCTCCACCCGCAGCATATCGGCGTTTACCTGACTGGTGAAAAAAGCGGTTGGACTGCACCTAAAGATGTCATCCTTCGTGTGGCGGGAGAATTAACTGTCTCAGGTGGTACAAACGCTATTGTTGAATATTTCGGGCCCGGTGCTTCTTCAATCAGTTGTACGGGCAAAGCTACAATAACCAACATGGGCGCTGAGATCGGCGCGACGACCTCGATTTTTGCACATGATGAACGAATGGATGCTTATTTAAGAGCAACTGGGCGAAGTGACATCGCAAAACTAGCAGAGGAAAACCATGATCTCCTCTCACTCGATCCATCTGTTGAATCAAACCCAGAAGATTTTTTTGATCGGGTGATCGAGATCGACTTGTCGAGACTAGAGCCCTACATTGTTGGTCCTCATTCACCAGACCGGGCTCGCCCAATCTCATCACTTGCAGAAGAGGTGGCTGATCCTTCGAACAACTTTGTTGATGAGATAGCAACCGCACTAATTGGAAGTTGTACGAACTCTTCCTACGAAGATATGAGCCGGGCTGCAGACATTGCTGAACAGGCAAAAGCCCACGGACTTAATGTCGATGGTGGTTTCATGGTTACACCGGGCTCAGAGCAGATACGTGCGACGATTGAAAGGGATGGGCAAATGGCGTCGCTAAAGGATATCCATGGAACAGTACTGGCCAACGCTTGTGGTCCGTGCATTGGCCAGTGGAAACGAGAAGAAGAGCTTGATGGTGTACCCAACACCATTGTCACGTCATATAATCGCAACTTCCCACGTCGCAATGATGGACGCTCAGAGACTATGAATTTTATTGGGAGCCCTGAAATAGTAACCGCCTTAGCGATTGCAGGAAGACTGTCCTTTAACCCCCTCAGTGATACGTTGATCGGACAGGATGGTTCCGAATTTAGTTTTGATCCTCCGGTGGAGGCTCCAGAAGTTCCGCCTAATGGGTTTGATTCGGGCGACCCTGCATTTATAGTCCCTCCCGAAGATTCCTCTGACATACAAATTAGTGTGAACCCCGCTAGCGATCGTATAGAGCTTCTTGAGCCGTGGCAGGCCTGGGATGGTAATGACTTTTTAGACTTGCCGGTACTAATGAAAACTAAGGGTAAGACCACAACAGATCATATTTCCCCTGCTGGTCCGTGGTTACGCTTCAGAGGGCACTTAAGTAAATTTTCTGAAAACATGTTTATGGGAGCCATCAACGCTTATACAGGGGAAGCAGGCAAGGGACACAACGTTATCACTGGTGAACGAGGTGTAGCGATATCACGTATCGCAAAGGCCTACCAGTCTGCTGGATTAAGGTGGGTTGTTGTAGGTGATGCAAACTACGGAGAGGGCAGTAGTCGTGAGCACGCAGCCCTTTCTCCAAGGCTCTTGGGCGGTGCAGCGGTTATCTCTCGTAGTTTCGCTCGTATCCACGAATCAAATCTTAAGAAGCAAGGTCTTCTTCCATTAACCTTTCAAGATCCCGATGAATACAATCTTATTCAGGAGGGTGATCAAATAAGTTTAGTTGGTCTAAACGAGCTCGCCCCAGGTAAGCCTGTAAAATGTGTGGTGAAACACTCGGATGGGACTCAGGATGTTTTGGAGTTGGTACACACTTTTGCGGAACAGCAGATCGCTTGGTTCCGAGCAGGCTCAGCGCTAAATCTCTTCCATCAATAACTTCTGGGATAACGGAGGGCGATCTTCGGATGGTCCTGAGTTTTTCCAGTGAGTTTACTCTTATTTGATAGGGATGCATCGCCACCTTGAAAACTACTTCCATAGGCATCATCCATTGTTAGGCAGGGACACGGCCTCATGTAAAGGATTGATCAGTGTTGGGTGAGATATTTCTAGTTATCGTTTTGTGGCTTCACCTTCTGGCAGCAGCAGCATGGGTTGGGGGTGCAATCTTCTACCTACTTGTCCTAGCTCCTGCTCTTCGCATGACCCCTGATATCCCGCGAATGCTATCGACGATTATTGGAGTTGAGTTTCGAACTATAGTGGCTACTAGCATTATCGTACTTGTAGCCACAGGGGTTGTCTTAGCCTTCAATCGGTTAACAGAAGTAGAGTTAGCTTACACTCTAGCGCTAGGGTTTAAAGTAGTCCTCTCAATTTGGATGTTTTTACTGGTTCGTGACCGCCAGCAACACCTCCACGTTTTGAAAGCTTTTCATGATACAAAGGTTAATCCGACTCCCTTTGCTGGCAAGGTATGGGAGATTATGTCTGGTTATAGTACCCTCGTTGTCTTAGGTATCCTGATACTACTTATATCGGTGATCATGGATCACCTGTTTGAGACCGAGTTACGAACGGAGTAGATGTGAAGCACGATCTTATGGATATCCTCGTTTGTCCTATTTGTAAGGGCACCTTGGATCTTAGAGTGGATGATGAGACAGTGAATGAAATTATTGAAGGTAACCTTCACTGCGGCAGTTGCAAAGAGGATTACCCTATCGAGAATTCAATTGCGAACCTTCTGCCGCCTGACTATCGCTAGAATAGTCAACTAGAGAGCGAGATGAAAATGCAGTGTATAAACCGCGTGTTCTTTTATCTGTCGGTCATATCTTCATAGTATTTGGTTAGTTTCCCAGGCGGCTCTTCACCATTTCCTCATGACTCGCCTCTGCGTCGCGGATCGCTGAATCTGGTACCGGTAAGCCGGATAGCATCTCGAATTTCTCACGGACGAAGCCTTCAGCGTGTTTGACACCAGTCATGAACCCAAGGTTACCTAGCGTCACGTCCATCCGGCGGAACGACCATTCAGGTGTGTGGCCCTGAGAAATGTAGGTTTCTTCTGCTTTTACGCGCTGATCGAACCAGTCACTTATGTCCACAACGAAGTCCAGTTGGTTACGTTGAAAATAGACTCCTGGATAGTAGGTGACAGCAATTTTATGTGGTGGCACAGTCATCCCATGCACTGCTATGGAAGCCTGGCTACGTGCTTCTAGGCTCGCAAAGGCGGTTTCCGTGTGGTCATCCCGGGTTGGATTTGGGTAGTCGTGGGCTTGACCAAGGAGGTAAGGACTCTGGGTGATCATTATGTGGGGACGGATCTCGAGGATGATCGCTTTCAGGGCGTCAATCGAGTTCTCCGAGGTAGTCAGCCTGAAGGGTTCTGGGAAATCTAGCATACGGACATCACTGATCCCGAAATAACTACAAGCTGTTTGCAGTTCATCTATCTTCATGTCAGTGTAGTCAGCAGCTGTTCGATTCATGATGTCAGGATCACGCTGCTCGGGAGACTTCATAAGCTCGTCTGCAAGCTTTTCGTTGTGAACATTAGCGCCTGCAGTCATGCTGATTACCGTTACCTCATCTCCTTGTGATGCATGAATACCTAGCGTTCCTGCATAGTGAGTGAAGTCATGGGGATGAGCGTTGATACCAAGAATACGTAGCTTAGATGTCATGAGCTTACCTCCAGCGTGTCAAACTGGCGGTACTATACAATACGATAGGGTGTTATGACTAAAATATTGAACCGTCATTTACTGATTATTGTTGCCCCGGTAGTTGTATTGGCTGTTGCCTGCGCATTTGGCGAGGAGAATGAGGTTGCTACCCAGCCTCCGGTCGCGCAAGCGTTATTGGCCACTGATATAGATCCGGAAGCTTTATCAATAGCGTACACCGAGGACGGATATAACCCGAAGCGTCTTGATATTTCTCTCGGTCAAAAAGTCCATTTTGTCAACCAGTCGGAGACCCCGCTCTGGCCGGCTTCAAACATACATCCGACTCACGAAATATACCCTGAATTTGACGCGAAACAGGTCATTAACCCTCAAGAGGCGTGGGTATTCACATTCGATGAACTTGGGTTTTGGCGTTACCACAACCATTTGAAGCCTGAGCATGGAGCCTTGGTAGTCGTTCAGAGTGACGCGACTGCTCTAGCAACTCCGGAGCCGTTGCCTCTTGTGGATGAAGGTCTAGAATTCCCCGATCCTCCGAGCTTGTCCCCCACTGAATTTGTGAACCTGTTCAAAGATAACGAATACCTTGTGAAAATGACTGAGAAACATGGCCCGGCGCATCTTGTGTACTTGCTCAAGGAGGCTGAGAACCACATTGATGTAGATTGCCATCAGCGTGCACATGCTGTCGGGAACGCAGCTTACAGGGCATTTGGTGCGGCAGCCTTCGCCCTTGCGAGCCACGAGTGTCAGGCCGGGGCATTCCATGGCGCGACAGAAGGGTTGTTTGCTGATAGAGGCACGGTAAATTTAGAGGCGGATGTCCGCGCCATCTGTTCCAGTGCGCAGAATAAATTCTTTCGTCATCAGTGCGTCCACGGAGTCGGACACGGCTTGATGGCATGGACGACATATGAAATTCATGATGCTTTGCCATTATGTGATCGTCTGGAAACAGACGATGACATGCAGTCGTGCTACTCGGGTGTCTATATGGAGAATGTCGTAGGTGGGCTCTCGGGTTTGATGGGACACACCACCCAATATCTCTCAGATGATCCTCATTTCCCATGTAATGTCGTTGCTACAGAGTATTATGCTCCATGCTACTTCTATCAAACATCGCACATGATAAGAGTCTTCAACCGAGATTTCGAGAAGGTGGCGATTGCATGTGGAGAGACCTCACGGTTGGCAAAGTCGTACTGCTTTCAAAGTTATGGGCGTGATGTAGGTAATGCTACGAGAGGTAATCCAGCTAAAGCCATAGACCTCTGCAACTACTCGCCTCAAGGTGTAGATCGAATCAATTGTATCCGCGGTGCGGCCCAGGACCGATTTTGGGAAGCGTCTTCGGCAAACGAAGCCTTAAGCCTTTGCCACATGTTGATGGATCCACTTGAAAAGGGCGGTTGCTACGAAATAATTATCAATCGTGCTAAGGATCTTTTCCCAAGTGAGCACGGGTTTGAAACATTCTGTGCACAGGTTGAAAAACGCTGGACTGTATGGTGCAAACGCTAGTGAGAATCCCCAAAAGGCGGATTTGGATAGAAATCTACTAGGAGAGAGAGTATGCCCACTATTCATTGGAGCAAGCCGATTTGTAAGGAGCCAGGTAATTACCTTGGATGGGGGACTATCGCGAAGACCGATACCGGTGAGTTGCTAGTCGTATTCTCCGGCCGACGCCAGAGCCACTGGTGTCCATACGGCGTTAACGAGCTGATACGGAGTGACGATGGTGGAACGACGTGGTCCGAACCCGTTGTAATTAATAATACCCCGCTTGATGACCGGGACACGGGCCTATTAGTTACAAACTCAGGTGTCCTTGTCATGAGTTGGTTCACAGGTACTCAATGGAAAACACTTGATAAATATAAAGATAGGACGAGTGAAGATACTTATGAGTCATGGGCTCGCCTGTATGAAAAAATTGGTCGAGAGGTGACTGAACGTTGGGATGGAGCCTGGACTCGTCGTTCAACTGATACCGGGAAAACTTGGGAGGAGGCTGTGCCCAGCATCGCTTCTGCTCCACATGGGCCGATAGAGTTGACCGACGGGAGGCTTTTATATATTGGAACCGCACATCAAATGGTCGACAGTCACATGCTTGCCGTGGAGTCCGTTGACGAGGGACGGTCCTGGCAGAAGATAGGGACGGTCCCCATTCCCCCGGACTACGAGGGTATGCCATTCTCTGAGCCCCATGTGGTAGAAGTGGCAAAGGGGCGCATCATTTGCTTGTGGCGTCACAACCCAAGAGATCAACCGAATGCTCACTTTCTGCAGCAATCCGAAAGCACTGATGGAGGACACAATTGGTCCCTTACCCATGCGACGCCGATGTTTGGGTACCCGCCGCATATCATCAGGCTTGCAAACGGCGATATTCTGGCCACATATGGCGTACGGAGATCTCCTTACGGTCAGCGTGCGTGTTTGAGCCACGATGGAGGTCAGACTTGGGAGATTGAAAACGAAATTATTCTTCGAGATGACGCGCCCAATGGCGACCTAGGTTATCCCTCAACTGTTGAGTTAGACCCCGGGGAGCTATTGACGACTTATTACCAAATCGACCGTGTCGGCGAGAAAACCAGTTTCTTTGCTACTCGATGGTCCCTTGATTAATAACATGGACGATTTGACTCTCGACCACGTCTTGATAGCCGTCCGGGATTTGGATGCAACACGAGACTCTTACTCGGCACTTGGCTTTCAGGTTACTCCCGAAGGAAGGCATCCAGGTCGCGGGACGAGTAATCGATTGGTTGTTTTCGGTCCTGACTATCTTGAATTGATCTCTGTGCGTGAGTCGGAAGAAAAACTATTTAGGCCTAACCTCGCTCCGTTCTTGGAGAAACGGGAAGGGCTATTCCTCTTTGCGATTGGGACTACTGGACTACATGCACACGTCAAAAACCTCCGTGCCAAGGGAGTTTCTATTTCCAAGCCCATAGTTGGAGGACGTCAAGCAGAGGATGGTTCCACAGCGTATTCTTGGACGCAAGCTGAGATAGATCCGAAAGACACGCCTGGATGCCAGACGTTCCTTATACAGCACGATCACCTATTCGACCAACGCTATACGGAACCTTGTAACCCAACTGATCACCAGAACGGAGTTATTGGGATACACTCATTGACGCTGAGTACTGCAGATGCTCAAGAGTCAGCTGATGTTTGGAAGGGCCTATTCGGTTTGCAGCAAACCTCCGCCCAACCCGATGGGATGGTGCGTCTGAAGTTTGCTAATTGCTATCTCGAGTTCATCGATGAAAAATATGATGAAGGAGGGCTTACTCCTCATAGGAGGGAAGATGATAGTTTTGGCCCTCTGTACATCACGTACCGTGTTGGCTCGCTTGATGAATGCCGCTCGTTTCTTTCACTACACGGGGTCCCTTCAAAAACAGAAATTGGGTGGGAGGGTGCATCTGTATCGGTACCACCCGAATACGCGAGCGGAGTAAGTATGAGGTTGGTGGAAGTATAGGGATGCGTATTACGCCGACTATTTCCTTAGCGCGTCGCATTTTCGGGATATTCCATATCCTGATTCTCTCACTCATTATCGTCTGGTTTACTAATGGTGTTGAATCTAGCGCTCGGTCGATGTTGCCCTACCTACTATTCGCACTCGTTGCATGGGATTTTACGAGAATCCTCACGGTACGAGCGGGAAGAAAACGTAAACAGCGAGCGAAACATTGGTCGATTGAAAAAGCTCGACCTTAACGCCTGATTGCAGTTGAGTCTTTTCGCTGAAGCCCAGTGACAATCTACCTTGTCAGTGAATAAGTAACCTTACTCTGATCGATTCTGAGATTGACAGGTTGATTACTTGTGGTACCGGCGAGACTATAGATAGCGTTAACCACTCCGGTTAGTTTCTAAACCCAATACCGAGTAATGGGAACCTAACACAGGGAAATCGTTGTTGACATTCCCGTGAACCCTATGATACCTTCCCTTTCCGGTCAGCGGAAGCTGGCAGGCCGTGCCGTTTTATTATTATAAGGTGGCGCGTTAGGCGAGAAGATTTATGAAATGCGTGTTTGTTAGTGGCGATTTTAGGATAAAAGTCCTGCTTAAGTAGGGCAAATTGAGGAGGAGTTAAATGTTGTCTACGTTCTCACACAAGCGTGTATGGATGTTAGTGGTAGCCGCGGGCATCGCAGCGTTAGCTGTTGCCTGTGCTGCTGAGGAGGCCGCCGAGCCTGCTCAGCCGGCTCCTGCAGCACCAGCAGCACAGCCTCAGGCCGCCGGCGCGGTCGAGTACCCAGAGACTCAGGCCCCTGCAGCACAGCAGATGCCTGCGCAGCCTGCCCCAGCGCGGCCCGCAGCTCAGCCAGCTCCCGCAGTGGCACCGAGTGGTGGTAGTTCTGGAGGCGGTGCCTTTACGACGAGTAGTGGAACTGCAGGTCAGGACCCTACGAGCCGAGAAGCAGCGTATAAGTACGAAGCTGAGAAGCTTGAGCCTGGTTCGTTTGGAAGGCCTTTCCATATAATTACAGGTACTTCTAACGAAAATATCCCGCAGCAGACTTATAAAGAGTCTCCCATGTCAGCAGCACTCGTGAAGCAGGGAGCGATACTCCCCCTGAACGAGCGTATTCCTGACTGGAGCAACGTACACATTCTCCCCCCGGGAGATGAGACTGGTGAGTATGGCGGAACGATTCGAACGACCCAGAGCAGGAACGTCACCCAGACCGATACTGGTTTCGCTTACGGTCTTGAGATGTCCCCTGACGGTCTTCTACTCGTACCGAGCATATTTAGAGACTTCCAGAACAGCGACGATGGTCGTGAGTACACCTTCTCCATTCGAGACGGTGCACGATGGCACGATGGGCACCCGAGCACGATTGAAGACTACAGGTTTGGACTTGAAGATCTGATGCTCAACAAGGAGCTCATGCCTGGTCTACCAGCAGTGCTCCGCTCACCGGTAACCGGTAATGACATGAAGGTTACGTTCATTGATGACGTGACGTTCAAGGTTAATTTTGATGACCCGAACTTCAGTTTCATGGAATCGACGGCGATGAATATCTTCTCAGGTATCAAGGGTTGCCCTCGCTGCTTCCTTTCCCCGTCGCATACCCAGAAGCGGTATCACATCAAGTACAACAACTCTGAGATTCCGGCTCTGCTAGAGCAGCACAACGTCCCTAACTGGACGAAGCTTTTCTCCAAGATCCGGAACGTGCGCGGTTTCGAAGGTCAGCCTTCTGAGGCGATCCCGACCACGTTCGACATCAACTATATATATAAGGGCGATCACTACATCCCGTGGTTGGGTGGTTTCTGGGCCAAGGACCAAAAGTCCGGTGCTGAGATGACCCTTTTCTCGAGGAATCACTATCACCCGGCGGTTGACCCTGAGGGTAACCAGCTTCCCTACGCAGATGCCCTGATGGGCGTTCGCACTGAGAGCCGTGAGGTCGGTATCTTCCGAACCATGAATGGTGAGTCTGACTTCATTCGCCGTGACATGAACACGGCTGAGATGCCTTTATACCTTGCCAACTCTGAGAAGGGTGACTATAGCGTCATCAAGTCTGACTCCCCTGACGGCGCAGACTCGACCTATATACACAATCAAGAGTACGTGGCGGATTCCGATATCGGTACGCTACTTCGCACGAAGGACTTCCGCATAGCCCTATCCCACGCTTGGGACAGACAGGGTGCGAATGAGTCCCTAGCTGCTGGACTTGGTACTCCTCAGAACATGGTCCCGCACCGCTCCACCCCGTATTTCCCGGGTGAAGAGTGGAGGACCAATGATACTGAGTATGACCTTGCCAAAGCTAAGAGCATCATGGCTGACCTTGGCTACACGGACGCAGACGGAGATGGTTATCTTGACCGTAAGTCCGATGGTGGCCCGCTGACGATGTACTTCCAGTCCAGCTCCCACTACACGTTCGTTGAGTGGTTGCAGAGCGACTGGGGCAAGCTCGGAATTAAGCTTGAGATCAACCAGGGCAGTTCTCGTAAAGGGAACACAACTATCCCTCCGACCGAGTACTTTGAGTTCTTCTCCTCAACTGAGGGCGGGACGAATCCTTGGTCCAATGCTTGGAACCGCGTAGCACCTACCACGAAGGACCCTCAGGGCCCTGCGATAGGTCAGTTCTATGCTACTCGTGGCCAAGAAGGTATGGCGCCGACTGGTGGCGATGACGCTTACACCGATGCGAAGGGTAACAAGGCCCCGTCTGGGACCTACCCCGCCGACATCAGTGGAAACATGATGAAGTTGCAAGAGTTAGTAACCGACGGCTTCGTAGTTGCCCTACTCTCCCCCAAGCGTATTGAGCTTGGTAAGGAACTGTTCAAGATTAACTCTCAAGAGAAGTACAAGAATGGTGGCGTAGCATTCGCAGGCCTCTTCCGCGCACTGAAGATTAAGCGCAATAACATGCGTAACGTCCCGCGGAACTGGTCGCCGGCTGGCGGTCACCCGATTGAGTGGTTCTACTTTGAAGATGGTATGGGGAACGTCGAGAATCCAGGTAACCGCTCGAAGAAGTATAAGAGCGTAAACTTCCTGGATCCGGAGTACTGGCAGTAAGAACCAACAACTTCCAGTAGAGCAGTCCTCGGGCTGACTCTTTGATGGGATTGTATAAAACGGGGTCTACCTTCTTGGTGGGCCCCGTTTTCATTTGTTTTCTACCCTCAAACGGTGGCTATAAGCCTGGACATCCGTGGCCAATTCTAGAGGATGGCTTTGGATAGCTATGTTGAAGTTATATTTGGGTTGTTTTGGTATCTGTCGTGTGGTAGGCTTGCGAGGTCCATTTAGTAACTCTGCAGTGTATGAGGTGAAGCTCTATGTCAATGCTACCGTTTATCGTCATGAGAACGATTCTCGGCGCTTTCACGCTAGCTATTATCTCGTTCCTTACGTTCGTTATTATCCAGTTGCCTGAGGGTGACTATGTTGATCAGTACATCTTGATGCTGCGCATGGAAGGTGACGAGCTTAGTCAAGAGCAGGCGGACGCGATTCGAGACTACTACGGACTGAATCGGCCAATGCTGGTCCAGTACTGGTTCTGGATATCTCGCATCATCTTCCATCTTGATTTTGGCTACTCTTTCGCCCGGCAGCGTACTATCAAGGATTTGCTTGCGGATAGATTGCAATTTACCGTGGCTTTATCGGCCTTTACTGCGTTGCTGATTTGGGCGTTTTCTCTTCCTGTTGGTATATATTCTGCAGTTAGGCAGCACTCCTTTGGCGATTACGCATTCACCTTCCTGGGGTTTACAGGCCTAGCTGTGCCTGATTTTCTGCTGGGTTTGGTTATGATGTATGTTTTCTTCGCCTATTTCGGATGGAGTGTAGGAGGCCTATTCTCAGGTGAGTACGTAAATGCTCCGTGGAGCGTCGCTAAGGTTATTGATATGCTTCAGCACCTAATTGTGCCTGGTGTTGTGCTAGGGACAGCCGGCACGGCGGGTCAGATTCGAGTACTTCGAAACAACCTCCTCGATGAACTTAGTAAGCCGTATGTCGTCACAGCACGGGCTAAAGGAATCGCCGCGTGGAAGCTAGTTGTAAAATACCCGGTTCGAGTGGCTATCAACCCTGTCATTAGTGGGTTCGGAGGGATGCTCCCGGGCCTCTTGGGTGGAAGTATTATCGTTTCTGTCGTGCTTAGTTTACCCACTCTTGGGCCTCTAATGCTAAACTCGTTGATGCAGCAGGACATGTATCTCGCTGGTAGCATCTTCCTACTTCTTGCTGCGTTGTCCATCGTAGGCGTACTGATTTCAGATTTGATGCTGGTAGTTGTTGACCCACGCATTCGATTGATGAACTCACCGACGGGCTAACTTCTTGGTCGTAAATAAATGCTTAAAGAACCCCCGGACAAGTCCGGGGGTTCTTTAATTTCGGGTGTCTTTCGTGGTTTGTGTTGCGATTTACCAAGAGTCTTCGGCGATATTACGGATGCTTTACTCTGAGAGGTTTGACGTCTTTACCAGCAGTCTTGCCGTTTGTTATGACTCCATTGACTATGGTCGGAAGCGATGGAATTGTTTATTTGGAAGGAGTCCCTTACTGACGTGAGGTCTTTTTTTCGCCTTCGTACATTTGATTCATTGCGAATTCGAGACTTTCGGTTTCTGTGGGCTACTATGTGGTGTACCAACAGCAGCCAGTGGGTTGAGAATGTCGCTATAGGTTGGTTGACGTTTCAGGTAACACAGTCAGCCCTGTTAACGACGTTTTCTGTTGGAGCTGGTGCCATACCCTATTTGGTCGTCGGCCCGGTGGGTGGTGTGCTAATTGACGCGTGGGACCGCCGAAAACTTTTCCTCACCGCGCTAGCATTAAGCTTTATCGCGACGACAATATTTGCTGCCGTAGTTCTGTTGGATCTAGTACGAACTTGGCATATTTTCGCCTTTATGCTCGTTTCAGGATCGCTTCGGACCTTTCGTTATGGCGTGGAGGCGGCACTTGTTTCAAACATCGTTCCTCGTGATCGGTTAATTAACGGTTTTGCACTCAATACTTTCACAGGTAGTGCGACGAGAGCGAGTGTCCCAGCAATAACCGGTTTGTTGGTTGCGTTAATTGATGTTGGTTTTACCCTTGTGGTTTCAGTGCTACTGGCAGGGTTCGCACTGTTAGTAGCATTCCCGATCGGGAGCCGCCCCCAGATGAAACATTCGGTATCACTTACAACCATAGTTCGTGACATTGCGGAAGGAGCCCAATACCTAAAGAAAACTCCCAAAGTTATCGTGCTAACCATCTTGACGGTTATCCCGATACTGTTAATCGCGCCGATTAATATTGGGCTTATGCCGGTTTACACACAGGAAGTCTTTAAATCAGGTCCTGAGGCACTTGGTTTACTAATAACCGCCATCGGTATCGGTATGAGTATTGCAACGATCGTCTTGGCATCAGTGGGTGAAATTCTCTATAAAGCTAGAGCTATGGTGTTGTCACTAATCGGTACTGCGTTGGGAGTACTGATTTTTTCGCAAATATCCGTTTTGCCGATAGCGTTTATTGTGGCTATGGGGTACAGCACTGTGCTGATGATGGTGTACGTCATACATAGTGGAGCTATTCAGGAAGTAATCCCGGACCAAGTTCGTGGTCGGGTTACTACTTTGCTGAGTGCTGGATTCATAACATTCCCAGTGGGCACACTCCTTGTAGGCTCCTTAGCCCAAGAGTTCGGTGCTCGAACGGCAGTGGTTGTCGCAGCATGTGCGATGCTAGCTGTTGTTATGGTATTTGTAGCTTGCTATCGACGAGTTCTTACCATGACATAACATGTGATCTCAGATGTGTTTCTGAAGTCGCAAAAAATATTAGCTCAAAGTTCAGATTAACTTTGTCATACCATTCTGGGTGCCATTATTGTTGGCGTCTCCAGTGATCTTTTCTTCAGGTACCTCAAACTCACTGACACAGGAGATGGAAACTACGGTGTCACCAGTCTTTGGCTTGAATACCCTCACGCCCTGTGTGGCACGGCCTATGGCGCGAATCTCGGCCAGGTTGGTGCGTATAATTTGGGCTTTCTTAGAAACGAGATAGACTTCATCACTGTCTCCAATGATCTCTGCGGCAGCGACTTTGCCCGTTTTGCGAGTAATAGACATGGTCTTAATACCGGAGCCACCTCGGCCTTGAGTTCTGTAGTTCTTCAAGTATGTCAATTTGCCGTAACCGTGGTCACTGATGACAAGGATTTTGCTATCAGGAATTACAATATCCATTGAGACCACGTGGTCCTTTTTGTCCTGCAAAGAGATGCCGCGCACACCGCCTGCAGCACGTTGCCGGGTAGTGACGTCGGTGACAGGGAATCTGATTGACTTGCCCTCTCGGGTAACCATCATAATATCCTGAGTTTCATCGGCGAGGCGGGCAGTGACCAGGCTGTCTTTATCCCTCAGATTAAATATGATGAGCCCGGCGCGACGTATATTTGCAATGTGACTTAACGCGGTTCGTTTGATACTTCCTTGGCGAGTTGCCATTACGAGGTACACATCGGGGATATCCAGCTTTGGCACTCCTATTATCGATTCAACCCTTTCAGTGTCACTAATCGGAATTATGTTCTGTACTGGGACTCCCCGGGTGTTGCGTGAAAGGTCAGGTCGAAGTTCGTAAGCTTTGACAGAGAGCACACGTCCCGTGTTGGTGAAGAAAAGTAACCTGTCGTGAGTATCAACGACAATGACGTTCTTGATGGGGTCGTCGTCCCCAAGCCTCATACCAGAGACTCCCTTGCCCCCGCGATGTTGGTTGCGGAAGGTGCTGGCAGCTATACGTTTTATGTACCCGCCCTGGCTGAGGGTAACGACGATTTGTTCGTGAGCTTCGATATCGTCACGGTTGATCTCAAGAACATCATCACTGATCTGGGTTCGACGCTCGTCACCCACTTTTTTCTTCAGGCCCCGAGTCTCCTTCTTGATCACAAGATCAACCTTGTGTGGATCGTTGATTAAATCCTGCAACTCGGCAATCTTGGCCTGTAGCTCTTTGAACTCCGTCTCGATTTTCTCTTGCTCAAGAGCAGCGAGGCGTCGGAGTTGCATATCAAGAATCGCCTGTGCTTGAGGCTGGTCAAGAGCAAACGTATTCATTAGTTGTGTGCGTGCCGTTTCGACGTCGTCTGCGGCTCGTATCAAGCGAATGATTTCATCAATATTATTTAGGGCTATGCGAAGACCTTCAAGGATGTGTGCGCGCTCTCTTGCACGCCGCAACTCGTATTCGCTTCTCCTGACAATTATCTCTCGTCGGAAGTTGATGTAATGAATAAGCGCCGATCTAACAGTGACCGCCTCAGGTTTACCATCCACCAAAGCAAGCATGTTCGCGGAGAACGACTTTTGTAGCTCAGTGAGTTTGTATAGGTTATTGAGAATAACCATTCCTTGCGCTCCGCCACGGAGTTCCATCACGATACGCATACCACGGCGGTCCGACTCGTCGCGGATCTCGGTGATCCCCTCAAGTCGCCGGTTTTTCACAAGGAGAGCAATTTTCTCAATAAGCGCAGCCTTATTCACCTGATAGGGAAGCTCAGTAACGGCGATTTGCATGCGGCTTGAACGGCGCATCTGCTCAATTTCAGCAACGCCCCGGACGATAATTTGCCCGCGGCCAGTAGTGTAGGCATCTTTGATCCCGTCCCTACCCATGATAACAGCGCCTGTTGGGAAATCGGGGCCCGGGATGATCTCCAAAAGCTCTTCAGCAGTTGTCATAGGGCGGTCAATAAGTTTGGTAATACCATCGCATATTTCTGAAGGATTGTGAGGTGGTATGTTGGTCGCCATCCCAACTGCTATACCAGCTGCACCATTCACTAACAGATTCGGGAGGCGGGCGGGTAGTACGTTGGGCATCTGTAATGAGGCATCGAAATTATCGACGAAGTCCACGGTTTCCTGTTCAAGGTTATCGAGCAATTCGTCGGCGGCACTACTTAGCTTCAATTCGGTGTATCGCATGGCTGCGGGCGGATCATTATCAACGCTGCCAAAGTTCCCTTGACCATCAATTAGAGGGACACGCATCGAAAAGTCTTGTGCCATACGCACCGCTGCGTCGTAGACAGCCCCATCACCATGGGGGTGGTACTTGCCGAGGACATCACCAACGAGCCGGGCACTCTTACGATAGGACGAGTTTGGACGGAGGCCCATCTCGTGTGCAGCATATAGGATACGACGTTGAACCGGCTTAAGACCGTCCCGAACATCTGGAAGAGCCCTAGAGACGATCACGCTCATTGCGTAGTCCAGATAAGAACTCCGCATTTCCTCTTCAAGACTATGCGATCGAATGTACCCGTACTCTGTCTTACTAACCATTGTCCCTCACTTATCCCAGTGTCATGCTCATTTAAGTAGCGGAGGCACCGGTTTCGGTGCTGTTTTCACGTTCGCGTGACCTTCGCCCAAGTGTTCTTGACAACGTTGCTGATATTATAGCATCAATCGCATCGTCATGCGACCCATAAGGTACACAACATGTTGTATGAGCAAGGGGGGAGTGTTACATGATATGGAGGTTATTTGAATAAAGAGCAATACTCGATTACGAACTTACCCAAAACTCAAAAAATCATTGAAGATGGGATGGATGAACGGCTTCATATAGGCGCCCAGGGGTACATATCGATTCAAGGCATTATTGTCGCCGATTTTGCGCTTGGCCACGCGACGTTAGGAAAGGATGATTTGGCCAGTAGTATTTGTTCGGAGGGTAGGGTTCAAGCGCCACCATCAATAAGACTTACCCACCGAACACTTATGCCATGGATGTCTGCAGGTAAACCTGTTGTGGCGGTGGCAATCGCACAACTCTGGGAGCGTGGTCTCGTAGATATTGAAGAGTACATTAGTAAGTATATCCCTGGGTTCGCGCGTTACGGCAAAGGTGATATCACGGTTAAACATCTTCTAACCCATACATCAGGCCTACAGCCTATTAACCCCAAGTGCGAGGCGGACAGCTGGCATCGGATAATGTCACACGTTATGGAGTCTCCGCTGTATGAGGATTGGGAACCCGGTAAACAAGCCGGATACGATCCATCGTCAGGGTGGTGTGTTTTGGGGGAGATCATAAAACAAGTCGATGGCCGCGATTACACGGAGTACGTGCGAAGTGAGATTTTTGAGCCGTTAGGAATGGAGGACTCTTGGTTATCGATCCCAGGAGATAAAGTAAAGGAGTATGGGGATCGGCTTGCTATCCTTCACGATTCTAAGGGTGCGCTTGTTACCGAGCCTCATTCTGATCCGCTCCTCTACAGTGTCCCTTTACCGGGTGGTGCAGGCAGAGGACCAATCGGTGAACTGGGAAAGTTCTATGAGATGTTGTTAATGGGAGGAGAATTTGCAGGTCAACGTGTACTTAGGCCTGAGACCGTTGGTTCACTTGTGTACCGACATAGGGTAGGGATGTTAGACCGTACTTTTGGAGCGGTGTACGACTGGGGATTGGGATTCTTATTGGCAGGGCGAACTCCTGAAAGTAAGAATCTTGCTTATCAGTACGGAAAGTACTCTTCAAACGAAGTTTTTGGTCATGGTGGCTACCAGTCTTCTATTGGTTTCGCGGATCCGGAGCATAACCTCGTGGTTGCTTGGGTTATGAATGGCACCCCAGGTGAGACTGTCCACTCGCGTCGTAACTATTCTATTAATTCAGCAATCTATGAGGACTTAGGGATTATTTAGCTTTTGCATGATCAACGAGAGCCTCAAAAAGACGGTCAAAATGAGGAGGAACCTCCCGGGGACGTTCAGGCTGAAATTGAATCCCAATCACGAAAGTATGGTCCGGGCTCTCTACCGCCTCAATTACCCCATCCTCTAAGCCGTAAGCAGACGCTAAAAGGTTTGGGCCTTTTTGTGCGTGTTTTATTCCTATCAGATGTCTGCTATTAACGCGTACCAGGCCTCCTGCCCCTACGAGTGAAGCGAGTCGACTACCTGGAGTGATGAATATATGATGGAATTCTGACTTGCCACTCTCAAGGGGGCCGTGTCCATGTATGGGCCTAGCAGGCCTCCCTCCCATTACCACATTCAGTGTGTGGATCCCCGACCCAACAGCAAGAACAGGTAAGTCAAAGTCAAGTACGGTAGGGAGCAGCCGAGATATAACATCCCTCATTAGGGCACTGGAATTCACGTTTTGGTTGGCATCTTGAGTCCCATTTGCAATGATTAGGCCACTAATGTTGCCCATTCTGTCGTTAGTGTGTCTAATGGTATCCGGTGTAATCATCACTGGATCTTCTCCATAGCCATGCACAAGGTCTCGGAGTAAGTCCCCATCCTGCTGAGAGTCGGCGGTGATAGCTATTTTACTGAGTTCGGTCACGGAATATTTGTTTCCTGTGTTTGGGAGAGTCCGTACTGTCCATACCCCTAGTTTTTATCAAGCGGCCTCGTGGATTCCTGAAGGTGCGCTCGGCATATAATCGAGGGCCCCTTTACGAGCTCAGAATCACATAAAGCGAAAAGGTTATGTAGACACGTCTCTCAGTTCTAGTACTATGATTTTGTTGTAATCTCGTTGGAGATTCGCTCGATGAGTTCATTGATTGCTAGTGTGCCTAAGTCTTCGCCTGACCGGAGGCGAGCCGACACCGTATTTGACTCCTGTTCACGATCCCCGATAACAAGCATATATGGGATCTTTTGAAGTTGAGCATACCTGATTTTCGCATTCATGCGGTCATTGTTATCGCTGGTGTGGGACCGAATATTCGCATTGAGCAACGTGGTCTCAATCTCCTTAGCGTATGAGACGTGGCGTTCCGCGATTGGAATAAGCTCAGCTTGAACAGGGGCTAGCCAAACTGGGAATGCCCCGGCATAGTGTTCAATAAGTACGCCCATGAACCGTTCCATCGTGCCTAGGAGCGCTCGGTGAACCATATAGGGTTGGTGTTCTTGTCCATCGTCACCAATATATTTGAGCCCAAATCGCTCAGGGAGATTGAAATCGAATTGAACAGTAGTGATTTGCCACTGCCGACCAATAGCATCCTGAATGTGGATGTCGATTTTTGGGCCATAGAATGCTCCGCCCCCTTCGTCGATCCCATACTTAATGCCCCTGTTAACCAGTGTGTTACGTAGCGACTCTGTAGCAAACTCCCAGCGTGTATCTTCCCCTACCGCCTTATCTGGCTTAGTAGAGAGCATGACATCATATTGGCTAAAGCCGAAGCTCTGAAGCAGGAAGAAAGTTAGGTCTAGGACAGAGTTAACTTCGTCCTCGACTTGGTCCGGGCGACAGAAGATATGAGCGTCATCTTGGGTCATGCCTCGAACTCGTAGTAAACCTTGTACTACGCCACCACGTTCATACCGATAAACGCTGCCCAGTTCTCCTATTCGCATTGGGAGGTCGCGATAGCTACGGATGTCGTTTTGATAGTACATGATGTGGAAAGGGCAGTTCATTGGCTTGAGGTAGTACTCTTGCCCGTCCATTTCCATCGCAGCGTACATGTTCTCCTTGTAAAAACCGAGGTGGCCGCTCGTTTCCCAGAGGGTCGAGCGGCCTATGTGTGGTGTGTAGATTAGGTCATAGCCACGCTTTCGGTGTTCGTCTCGCCAAAAGTCCTCAACAATGCCCCGAATGCGTGAGCCTTTCGGGTGCCAGATGATGAGACCTGGCCCAGTTTCTTCGTGTATCGAGAATAGATCGAGGTCGCGTCCTAGGAGACGGTGATCGCGCTTCTTGGCTTCCTCAAGGTTGTTGAGGTGGGTCTCTAGGGCCTCTTGCGATTCAAAAGCTGTACCGTATATACGCTGTAGCATGGGTTGGTTTTCATCACCACGCCAATAAGCCCCCGCAACGTTAAGCAGCTTAAAGGCAGGAATCTTACCGGTAGATTCGACGTGTGGGCCCGCGCAAAGATCCTCAAAGTTCCCATGTTTGTAGGTGGTTATTGGTTCTTCTGTTGGGATCTCATTGATTATCTCAAGCTTTAAAGGCTCATTTGAGTTCATTGTGAGAGCATCGTCACGTTGGTATTCATGGAACTCAAAAGGGAGATTACGCTGGATAGTCTTACGCATTTGTTTTTCGATACGTGCAAGATCTTGGTCGGAGATTGGCTTGCCCACCATGAAGTCATAATAGAAGCCGTCCTCGGTGGGAGGACCGATGCCCAACTTCGCGTCTGGGAACATTTTAGTTACGACATCTGCCATAACGTGAGCTGATGAATGACGTATTCTCTTGCGTAGTTCGATCAGGTCTTGTTCATCAGGCATGGTTACTCCTAAGTTGTGGCAGCATGAAGACCTGCCCAATGGCCGGCATGATAATTGAGCACCCCGGTCAAAGACAATAGATAGATTTGTATGTTCCTAACTCCGTGCAAGAATAACCTAGCTGATTGCGGTGTTCGTTGACTTTGATATCTGCCTCATCTAACCTGACTTTCTGGGGGTCTCGAAGATCCGACTAACAGGTTGGATACTGCCCCAGACACAGTGCCTAGACTGGATAATATCAGGGGCCTTTTAATATTTGGGCAACTGGGAGGCAAACGGATGAGTGATCCGCTGGTCATTGCAGGTAAGGAATTTAAGTCCCGGTTGATGGTGGGTACCGGTCGTCACCGCTCTATGGATGAGATGGTTGCATCCGTTGAGGCGGCTCAAGCAGAAATCATAACCGTTGCGATTCGACGCCTGAGTCTTGACGACCCAAGAGAGAAGAGCATCTTGGACTATTTTGATTGGGAAGATAAATATACTATCCTCCCCAACACCGCTGGGTGCGCGACCGCAGAAGAAGCAGTTCTAACAGCGCAGTTGGCTAGAGAGCTAACCGGCTCGAATTGGATCAAACTTGAGGTTCAACCCCCTGGTAAGTGGCTGCTACCTGACCCAATTGGAACTTATCAGGCGGCGCAGCAGTTAGTTGATCAAGGCTTTGTTGTTTTACCGTATATCCACGCGGACCCAGTTTTAGCAGCACGTCTCGAATCGATTGGATGCGCGACCGTTATGCCGCTCGGGTCTGCCATAGGTTCTGGCCAAGGTATATTGACTATGGACGAGATTCAATTAATTATTGAACAGGCAAATGTCCCGGTTGTTGTTGATGCAGGCTTGGCAGTACCGTCTGAAGCATCTCAATCATTAGAGGCAGGAGCCGATGCAGTTCTCGTCAATACAGCAATCGCTCAGGCTCGAGATCCCGTCCGGATGGGTGAAGCTTTCCGACTTGGAGTCGATGCAGGTCGGAAGGCTTATTTGGCAGGCCGTATTGAGCGTAAACCTGAAGGAATTGCCAGTAGTCCGACCGTAGGGTTCGCGACCTCGTCAGCCACATAACTGGTATGTTATTGGAACCGCCGATTTTGTGTCTTGTGACTAATAGACACAGGTGCTTGGGCAGATCTGTTGAGGAGGTTGTAGCGCGGGCATTAGATGGTGGAGTGACGATGGTACAGCTTCGTGAGAAAGATATGGGTTCCAAGGAATTATTACCCCTCGCCATAAAGATTAGAAAAATGACCAGCGGACGTGCTTTGTTTTTTGTCAATCAAGACCTCGAGGTGGCACTTGAGTCGGAGGCTGATGGTATGCAGCTTGGTGAAGACGCCGGGTCAGTGCAATTGATACGTAATATGGGTGGAGACTCCTTACTGCTTGGGCGCTCTGTGCATGACTTGGAGGGAGGCAAACTGGCTGAGAATGAAGGCTGTGATTTGTTAGTTGCCGGGACTATATTTCCAACTGCCAGTCACCCAGACCAAAGACCGAATGGTCTTGAGTTGATAGCAAATTTGTCTAGTGAAATCACAATCCCTTTCATCGGCATTGGGGGAGTCAAGCCCCACAATGCAAGGTCTTTAGTTAATTGTGGGGCCACCGGAGTCGCTGTTATGACTGCTATCACTGAAGCGCAGGATCCTGAATCAGAGGCTACGAAGCTTCGCAATATGATGGAAATAGAATTGAATGGTTGAAGTTCTAATTAATGGGGAGAACACTACCTTTGATTCCCCGACTCCGCTAGCAATATATATATCTTCACTTGATATTGACACTAAACTGATCGCAATCGCGTATAACCAAACAGTGCTGCGAAGGGAGGAGTGGTCCTCCGTCACTTTGGACGATGGAGATAGGATTGAAGTTGTGCAGGCCGTTGGTGGAGGCTAGGTCTGCCAATTTACCCCAATGCGTTAGCCTTAACCTCAACTACGCCCATTTAGCACGTAAAGTTTCAATTGGTTCCCAGCCCGGTCCAATCATCTAGTCCCAGTATGCAGGGTCGAGGAAGCTGATGCTCCGATAGCGCTTTGATCGGTTGCCTGGATTAGATACGTTGTCTAAGCCGTCCTCGAAATAGTGAGCTTCCTTTGTACCGCCGAAGTTGGACGGGAAGTGGTTCTTGGGGGTGTTCCTGACATTGTTACGCACCATCCGAATACCACGGCCGATACCAGTGAAAGCTAACCCGCCGATATGGTACTTTTCCGTCGCAATTATGCGATATAGTTCCTTCCCCAACTCAATACGCCGACTACTGAATTGAGGGATAGCACGACCCTCCGTCCAAATGTCTTGTAAGTACTTGATATTGCCTGAAGCGTCAGCGGGATAAGTTTCAGGCCCAGCCAGAGGTCGGAATTCCGGATTGCGACCTGGCGACATGCCTTCCCGGCCACCAGTCACATAAAATTCGCCTATAGTCGGGGCCATAGCATTACCACGAACGAGTGGTACAAGCCTAGTCCATGCAACTTGCCAGGGATTATCCCCATAGTTTGAACCACTCATTACAAAGTATTGCTTGTTTCTTTCAGCTGCGGTATAAGCACGAGTGCCTTCTCGGATGATGAGTTTTATACCAATGTCAGCCCACTGCTTTTGTAACAACTCAACGATCGAGTAATGTTGGTACATGGCCTCGAAGTACATTTCAAGGTTGCCTGTTCCGTCTTTGCGGTCAAGGTACCCATCCCCGTCGATATCTTTGTACCCCATTTCCTTTAGAATCCGCCGAGCCTCCTCTGTGTCAAAGCGGATATCCTTCGTGGCCCACTCGGATCCTGGGTAATAAGGTGTTGATGGATGAGGAGTCCAGTTCTGGGGTGTGCCTAATCCACCCAAAACAGTTTCGTTGACGGCACCCCTGTCCCAAGCGTAAGAGAGCGCTTTTCGGAACTCTGTGGTTCGCATTAACTCACCAATCTCCGGGTCTTGGTTATATTCTTGATTAGTGATAACTGTGGCGTCGGAACCTGAAGCTGACCGATAAATCTGTAAGCTGTAGTCTCCCTTCTCCATGTTCGCTGCGTACAGTGGCATTTCTGAAAGGAGCATATCAACGCCGCCAATGTCACACTCTCCAGCCATACAGCGGAAGACTGCAACGGGTCGGCCCTCTACCCGAACGGAGCGTATCCCATCGGCGTATGGGAGTTGATTGCCAACAGGATCAACCCCCATAAAGTAGTGGTTTCTCTCGAAAGAGTTTTGAAGATCTGAAAGTTCTGTCGTTACGAACCCGCCACTCCAGGGTCCGTAGTGCTCGCCATCGTAGATAAAATATGGATCAAACTCGGTCGGTATTGGTTTTGCGGGAACGCCAGTATAGTTCCGATTCTGCTGTACAGTCTCCATGACTCCACGCCACTCACGCCGGCTGTAGTAGCGTATGAGTTGTTCAATCTCTTTGGGATCTCCATACTTGGGGTGGTACCGCTTGTAGATATGCGATGCTGTGTAGAAACAAGGACTACCCCCGGTGCACCCCTTAGTACCACTGAAGATTGCACCGCTTTTCGACTCTATTAGAGTGAACATAGGGCTGTCGAAGGTCAACTTCCAGGTTAGGTCGTCTATCACCTCAAATTCAGGGCCGTTCCCCGTTATAGGATTTATCAGCATGAGAGGTAGCCGCGGGAGGTAGTCTTTGTTGTTATTTAAATCCTCCCAGGCAAATCTGAAATCCTCAATCGTAATGGGGTATCCATCCGACCAACGAGCTCCTTTACGCAGCTTGAAAGTGTACTCTCTACCATCCTCACTTAAGCTCATGTCTTTGCAGATGGTGGGGACACGTCCAATCCCGTCAGCATCTCGATGGAAGCAGCCCGAGACAGACAATGAGTCAAGCTTCCCAGGGATACTTGAGGTTAGTCTAATAAACCCGCCGTAAATGCCCACCTCGTCGTCTAGTGGTAACACAAGGACGTCATCGGGCCAGGGTAGACGCTCCTCAACCGGGAGAATTTTACCCTCTTTTACAAGCTTTGCTGAGACGGGAGATTCATTGTAACTAGTCGGTATCTCGCCCTCCCACCGAAACGTTGGATAACCCCCAGGTGGAATTTTTGGTGCTACGTACGTTCCCTGATTCATTACTGGGAGAGGGAGGTCACCTCTATTAGGGGCGAACTGATTCGTGATATCTTCGTCGAACTTTTCGTCGGCCCCACCGCATGCAGCCATAGTGAGGACGATGAAGACTGACAGAAACAGAAAAAAGTAGTGAAGAAGATTGGTGTGGCTCATTGAGAATCTCCTAGCTGTCAGTATTCTTGGATGTGGAGCAGTAGAGTTGGTTGACCATTTGAATCATAGATACTTGATTGATTTTCATCACTCCCTCGGTAGAACGGTAATAACCGCTTCCATACTTGGGTTCAGCGCATCGTAGTATTTTACTACTCCAGGCTTGGGGAAGAGGATATATCCGCTGGTTTGTCCTTCTTCAATTTCACGAGTATCGAACGACCCGTCCCGAGCAGTGACAGTGTGTGCGATTTCACCCAGGTTCCGCCACCGTATTCGTGATCCCGCAATGATGTTGATACTTTTGTGTTCCCCATCGTAAATATATAACGTCGTGTCACCCTTTGCAGGTGTGGGCGTCGCTAGGGGCTCTGCATCCTCACCCATACCGCCGCACGCAAGTCCTGCAAATATGGTCATTAATACTAGCGCAAGGGGAACAAATCTTCGTTGTGATGCGGAACTCACAAGCGCCCTATAATACCTTCGCATCAAGTACCCCTTTTTTATTGTGTAATTAACTTAGGCCAGAACAGTGGCGTGTCCTGTTTGCAGACACCTGTATTATAAGAAGGTATCTGCCGGTTAGCCAAGCATATCCCAAAACAACTTGACGAACTGAGCATTGGCGCCTAGAGTATCATAGCTCGGGAGCACATCGTACTGACCGTGAAGCCACTTATGCCTCGACTTTTATTACTCGCATTTACGTTTGGTGTCTTTACACTGGCAGCAGCATCTGCATGTGGAGACAGCGTCAGTGAAGTCGTTACTGCTCTTGATTCCAGTGGCTTTACGATAGGTAAATCTTCGGACGATAAGCTTGTATACATTGGTGCACCCGTTGACGACGGAATTCTTGTTAACGGCCATCATGTCCTCATATATAGGTACTCCAGGCTTGAGAAGGTCCGTGAAGGGGTAGAGGCGATTGAAGCAATCATCGCCGCTGGTACTGGTTTGTGGGGATATGATCAGGCGAACCCTAAAGGCGCATACCATGTGCAGGGACGATTTATTGTCTATTGGGGTAATCATCCGGATGGGGAACGTATCCGGCAGGTTCTTGAGGATAGGATTAGTTCAGAGACTAATGCCAAAGAGGGATCCTAGGATTCCTTGATCGCGACGTAGATCACATTGAAAGGTACCTTGCTCATCTCAACGTACCGATGTTCCCAGTCTTTACCTCGGTAGGGTATCCGTTTCTTATCATCCGGCGACATATCGTGTATCGGCATTGCAGGGAGTTCCAAAATCTTGTCGACGCGAAAACCGACCGACACTAGGGTTGTGAAAGTCTCAGAGATCGAACGGAACAGCGTCAGCCCATATTGTCCATCGTAAGGTTGCACGTCCTCCCAGAGCTCCACTGGAGGATTGAAATAGTCCTGTATTTGGAGAGCTTGTAACTCATTGTTCCATGCGAACGCACTTAGTGGATGTACTGTGCTCATAACAAAGAGACCATCTGTGGATAGAACTCGATGACACTCGTTTAGGCATGACTCAAGGTCAATAATGAATTCCATTCCATTTGAAGAGACGATAAGGTCAAAGACGTTATCGGTAAAACATAATTTCTGTGCATCGTTGAGCACTAGGTCGACCGTAATCCCCTCGTCTTCCAAGTGTGTTCGGGCAGCTTCCTGTTGTATGGGGGATACGTCAATCGCCACAGCCTTTGCACCCAGCTTTGAAAGTGCGATTGAATTCTGCGCCGCACCGGAGGCTAGTTCCAAGACTCGTTTGTCTTTTACGTTACCTAATAGACACAAGTCGCGTTCGCCAGGTAATAACGGACCGTAGTGCACGTCCTCTGTAGAAATAACAGAGTCCCGCTGGTACATTGGGGACATTGTGTCCCACCCTTTCTGGATAGCTTTCCTGATGCGGTGATCAGACATTATCTTGGTAGCCCCAACGGAATTCGAATCCGTGTTTCCGGCTTGAAAGGCCAGCGTCCTAGTCCTCTAGACGATGGGGCCATTGGGTGGTTATTGGCGTCCAACCTAGTAGTTTAGGGTACGGGTCGGACTACTGCAACGGATTCAGGGGAGGTTATTGGGCACTGCCGGGCATCACGAAATCTTCACCGAAGGTTATGATCCCTCGTTGCCTCTTACTTGCCCCAACGTCAAAGCACTGGTTTGGGTTCTTATCCTCCTGTCTGAGTAGCCACTCCAAACATATTTCTGGCGGCAGTGCGGAGATTGTAGGTTCTAGAACCTGGAATTGGAACAGTTTCCATTCAGGATGCTCGTATACATACCGGAAAATAAAGGGTACGGGCTTTGGTCTTAGAGGATAGTAGCCTCGTAGTACCATTACGTCCTTGACTTCAAACTCTACCTGTTCATCTATGCCAATCGCAAAGCTCTGTAGGTTTGGCAATTCAAGATAAACTGGTTCTAGTTGCTCCACTCCCGCCATATCTAGGTCCAGTGCCATGTATGGGATATAGCCCTGTTCCAAGCGCTCTAGTGAGATGCCAATTTTAAATGACTTCGACATGTAGTCGTAGAAATCCACGAAACTTTTCTCTTCAATCGCCTCTCGGAAGAGTTTGATACTTTCCCCCGTTAGAACGTAGAGATCTTCTCTTAGAGGAATTTGCTTGAACCAGGCTCCAGGTCCGACTCCCATCCGATCGTCGTCCTGAAATGCGTTGACTTTCCAGTTACCTTTCTCTTTGACCATGTCTACAGTAAATTTTACGTCTTGTCCTCCAAGGTCAATAAGTGTCCCTCTAATTTTTGAGATATTTTCCCGTTCCAATCGCCTGTCACGCCAAGCGTCTATTTTGTAGGTCAGCGGGAGCCCCAGTAGGTCCATCGTTTTTTCGAACTCTACCGGGTCTTGTACAGCGCGGAAGTGAGCTGTGGTGTGGGTGCGATAAGCCTCGACTGTTTCTCGACTTTGGAGGGCAAATAAGAATTGGTCAGCTTTGGTTGCAGAGTCGTTGGTGTCTAATGCAACCCAACTAAAAAAGCCTCCTGTGCAGGACGCAAGAACGCTGATTGCAATGATCAATGTCCGGAGTATTAATTTCTTTTTGTGTCGACGGCTCAAAGAAAGCTCCTATGGGTAAATAGCAATTTGGTTAAGTCCTGTGTTTTCGGAATACCCCAGCATGAGATTCATGTTCTGAACAGCTTGTCCTGCAGCGCCTTTTATTAAGTTATCTATACAGCTAATAACGATCAAGCGGTTCGTCCTTCTATCCAAAGTAGGATATATCAGGCAATTGTTGCTGCCGAGGGTCTGTTTCGTAGATGGTGGGTTATCCACTACTTTCACAAACGCATGGTCCGTGTAATATTCCTTATACAATGTTTGTAAGTCGCTCTCGTCGATATCTACGTTGGTTGTTGCGTAGCAAGTAGCGAGGATACCACGAGTCATAGGTACTAGGTGTGGTACAAAGGTGACCGTAGTTGACTTGGATGTACGCAGTTTACAGAGTTCCTGTGTGATCTCCGGTAAGTGACGGTGGCCGGACAATGAGTATGCTCTCAGGCTCTCGTTGACCTCATTGTATAGGTATTGAATTTCAGCCTTACGCCCAGCGCCGGATACGCCGGATTTTGCATCAACAATGACGTTAGTCTCGATGAGATTTTCTTGTACTGCGGGGGCGAGCGCTAATATTGAGGCAGTTGGATAGCATCCCGGGTTTGCGACGAGGGTAGCGTCATGGATCTCGGACCGGTGTAGCTCCGGCAAGCCGTATACTGCGTTCTTGATGTATTCGGGGTAAGGGTGTTCAATGCCATACCATTCCTCGTATTCACTGACATCATCTAGTCGATAATCAGCGCTAATATCTATGGCTTTGACTCCAGCTTTAAGATACGGGCCTAATTTTTCTGCGCTTGCTGCATGAGGCAATGCTGAGAAGATTATGTCAACGCTTTCGGTGACTTCTTCCGTGATTGTTAGATTAACTGCCTCAAGATGGGGGTATACCTCTCCGAGACGACGTCCGGCGGTGCTTCGACCCGTGACAGACACGACCTGAATTTTAGGGTGTTGGTGTAGGATACGGGCAAGCTCTGCGCCAGCATAGCCTGTAACGTTGACTATCCCAACCTTCATCGTAGGACTCCTTCGTCGAGGCTATAAAAAGTATACCGTCCGGTTGTCCTGCCGCCAAGGACATATCAGTCGAGCACTGGCCCGGACCTGTGGCCCAATGTTCGTTTCACTCAAACTGTTTACGTGATGGACACGTGCTTTCAAAAAGACAATCATCGCATTTCGGGCGTAGCGCTTTGCATATTTGGCGGCCATGCGTGATTAGGAATAGGTGAAACTCGAACACGTTTTCCGACGGCACCATTGATTCAAGTATATCGTGGGCCTGATCAGCGGTGGTAGTTGGATCTATTAATCCTAGACGCTTTGAAACCCGGTGGATATGTGTGTCAACAGGCATTGCTGGCAGGCCCAGTGAAAAACAGAGAATTATGGCTGCGGTTTTCGGTCCGATTCCATCCCATTGCTTAAGCCACGTTTTCGCATCTGCCAGTGGCATTTCTGCGAGGAAGGAAAGGTCGAATGAACCCAGTTCAGCATAGATATCGGTTAGCACTTTTTTAATTCGAGGCGCTTTCATGCGGAAAAGACCCGCTGATCGAATAGTGTCTTCGATCCTAGCTACATCTGCTGCTGCAATCGCTTCAATTGAGCCAAAGGTGGACATGAGGTTTTTGAAGGCTCGTTCGGAGTTAATATCCGAGGTGTGTTGAGACAGAATTGTGAAAACAAGCTCCTCCGCAGGGCTGTACCTTGCCTCCCAGACGAATGGTCCGTACTCAGTTGATAGACGTTCAAGTAACTCAGTTATCGATGCAGCAACCCGACTTTTCTTGTTGTGTTTTGCAGGCATTACTGTGGGCAATGATCCTACGATACAGGGTTTTATTATCTTGACAACCCTTGGGCCTTGGATTATTTTGCAGACCGACTTACGACTTTGTTATCACGTTTCTCACAGGCCTCTTCGTTGGTTGAAAAAACTCTTAAAGAACATATGGATAGACTGGCTGACGAGGATCAGCCCGTCAAATATTCGGGGTTAGTTGGTCTTACTGATATGACCCCTGAGATGGTCAATGACTTCAGTATGATGTGGCCCACTATCTGTGATGAGCGTCGCCTTGAGATAGTGACCAAGCTAACCGAACTCTCCGAAGAAAACCTTGAGCTTGATTTCACTGAGATTTTACATATGCTTCTTAGAGATCAAAATGCCGCGGTGCGTGAACTAGCGGTTCAAGGTCTTTGGGAAAGTAGTGATCGGAGATCGATTCGGCCCCTTGTCGACTTACTAAGGGAAGATACCTCAATTAAGGTTCGTGCAGCTGCCGGTTTGACCCTTCGTAGGTTTGCGAATCTTGCGCAGAGCGGCAAACTTATAGCGAGAGACGTAGACTGTGTACGGGACGGATTGATTTTTGTAATCCAGCGCCCTGAAGAGGATATCGAAGTTCGCAGACGAGCGATCGAGGCCATCTCCAGTTTTGATTTCCCTGAGTTGGATGACATTATTATCGATGCATATCGTAGTGGAGATCCTATCCTCGTACAGAGTGCTATCTTTGCAATGGGGCAGTCATCGAAAGCCAAATGGATGCCAACTGTGCTTGCAGAAATCGAAGGAGATAACCCAGCTGTTCGCTATGAGGCTGCAATAGCAACAGGGCTTTTAGGTGAGCAGTCTGACGTACCAGATATAATCAGGTTGCTTGGTGATGAAGATTATGAGGTGCAAACTGCTGCAGTTCGTTCACTAGGTATCATTGGAGGTAATCTAGCAAAGCAGGCACTTCTTCAGTGTAGACAATCTGGTGATGAAGTTATTCGGGATGCCGCGATAGAAGCTTTGGAGTTGCTTGAGTTTGATGAAGATCCTCTTGGGTTCAAGTTCGCTACGTAAGTGACGATATGTCAAAAGCTATGCAGTTCGCACAATCGGTCCTGGCGAAGGAGTTTTGGACGCCAACTCCTTTATTGAAGGCTGAGACTATTTCAGACCGCTTAGGTGTTGATCTTTGGCTCAAGCGGGAAGATTGTACTCCGATTGGATCATTCAAGCTTCGCGGAGCTTTGGTAACAGTCGAATCACGGATCCGTGAATTGACAGATCGAGGTGTTTATGTGGCTTCGGCTGGTAACTATGGGATTGCCATCGCCTATGCGTGCTACCAGCAAGGTGTTCCTGTCACAGTAGTTGTTCCTAAGGGGGCGACTGAGTCTAAGGTAAACCGTATTCAACTATGTGGAGCGGAGATTATTCAGTATGGTGACGATTTCGATGCGGCCAAGGAATTTGCCAAATCTTTGGCTTGTGGTGCAAGCGCTGAGTTTTGGGAAGATGGTGTTGTTGAAGAAATGGCGAATGGTGCAGCCAGTATCGGGATGGAGCTTACGGGATCTGGAATGGCTTGGGACTACGTCATCGTACCTGTAGGAAACGGCTCGCTAATCAAAGGGGTTGCACAGGCTATTAAAACTGTGAGTCCTTCGACGAGGATTATTGGTGTAGTGCCTTCGGGTGCACCTGCAATGGCCTACGCGATTAGAGGGGAGGTGTGGGATCCGTCAGTATTAACTGAGTCAGTGGCAGATGGCTTAGCCGTCCGAGTGCCAATCCTGAGCATCGTCGAAGAGATTAGGGAGAGTATTAATGATGTTTGGATTGTTGATGAAACAGAGATCTTGCAAGCTACTCGTTCCTTGTTTGAACTTGAGCAGGTACTATCGGAGCCTTCCGGAGCTGCTTGGCTACCCGGGCTAGTTACTCATCAACGTGAGCTTGCGAGTAAGCGGGTTGCTGGAATTATCACAGGCGCTCATTTAAAGCCCTCCATAATGCAAAACTTACTGGCCCTTGATGGGCTACTGTAGTGGGGGAAACTATAAAAAAAATCGCCGTTATTGGGGCCGGGTTGATGGGACACGGGATAGCCCAGGAGTTTTCTACTGCTGGTTATGAAGTCGCTTTGAACGACGTCAGTAATCAGAGACTTGGATTGGCTCTGGGGCATGTTCGTGAGAACCTTTGTAATCTTGGGTTTGCTAAAGAAGATGTGAATAGAATCGCTGCTCGTATCCAGGCCAGCACCGATCTTCCCAGTGTCTTGCTTGATGCAGATTTCGTAGTTGAAGCTGTCTCTGAGGACATAGAGGTTAAGAGGACCGTCTTCACCAAAATCGATCAATTAATTCCTCCCCACTCGATCATTGCCAGTAATACCTCGTCCTTCATGCCCAGCCACCTAGCGTCTGTAACTGGGCGCCCTGGACGAGTGCTTGTTGCTCACTACTTCAACCCACCGTATCTGGTACCGCTAGTCGAGATTGTCCGTAGTAGTGATACAACTGATGAGACGATTACTGAAGTCACGACTTTACTCAAAAGTATTGGTAAATATCCTGTGGTTTTAAAACGGGAAGTGCCAGGTTTTATTGCGAATCGATTGCAGGCTGCTCTTCTTAGGGAGTGTTTCGCTCTTGTTGAAGACGGTGTGGCTGAGCCACAGGACATTGACGATGTCATGACACATTCGCTAGGTCGGCGTCTAGCGGTTGCTGGCCCCTTTGAAATTTTTGATGCTGCTGGCCTTGATGTGTGGAAAGCTATAGCTGGAGAGTTGATGCCTGTAATCGAGTCTTCCCCGGACTTGCCGGCCTTGCTAACTGACTTGACTAGGCGTGGAGAATTTGGGCTTAAGACAGGCAAGGGTGTTCATACTTGGTCTTCCCAAGAATCAGAGGACTTACGTAACCGACTAACGTCCGCCTTGACAGAAATTCAGAGATGGACCGAGTAATGACTACTGGAGATTCAACTGTAGGGATTATTGCGAACCCCGCTGCGGGTAAGGACATTCGCCGGTTGGTTGCGCATGGTCGCTTTGTAAGCAATCCTGAGAAAGTTAATATTTTGCGTCGAGTGTTGGTTGGCTTGGAGGCGACGGGCGTTAAGAGAGTTATTTTCATGCCGGATGTGGGTATGTTGGGCAGTGGTGCAATCAGTAATAATTCCTTGTCATTGAGTGTTGAATTTCTGGATATGCCCGTGTTCAATGATGAGATTGATTCAACTCGCGCTGCTAGTAGGATGCGGGATATGGGGGTCGGATGTCTTATTACGTTAGGTGGGGATGGGACTAATCGACTAGTTGCAAAGGAGTCTCTCAATGTGCCGATTGTTCCCATATCTACTGGTACCAATAATGTATTCCCCAAAATGATTGAGGGTACCGTTGCGGGACTGGCTGCTGGCGTTGTCGCATCCAGAGTTGTCAATCTAGATAAAGTAGTAACAACTGCTCCAAAACTAGATGTATATGTAGATGGTGAGTTCAAAGACATCGCACTGGTAGACATTGCGGTGACTAGAGAACAGTTTGTGGGTTCACGGGCTGTGTGGAATATGGGGACTATCCATGAGGTCTTTCTGGCAAGGACCGACTCAGATGCTATAGGACTTTCATCTATTGGTGGCCGCTTACCTGTGCCATTGGGCGAAGGCGTACAGGTCGTGTTGGGTGATGGAGATATTGTTGTGAACGCACCAGTGGCGCCTGGCTCTGTGACCTCTGTACCTATACAAGATTGGTGGCCAATGAAGCCAGATGCTAGATACGATGTGGGTCTTACACCCTCCACTATTGCCTTTGATGGTGAACGTTCTTTCACATTGCGAAAAGACGAAAGTGCCACAGTAACACTCAGTCTTGACGGACCGCGGGTTGTGTCAGTTGAGAAGGCCCTTCGGATGGCTACCTTATTGGGGGTATTTACGGAAGCCAAAAAGTAGGCTGATAATTCGGTAGTCTACTAGTATCTAATTCTAGATTAATGCACAGCCCCGGGCGGTGTCGTACAGCATAGATCATAGGTGTGATGATAAGACCAGAGGCTAATGTGTTACCGACCATTAAGCGTTTATCACTGGTCATCTCGTGGACCGTAGGTACGCCTGTCAGCGATAGAGACCAGACCGAACGTTCCGGGGGATTCAGTGCTCGTTCGTGTAATTATATTGGGTTGTATTCTCTCTGGCTACGGGAAGATTTCTTTAAGTTTTGATAATTCACCAGTTACAAGGTAAACGACCCTCTCAGCTATGTTGGTAGCTCGGTCGGCTATACGTTCAAGATCGTGTGCGACCCATAGAAGGTATGTTGCTCTCTGGATCGTCCGAGGGTCCTCAATCATAAAGGTCACTAATTCTCGGAAAATCTGGTCGTATAGAGCATCAACCTCATCGTCACTTTCAGCGACGGTGATTGCTAGGTCCACGTCGCGCTGGACTAGAGCATCGAGACTCTGGCGAGTCATTAAGCTAGCCTTCTGAGCCATCCGAGGTATGTCAATTAGTGGCTTCAGAGGCGCTTCGTCCCCCATTGCCAAGCTGATTTTAGCAACGCCTTCAGCGTAGTCTCCGATACGTTCAAGTTCGCCAACGATGTGCATTATCGCGATTATGAGTCTCAAATCAGTTGCTAGCGGTTGCTGTTTAGCTATTAGATCTTCGCAGCGGGCTTCGATCTCGTAACGAATGTCATCAATTACGTCATCTTCTTCAATGATCTTTTGGGACAGGACAAGATCCCGAGTCTTTAAGGCATCAATTGCTTTAATCGTTGCCTTTTCTACCATGCTCCCTAAGTTCATTAGGTCATCTTGAAGTTTCTGTAGGTCCGCGTGGAACTCTGATCGAAGCATCGTTACACTCCCTAACTAAACCGGCCAGTTATGTACGCTTCAGTCCGTTCGTCGTTCGGGTTGGTGAAAATTTTCGAGGTGTCGTCAAATTCGACAAGGTATCCAGCTCGATCATCGTTAACCATGAAGAATGCGGTTTCATGGGATACTCGTGCTGCTTGCTGCATGTTGTGAGTAACTATGATAATAGACACGTCCTTACAGAGGTCGTTGATGAGTTGTTCAATAGCTAAAGTTGAGATTGGGTCAAGTGCCGATGCAGGCTCATCCATCAGGAGGACTTCTGGTTCTGGAGCTAGCGCTCTGGCGATGCATAAGCGCTGTTGTTGACCGCCGGATAGTTGAAGAGCGTTTTCTTTAAGTCGATCCTTAACCTCACCCCACAGAGCAGCTCGTTTGAGGGATCGTTCAACTGCATCAGGGTAGTTACCGGTGTATCCATTAACTTTCAGTCCAAAGGCAACGTTGTCATATATTGATTTCGGGAAGGGGTTCGGTTTTTGGAATACCATCCCAACACGTGACCGCATTTCTGTCGGATCGACCTCAGCGGCGTACAGATCCTGACCAAAAAAATTGATTTCACCAGTGACGCGTGCTCCGGGGATCAGGTCGTTCATGCGGTTAAAACAACGAAGTACAGTACTTTTGCCGCATCCAGACGGTCCAATGAACGCGGTTACACGATTCTCTTTGATCTTCATACTGACACCACGGACCGCGCAGAATGTGCCATAGTGGACGTCTAGTTTGTTAACATCAATCACTGTATTCGATTCATCAGATGCAGTGTGCTCGTTGACAAACAACTTGGGTACGGTTGGTGCATCCAAACCTTCGCGAGTCTCAGTCATCCTGCTCCTTTGCTATTCAACTGACTGTTTCTGGTATCTGTTACGTAGGAATACTGCCAGAGCATTCATAGACAGTAGAATAATTAGAAGAACGATGATTCCTCCCGCTGCTAGCCCTCGGAAATCCTCTTGTGGCCTTGCTATCCAGTTAAAAATTTGTATTGGCAAGACGGTGAATCTGTCCAGAGGATTCTGTGGGATAAAGGTTAAATAGACAAGAGCACTGATCGCAATCACCGGAGCTGTTTCCCCTATAGCACGTGACATTGCTAAGATTATGCCCGTCAGGACGCCGGGAGAGGCAGATGGCAACACTACGCTCCGTACTACTTCCCATTTGGTTGCACCAAGAGCGAATGCAGCTTGGCGATACGTTTCTGGAACAGCTTTGATGGCTTCCCGCGATGCTAGGATAACAATTGGGAGCACAAGTAGAGACATTGTTAGAGCGCCAGCCAAGACGCTACGCCCCATGCTTAACCACTGTACGAAAAGGGCTAAACCTAATAGACCATAGACAATTGATGGTACCCCTGCAAGGTTGGCAATATTGACTTCAATCAGGCGGGTAAGCCAGTTCTCGGACGCATATTCCTCAAGATAGATAGCAGCTCCCACACCAACCGGGACAGTGAAGGCTGCTGTTAGACCCATTAGCCAGACCGTGCCGAAGATAGCTGCTTTAAGGCCAGCCTGCTCCGGGTGTCTTGAAGGGAAGTTGAAGATCAATTCGGGACTCAGCCATTCCAAACCCTGGAATAGAATCTGTGCGAGCAACACTACAAGTCCTAAGATTCCTACAACTACCGAGCTCATAAACATTACCAAAGCGATTGAACCGAGTATCTTACGACGCCCTAGATGATGATTGAAGCTTGAAGGAGATCTCATTCGTATCGTAACCCCCATCGTCTAACCACGTAGTGTCCACCCACATTCATTACTAGAGTCATAAAGAACAATAGTAGTCCAACGGCAAAGATCGTGTTGAATTCCAGGGAGCCATGTGGTGTTTCCCCAAGGCTCAACTGGACAATATATGCCGTCATGGTTTGGATGCTTTCAAGAGGGTTCAAGGTGAGTTTAGGAGTTGCCCCAGCAGCTATCGTAACTAGCATTGTTTCCCCAATGGCACGCGAGATTCCTATGATGCAGGCTGCGATTACCCCTGAAAGGGCGGCGGGCACCACGATTGAGATAGAGACCTCTAGTCGAGTAGCACCGAGGGCGTAGGCGGCTTGTTTAAGTGAACGAGGTACCGCAAGCATAGCGTCTTCGCTAAGCGATGAGACCATGGGAATGATCATTAAGCCAAGTACCAGCCCTGCACTGAGGGCATTAAAGACTAGTAAATCTGGCAAAATCTTCTGTATTTGAGGAGTTACCCATGTGAGAGCGAAATAACCGTAGACTACGGTGGGGATGCCGCCTAAGATTTCGAGTACGGGTTTTATAATTCGACGTAGTCGATCTGGAGCGTATTCTGAAAGAAAAATTGCACTAGCTAGGCCAATAGGGACGGCTACGAGGGCACCGATTAATGTTACCAATAACGTACCAGAGACTAGGGGTAAGACGCCGTAATCTCGTGGTTTTAGAATCGGTGACCACCGAGTGCCAAAAAGGTAATCCCAGATTGGGATTTCAGTAAAGAAGCCCCAGGCGTTGATTACCAGGCTCACTAAAATGCCAACAGTGGTCAGAATTGAGACTAGCGCGCATGCCAAGAAAAGCCACTTGACGGCACCTCCTTCCCAGGTTTTGCTCCGTCTCCTGAAACGAGGTTCGCCGTCGTCTGTGGTCGGGTCAGACATTAATGGTACAGTCACATCGACACTTTACGGTAACTCCGATGTTCTATCTATTTGATAAGTTCGAGGCTTACTTTGTATCCAGTAGACTCAAGGGGAACATACCCTACCTCGCGAGTTAGCGCTTCAGCATTCTCAAGGTAGAAGGTTACAAAGGTCTTGACCTCGGGACGCTCTAGGCTGTTCTTGTTGACGTAGATGAATAGAGGCCTTGTAAGAGGCTTGTACTCACCGGAGAGAATGTTGCTAGGATCTGGGACAACACATCCATCACCAGCATCGATTGCTACTAGATTAAGCTTGTCTGCGTTTTCTAAGTAGTAGGCGTAACCAAAGTAGCCGAGAGCATTTCGGTCACCTGAGATGCCCTGGACTAGAACATTGTCATCTGCACTCGCTGTGTAGTCAGATCTGCTTACCTGAGCTTCACCATTGATCTCAGCGGTAAAGAAGTCGAATGTGCCAGAGTCAGTGTCAGGACCATAGAGCCGGATTGGCCTGTCCGGAAAAGTTGATCGGATCTGGTTCCATTTTTTAACAGTGGAACCTGTATCCCAAATTTGCTTAAGTTCCTCAACGGTCAAGCATCTGGCGAAATCGTTTTGCGTGCTTACCACAACAGACAGTCCATCAGTCCCTACGCGTAGTTCGTAGTAGTCAATCTGGTTCTTAGCGGCATCATCGTGCTCTTTGGTTTTCATGGGCCGGGAAGCATCAGATATGTCACTATCGCCAACTGTGAAACGTTTGAAACCTCCGCCTGTTCCAGATACACCTACATTCACCCGCACTTTCGGATGTGCTTTGTTGAATTCTTCTGCTACGGCTTCGCTAATTGGGAAAACGGTACTCGATCCGTCGACCTCGATCGTTCCAGTAAGGGAGTTTGAATCAGAAGGTGGATTATTACTACATGCTAGTACAGCGAGCAGCAATGCTATTGTTACAACTAGTAGCGGCTCACTATTCTTCAACTTCTATTTACCTCCAAGGATTGGTGATGTTCGCTGGAACCAAGGGTTAGTAATTCGCACACCGATACAGAATATGTGAAATATTGCACAAATCGTGTTAACGGGAAGTTAAAATTCGTTGAAGGTTTAGTTAGAGTTGTTAGGGGGACACCATATATTAGTAGGATCTACATTGTTACCACTATACGTGTAATAGTTTCATTCGCTAACATGTATCTTGAGGTATTAATGTTGTGATTGAGCTAGCAGGAAAAGGTGTTATTGTGGCAGGGGCGAGGCGTATGGGAGCGGTTGTAGCTAGTCGATTGGCTAGTGAAGGTGTGAACTTGGCAATCACCTATAGGTCTTCTCGAAAAGAGGCTGAAGCCTTACGCGAAGGGCTGAGTGACAAGGTTGAGCGAGTTACCCTCATACAGGCTGATCTTGCCAATGAGGCAGAGGTTAAGAAACTTATTCAGAAAACTCAGGTAGATCTCGGTGATTTGTCATTCGTTGTTAACCTGGCGTCTGACTTTCCTCGTACGCCCTATGACTCCTTAAACTCGGAGTCTTGGGATGAGGCCATGTCCTTCGCGAAGGGGAGTTACCTTTTAGCATTGCACGCATCTCGAGTAATGATGTCAAATTCTGGTCCAACTCGTGGGCACATCATACAGTTCAGTGATTGGGCCTCCTCAGAGACACCGTATAGAAATTATTTGCCATACCTTACCGCCAAGGCATCAATTGAATTCATGACCAGAGCATTTGCTGTTGAGCTCGCAGAGCATGGTGTATTGGTGAACACGATTGCGCCTGGCCCGACGATGCGGCCTCCTGACATAGAGGAAGCGGTGTGGCGGAAAGCCGTGGTTGATCACACACCATTAAAACGTGAGTCATCCACAGAGGAGATGGCCGAGTTCATAGTGTCGTTACTGAGAAGTGAGACTATCACTGGTGAGGTGGTCCGTGTTGATTCTGGGAGACATCTCGCCGGGGCTAGGGCAGAGTAATGGCTGAGTACAAAATTACCAAGGCCATCGAATTTTGCTATGGACACAGATTGCTGAACCATAAGGGTAAGTGCCGTTATTTACACGGACATAATGGGCATCTTGAAATTGATGTTACAGCTTGCGATCTCGACGATCTGGGTATGGTAAGAGACTTCGCAGATGTTCAAGAGACTGTTAAAGGGTGGATTGATCAAAACCTGGATCATCGTATGATCCTTAATAAAGACGATGTGTTCGTTTCAGTGTTTGAAAGTGCTCAAGAGCCAGTGTTTGTACTTGATGATAACCCGACTGCAGAAAATATTGCTCGCCTAATTTATGAACAGGCTGAATCCCAAGGTCTGGCTGTTAGTGAGGTGCGGTTATGGGAAACTCCGACGAGTTACGCGACATACAGGAAATGAACGACTCAGGTGTTGATTCCACCCCCGAGATCGTCTCTGTGTCAACTAAGCATCCTAAGGATGATGCTCTTCAAGCACGTATTGAACAACTTGCGCCCATACTCAGGGACGTTTTGAAAACGCTCGGTGAAGACCCTACACGGGCGGGATTGCAAAAGACCCCGGAGCGCTGGGCAGAAGCTTTGCTAACTTATACCGAGGGAAGCGCAATTGATCCCGAAGAACACCTCAACGTCATCTTTAAACTGGAAGATGACGACTACCCGGTTGGTTCTGAAGATATGATAATGGTCGATAATATCGCTTTCACTTCAACTTGTGAGCACCATATTGCTCCGTTCAGGGGAGTTGCCCACGTAGCCTATATTCCAAACCCCACCAGCAAAATTGTGACAGGGCTTTCCAAGATATCTAGAGTTGTTACTCTCTTCTCTCGGAGACTACAAGTGCAGGAAAGGATGACACAGCAGATTGCCCGTGCAATCGACAAGCATCTAAAACCGATGGGAGTTATCGTTGTTGTGCAGGCGGTCCATTTTTGTATGATTCAACGAGGTGTTGAGCAACAGTCTAGCTCCACGATTACAACCGCTCGACGTGGGATTTTCGTCAGCAAGCCGCAGATGGAAACTCGGTTTTTGGATTATTTGCGGACTCGCAAAGAAAGTAATGACAATGGGGTTTTAGCTTGATGTCGGCAGAGAGTGCTAATTCCATCTTACAGAAGTAGTAAGAGTCAGGATTTGGAAATACGAGGGTATCTACAGGTTACTCATTTGGTGGATATCCTACTCGCGGCGGAAGGATTTTCAACACGTGTACAAACCTTTCTCCGGGGCTTTAAATTATGACTAATTACAAGACCCAGCCTTATGGGTCATGGTATTCAGAAATCAGTGCCGATTTGATAGTCGCGGAGTCGGTCGGTATTGGCCAGATTGGGATGGATGCGGAAGACCTGTATTGGACTGAAGTTCGTCCGGCGGAATCCGGTCGTACCGTCTTGGTGCGGAACAGTGCAGAGAGAGGTGTTGAAGATATCACCCCATCACCTTATAGCGTTCGAAGTCGGGTTCATGAGTATGGGGGTGGCGCGTTCTTAGTAGTCCAAGGGACGGTGTATTTCATTAACGACGTTGACCAACGACTCTATTGCCAAATGCCTGGTCGTGAACCAGTTGCCCTGACGCCCGATGCTGGGGTGAGATACGCCGACCTTGAGATGGATTATTCTCGTGACAGAATAATCTGTGTTCGCGAGGACCATACTGATCCTGGCGAGCCAGTTAATACCATCGTTGCGATTCCCACAAGGGGTGGAGATGTAGAAATTCTTGAGCAGGGCAAGGATTTTTATGCAGCTCCACGTGTGAGTACCGATGGTACAACGCTAGCATGGCTCTCTTGGAATCACCCGAATATGCCTTGGGATGGTAATTTTCTTTGGGTAGCTAGCTTCTCCGAACACCATAAACTTTCTGGTCCTAAGTTGATTGCCGGCGAGGCCGGTGAAGCTATATGTCAGCCGGAATGGTCTCCTTCAGGCGTGTTGCACTTTGTATCTGATCAGTCTGGATGGTGGAACATCTACTCTTGGCGACAAAATCAAACAGAAGTAGTTCTCCCGATGGAAGCCGAGTTTGGTGTCCCCCTGTGGCAATTTGGAGTGAGCCTATATGGATTTTGCTCCGACGGCAAAATCGTATGTTCATATTCCCAAAGCGGGGTATGGCATATTGGGATACTGGACCCAGAAAAGTCAGTTATGGATCTGATAGAAACCGGATACACTGATGTGTCGCGGTCAGGTATAAAGGTAAGTGATAGGGTGGTTGCGTTTGGTTCTGGGTCAGCGACTGAATCTAGATCAATAGTTAAGCTGGATTTGGTTACAGGACAGTACTCTGTTATCAGGCGGTCGAGTGCGGTCAAGCTCGGATCTGAATTCTTCTCTAAACCCCAAGCCATCCAATTTAAGACCACTGAGGGGCAATTTGCTCACGGGTTCTTCTATGCTCCTCTCAACCCTGACTTTATGGCTCCTTTAGGTGAAAAACCTCCTCTAATTGTTCTAAGCCACGGTGGGCCTACTGCAGCGACATCCCCTGTGCTAGATATGGATATACAGTATTGGACCAGTCGTGGCTTGGCTGTCCTCGATGTAAACTACCGGGGTAGCTCTGGCTACGGAACCTCATACCGCCGGGCATTGGAAGGTAAATGGGGAGTGATAGACGTTGATGATTGTGTATACGGTGCTCTGTATTTGGTTAATGAAGGTCTTGTAGACGGAGACCGACTGATCATCAGGGGTAGCAGCGCTGGGGGATACACGACCCTGTCTGCTTTAACATTTCGAGACACTTTCAAAGTGGGGGCTAGTCATTATGGGATTGGTGATTTGGAAGCGTTAGCAACAGACACTCACAAATTTGAATCGCGATACTTAGATTCCCTCATAGGGCCTTACCCTGAGTGTAAGAATCTGTATGAAAAGAGATCACCAATCAACTACGTTGAAAGATTGTCCGTACCTGTGATTCTTTTCCAGGGACTAGATGACATGGTGGTACCCCCTGTACAGGCAGAGCGGATGGCCGGTGCGTTGAAGAATAAGGGTATACCTGTGGCGTATGTCCCGTTGGAAGGAGAAGGACATGGCTTCCGTGACGGCCACAATATAAAGATGGTGTTGGAATCTGAGTTGTTTTTTTTCTCACAGATCCTTGGATTTGATCTCTCTGACGATATTGATCCGATACCGATCGATAACTTGCTAACCAAATAATCTTAATCAGATAAGCCTATGTGTGTCTGCTGTTATTCGTTGGTGTTACTAGGTATTGGCGACATGCGCTTCCGGGTGTTAGAAAAGAGGCGGTTAACCCAAATACGTAGCAGAGTGTTGGACCAAGTGCAGGGTACGGATATTGCAATCATGCCATAGACCCAACGGCGGCTAACTTTTACAGAAGTGTCTTGGGCTATCCACCAGTCATTCTTAGCTAACTCTGCTAAAGTCGCCAGCCCCATAACCATTGGCCAAACAGTTGCAATTCGTAGACGGAAGGCGGTGCGTGGTGTTGAAAATAAGTACTGTGCCGCGAAAGTATAATGCTCTAAGGTTAGGGCAATTAGTTTAGATACCACCCCTCTGACATTATTCCTTTGGGACGAGCTTGCTAGATCCATGGGCACGATTCCCTGAGCACTCAGTTCTGCCATGGGTATGTAGCATCGACCCATGCTGATGTCTTTTGGAATATCGCGGAGAATATTAGTCATCTGTAGTGCTTTTCCAAAGCGAACACCAAATTCAGACATTATCTTTGGGTTCCACCTAGATAGTGATTTAGTATGGAGGATCGCTATATCAGTCCAAAATTCGCCTACACAGCCAGCCACGTAGTATGTGTAGCGATCGAGTTCCGCCAAAGACTGGAATGCTGTTAATTCACCAGGTGATTTTGGAGGGAATGTTACTAAGTCTATCTCCATTCCATGACTTAGGGTAACAACGACACCTCGGACGAGCCCCCTATCTGAGTGAGGCAGAGTTTCCAGTAATGAAAGTGCGATTGGTAAAGACCGCAGGAGGGTCATTTCATTTGCGGTAATATTGGTGTTCTCATAAAGAGTGGCGATACGATCTATTGAACCATCAGTTGTGAGTCCTTGAACTTGTCCCCGCACTGATCGGATTAGTCCTAGCCTCAGATCTGTTGATAGGACTTCTGTATCACAAATAGTGTCCATCGCACGTGCAATTAAATATGCCAAACTCACTGATTTTCTTACAGGGGTAGGTAGTACACGCAGCGACAGATAAAATGACCTCGAAACACCTTTGAGTGTTTCAAGCAGTAACTTGTTTAATACATCTTTTTCTGGGGCGCTAGTCATCGTGGCGCGCTATGTTATGCTTGCGACTAATTGGCCGTCAAATATAGTGAACCACATCTATAAATTCGTAGGGGCCACCTGTTATTCTTAGCATCGACACTGAGTATCTGCAGATTCATTATTGGGTGGATCACAATTCGAACCACTTTGGTTTACTCGACCATATAGTTTTAATACCATGAAATATAAATACCGAAACTAAAAAGGGAGCAATTTATGGAATTCCTTCGCTCAAATAAAGAACGTCCTTTCAGTTCAGCCGTCATACATAATGGGAAGGTTCTTGAGACTGTTCTCACTGGTATGCCGCCTGGTGAATCTAGGCCTGTTGTTGGAGGTGCCGGCGCAGAAATGCGTGAGATCTTTCGGCAATTAGACGAGATTCTCGCAGAGGCGGGACTTGGCCGAAACAACGTTTGCTCTGCGAGAATTTACGCCCAAGATGTACTGAATGATGTTGCTGAGATCAACTTGGCTTGGAAAGAATACTTTGGTACTCATCCTGCGAATCGTCGGTGTTACGGAGTGCAATTACAGGCAGGTATGCGCGTGGAGGCTGGTTTTGTCGCTGAATTCCCTGAATAAGTAAAGGGTCTTGAAGGGCGCTAAATGGCAAGGTTTTCTCATCAGAACCCCCTCGGGCCCCTTGATCAGTCAAGCAGGCTGAACCGGATTATTGTAAGACGAGAGACACGTTACATCTTTACGTCTAAGGTTCGACGTATTCATCTTGACATACTCTGATCGTGAAAGGTCCACGAATAGTATTAATCCACTCCTTGCACAAGCTATTATTTCCCTCAGCGACAGCGATCGCTACTCGATCGGCCACGTCGGCGGATACCCAGGGTTTCCAAACGTCTTCGTTTTGTTTGAAAAAGATGACTGCCGCAACGTTGTCACGTAGCCCCATCCGACCACCCGTCATACGAGTTGTCAGGTCGCTGATAGTTTTTTCTCCGGGTTTAAAGGCCTCAAGTAGGTTTACAACTTTCGGCGCTCGTTCGATCAAGGTTGAATTAATACCAATCATTAGATCAGGCTCGGAAATGTAGGGGGAAGCGACAGCTGTTACTGTATCGGTGTCTTTTAAACTAGCATGCCAGCTAGTAGACATTTCCATCACCACGTCCGCTTTTTTATCCAGTAACGTACTCTTATAGTTTCCCGATTCGATTTCCATCATCTCGACCTTCTGCATGTGGCCGTGAACGAGTAGATACCCAAGGATAAAGTTCACTAGTTTTACCCGGTTATCTTCCCAGGTTACAATTCGGATTGCCTCTGATGGCGTGTCCGTTTCCACCTTTTGGCTGGAAGGTGCTTCTACTAGCAAAGCCGTCGGTGTAGCCGTAACGACATTTTGAACAGCTTCAGATGTGGGGGATACTCCTTCCCGGTATTCTTTCAGCCGACCTACTTCAAAGGGGTCGTCATTCTGTGCGCAGGAAACCCCGACCATGCCTACTATTACGCTGAGGAGGAGGGAAGTTCTTAATTGCACAAGATTTGCCAAGTTCGATTAGCCATCACTTCCTGTGATTGTTTCTATTTTTATCCTAGTAGCCTGTTGAAAGTAAACAAGTAACGCTCCGACTAGTAGCGCAGCTACCACAGTCATAGCTGAAAGTTGGAATCCTTCTAAGAAAAATCCCCGAGAATCGATGAACGGTAGAGCTTCTACTCCAGCCGGTATCACAAGTCCCAAAACAGCTGCTGCGGCAGTTCCTCCAAGTGCATGTCCCATCTCTCTTGAAGTTTCAAGCATACCTGATGCCATACCACGGTGCTCTAGAGATAGAGAGTTGATGACATGGGCGTTGTTAATTGGGTTAAACGTGTTGGTCCCTATCGCAATCGGTAACATGAAAAGCGGTAACCACCAAAAAGATACGCTAGGTGCAGCCATACTCAATAGCATGAACCCTCCCGCGATAAGTATGAGGCTCCACATACGTAAATAACGTGGTCTATATCGATCATATACCCATCCAGCAATTGCTGGTAAAAACAAACCAAGTGACTGCATTGGTACGAGGACGTATGTGACAAAGATAGGAGATTTGTCAAAGCCCTCTTCCACGAGTATAGGTACGAGAGTAAGCGTCCCCAGCATTGATCCATGAAATATTACGTTGGATAATAGTGAGAGGGAGAAATTCCAATCCTTGAAGTGGCCAATATTAACTACGGGGTTAGCGACCCGCCTCTCAACGACTATGAAAGCACCCAGTAGTAGGAGGGATAGTGCGTGCATGGGTATGTGGTAGGCGAGCGCCTCCGGAGATGTGTAGGATTCTTCTCCAACATGAAGATGGTTGCCAGCCAGGATGAAGGCTACCGCGCCTAGAAATAGCAGTGTTGCCCCGCTCCAGTCTATGGGGCCCTGTGCTTCGGCGGTTTTGGGTTGACCAGTGTGTCGTAGTATCGGTATTGACACCAATATTGCAACGATCCCTAAGGGGACAAAAGTTGCAAAAATCAATCGCCATAACCCAAAGTGGAGGAGCAAGCCAAAAATTGCTAAGCCTGTGAGTGTGCCAAAGCGTGCGCCGACTATAGGGATTGCAAAAGCACGCCCCCGCTCGTCAGGAGTGAATTCCACAGCGAGCAGCGCGTTAGCATTCCCGGTAACCATTGCAGCGCCGACCCCGGTGATTCCTCGGAGAGCGACCATTTGCCATAGGTCTTGCGTGACTGACAATCCCAAAGCGCCGACTGTTGTGATTACAAGTCCCGTAAAAAAGACCTTGGCGTGTCCCAACCGATCGCCTAGTCGAGCCATTAGTAGTACTAGGCTCCCAAGCATAAGAAGGTAGATCACTACCAGTAATGCGACATCGTCGATGCCAGTGGAAAAATACTCGGCAAGTGTTGGTAACGCTAGAGCAATTGGCAAACTTTGTAGCTGCACAACCATGTATGCAGCGGTAAGAGCTACTAAAACTTCCCGGCGCTGGCGGGTGTTAAACAGTGACTGGATCTCACCGAAGAACTTCGTAATCATACTGGACTTGTGGGAGTTGAATGGCTCTGGCCCACAACATCACCCAAAGCGTGATTGAAATTCACGCTGTGGGTGGCGATCACCCTACTCTTTCTCCAAGAATAGGTCGCCGCTGCTTCCACCGGTTTTAAGTACCAACCGGATGTCTTGCAGTTGCATCTCACTGTCGACTGATTTGCACATGTCGTAGATAGTAAGCGCGGCTGTGGCCACAGATGTCAGTGCCTCCATCTCAACGCCTGTTTTTGCAGTGGTCTTAACAGTTGCTGTAATTTCGACAGCATTTGTGGACTCGTTAAGCTGAAACTCAACCTGCACCGCATCTAAGGGCAATGGGTGGCATAATGGAATGAGATCTGAAGTATGCTTGGCGCCTGTTATACCCGCAACCCTCGCCACTCCAAGGACATCACCTTTGTCGAAGGCGTTATCCTGTATTAGGTTTAGTGTTTGAGGTCGCATTACTACTCTGCCCTTGGCAACCGCAATCCGTTCGGTTGCGGCTTTAGAACCGACATCTACCATGTTAGCCTTGCCTGAAGAATCAACGTGAGTAAGGTCCCCACCGGCCACAGGTATCGGTTCCTCGTCAATAGATATTGCATGTGCTTCAGTGTTCGCAAGTTTGTCGGCAGCTTCGTTTAATGGATGTCCAGAATGGCCTTTGACCCATTGCCATGAGATTTGTCTCCGAGCAACAACTGCATCTAACTCTACCCATAGATCCTTGTTTGCGTTGCGTTTCCAGTTACGGGTCATCGTGTTGATGACGTAGGTACTGTCACTGTAAACGGTGACTTCTTCTCCTAGGGGGGTATCCGCAATGCCCTTGATCGTTGCAAGAATTTCCATACGGTTGTTAGTTGTGGCTGCGTCACGACCATGCAACTGGCGCTGCGTACCGTTTTCAATGATGATAGCTGCCCAACCACCAGGGCCGGGGTTGCCGAGGCACGCGCCGTCCGTATAGATATCAATCATAATTAGACGCTCGATAGTACCACACGTTCTCGTACTGAATCCGAGGTTCACGTAGGGAGGCGCTATTTTCCCCGACTGTCAATGCCTACAAGATCAGTCAAACTGTAGGAGTATCACCCAAAATGGATCCACAGGCCCTTGTTTTTGGTGATGTCAGCCCCCGATATGATACATCTCAACTTTCTCTCGTTGCCGAAGTTCTTCAGTCATTGAAGCTCGCTCCTCAGAATAACGATCTGCACGAGTTCTCCAACGGGAAGAGATTATATTAGCTAGTTCGTCGTCAGAAGCTCCGTCACGTAAGGGGCCTCGTAGGTCGGTACCAGAGGTAGCAAATAGGCAAGTTACAATTTGGCCTTCGGGAGATAACCTTAGACGGGTGCAGTCTCCACAAAATGGTTTTGTGACTGATGCAATAACACCTACTTCTCCTCCTCCGTCGCAGTATTGGTACTTTAGGGCAACCTCTCCCCGATAGCTTGAGTCAACGGGTTCTAGCGGAAGTACTTCATTAATTCTGGAAATAATTTCCTCTGCTGGCACAACGTCATCCATTCTCCAGCCGTTCAATGTGCCGACGTCCATATATTCGATAAATCGTATGGTGTGTCCACGCTCCTTAAAGTAACGAGCCATGTCGACCACTGTATGGTCGTTAACACCTCGCTGGACAACTGCATTGATTTTGATATTAGAGAAACCGGCTTGTTCCGCTGAAGCGATTCCTTTTAGCACGCTCTCCGTGCCAAAATTCCTGCCGTTCATTTTTCGGAAAATCTCATCGTCTAGACTGTCAAGACTAATGGTTAATCGATGTAGTCCCGCTTTTTTCAACAAGTGTGCTTTCTGAGGCAACAGATAAGCATTTGTCGTCATAGTGAGGTCACGAACACCTTCCACACCTGTCAGCATAGCAACTAAATCTTCGATGCCGTTTCTAACGAGCGGTTCACCTCCCGTAAGGCGAACCTTTTGGGCTCCAAGTTGCATAAAGAGACTTGTTAAGCGTGAGATCTCCTCAAAGGTTAATAGTTGTTCTTTTGGGAGGAATTCATACCGATCACCATAGATTTCTGCCGGCATGCAGTAAGGGCAACGAAAATTGCACCGGTCAGTGACCGATATCCGAACGTCCCGAACAGGGCGATTAAGAGTATCGCTTAAGAGCATTGGGTATTATCTCATTCCAAGCTTAGTTCGTTAGCAACTTTCGCAACTGCGTGTCCACGATGACTGATTGCATTTTTTTCTTCGAAATTTAACTCTGCCATTGTTTTGTTCAACTGGGGCAGGAAGAATACCGGATCGTAACCGAACCCTTGATCTCCTCTAGCCTCATTCGCAATTAGGCCGTTGCAGTGGCCGCTGTACAATCGTACTGGTTCCCCAGGTTTTTTTAGTGCAATGACACAACGGAAGCGAGCAGTACGCTGGAAGCTAGGAACATTGTCGACTTTGCGAAGGAGTAATGCAATGCGTTCTGAATCGGTTGCATCTCTACCTGCAAACCGTGCCGAACGAACTCCAGGCTTGCCCCCTAGCGCATCTACCTCTAGGCCTGAGTCATCTGCTATGGTAGCCATACCACTAAGTTGGGCGTAAGTAGTGGCTTTTAGAGCAGCGTTGTCTTCGAAGGTTGATCCAGTTTCTTCAACCTCTGTGTGTATTCCCACATCGTTTAGTGACCGCAGGCAGTAACCAGTTTTAGCGAAAAATGCGCTAAACTCGCGCAGCTTGCCTTCATTATGAGTTGCAATGAGAAGTTCCGACAAGTTGAGCCTAGTTAGCAGAAAGCTCCATATCAGTTGAGTACTCTCCACAACGAGCTGCAGCTGTAAGCTTGGCCCGGTGATAGAAAGCAGCCTTGGTTGCGTCAGAGTTGTTCTTGTCTCCACTCCACGCATTCAACGGTGCTCCTTGGAGTCCACGACCATAGCTGAAAGTCAATTCCCATGGTACGCCGACCTCGTGCGCGTGAGTATTTATAGCATTCAAATTCTGGGTAGCTTCGTCGTCAGACTGTCCCCCGGATAGGAACGCAATGCCTGGTACTGCCGCTGGAACCGTATCAAGGAAGCAGGAAATAGTAGCTTTTGCGACCTCGTCCGCGCTGGCTCGTCTAGAAGCATCCTTACCCGAGAGAACCATATTAGGTTTAAGCACGGTGCCTTCTAGAACAACACGGTTTATACTCAGTTGGTAGTAAACCTCACGCAGTGTGCTGCGGGTCGCTTCTAGGCAATCCTGGATAGAGTGATTACCATCCATCAGCACTTCGGGTTCTACAATTGGCACCAAGCCAGCTTCCTGGCTGAGGGCTGCATAGCGGGCCAGTGCATGTGCGTTAGCCTCGATACAATACCGACTCGGGATGTCATCACCAACCGTGATTACCCCTCGCCATTTGGTAAACTTTGCCCCTAGCGATACGTACTCTTCTAGTCGGTCAGATAGTCCATCAAGGCCTTCAGTGATTACTTCGCCTTCCGCCCCCGCAAGTGGTTTAGTACTCTTATCGACCTTGATACCAGGAATGACGCCTTGATCTGTGAGGACCTTTACTAACGGGACTCCGTCAGCACTTTTCTGGCGAATCGTTTCATCATAGAGGATCACACCAGATATGAATTCTGCTGCTCCGTCAGTTCGGAACAATAGTTCACGGTAGTCTCGCCGGTTCTCCTCTGTCGAATCGACTCCAATAGAATCGAACCTCTTTTGAATCGTGCCAGTACTTTCGTCTGCCGCAAGGATGCCTTTACCTGGCTGTACCATTGCTTGTGCCGTTCTGTTCAATTCAGTTAGATTCATATTCGTTCTCACCCTCTAGTCCGTTTGACAGACGTTTGAATTCAGTTTAAACAAGAGCCAACCGGATTATTTCTGAAGTTTTTCTATTGTATCTACCACGGTGCTTGCGTTACCAACAATGAGTGGTACACGTTGGTGAAGTTTCGTAGGCAGGATGTCTAGGATTCTCTGAGAACCATCTGATACGTTGCCGCCCGCCTGTTCGGCAACATATCCCAGCGGATTCGCTTCATACATAAGCCGCAGCTTGCCCTGTGGACTCTTACTATCTCCCGGGTACAGGAAGATTCCCCCTTTTAGGAGATTCCGATGGAAGTCAGCTACAAGAGACCCCACATATCTGAGAGAGTGGGTGTCTCGCAACCCGTCAACTACCTCTTGCATCGCTGTAGACCAGTTTTTGTAGTTATGCTCTGGAGCACTATAGTATTCACATTTCTCGGGTATACGTAAGTCTTTGTGCGTTAGTTCAAATTCACCAGTGGCAATATTGAGAGTGAAACCATTGACCTTCCCTTCTACTGCTACGACCAGTACGGTGCTTGATCCGTATACTGCGTAGACTGCTGCGACCTGCTTGTTCCCTGGTTGTAAAAGGGATTCCTCTGTCACTGAGATATCTGGTGGACGTGACCAGATACCAAATATACTACCAATGCTGACGGCGACATCAATGTTTGATGATCCGTCCAATGGATCCATTAACACAAAGTAGTTGTGCAGTGGACTGTCACCAATAACCGTACCTTCGGTGATCTCTTCTGACCCGACAGCGGCTACGCGCCCACAGTCCCGGAGGGCATCTACAAAAGTGTCAGAACTCGCCTGGTCAAGAATCTGCACGATCTCACCCTGTACATTTACTTCACCCGTGGTCCCGAGAACGTCAGCGATCGCTGCCGCTTGGACTTTATTATTGACGTTGCGAACTCCATCAGCGATTGCTGCAACTACTAAATCCAGGCCTTCGTACCTGGAATCATCAGCCAGTAACGAACTCATGAACTGGCTGAGACCTTGTTGAGACTGGGACTGAGCCATTGTCTGGAGCCTTGTAAGGGGATTGGCCGTAAATATAGCATAGCGGTCTCGGGCCCTCAACGGCTCTCGTTCGGAGGGCAACGGTTTGCCCAAAGCGTTGCTATACTGCGACAGGTAGTCCTAACCTATCAAGTATAGGCGTTAGATCTGCGTGTACCGTTAGAAGGTCATGAAACCTCGAGACTTTTTCAATGTGGTCAAAGCTAGCAGTATCTTGAAGGTTGTTAAGAGCATCCATCGTCTCGAGTGTACTCGTTTCTACAACAGCTAAAGGAACCTCGTTGAGTGTGGCTTCATGGAGAACGTATTCGATAGGCGTTATCCCGTCGGTAAGTATCATAAAGGCGCAAGGGGTATCGAGCGCTGACATCTGCACATCAGGGCGGTCCCCTCGTACGACAACAGCTTTATTTTCTCGAATGCCAAAGTATAGAACACCCCAGTCAAGCCCTAAGCCTCCAACCATGAAGTCTTCAACAAGCCGGTCGGCGTACTGTTCTTCGTTCGAATCAGCATTCAATAATCTCGCAGATAGGTGCTGCGCAATCACCTCAATCGTGGAAGAGAGTAGACGACGGTCTTCGGGAATAATTCCAAGAGTAGGGATGTTAGTCTTTGAAAGTTCCGGTATGAACGAACAGCTAACTTCTATGTCTTGGTACTCAGTTCGCCCATTGACAATAATGCCTGCTAATCGCTCATTGAATTCTGTGGCGTAAGAGGCGACAGTCTTTGGGTCTTTGCCAAAGGTGTGTCTTGTTACTAGGACGGCGGTTGCATTTAACGCGTCTGCGATCTGTCCATTTTCTTTTGGAGAGATCGTCCCGGGGCCTTCAACAATTACAACGTCGCTATTTTCGGCAACTTGCTGACTGATATCAGAAACTTGTGAAAGTAGATCGGAGCTAAGGGTTTCTTGTCCCGCAGTTACACTTTTTGTCGGAGTAGCTTGATCAAGCAGTTTCGTATAGATCTCATGGTCGTTGTGAGTATCCTTGATGGGCTTGATCACATTTACTTTGTTACCGTGGCTTATCAAATCGTAGGCTAGGGTGGTAGCGAAGGCTGTTTTGCCGGCGCCGGGCTCGTCTGAAGCAACGTATAGTACCGTCATTGCATCTCCCTATTTTCTAACAACGAAGGGATTATACAGAACACGGCTCAGTGGTGGGCAATCTCTATTTGGTAGTTTGTTTAAACTGAAGACGACACAGGCTATGCTAGTCTTTAAGTTGATGAAAACTCCGCTGTACATTTTGTTGGTTTGTGGGCTTCTCAGCGTACTTTCCGCTGTTGCGTGTACTGTACAGAAGATCCCGTCTCACGAAATTCAGGCTCAAGAAATTAATAAAACGCTCATGTGCCCCGTTTGTCCAGGAGAGTCCATAGACCAATCACAGCATCCACTTGCATCACAAATGCGCGGTGTTGTGGATGAGAAATTAGAGGAGGGATGGAATGGGGAGCAGGTGCGTAATTTCTTCGTAGAACGATACGGTGTCCGTGTTCTGTTGGAGCCTCCTCGCAGAGGGGGAAACCTGTTGGTATGGATAGTTCCGCCTATCGGAATTGTGATGGGCATGCTCGTGCTATATATGGTTTTAAGGATGATGACACGGCCTCAGCCTGAGGGTGAGCTTAGAGCGAGTCGTGTTGACCTCACTGGCCCAGAGCGGGAAACTTATTTCTCCCTTGTGGAACAGGCCTTGTTGGAGGACGTCCCTCCCCCTGATCAGAGTAGTGAAAACTCTTCCACCGAGCCTGAAGAATGATTGTCGATGCGGGGTTTGTCGCTTTACCGATTGCATTGTTGGTTTGTGTATATGTTTCTGTTGCGTCGTTAATTGGGGCCTGGCAGCGTCTGCCATCCCTGGTTTTAAGTGCCCGGTATGGTTTAATGACGGTCCCAATTTTGCTTCTGATTTCAACACTAGCTCTAGTATCTGCTTTTGTATCCCATGACTTCTCAGTTCGCTATGTGGTTGAAAATAGTAGTCTTGCACTCCCAAGCATCTACACGTGGGTTGCTCTGTATGCAGGAAATGCGGGCTCACTCTTGTTCATTGCTACTATCTTTGGACTTATCTCTGTAGTGGCCGTGGTTGGATTAGCACGTAAACTTCCGTATACAGCCCCTTATGCGACCGGCGTCATGGCTATAGTCCTAACCTTTTTTGTAGGAATAATAGTGTTTCTGGCTAACCCACTGGAACGCCTCCCGGTCCCAGCTTTGGATGGCCAGGGTATTAACCCCCTTCTGATTCATTTTGGGATGTTTATCCACCCTCCTGTACAGATGATGGGTCTGATATCTGTGGCTATCCCATTTAGCATAGCGATGGGAGCCCTTTTGGCGGGTCGTGGTGGACGAGATGAATGGGTTGATCAAGGGCGATTTTGGGGGATGGTTTCATGGTTAATTCTGACAACTGGTTTGTTACTAGGGTCTTGGTGGGCCTACACAATCTTAGGGTGGGGTGGTTACTGGGCATGGGATCCGGTTGAAAACTCAGCCTTGATGCCATGGCTGGCTATGACGGCGTTCGTTCACTCGATCATGGTTCAGAAGCGCCGACGGATGTTTCGGTCGTGGAATATTATCCTTGTTGCGGTAGCTTTCACACTTGCAGAGATGGGGATGTTCATAAACCGTGGCGGGCCAGTTCCTTCTGTTCACTCATTTGCACAATCAACCATGGGATGGCTCTTTCTTGGATTTATGGGATTGACTTTGGTCGCTTCTCTGGTTGCATTCGCCTGGAGGCTTGACACTCTAAAAAGCGAAGGCAGACTTGATTCTATATTATCAAGAGAGAGTGCCTTCCTAACACAGAATGTGTTGTTCCTCGCCGTGGCATTTATAACCTTGTGGGGAACGATATACCCTGTTTTTTCCAAGGCGGCTAGTGACGTAGTTGTGACTGTAGGCCAGCCATTTTTCGATCGGGTTAACGGTCCCATCCTACTCTTCATTGTGTTTCTAATGGGTGTTGGTCCATTAATGCCATGGCGTCGCGCGAATCCCCGTATCGTCGCGAAAATCCTTGCTTACCCGATGGTGGGAGCTGCTATAACGGTAGTAATACTATGGGTTCTCGGTGTGAGGCACCCTGTAGCTGTGCTCGCAATCGGTGTCTGTGTGATCTCAGTGGTAGGGATTGGACATGAGTGGGTGAGGGGAGTCTTGTCACGCCACCATAAAGGTGAGAGTTATATACTTGCGTTCGGACGGCTACTTGCTGCTAACCGTCCCCGCTACGGCGGTTACGTAGTTCATCTGGGGATTTCCATGTTAGCTCTTGGAGCGATAGGATCTTCCTTCTATGATGTCCAACGTGATTTTAATATGGGCATTGGTCAGACGGAGAGCCTTGGTCGTTACAGTTTCACCTACACTGAACTTTTGGAGAAATCTTTGCCTGATCGAGAGGAACAAACGGCCAGGTTCCAAGTGAGTCAAGATGGGCGTCGGATTGGAACGATGGATGCAAAGAGAACTTTCTACCTTGATCATCGTGTGGCTGCAACCCGTGCCGCGATTAGGAGTACTCCGATCGAGGACTTCTATATTGTCCCGTCTGAGTTCAATTCGGATGGGAGAGCAGTTTTTCGAGTATACGTAAATCCGATGGTTTGGTGGATGTGGCTTGCCGGGGCATTTTTCATTGCAGGGACGGTTTTTGCTCTTTGGCCACGTCTACACACTCAGGATAAGCAAGTTCCAAAGCTAAGAAATCATGTCTCGTCAATCCAGAAGTAAGTAGGCGGACAATATGCTAGTGACCATCGCTATTTTCTTGGTACTTATACCTGCTGTTGCTATCCTGTGGCCGTTCGTATTTACATCTAAAGACAACGTGCCTTCTGATGATGAGACATCGGCACATTTCGAATGGGAGAGGCGCTGGGAAACGGCTGTAGCTGGTCTAAAAAGTGCCGAGTTGGAGCATGCGATAGGTAACCTAAACAGTGATGATTATACAGCTCTAAAAGAGCAGTACATGATTGAAGCCTCCGTTGTGATGAAGGAGATGGAATTGGGAGAGAAGCAAGAGGAGGATTTACTGGATAGTATCCGCTTAGAAATGGTATCTATACGGGAGACAGTAACAGGAGAATCTGTAGACAATTGACGGTAATTCAAAACATTAAACGAGCACAGTGATTACCAGTTATTGGGCTGGGTTTCTAGTACCATCCGATTCAAATGGGTGCCAGAACGCTGGGATGACTGGTCCTCCTTCCGGTTTGATCATTGCACACTGAGCAAGTGAGATTCGGTTGTGGGAAACTTAAAATTGGCATGAAGATGTTAGTTAGCGCGAGCACCGTTTTCATACTGTTTATCCTATCGATTCACCTTGTTCAAGCACAGGCACCATCTCAACGGGTAATAGTTGGTCAGATCAGTAATGCTACCGAGAATGCTGATCCTGTATCCGGGCTTACCGTTACACTCCATAGACAGGATCAAGAGACTTACGAAGAATGGGATACCAAGACCGAGGATTCCGGTAAGTTCGAGTTCAGAGATATGCTCATGGATGAGCAGTCACTGTATGGAGTCACCGTGCGCTACGGGGGTGTTGTGTATGGGGCAGATATAAACCCACTGCGCGATTTAGTACAACCGATCATGATCAAGATTTATGAAACCTCTGATGACCAGTCGTTATTGGAGGTGAGGACCGCGTCGTTACTTTTGGCACGGGCCGATAAGTTAGATGAACGTGTGCATGCACTTGAGATTGTAAATGTAGTTAATACTGGTGATCGTACTTACGTTCCGGGGCCAGAGCCGATGAATTTGTTACGTTTTGCTCTGCCAGTAGGGTCAAGTGATCTTCAGGTCGACACGCAGTTGATTGCAGCAGATGCGCTCCAAGTGGATCGTGGTTTCGCTCTGACTGCAAATGTTCCGCCAGGAGAGCATGAGGTACTTTTTTCCTATAATTTCCCTTACGATAATGGTTCGGTCACGTTCGACAAATCGTATCCCTATGGTACTGAAAGCCTAAGAGTTGTTTCTCCTAATGACCTAGGCGCGCTTTCAAGTCCACACCTCCCTTCTCCTACATCCAAAGACATTGGCGGGAGTCAGTATCAGGTGATCGAGACAGTGGGCGTTGAGCGTGATACCAGAGTTACTATCCACTTGACAGGTCTTCCACGCGCTGTTTTTTGGGATCATGTAATTCACCGCGTTAAAACTATGCCATATGAGCTAGTTGCACCTGTTGCCCTGGGGGTTCTTATGCTAGCTATTCTGAGCTTTGTACTGTTATATCGTAAAAGGCAGATTCTTGGTGGTTCTACTATGGCTGTGCAACCTCAGCGTATGGAATTGATCCGAAGATTAGATGATCTAGAAGACGAGCGGAATCGCTCACAAATCTCCGAGGAGACTTACGGTCGGGTCCGTCGTCAGTTAGTGTCTCGTCTTGTCGCGCTAAAAATGGAATGCGATTAGGTGACAAGTCGGCGGAATGGTTCTCGCTTCACCTCTGCTTCTAGCAGATTTTCCAGTTCGCCCTCTAGTGCCCGCATGATTATCTTCATCGATTCCGCGGCTGCCTCTGCGGTGATTGCGATATCCTCATCACTATGAGCTAATGTCGCTTTGAACGATGTTGGAGAATGGATACCACGCTTGCTCATTTCTTGGATGAAAAGAGTATTGATTTGCGGTCCGATCGAAGGATCCGGAAGGTCAAAAGAGATTGTTGGAGCTGTGTGAATGCCTGTCACAGTTGCGGAGATTCCGACAGAATCGATTGCACCCTCTAATGCAGCCCGTACTTTCTCCCCGATGATTCGGAATTGGGTTGTTGAGTCACGGCGTTTTAGTTCGTTGATGCACGCAACCGATGCCGCAAGACCAACGTTGTCGCTCCAGTAGGAACTTGATATGAACATTCTATCGGCAGGCTCCATCAGATCGCGCGCTCCGACGACGCAGCCCATAGCGTATCCATTAGACATTGCTTTGGCGAAGACTGACATGTCAGGTGTTATACCTAGCCATTCTTGAGCACCGCCTAGTGAGATGCGCCAGCCACAAGAAACTTCATCGAATATCAGAATCGACCCATTGTCATGGCATAGTTGCTTCACACTCTCTAAGTAGCCCACTGGTGGACGTTCAGACCGCATTGGTTCCATCATCACTGCAGCAACTTCACCCTTATTTTCCTCAAAAAGCTTTTTGAGCCCGTCAAGATCCCCATAGACAAAGGGTAGGGCTGTACCTGCTAGTGCTTGCGGCACGCCGATGGGCTCTATACCTGAGAATGGGAATTCGTCGGTTACGGGGTCAACAAGCCAGTTAGCTGCTTGGTACCAATCATGCCAACCATGGTAGCCAGAGAAAAGGATTTTATCCTTGCCTGTTGTACCACGGGCTATACGGACTGCTACAGCACACGCCTCGCCACCTCCTTTTGTGTAGCGAACCATTTCAGCACTTGGGATGATTTCACAAAGAAGCTCTGCGAGTTCAATTTCTTGGGCACTATTCACTGTGTAAAGACTGCCCTTATCAATCTGTTCTTTAACAGCGTTGTCGACCACTTCATCTGCGTGACCTAGAATGACTGCCGTAACGCAATTGACCCAATCAATGAATTCATTGCCATCCACATCCGTGAAACGTGATCCCTTGGCGGAAGATGCGTATATTGGGCTTACAGGATGAGCAAAACTACTAGCGCGGCGACTGATAAGTTGCGTTTTGCCCGGAATTAGTTGCCCTGCTTTTTCGTACAAATCAAGGGATGTTTGGACTCTGCTCGCTTTAGTTGTCATAAAGGTCTCCTAAGGTCAATCTTTCCATGTAAACACGACACCAAGCATCGTTTTTTCACGTTCGTAAGCCATTTCGTAAGCCTCTATCATCTGTGTGTAATGAAGTCGGTGAGTTATAAGTTGGCTAGGATTGAGGTTGCCATCGGCCATAAGTTGAAGTACGAACTCACACTGCTTATTCCACTCAAATCTGTCGCTGTCCGATGACGGGTATAGATACCCTGATGTACCATTCACTGCGATGAGAGACAGGCTTTTGTGGTAAAAATACTGCATTGCTAGGGGATTAAAATCAAGGTCATCTTCACCTCGCCCTAGTAGACTTACAATGGACACGCGTCCATTGTCCCGGACAATTTCAACGGATGTGCGGTACGCTGGCCACGGGTTTGCTGTGAGGATTACGAGGTCAACTCCACTACCGTTTGTGTATTCATGGAGCTTACTGGTTAGATCACGGTCGTTATACAGGAACGTGGCATGTGCTCCCATCCTCATTGCCATGTCGTTTCTGATTGGGCTGTTGCCAATGCCGATTGTACGAGCTCCCATAGCAGGTCCTAGGCCAATTGCACCTAGTCCTAATACGCCTAACCCAACGACTGCGACGTATTCTCCAGGAACGAAATTAGCCTTGCGATAGCAGAGCCCGCTAAGAGTATAAAGGTGTGCCCACACAGCATCTTCAGAATCGACTCCGTCTGGTACCTTCACTAAAGGGCCGTTTTGGTTCTGGATCCAATCAGAGGTGTGTGGCGCACGTGAGATCACCCTATCTCCTGGCTTGAATTTGGTAACGTTGCTGCCGACCGCTTTTATTGCTGCAAGATTACTGTCACCAACCCAACGGGGGTAGTCCGGTGCGCCTGGGACATTCTCAGCTCCCTCATAGTTTCCTCGATCAGTTCCGATCTTGAATCCGGTGATTTCAGTCTCACCCCACACGTCGTCGGGTCCCAAGTTTTGAGTGTCAAGAGTGAGGTCTTCTATAACAAGGTCCCGTGGGCCTCGCAGATTTGCAATTTTCATGGCAGCCTCAGGAAGTTCAGTGTGGCGGCCAGTTTAGCTGTCGTGGAGGAGGTCGGCAAGCACTGGTCCTTAATGGGGTGTGTATGCAGGCATAGATCGGATTACTGTATCAGCCGCGTCTGCCTTTTTTCCTATAATCGTCTGCTTCGATACGTATGAAGATTCCGGTCGATGCGTCTTGTATACGGGAACTAATTGGGCCAGAATCTTCGGTGAAGTCCCTTGAACTGGTTATTAGCGTAGGCAATCGGTTGTTATGACGGTGGACAACGATTTGGTACAGTTTTTCCTGCGCCCAGGGGCTACTATGCTCATGTCCGAGATCATCGAGGATGAGTAAAGGAGTGTTCTTCACGTCTTCAAAAACCCGATCGTATCGGATAGTACTTTCTGGAGTGAATGTGTAGCGTAAGTAGTCAAGTAGTTCTGGGACGAAGGCGAAGAAAACAGTACGGCCTGCTTTGATTTGTTCTCCTGCTACTGCAACAGCCAAGTGAGTTTTACCCACGCCGGTGTTGTGGCTAAACAGAGTCAACCAACCTTCAGGATGGGATGCGAAATGTTCCGCCGCTTCGAACGCTGCTTGAAGACTTTGCATTTGGGAACTATGAGTCGATTGTCTGATTTGAAAAGTTTCAAAGGTCATGCGTTCCAACATATCCTCTGGAACCAAATCAATTCCATGTTCCAAAGTGGGACTGCTATTACCCAGAGAGATGGTAGTGCTTACTCGCTCGTCACTGGTGCGGGCAGCTATGTAAGGGTCAAGGTCATCAAAGCTTGTCGAGGTTGTGATGATGGTGGGGAGTTCTTCGTTATAACGGCTGTTGATGATCTGTCGTAGCTTCTCTTCGGCCCAAGAAGTCGTGCTCTGACTGCCGACACCATCCAAGATTAGCATTGGTACTTGACGAACTTGCTCAAACAGGTCTGTGTATGTGACTTCGCTAGTAGGACCAAAGCTAGATCGTAGATGGTCGAGCAAGTCGGGTGCATGTGTGAAGAAAACGACCATCCCATTCTCTATGGATCGATTCGCTATGGCCGATGCAAGGTGTGTTTTTCCAGACCCGTTTGGCCCAGTTATTATGAGCCAACCGGAAGGCGCTGATGAATACTCAAGGGCAACATCATAGGCTTTTTGAAAAAGTTGGCCGTGTGTTTCTTTTTGGGGGCCATTGCGATCGAGTGCTTCAAAGGTGCGGGTCTCAAGTTGGCCTAAGTTACTGAATCGCAACAGTCGTTCGTGTTGTTCAGCATCAAGTCTCCCACGCCTACACTGGCAAGGGGTCAGTTTTCCAAACTCAGGATGAGTGACAGGTACGTTAGCTGTGATCCAACCTAGTCCTCCACAGACGTTACATTCCTTGTCACCTTCGCCATGGCTAACAGGCGGGATATATTGCCCATCATCGACTGGTTTAGTAGTAGCTAGTTTGTGTAGGACTTTGGAGAGGTCCTGCATCAGTCTTTCCTTCTCGCTCCCAGCGATCTAGTATGTTAGCTATGTAACGCCAACTCCGCTTGTTTTGGACAACGGCTATTCGAAACGACTCTTCAATCCACTTCGGCGGGTAGCTATTCTCGGCGATTTTCAACTCCTCAGCAATCATCGGGTTCAGCATTCCAATGTTGTCTTCGTACATTGCGAAGATGTTTGGTTGGCCAGTTGCACTTCCCCACGTAGGGGGATCATTCTGCGGTGTTGAATCAGCTTGCTTATCCTCTGACAGTTGGTAGAGTGCTCGTGCTTCGCGATCGACATTTAGTGTAAAGGCGATAGTACCGTCGATGGTTGCGGAAGCTAGGGTGCCACGTTTGACTGCACGATCGAGAGAGCCGCGAATGTTGACCTCTGCTGATGAAGGACCACCAAGTGCGGTTACGAGTGTGGGGTCATTAAGAAAATCGGATAGCAAACAGTACCGAGGGTAATTTCGTTTCTGATGGAGGAGCCACACGGCGCGTAGTATCACTTTCATCTCCCCAAGGTCGTCTATCTGTTCTAGAAGAGAGCCGAGCAGGGGGCCAGGGACAGGTGTATAGCGCAGTTTCTCGGGGAATCCTTGGAAGGCCATATTATGCTAACTCCGGCGCGATTTGTGGGCGAGCCAAGGATTCAAAAGTAACTACGTCTTCACGGAAATAAAGGTTTACGTCACCAGTGGGGCCATTGCGGTGCTTTGCAATGATCAATTCTGCAATATTCTGTGGGTAAGGGGCACCTGGGTTTCGTTTCTCCCACTCGTCACGAGTCACATACTTGTCTTCACGATATATGAATGCTACTACGTCAGCGTCCTGTTCAATACTGCCACTTTCACGGAGATCAGATAAAAGAGGTCGGTGATTAGGCCGTTGTTCAGGAGCTCGACTCAACTGGGATAATGCTATTACCGGAACGCCAAGATCGCGAGCGATAGCTTTCAGGGATCTTGAAATTTCACTCATGTCCTGTACTCGATTTTCAGACCGGCCACTTGTACCACTGATAAGTTGAATATAATCCACGATTAAGAGATCAACGCTGCGCTCGATTTGTAATCGTCTAGATTTCCCCCTGATTTCGGCGATGCTTTGCATAGGCGAATCATCAATATAAATGGGTAACTCAGAGAGGTGCCCAATGGCGTCGAGTTCGCGTTGGCGCTCAACTTCGCTTATCAGGCTCATCCGCATCCGGTGGCTGTCAATATTTGCTTCACTGGAAACCAGCCTGATACCAATTTGTTCAGCACCCATTTCCAGGCTAAAAACGCCAGCCGAGAATCCTTGTTCGGAGGCATGTCGAGCTATGTTGAATGCGAGGGTACTTTTTCCAAGACTGGGCCGAGCTGCGATGATTACAAGATCAGATCGTTGTAGTCCTCCTCCCAGCAGTTGGTCAAAATCAGAGAATCCTGTAGGAACAGGAGCGAAGTTAAGTTCACTGTCGACTTCCAGGGAAGCGGTCTCTTCCATATACCGGTCCAATACTTCTCGTATGTGGACAAAATCCCCACTTTTCTGCCCGGTTCTGATCCGGTACAGAAGGTCCTCAGCTTTTGACAGTGCGTTGTCTACACTTGCATCGCCTTCATACCCGATCGCGGCGATATTGTCTGCAGTGCTTATGAGTTGTCGCATCACTGAGGTCCGTTGGACAATGCCGGCATAATGCTCAACATGCACGGATGTCGGCACCATTCTGACTAGATGTGCAAGGTATGCGACTCCACCTACCTCGTCGAGGTGTTCTTGCAAGGCAAGTTCCTCAGCGACCGTAACTTGATTTATCGATTCCCCTCGTTCGAATAAGGCTAGTTGTGCCTCGTAGCAGCGGCGGTTCTTTCCAACGTAGAAATCTGCAGGGACTATGAGAGATGTTGCTTTAGACAGCGATTCCTCATCGATGAGGATCGATCCAACTACAGCTTCCTCGGCTTCGGGGTTGTGTGGTAGCAACCGGTCTACGTACACGCGGGGATCTCCAATTAGCGTAGCGTTTGGCCGGGAAACAACAGTGCGGAAAACGTGGCTCCAAGGGGAGGGCTGTTCAGGAGGACACGTCTTCCGCAGTAGCCCTACGTTACTTTTGCCGACTCCCGACACTCAAGGCAAAAAAGAGCACTGTTTCAGGGACATTCTAAGAGGTCTGAAGTCTTTCGTCTACTCTGTTGACTCAACTGATTCTTCGTCGGGAGAAGTATGAGACGACTCCGAAAGAGTCTCCTCATCGGCCTCTACTTCGTTTGATGAATCCGCTGTATCCTCATCCTCATTTTCACCAGAAGCCCCAATATCTTCAACGGGTTGGTCTGTGTTCATGGGGGTAGCTAGCTCAGCTTCTAGTTCATCTCCTGTTCCCGTGTCCGTATCTTCTTCTGATTGCTTCCTAGTCTCGAGGAACTGAAGATATTCATCTGGATCAGTATCCATTGGGTGTACAAGAACATTCACGGACGCGCTGATGTCACTGTAGAGGCGAATATTCACTTCGTAAACGCCGACATCCCTGATCGGTTCAGGTATCTCGACACTGCGTCGCCCGATTTCGCTGTCAATTAGAGTAGATAGTTGTTCTGCAATATTTGTGTTAGTTACAGATCCGTATAGCCGGCCACTGGCTCCAGCTCGCATTGCTACGTCAACGCGTTGTCCACCGAGTTCATCGGCGAGCGCCTGCAAGTTTTCTATGCGCTTTACCCGATTTTCGTCAGATTGGCGTGTGAGTCGTTCGATTCGCTGCAACGCATCTTTTGTTGCAGGGACCGCCAGGGCTTTAGGTACGAGATAATTACGAGCAAATCCTCGTTTAACCTCTTTAACATCTCCACCGTTAGCTACACCTTCTACGTCTTGTAAAAACACGACCTTCATTAGGGTCTCACCTACTGTTGGGTTGGGGGCGCTTGGAGATCGACGCGCTTAGCCAGAATTATAGCACGATTAGATTTTCACACTGACTATTTGTGCCGACGGAATTATTATCCCTCGGATATAATGAGTGGCAGGGGGTAAGAATGGTAGTTGAGTTTCGGAAGGGCGATGCCGGTCGGCCTGTAGGGCATGCACTAGTCTACTTTGATGGCAAGAACGGGGAAGTTTGGGCAACTTACGTTGTCATCATGCCGATTAACGTAGATGTATCAAAATATGTCCCACCATTTTTGATGAATCAGTTGGGTGAAATTGGTCCACAAGATCTCTCAGCTTTTGCCTTTCCTCCGGCACCCGAGCAGATAGGTGACTTAGAGGTGCTTGATCGGATGGCGTCTTCCCGTGATGATGACATCCTCTATGCGGGTACTTACGATGGTACCGAAGTTACGGAAGCGATGAATCGTATCAGTGATGTTGTGGAGCAATACGCCCAGTCGTATGTAGAGATCACCGGAGGAGGAATCCACGCAGATTCCCCGAGTGATTATGGTCAACCAGAGGAACAAAGTGAGAGTTTGGTCGTAAGTGACGTACTCTACGATTTTATGAGTGATGATGAGAAACTGGGCCAACTAACAAAGCTCGTTGGACAACTTCGATTTGCAGTGGATGGAGCTGATTCAGCCTTACTAAGCGAAACTGAGTCCGAGATAGTCTTGTTGGCTCGTCATCTCCCTGATGCTCATGAGATTCCTAAACTGGTAGACACACTGAAATCGAATGCTACGAACGCGCCTTCCCTAGCTGAATCGTATCTGCAGCGGAGCTACCATCTTGTGAGGGAAGATTATTCAAAACTCGCAGAGATTGAAAAGCGAATCAAAACCCTTGAGTTGGAAAATTAGTAGCTGCCATCTCTCTAGTGGGGTGTAGGTTAACCCACGGAATAACGCTCTACATCTATCTCATTTAATGTAAGCCCAAGCCCTGGGTTCGAAGGCAATACTAGGTCTCCATCCTTGATTGTAAGGGACTCTTGGAACAAAGGGAGACCCCATGGCATGTGCTCGGTAATAAGTGCATTGGGTATCGCTGCCATTGCATGGCACATCAGTTCAGGTGCCAAGTGGCTTGCCACTTTAAGATTAGCTGCTTCTGCCATGTGCGCGACTTTCATCCAGTATGTAAAGCCAGGCACACGCATAAGGTCTATCATCGGAATGTCAAATGACCGGTTCGAAATTGCGTAGTGGAAGGGAGGCAAGCCGTAATGGTATTCACCAGATGCAATTGGGATGTCCAGTGTTGAAGTGATCTTTGCCTGACCAGCGAAATCGTGGTGCGCTACAGGGTCTTCAAGCCAATAGATCCCAAATTCCTCTATCTCACGGCCCATTGAAATTGCTTGTGTGACAGTCCAACCTTGGTTGATGTCAATCATGATGTCTATGTTATCGCCCACAGCTTCTCGTAATATTTTGACCCGTTCAACTTCTTTTGCAGCGGATTCTTCGCCACCCAGTCTTAGTTTCATTGCAGTGAAGCCTTCAGACAGGAGTCGGACTCCTGTCTCAGCAATTTGGTCGAGGGAATAGTCTCGCCATAGGTAGCCACTGGCATAGATGGGGATACGGTCGGTAAACCCTCCCAACAGTTTGTGAACCGGTTTGCCCATCGCCTTAGCACGTATATCCCACAGCGCAATGTCGATGGCTGCTATAGCGTGGCATAGCAAGCCCGATATGTTGCCGTTTGATGCCGTCGTCAGCAGTCCTCCTATAGTTTGTTCGATATTCATGGGGTTCGTGCCAATGACGTTTTCACTCAGGGAGTCAATGGTTACTTTGAGAGGCTTGACCATTATCTGCGGAACCAAAGTTCCGTACCCAACGCCCTCAATGCCATCATCCGACCACAATTGTAGGACGATGAAAGTTGAAGCAGCCGTACCGGTCAGTGGACCACTTTCACTGGGTAGCGCAACTATTCGTGTCTGGAATCGGTTAATCTTCACGGCTTTGGGAACCTTGTGAATGGGCGTACGATAATGAAACTCAATTCGGGACTGCTTGCAACATGATGTACGCTACTAGAAGTAGAATCACAGCCCACATTAGGCGTCTGGGAGTTATGGAGTTCATGGAGATGGTGCGATTCTATCAGTCCTGTTGTAGCGGTAACAATGCCCTATAAATTAATCGCACTAGACATAGATGGAACGATTCGTGACCGTGAGCAGCCGGTATCTCAACGGACTATTGAAGCAGTTCAACGTGCACGGACGATGGGTGCTGTCGTAACAGTGGTAACTGGTCGAATGTTCCAATCTGCTCTGAAGGCGGTCGGAGATTTGGAGCTTTCAACGCCAATTGTTACGTTTCAAGGGGCTGTTATAGCTGATCCCCTCAGCCACGAAATCATATGGCACCAACCACTTACAGAGAAGATGGTGGAGGCTGTCCTTACAGCACTTGGTGAGTGGGATTTTGAAATCGTGGCTCATTGTGGGGACGACGTGTTCCTTAACCGTACCAGTGAGTGGGGTGATGAATATGGCGTCCGTAATGGTGTCGCGGTGAAAGTAGTTGGAGACCTACGGCTCATAGCAGGAATGGGGGTTACTCGTTTAGTTGCTGTTGGACCTGAAGATGCGGTTGCTGAGTTGGCGGATGTAATGAATACACAATTTGGATCAAGCCTCCAAATCGCACGTACATTGCCGTTCTTCTGTGAGATTCTCCATCCCAACGCCAGTAAAGCAAAGGCGTTAACCAAACTGTGTGATTGCCTAGGGATCTTGGCTTCCGAGGTCGTGGCATTTGGCAACGGACTTGAGGATCTGCCCGTACTTGAATGGGCAGGGTTGGGATTTGCGGTTTCAGATGGACACCCTGAGCTACTTGAACGAGTCCAGCGGTTGGCGGGACCTCTCGGTGAGGATGGAGTCGCCCAAGTTATCGAAGATTTACTGGAAAAAAAACAGATAGGTTAAATGGTAGAACACTTGGCGAAGATCGTTGTGTTGGGCAGTATCAATATGGACCTGGTCGCGGCTACTCACCGGATCCCACAACCAGGTGAGACAGTAATAGGAACTGAATTTCGTACAACCCCTGGAGGGAAAGGGGCAAATCAGGCAGTTGCAGCTTCCCGGTTAGGTGCGAACGTCACAATGATTGGACGTGTCGGCAGCGATTCATTTGGCTCTGACCTTGTGCATAGTTTAGCTGAAACGGGTGTCCATATTGAACATGTACATACTGATCCTTCAACTCCCTCCGGAGTAGCCATAATTCTCCTTGATGAGCATCATCAGAATTTCATTATCGGCGTCTCCGGGGCCAACATGCAGTTGGATGAGCGGGAGTTAGACGTGGTAAGGATTGAACTTTCAGATGCGGATGTTTTAATGATCCAGATGGAAACCCCGGTAGAGTTATCGATCAAGGCTGCTGCGATTGCTAAAGATTTTGGAGTACGAGTCGTTATGGACCCTGCTCCTCCTACGCGACTATCCCAGTCTTCCTATCAGATTGTAGGGATAGTAACGCCTAATCAATCCGAGGCGGAGGTTCTTACTGGTGTAGTTGTCACAGAGCCTAAATCAGCCAAAACAGCGGCCCTTGCTTTGATAGAACTCGGGGCGCAGGTAGCTATTGTAAAAATCGGTGAGCTAGGTGTGGTCTATGCTACTGATGATACAGTCGAACATGTGGCAGCCTACAAAGTTGACTCCATCGATAGCGTGGGGGCAGGAGATGCTTTTGCAGGAGGGGTCGCTGTGGCATTGGCCGAAGGTAAGGTAGTGGGAGACGCAGTAAGATTTGGGGCTGCAGCAGGTGCTATTGCAGTCACAAAAATCGGCGCGCAGGATTCTATGCCTTACCGTGCCGAAGTCGACGATCTTTTGTTCGGGACCAAGTAGCCGAGATTAAGAAGTCGCTGCCCCGGCTAATATCTCTTATCATATTGCATTGATTGGTGGCATTGGGTAAAGATTATGGATAGTAATAGAACAGAGCGGATTGCGTATGCAAACGGGCAACTTTCTGTCCAGATTCCTGAGCACGCGCGTACGGTGGCTGGGAATCCGGCGAAGCCTCCAATTACAGATATAGCTAGCGCTGTTAGGGAAGTACTTCATAATCCGATTGCGCACGAACCGTTGCCATCCTTGGTAAGTTCTAGCTCCAAAGTGACGATTGCATTTGATGATGCAGCGGGTGCTTACTTCCGCACAAAGCACACTGACTTCCGGCAGATTGCTATCGAGATCATTTTGGAAGAATTGCTTAAAGCTGGAGTGCAACTGAGTAATATTACCTTGCTTCTTGCCCAAGGGTTGCATCGTAAACTCACCCGTGTTGAGATGGAAACTTTCCTCGGTCGTAAGATCATTATGCAGTTCGGGTATAACCAGCTTTATGCCCATGATGCTGAAGATCCTGATCAGTTAATTCACCTTGGCTACACACACCGAAATTGGGATGTTGAAGTGAATCGTGCCATTGTCGAATCTGATCAGTTTATATACCTCAACACGATGTGGGCTCCCTTCAATGGGGGCTGGAAATCTACAGCTGTTGGGCTCGGCACTTTCCGGAGTATTAGACATCACCATCGCCCGTTTCCTGCTGCTACTGGACAGTCAGTGGATGATCCGAAGAACTCTTCTTTCAAGAAGCTTGTGTGGGAACAAGGAGCGGTAATAGAAAAGTACCTAGAGAAAAAAGGACGACGGATATTCACCATTGAGAGTGTTTATGACAACCAGCACGAGAAGCGAATGATAGCTTTGTTTGGTGGAGGCGTGGCTGAAGTCCACGAACACACGTTACAAGCAATGGATGACCAACTAAAAGTCGACGTCGAAGGGCAAACGGATATTCTACTTGCTGGTGTCGATAACAATGAGTGCTACTCGAAATTTTCGGTAATGAATCCGATTCTTGTGACTAATCAAGCGCTGGCTAACACCGTAATGCAGTTTCAAAACCAGCCCTTGGTTCGAGAGGGGGGTATAGCTATTATTGCCCACCCGCTGAATACGACCTTCGACCAACGGAGATTCTCCCCGTACATTGAATTCTACGAACGCCTACTTACCCAGGAAAGGGATCCATACTGGCTTTGGGAGAATTATGTAGACGATTTTGCTCACCGGCCGGAATACATCCACGGCTATAGGTACGGATATGCTTACCACGGAGCGCATCCGTTCTTTATGTGGAACAGTACCTTGATGCCGCGTAGACACTTGAAACGAATTTATTTCGCTGGGGTGAAGGACTTTGATGTCGCTGCTCGGTTGGGGTTCGAAGCATTCCCTACAGTGGAGGAAGCTATTGCTGCAGCTCAGTCGGAGTTAGGAGTAGATGCTAGTATGACTGTTCTTCAGCGCCCCCCTCATTTGATCCCTAGGGTAGTTTGATGAATCGTTGGCAGGTTCTCTGCTGGGTAGGGTTGCAATCTACCAGGTTTGCTTTGAACTGGGAAACTAGTAAATAAATTGACTATCCACATTGACATCCCAGAGGATTAAGTGGACTTGATTTTTTAGATTGGGTTTGTCCCGTTAAATAAAGAGGTGCCCTAATGGCAACACTAACTGATCCACCAATAAGTAGCCAACCGTATAAAACCGTTGGTAAGCGTCCAATTCGGCATGATGGAGTCGATAAAGTTACGGGTAAAGCCATTTATGGGGCGGATATCCATCCTCCCGGACTGGTCTATGGCAAGATTCTTCGCAGTCCCCACGCGCATGCTCAGATAAAGCGGTTAGATACGAGCAAGGCTGAGGCGCATCCGGAGGTACTCGCTGTTGTTACACATACTGATCTCCCATGGACCGATGATCGACTAACCCAGGTGGGCGAAGATCTTGTTATAAGTCTTAGGTACTTGGCCACGTCAGTATTGGCTTCAGATAAGGTTCTCCATAAGGGGCACTGCGTAGCGGCACTCGCTGCGACTAATCCTCACGCAGCAGAAGAGGCACTCGGTCTCATTGAAGTAGAATATGATGAGCTTCCTGCAGTAACCAACGTTGAGGATGCTATGCGTGACGGCGCTCCTGTTTTACATGATGATATGGTCGCGCCAGAGAGCCTAGGTTTTGAGAATATAACGGGAACCAATGTTGCAGGACACTCCCAGCAAGAGTTGGGCAGTGTTACCGAAGGTTTTGCCAGTGCCGACGTTGTGATCGAACGGGAATTCCGCACTGCGATGGTCCATCAAGGGTATATTGAACCCCAGACTTGCACTGCTATTTGGGGTGAAGATGGTCGGTTGACGGTTTGGAACAGTAGTCAAGGCCAGTTTGGTATGCGGGACCAGATTGCACGTATCCTCGATCTTCCCATCTCAGATATTAAGGTAGTGCCTCTTGAAATAGGAGGTGGGTTCGGAGGTAAGCTCCGGGCTTATCTGGAACCTATAGCGGCCCTTTTATCAAAGAAAGCCTTGAAACCTGTAAAGATCACCATGTCACGCGCGGATGTTTTGGAGGCAACGGGACCCACCTCAGGTAGTTACACGAAGATCAAGGTTGGCGTCACGAACGATGGTAATATCGTGGCGGGCCAAGGCTACATAGCTTTCGAGGCAGGAGCGTACCCCGGCTCATCACATAACGGGGCGGCAACTTCTATGTTTTCTCCTTACGATATTCCCAATCTCTTAATCGATAGTTTTGACGTCGTCGACAATAAGCCCAGCACAGCTGCCTACCGAGCGCCTGGAGCACCGATCGGTGCTTTCGCTGCAGAATGTGTCATTGACGAAATCGCAGATGAACTTAACGTCGACCCCGTTGAATTACGTCTTAAGAATGCGGCTAAGGAGGGGACAAGGATGGCCAATGGGACCGTTCATCCCTCAATAGGCGCTATTGAAACTATGGAGGCTGTTAAGAGACATCCACATTACCGCTCATCATTGGAGGGCGAGTATGTAGGCAGAGGTGTCGCTTTTGGCTCGTGGGGAAATGGTGCTGGGCCTGCTTGCGTAGTGGCTAATGTGTTGCCTAACGGTAAAGTAGCGTTAGTAGAAGGATCTGTTGATATTGGTGGGACACGTACATCGATTTCTCAACAATTTGCTGAGGAGTTGGGTATCTCAATAACTGACATCTTGCCTCATGTGGCCGATACTGACTCGATCGGTTTCACGTCCAATACTGGAGGTAGCAGCGTTACCTTCAAGTCGGGGTTTGCAGCTTATCAGGCCGCTTTGGATGTCAAGAAACAGATAGTTGAGCGTGTTGCAATAACGTGGGATGTTTCATCTGATGAAATTGTTTACAGGGATGGGAGCGTGCATCATCTAAGTAACCCCGAGCTCACACTATCCTTTAGTGACGTAGCAAAGGATGCCAACCAGACGGGGGGACCAATTGTTGGTCGTGCTAACGTCACATCCACGGGTGCAGCTAGGGCTTACGCTGCTATGATTGTGGATGTTTCAGTAGATCCTGAGACCGGGAAAACTACGATATCACGTTGTACTGCTTTTCAGGATGCAGGGAAGGCAATACACCCGAGCTATGTCGAAGGACAAATACAAGGTGGAGCCGCCCAAGGTATTGGATGGGCGCTGAACGAAGAATATTATATGTCCGTTGAGGGTCATATGGTAAATGCAACACTACTTGACTACCGTATGCCTGTTGCCAACGACCTACCCATGATAGAGCCAGTAATCGTGGAGGTGCCAAATCCAGGCCATCCATATGGCGTTAGAGGCGTAGGCGAGGCGGGGATCGTTCCCCCATTAGCTGCTGTTGCGAATGCTGTATCCAGAGCTATAGGAGGGAGAATGGTAGATTTACCGATGTCACCTGGAGCGGTTTCAGACAGAATCATCTCTAGCGCGGGTGCTTCAGCAATATCCCAGTGAAACATTCCAGTGAACCCTATTGTTGTTATTGACTGCGGCAACAGTTGTTTGTTTCAAGGCTTCTGGATACCTTGACGCCTCCAAGGGCTGGTATGTAGCATTCTTTGCTTGTGGAGTGTTAGTCGGACGGGCGTGAGGTTATGAACTAACTCGACGGTTAATGGTTTCGTTAAATGGATAAGACAACTGTTGCTTTCCGGGGAATTGACTAGCCGACAACGCCAGGGGATAAGGGTTTATGCCAAAGAACGAGGAAAATAAGTCTGGTAAGCAATCAGATCAGGGCATATCGATTTCCGCACGCGGGGTCACGAAGCAATTTGGATCAAATATAGCTGTGAATAACGTCAGCTTTGACGTTCACAGAGGTGAAGTGATCGGTTTTCTTGGTCCCAACGGTTCTGGGAAAAGCACGACCATGCGTCTAATAACTTCTTATTACACCCCGGACACTGGGACCATACAAATCGAAGGTATCGACAATCAGAAGGCTGACAAGGCGACGAGAGGGATGATTGGATACTTACCAGAGAATAATCCTCTCTACGGTGATCTCCTTGTGCATCAATACCTTAACTATGTTGCTGACCTACGGGGGCTAACCAAGGCTGATCGTAAAGCTAACCTCGAGATGGCTGTTACAGAGACAGGTATTGAGGAGGTTTTTTATAAGCCGATAAGTACCTGCTCCAAAGGTTACCGACAGCGTACGGGTTTGGCGGGAGCTATTCTTCATCAACCTAAAATTTTGATTATGGACGAACCTACAGAAGGCTTGGATCCTAACCAGCGGGTTCCTATCCGTGAGCTTATCCGAAAGATGGGTACGGAACGAACGGTTATGCTGAGCACCCATGTGCTTCAGGAGGTAGAAGAGGTATGTGATCGCCTTTTAATAATTCGTAAAGGCGTTATTGTAGAGGAGGGCACACCTGCGGAATTACGCGGACGCGCTAGAAGCCAATCATACTTCGTGCTTGAAGTCGAGGGTAATGGAGTTCGATCCGCAGTTGAAGCTATGGACATAGTCAGGGATGTTGCACCTGTTGGACAGTCCAATGGTCGAGGCCGCTATCACATAACCGCCACCGATCCTGATATGGACATCAGGCCGGAGTTGTACAAACTGGTCAAGCAACATGATTGGATGTTGTGGGAACTACATGAAGAGGACGTTAGTTTATCGGAACTCTTTGCTACTCTAACTCGGGACGAAATCTCGGACGAAGCCGATAATAGTACATCCTCTGACACACCATCTGACCTAAACCAAGAGCAGGAGTAATCGCGGCGTGAGTTCAATCGTTGCTGTTGTAAAGAAAGATCTCCGAGGCTATTTCGATCAGCCCACGGGGTACATATTGTTAGTGATCTTCGTGGCGCTTATTTCAGGTTTAGGTTTCCGTGAACTGTTAGTTAATCCAGAAGCCTCCCTACGAGCAATTTTCGCGTTCCTACTGCCGGTTCTTCTTGCCTTATTTGTCCCGGCTGCCACGATGCGGCTTGTATCTGAGGAGCAGCGTGATGGGACACTAGAATCCTTGCTCACGCACCCTCTAAAGGTATGGCAAGTTATAGCTGCAAAATTCATTGCAGGCTTCTCGTTTGTAGGCGTTGCAGTAGTCGCGACTATTGGAATCCCCATAGGGTTACAGACCGCTGGGAATTTAGATATTGGTGCGGTAGTTGCCCAGTACCTGGGTACGTTCTTGATGGTGGCATCCTTTGTTTCGATTGGCTTATTTACCTCCAGTCTGACTCGGAATCAAATGGTATCTCTGATAGTAGGGCTTTTTATCGTGGGAGCCCTGATAATCGCTGGTCTACCAATTATCACGCTGGCTGTTCCGTCTAGAGCAGCTGTATTAATCCAGGATCTCAGCCCTCTAACTCATTTCAGTTCGATTGCACGCGGCGTGCTGGATCTCAGAGATATACTCTATTTTGTAGCACTGATTTCAACTTTTCTTAGTGCGACCTATCTAATGATTCGTGGCAAGAGTGTTAGCCATAGGTCTCCTCTATACCGTAACCTTCAAGTGGGTGTTGGGGCACTGGTTCTCATAAGCCTGTTAGTCGGGTGGTTTGGAAGTTCAATTCAAGGTCGCATAGATCTCACTGAGCGTCGGCTTTACACGTTAGACTCTGCTACTAAAGACCTCCTTGGAGGGATAGATGACCTAGTGAGGATTAAACTGTTTACCTCCGAAGACCCTCCGGTTCAGATAGCTCTAGCGACGCGCGATGTCACAGATTTTGTTGACGATCTATCCTCCGCTGGTGGTGACAAAGTTTGGGTTGAAAAAATCAAGGCTGACTCCAGTGACGACGCAGCAGCGAAAGCCGATGAGAGTTTTGTCAGACCAATTGAATTTAACATCGCGAGCCAGGGCGAGTTTCAGGTCAAATTGGGTTATTTGGGAATGGGTATAACTTATGCGAATAAGCAGGAAGTGATCCCTTTTGTCGATACAGTTAATGGTCTAGAACAACGAGTTGCCGGAGATATTTTCCGTATGACTCAGAAGGAAGAACGGACGATTGGAATGATGTACGGACATGGCGAGAAACGCCGTGATGCGGAATTACAGAGTTGGCGTGATCAGCTTGAGCGTCAATATTATGTTGATGAGTTTGATTATGTGTCTCAAGGTGTCCTAGACGCAACGGGCCGGGGCTTGGATGTTCTTGTTATCCCTGGGCCCAATAAGGAAATGTTTCCAGATATTGTGAACGAGATTGACGAATTCCTTGCTGATGGTGGCAAGGTTCTGCTTCTACTGGACCCCGTACTCATCGATCAACAGAGGTTGCGGGGAACACCCAACAATCAGGTGATGATTGATTGGCTAAAGAGTTATGGGATTGATATTGGCACAGATGTAGTTTTCGATACACAAGCGCACGAGACCCTTGCTTTCGCGTCCTCTTATGGTGCTGTAAATTTGCCCTACCCGTATTGGGTGCAAGTGCCTACGGCAGAATCCAACATCTCTGGAGGTGTTGCTGGAGTAATTATGCCTTGGGCGAGTTCGATCGATATCACTAACAGAATATCGGACGAGGTTGGGGAGATTGAAGTGACTCCGTTACTGACGACCTTTGAGACAGCCGGCGTGGATTTAGAGTTCGAAGATTTGTCACCGCGGTCGCCACGTCTTGTTGAGCTTGCCGATAGCCCTCTTAGAGAGCGCCATTTGGCTGTCGCAGTGACAGGCACTCGCTGTCCGCCACTCCATGCGACATGTGAGATTGATCCAGAAAATGTATTCCGTATGATAGTTGCGACTGACTCTGACTGGATTACCGAGCAGATGGCTCAGCGTTACTCTCAGCATCAGTTGCTTGCTCTGAACTGGATGGACTGGTTAATGCAAGAGGATGCTCTCGCAACTATCCGTGGTAAAGGTGAGGTTTTTCGTCCTCTAGTGTTCACTTCGGATACTCACAAAAACATTGTTCAGTACGCCAACATCATAGGTGTGCCCGCACTGATTGTTTTACTGGGATTAGCTCGATTCTTGGTTCGGAGGAATGGGACGAGAAAGGTGTACGTAAGTGGGAAATAGACAGCTAGCAGTCGTCGTTGGCGTTTTAGTCGCCATCGCCGTTGTGGCGCTGGCAGGTAGGGCGATCACGTTTCAGTCTGAAAGCGTGATTATTTCCGACGTGCCCGAGTTAACAGAGACTTCTTTGGATAGGGTAGTCATTAGAAATAACGAATTTGAAACTGTAGTGGACAAGGTTGGAGGGGAATGGCGAGTAGGCCAGTATCCAGTAGTCCGAAACCGATTTGAAGACATGTGGGCAACAACGGCAATGTTCCAGAAAGCAGAACTGATCGCTAGAAACCCAGAGAATCATTCAATTATGGGTGTTGCGGCTGAGAATGGTACCTTCGTCGAGTTTTGGAAAGATGACGAACTTGTGGATGAGTTTTTTATCGGGGATCAGCAGTTTGCGCCTATTGGGGAGAGGATGATAACGCCCTGGACGGTGTTCGTCAGGACTTGCTTTCTCCGCCGACCGGACTCGGACGATGTATTTGGTATATTCTGCGATTTCCCTGACAGGTTTCCAACAGACCCGAAATTTTGGCGTAACCCGATTATCGCAGAAATTCCGAGGGACGAGATTCAGGTTGTTCGATTCCGTTACTCCGATGAGGAATTTGAGTTAGAACTTAACAATTCCGTCTGGACGCTAACAGGAGGTCAGTTTAATAAGGAACCTGCTGACTCACAGGTAATGGTCGAACTACTCCAATATCTAGAAATGCTCGTCGCTAGTGATTTTCCAACTGAAGATGAAGTAAGTAGGCTTGATTTCAGTATTGCTGACATCACTCTGGAGCTTGATGTCCGTCCGGGATCGACTTCGCGATCAGCACGCGTTCTATTTATGAGACGTGATGAGGGTGGTTTTTTCGTAAAGCGTTCTGATCAGGCCTATGCGTATATCCTAGAAGATGACTTGGCAATTCATGTGCTCAAAAAGATCGCGGACTTTGTAGTCGAGGTAGACGTTCCGAGTCCCACGCAGTAGGTTTAATTATGGTGCTCCGCACTCTCATCGTCAGCACTTTATTTGTTGCCATTGCTTGCTCTGAAAGCGATCCTCAAGCAACCCCTACGCCTGATAATTCGACTATCTCACGAATTGCGTTCGCATCTGATAGGAATGGGGATTGGGATGTCTATGTGATGGATGCTGATGGTCAGAACATTACAAACTTGACAGCTACCGTAGGTTTGGACACCTACCCCGCGTGGTCACCCGACGGATCTCAGATTCTGTTTCAGTCTGACCGCGATGGGAACCTCGAGATATATGTAATGAATGCGGATGGTAGTAACCAGACCCGTCTTACCAATGATCCAGGTAAGGACCTTTGGCCGTCTTGGTCACCAGATGGCAAGAAGATAGCGTTTTCCTCCGACCGCCGTGGGAAGCTTAGTATCTGGATGATGAATCCAGACGGGACAGATGCCAAAGATTTTAGTGGCAGTATTTTAAACTCAAGATACCCAACGTGGAATTCAAAGGGCGATAAACTTGCTTACCAGGACGATAGGGGTGTTTGGGTGATGAAACATGATGGGACCGAAGGGGACCGTATCATAAGTAACGATGTTTTTTTCGACGACTTTTTTGTTGGACACCTGGACTGGGCCCCGAAAGGGAAGCGATTGGCAATGATCTCCAATCACCAAGAGCGTACTGCTTTCACCCGTAATCTATATACATCTCAGATAGATGGATTTCGATTCCGGAGGTTATATCCCGTAGCGTCTGGTTCACCTTATGACAGACCCTCATGGTCACCAGATGGTGAATGGATTGCTTATGGTATTCAGACTTCCGATGGCGGTGGTTGGGACATCCAGGTTGTCAAATTTGATACGCAAGAAACTGTTCGCCTTACTAGTTCTGAAGCGACGGATACTGTGCCTGATTGGGAGCCACGCGGTTTCGTGCCGGTCTACCCAGAGACTTTTGTTCCAGCACTACCGTAATCCCCTGACTGTTATAACCATTTAGCTTGACAGATTGTTTGGAAAGAAATTAGCCTCACTTTGCTCTGATTGAGGTTAACGTGTCTACCAACGTTCCTGCTAAACGCCAGTATTATCCCAAAGTCAGCGATGTTTTCGCGGATACGCTTAAGCGTAACGACGTGCCCTATTTGTTTGGAATACCTGGCGGTGGTAGTGCGATTGATCTCATTGAATCTTGTAAGTCAGTTGATATCCCTTTTGTGCTAGTCCAACACGAAACAACCGCAGCTATGGCAGCTGCGGTTACAGGCGAGCTGACTGGTACATGTGGTGTGTGCGTTTCAATCATGGGTCCTGGAGCTACCAACTTGGCTGGTGGTGCTAGTTATTCGTTATGGGAAAGACATGCTGTGATTTCGTTGACTGAGGCATATCCCTTAGCACAGGCTTCCCAAATGTCTCTCCAGTTGATGGATCATTCGAGGATGTTTTCCA
>JAKUTR010000008.1:0-4795 GCA_022448725.1 SAR202 cluster bacterium | reverse complement strand
AAGGCCTCAGAGGTACTAGATATCACAGATCCAGCCGGGCAACTTGTACGTCTTATGACACTTGCAAAACGTGAGAGACCAGGCCCTGTGCATCTGGATCTCCCTAACGATTTACTCAACGCTGAATCTGGGGGATTGAACGATGTAAAAGAAGGAATACCTGGGAAAAAGCCAATCGTTGGTGACCTTGATGCAATAGTGTCAGCGATTAATCGAAGTGAAAAGCCGGTTTTGGTTATCGGCCCAGCCGTTGTCCGCAGTGGAGCATCCCAAACGATTGTTGAACTAGCAGAGAAATTGCGGGTCGCTGTTCTTGTAACATCGAAGGCTCGTGGAGTGATACCAGAGACCCATCCTCTGTTTGCTGGTGTGCTCACTGGGATCTACCATCCGTCAACATTTGAAGGCAAAATAATTAGTTCTAGCGATTTAGTTGTTGCTGTTGGACTCGACCGGATGGAACTCCTCGCTCCTTGGAGGTATCAACAACCAATCGTATCAATCGATTCGATTGATACTTCTGATGAACAGGTCGGTACCCCTCTCCATACTGTTCATGGATCTCTGGGCGAATTGCTTGCTTTGGTTATCAGGATTGTGAAGCCTAAGCAGGCTTGGGATAGTGAAGAACTTAGTCACTTTTGGAATAGTGCTATACGAGTACTACAGGGCAGTCAGGCGGAATTAAACGCTGCAGCACTGCTCGTGAAAGCTCGTGATATGGCGCCCGACGATACGATATTAGTAACTGAAACAGGTATATACAACGCTGTGAACCTGTTCACTTGGAAAGTACCTTCACCGGATCTTTACTTTGGTTCCAGCGGTGCCAACACCATGGGTTTTGCACTGCCTGCTGTCATAGCGTCTTCTCTAGTCAGGCCACTCCAAAAAACTATCGCGTTGGTAGGTGACGGTGGATTCTTGATGAAAGCGTCTGAATTAGAGACGTTAGCGCGTCTGAAATTGGCTCCGACGATCATCGTTTTCAACGATGGTACGCTTGGCCTAATCCGCGTAAAGCAGGAAGCTAAGGGATACGCCCGCGACTCTGTCGACCTCGCTTCGGTTGATATCGCAGCGTTGGCGCGGAGTTTCGGGGGCTGGGGTGAGCAGGTTCATTCCCTTGCAGCATTCGAGTCAGCGTTCGAACGCTCACTCCAATCCGATAGGTTTACAGTGATAGATGCCCGGTTGGATCCAGTGGTCTATGCTTCTCATATGGAGCCCATACGTGGTTAGCTTCTTGCGATGAGTTACGGTAAACCCAAAGCCGCTTGTTAGAGATAGGGAACTGGTGGTTCCGAGGTGTCCTTTTTGCTTATTATTAGTTAATTGGGCGATGACTAATTATCACTTGGGATTGTTGGATGTTAAGCCCAAATAAAAAAGGGTTAGCAACTCTATGGATGATCGAGACGAAGTATTACTTGGAATGACTTTTGTCTACCAAAGTCGAAACACCTTGATCTAATGCCTCATTTTACGACACTAAACGGCTCGCGTATTTTTTACAAGAGGGTGGGTCAAGGGCCTCCGTTACTACTGATAATGGGGACCGGGCTTGATCACTCAGTGTGGAATCAGCAAGTGAACTCTTACTACAATAACTTTGAGTGTATTGTCTTTGACAATCCAGGGCTGGGAGAATCGTGGAGAACACCAAAATCAGACCCACTTACCACTGCTTCTATTGCTAAGGATGTTGTTGAGTTGTTAGAACATCTTGAGCTTAAACCTGTGCATGTTTCGGGTCTGTCCCTCGGCTCATGTGTTGCTCAGGAATTGGTTCTAGCACGCCCGGACTTAGTGAAAACGTTACAACTCCATGGAACTTGGGCGCGCGCAGATGGGTATGTTAGGCGGAAGTTCCAGGCACAGATCAATTTGCTACGTTGGCTTGACCTCCGTGCTTTTTATGAGATCAACGTGCTGTGGCTTATTACTCCAGAGTATTTCCGACGGTACCCTGATGTCGTAGAGTCCCAAATTAATACTATCGTCAGTAGGGCAGATAAACGTGAGCTTATCCAGCAGTACGAGGCGGATATTGATCATGACACCCTGTCACGTTTGCACCGAGTGACTGTACCCACCTTGGTAACAGTGGGCAGTTATGACGTTGCCACTCCGCCACTATATAGTCGGGAGGTAGCAGAGGCTATAGACGGGGCAGAGTTCGTGGTTTTTGAAGAAGGCGGCCATTTGCATAATGTTGAAAACCCGGAGCAATTTAACCGGGTAACACTCGACTTTCTTCTCCGGCATAGGTAACAGCCCTAACGGTATCTACATTCTCTCACGAGCTGCGGCTGCCTTTTCTGCTAGATCGGCACGCGATGGTGCGAAAACATCGACCACAGTCGTCTCCTCCCTGACGTAGCCTCCGTGAGGAATATTGGATGGAAGGATAAGAACATCTCCTTTTCTTGCTGGGTAGAGCTTGCCGTCTATGATTTGCTCAATAAAGCCGTCAAGGACGATCATGATTTGTTCTGCCTCATGTTGATGCACCGGGAAATAGGCCCCCGCTTTCATCGTGAGTAGGCTAACGACAGCTTCCTTACCGGCTACGAGATGACTAAATGCTCCTGGTGCCAATTCTTCTTCGGGAATACTTGGGTAATGAACTATGAAGTTTTTGCGTTCAGCATCGTTGCCGTAAGTTGTATATTCTTCAGCCATGTGTCACTCCTATCTGTTTTAGAGGATTGATCATACCATTTGGTGGGTCAGCGTCCATCCCACTACCCGAATACTTAGAGGTTGACCATATTTGAGTGTTTCGTAAAGCTATCCACGATCAAATCTTCCCACTGTGATCTGTACTGATGCTTTCACCTTGGGAAGGAGGGTGAATAGTCGGGTTATTGATTGCGTGAACACCTGTTTCGTCACCGTAGACGGGAACTGGGTCTGAAATATGTTCATTATGGACAGTGGCAAACAAGTACCATCCATTATTGAAATGCACTAGCTGTGCCGCGTAAAAAAAAGTATCCGTTGGGTGATCTACGATTTGACCAGTGCCGTGGATCCTGAATGGGCCAAATGGATGATCGCTGACCATAGAGTAGTTGGTGTATTGTGGGACGTCCTTACCGAAGCGTTTTGCGAAACTAGTAGTTAGTGATCTTCCCGGGGTAACGAAGACTAGATACCAACGGTTCCCAATCTGATATATCTGGGGACATTCCATCTCGTCAGAGACATGATCGTGTTCAAGTGGAGGCAAAATTTCCCAATTACACATATCAGTGCCAACTGCTATCGCTACAGTCCCTCGTGCGTCCATCTCCCCATGGACACTGCGTGCACTAATGAACTGGTATACCTGGTGTCCGTCATCGAACAGGTGAGGGTCTCGCCAGTGGACCATTTTACGCTGGCCAGTCCCCATGTATTCGTAGTATGGAGAACTTGATTCTAGGGTAGGGTTATCGGCCAACTTTTCCCAGGTTAAGAGATCGTCCGACACTGCCATCCCGACACGCTGGGTACGGTGCTGTGCCCAAATTGTTTCAAAGGAACTGTCAGTCGTACTGGTAGCAGAATATGCCATCCAATACCTGCCGTCACGTTTGATAATGCTCCCGGTGCATAGCCTTAAATCATCCCATGAACCTGGTGGGCCTTGATGTAAAACAGGAGGGAGACGCTCCCAGTTAAACAGATCATTAGTGGTCGCGTGTCCCACAAATGGTGCCTTGCTTCCATCTTCTTCTATAGGCCAGGAGATATAGAACATGTGGCAGGTGTTAGTGGCCTCATCAACAAAGTACCAAGCATCTGACAGCACATGCCCTTCGTGTGTAAACATGATTACCATTACCTCTTGATTGGGAGTCTATTGTGTCTGATTAGTATTTCAGATGCTGATGGTCACCTGCCGATATTTGCATTGGGAGGATTATCAACGAGACCCGCGATAAGGTGCTCATATACTAATTAGCGGGCCAGGCTCCTATTCAACTGAATGGTTGTCCAAACTTTTCTTGATGAGCGATTTCACATAGCTTCTTGCGACGCTTTTTCCCTTGTGTACGGTTGTGGACAGGATAGCCGAATGGCATTACCGCAATAACCTCGAGTGATTCTGGCACCCCAAGAAGAGTTGCGACTTGAGTCATTCCGACCCAGCCTGTCCAGTTAGACCCGACTCCTTCCGACCATGCGGTAAGTACCATTGATTGGATTGCCCGACTAGCATCAGAGAGCCCGAACGGAGAAGATTTTTCAATTATTACGATTACTGCGAATGCAGCCTGGGCGTTATATTTCCCAGAACTTACAAGTGTGCCGAGTTGCTCTAAGGTATCGCGGTTCTGCACGACGATGAAATGCCAGGGCTGGCGATTCATGCTGCTACCAGTCAATCTTGCGGATTCGATAATTCGGTGCAGCACGTCATCAGGAACAGGCTCACTTTTGAATTCACGGACTGCTAATAGGGTACGAACTCCCTCGTATACCTCCATTGCTTATCTCCTTGCATGATCGAATTCTTCTAATATGTGAGTTGCAAAGGTTTGGGTACTTCGACACGATTCGGCGTACTTCGAAGCTTAATTAATCAGGTAAGCCTAATATTCATCCCCAGGATGGATGAACAGGGTGATTATCATTCTACTCTAGCTGGGAGATAGCCGCTGAGGGCACTCGATTTTGATATTTGAAATTCGAAAGTGACTTTTTTTGCGGGAGATTGCAGGGCTGATGTTGAATTGGTTATACGCTACGACTAGAATCAGGCTTTAAACCGCGTACCGAGGAGGCATGATGCCAGACAAACTGC
>JAKUTR010000075.1 GCA_022448725.1 SAR202 cluster bacterium | reverse complement strand
AACTTTGACATACATTTGCCTGCCTCTAGACAATCGTGAAGTGACTTAGATGGCTACCACACTTACCGGTGAAGAAATCTCTCGTTATCAAAAAGACGGAGTAGTCGCTCAGATCACTGTTATGTCCGTGTCGGATGCAAATGAACTGCGACGCCGTCTGGAATCTGCAGAAAGCTCTTTTCCTCAGATCATCGGACCAGAGTTGCGTAACAATGCTCACTACATACTGGCATGTCTTGATGAAATAGTACACCGAGAAGAGATACTTGATGCTGTTGAGTGTTTAATCGGCTCTGATATTGTTTTGACGAATACGGTTTTGTTTATTAAAGAACCCAACAGTCTTCATCATGTGACTTATCACCAGGACGCAACCTATATGGGCCTCGAGCCACAGGATAGCCTGACAGCCTGGATTGCACTGACCGAGAGCACTCGCGAAAATGGTTGTGTACGAATGATTCAGGGTAGCCATCTGCTGGATATCCAGGAGCATATCGACACATTTGGTGAAGACAACATCCTGACGAGAGGTCAGCAAATAGAGAACATCGATGAAGAACGTGCGTTGGACATCGAGCTCGAGCCGGGACAGATGTCCCTGCACCATGCCCGAACGATTCATGGGTCACGCCCTAATAAATCAGGTGCTCGGAGAATAGGGATAGCACTTCAGTCCTTTACCCATCCTAGTACTCGCCAAGTGCACGGCGAGGACTATGGGCTGCTAGTTCGGGGATGTGATGACTACGGTAATTTTTCTAAGGGACCAAGGCCTAAGGTCGAAGTGGATCTTTCAAATGTCGAGTTTAGAGACAGAGTCAACGCGCGCTTGTCGGAGATTTTGTATGCCGGTGCCGAAAAGCAGCGAGGGTATTGAACTGGAATTAAGTATTTCGATCGACTCGCGTACTACGGCTAGAAAATAGTGTGCTAAGGATAGGTACAACAACTTCCGTAAGACCCGCCATTGTAATTAGTATCACGCCGAGGATTTCCCGAACTCCAAAGGGCTCATCGGTTAGGAGCGCTGCGCTGATGGCTCCAACGCTGATCTCTGTCATAAATAAAACCCCCACAGTACCAGGGTTCAATAAAGGAACGCCCCAGGCAATAGCGTAAAACCCGGGAATAATCACGAAGAGAACTACAGGAATTAACCACGGGAGTACTGTGACTATCTGCTCGATAGTGGGCGGATCGGGTCTATCAAGAACCGGAAGCAGACCAAGTATTACCGCTATTACAGTGCCCCAGAAGAACCAACAAAAAAGCACATCTATTGTGTCGTAGCTGGTCTCACTACGACGCATTGCGTTGGCAAATACGGCCCAAATTAGTCCTGAGATGAGCGCCATCCAGTCGCCTGGATTCCTGGGTAGAGGAAGACCTTGATCTAGATTCAGGATTATCAGCAGTCCCGCTGTCCCAAGAATAATAGCCAGTGTGCGGTCCCTGGTTATGGATTCCTTTAACCACGCCCGTGCGAGTAGGGCACTCCAAATAGGAGTTAGGTAATACAGAAGGGTTGCATGGATAACATCGGTATAGAGAAATGCTGTCGAATATAAAACCAAGCAAAGGCCGCCAATGATAGCGATTCCTTGCATC
>JAKUTR010000074.1 GCA_022448725.1 SAR202 cluster bacterium | reverse complement strand
CAGTTCAATCTCACGTGCTAAAATCACCCGCTGCACGTTCCCTCCGGATAGTTGGTTCACCGGCATGTAGTGGGGAGCCAATTGGAGTGGGAAAGTCTTAAGTGCGTTTGTAATTCTCTCCCGTATGCCGACGAGGTCCAACCAGCCCCCGCCATTGTTATAGTTGTCCAGCTCTCCAAGTACTAAGTTTTCGTCCACTCGCATATCTGGGACCATCGCCATGGATATCGGGTCTTCAGAAATGTAGCTAACTCCGGACTCAAGGATGCTTGAAACGGACCAACCTTTAATATCTTCACCCTCAATCAAAATCGTTCCACTCTTGCGCTTGACCATACCAAGAAGCGTTTCGCCGAGTTCTTGCTGGCCGTTACCAGAGATTGCGGCCACTCCTAACATCTCACCGGGCATCACCTTGAATGTGACGCCGTGTAGCCCTCTGGGGTCATCCTCGATCGTAGTCCACACATCTTTGAATTCGATAGCTGCACGAACTCCTGACCCGATAGCTTCCCTCTGGTAAGAGATCTTCTTGGAGTCGTATTCAATGTCACTTTGTATGCGTAATCTTGGAGAGACAGCCTCGAGCTCAATGCCCATCATCATGGATACCAAGTTGTCTCCTGTGATTCCTTTCTGAGTTCCAGTGGAGACCACTGATCCGTGTCTCAGGACAGTGATGCGGTCAGACGATGTTAGAACCTCTGGAATTTTGTGGGTAATGAACAATATGGCATAGCCGTCGCGCCTCAGTTCGTTGAATACTTCGAACAAACCATCCACTTCATGAGGGGCAAGTACGCTAGTGGGCTCGTCTAGGATCAGCACTTTGGCCTTGGCCATGATGAGCTTTATCAGCTCTACTTTTTGCCGCTCGCCCATTGTGATGTCTCTGACTCTAGAGGACGGGCTCACTTGGAGGTTGTATCTTTCTGATATTGCCTGAATTTGTTGTGTGATAACACTACGACTTAAGACCATGCCTTGATCAGGGAGGAAGAGGGCCACATTTTCGGCAACTGTCAGAGCGGGAATCAGAGCAAAATTTTGGAAGACCATCCCGATACCCAAATCGCGACTGTCGCGAGGGGATTGGATCTGAACATCTCTGCCTCTGAACTGAATGGTACCTTCTTCGGGCTGGTTGACACCGTAAATGACCTTCATCAACGTGCTTTTTCCAGCTCCATTCTCACCCAATACTGCGTGGACTTCCCCACCGTAGATGTCGAGGTTTATGTCGTTGTTGGCAATTAAATCGCCGAACCGTTTGGTGATACCGCGTAGTGCAATCAATGGAGGGGTGTTCGAAACATCCTGGTCGCTCACTGGTTTGGCGAATGAGGACTCGGTGCCGTTGATTGGACTCTCTGGGTTTAAGTTTCTTGATTTAGTAAACCAAGGCATGGTGATAGGCAAAGAAAATTACTCCTGGGCATCCGAAAAACGGAGGTGCAGACTGCGTAATGTCTTGCCGCCGCTGGTATTACGAAAGCCTATTATCTTCGGAGGGTGTTTCGCTGATATGTCGTAGATGTAAAATTTTTGTTACGTGTCTGTATCGTTGAGTTGCTTGCGACTCAATCCCTGTGGTTCAATTCGGGCGATGTAACTAGAAATGCACCGGCGGTACTCCTTGGTAGTGACAGGCAAATTTCTGAATCCATTAAAACTAATTTAATAGCTC
>JAKUTR010000073.1 GCA_022448725.1 SAR202 cluster bacterium | reverse complement strand
AAAAGTATCAACATCGCGACAAACAGTGCAATGAACCCAAGAACTATTCTTCTAAGAATTACTTTTGCCATATAAGCAGGAGTCTACTAAATCGTAGGAGTAACAAGCTAAAGAGGGCACGCCTGAAAACTAATCAGGCATGCCCCCTAATTTCGTATTAACGCTACCTAACTACTTCAACGTAATGTCTTCTAACGGATAGATAAAGTTAGACGACTGAGTGTGCATCGAGGTGCTCTCTAGCACCCAATCCATGTACGAATCGGTGTATACGGTGTATATCGGTTCTTCCCACAGAGTTGGGTCCCAGTCCCAGAACGCTTCGTGATCCCCGAACTCGATCGCCATAGCGGTTCGCTTGCCTTCGTCAGGCTCGCCAAGCATATTGCCGTATATTCGCTGGTAGAACGGTATACCACCGCTCCACATAATTCCGCCAGCAAACCATGCCTGTGCTTCTCTTCCTTTAGCATAGTGAGCCGGCATCCCACCTTGCTCACCATCGAACACGAAATGCTGCAATGAGCGATCAACGAATGTTGGTTGCCATACGCTGAAAGGTCCAGTGTGGTATTCAGTTGTTATTCCTAATTCCTGCTCCCACATACTACTTACGGCCTGGTGAATTTCTTGCGGTTCATTTCCTACCCATATTCCGACAGTAAAAGGTCCTTGACCAGCTTCTTCCATCAACGCCCTTGCTCCATCTGGATCGTACTTCATGCACCAGTCGTCTTTGTGAGCTGCATTGTCTACTGATATCGCCCAGTTGCAACCAGGTTTACCAAGTCCATCCAAGAGTCCCTCTACCAGTGCGTCTCTGTCGATAGCCATAGACATGGCTCTACGAACTTTCCTTGGATTATTCATTGCATCACAGACGTCCGCTTCGTCGGGGACTGCTTCGAGTAATACATCCCAGTTACAACCGTCCGCAAAAGGATCACTCACCCAAGCTAACGTAGGATCGAATCCAGGATTATCTAACGGCTCATTGGTCTTAGGATTTATTTTCTCCAGGAAGTTCGGTGCCATTCCGATATGCCTAATACTAACTTCGAGAAGGCGCTTTGTTCCACCAGCATCTTCCAATACAGAAACGTTAGGAAGGGACGTGTGCGTGATATGCGCCTCTCCTGCTTTAAACATCGCTATACGAGATGCTTCTTCAGGGACCTCAAGAAGTGTGACTGTTTTAACATCAGGAGTTTTTCGGTAATGATCAACCGCTTCGAGCACGACCCTGTCACCCTGCGTCCATTCCAGTATCTGATAAGGTCCTGATCCAACGAACACTTCCCTCATACCATCACTGCCGAACTCATCGTAGACTTTTTTACTGCTGATCCCGAAACTATCTCTGAGGTTTGTCATCAACCAGCCAGGCGCCCTGCTGTCGTACGCTATTATTTCGGTTTCCGCAGTGTATGTGTCAATTACAGTTGTCGGTCCATAACAACATGACATATCGCCAGCGACGTCATGCACAGACTCTGGGTTAGTGTTTGAGTTCACTTGATCAAAGCTAAACGCCACGTCCTCAGCTGTTACTTCACCCCAATCTTTACCCCCTCCACATGCTCCACCTGTATGGAACGGTATCCCGGGCCTGATGTGCCATGTGAAACTTGAGAGATCGGGCGCTAGCTCCCATGACTCGGCTACTGCAGGAACTACCTTGCCATCAACGTGCCATT
>JAKUTR010000072.1 GCA_022448725.1 SAR202 cluster bacterium | reverse complement strand
TAGATATTGACTAGACTAATCAAGAGATTGATTGAGGAGACCTATTGAAATGGCAGTAACAACCAGCGTGCCCCACGACGTCACCGACCTTAGGCTTGCGGATGCACGCAAAGATATGATTGAGTGGGCAGAATCATCAATGCCCGTCCTCCGGATTATTAGAGAACGCTTTGAAAAGGAAAGACCGCTCGACCAAGTCAGACTGGCTGCATGTCTTCATGTCACGACTGAGACGGCCAACTTGATGAGAACGCTGAAGGCTGGAGGGGCAGATGTGTACCTTTGCGCTTCTAACCCGCTAAGCACTCAAGACGAAACCGCCGCAGCACTCGTATCCCACTACAACATCCCAACTTTTGCTCGGGCTGGGGAAGATAACAATACCTATTACAATCACATCAAATCAGTTCTAGACATATCCCCCCAGATTACGATGGACGATGGTGCTGACCTAGTTAGCACCATTCACGGAAGTCGCACTGAACTCATCGACACAATTATTGGTGGCACTGAGGAAACTACTACCGGCGTAATCCGCCTCCGAAGTATGGAACAGGACGCCGTCCTAAGATTCCCTATCGTGGCCGTGAATGAAGCTAATACGAAGCATTATTTTGATAATCGGTATGGAACGGGCCAATCAACAATCGACGGAATTCTCCGAGCCACAAATATGCTACTTGCCGGAACAAACTTTGTGATAGGGGGATACGGATGGTGTGGCAGGGGCCTGGCAAGCAGAGCTGCCGGTATGGGTGCCAATGTGATCGTTACAGAAATCGACCCAACCCGCGCGCTAGAAGCTGTGATGGACGGATTTCGAGTTATGCCAATGATGGAAGCAGCCACAATCGGCGATATTTTTATTACAGTCACTGGCGATAAGCATGTGATCAATACCACACACATGGCCAAGATGAAATCGGGAGCGATCATTGCAAACTCGGGACACTTCGATGTTGAGATCAATGTTCGGGGTCTTACAAAAATGTCAGAATCAAGACGAACAGTTCGCCCCTACCTGGAAGAGTTCCTACAGCCTGATGGTCGCAAGCTTTATCTGTTAGGCGAAGGTCGTCTGATCAACCTTGCCTCGGCAGAGGGTCACCCAGCAAGCGTGATGGACATGAGTTTTGCAAATCAAGCACTGTCAGCGGAGTACATGATGCTCAATGCCACGACCCTAGAAAATAAAGTCTACTCAGTGCCAGCGGAGATTGATGCAGACATCGCTCGTTTAAAACTCGCCTCTATGGGGGTATATCTGGACACCCTAACCCCAGAACAGGAAACATATCTGACCTCATGGCAAGAAGGCACCTAATACAACAAATACGTAACAAAAGTCTATAAAAGAAGGAAAACCCATGGCCCTCTCATTTTTGAGTTCACCGAATTACCTATTTACATCCGAGTCGGTAACCGAAGGTCACCCCGATAAACTATGTGACAAGATTTCAGATGCAATCCTCGACGCCCTTTTGGAACAGGATCCAATGTCGCGAGTCGCCTGTGAAACGGCGGCCAATACTGGGCTGATCTTGCTCCTAGGAGAAATCTCAACAAATGCCTACGTCGACATGGCAAAGATCGTCCGTAATACAGTTCGCGAGACCGGATACACTCGTGCTAAGTTCGGTTTCGACTATGAAACCTGTGGGACCATTGTTTCGGTCAAGGAGCAATCCAGCGATATTGCACAAGGTGTAGACGCGA
>JAKUTR010000071.1 GCA_022448725.1 SAR202 cluster bacterium | reverse complement strand
ATCCATCCCACACCCACGCGACCTCAAGATCAGAAAAGTTGTTGGGGGTGATCTGGTCCAGACCAGAATACCGCTGCCCCATTGCATTTCCAGTAATATTTAACCAGTCACCTTGCCTGTCTTGAGCGGTGACTCGTGATACCGGGGCCAATAGCATATACGAAACCAGGCAAACCCAGGTTCCGACAATCGCGGGTTTAACTCTACCCTGCGTTCTTCTCATTCGAACTCTCCACTTTGTGACATCTTCAATTGGGCGATGGGTAATTCCCTGCCCGATTTTACATTGTTGCGCCTGCCATGAACATGGACCGCAACCAAACCCAAGTATATCGTCTTTTTCTAATTGACAGGCGATAACGTGCCCTAGGGGGGGCGCACAACGACGCCTACGAGTACACTTTGCCACATGAACAATTTGGGCACACTTCTGCCACGACATACACTGTATCGTCCTGATCAACTGGCAATCGTCTTCGAGGACACTCGCCTGACGTTCCGTCAATTCGGCGAACGGGTCAACCAATTATCAAATGCCCTCCAGTCACTGGGGGTTCGTAAGGGCGATAAAATCGCAACGGTGTTGCCGAACTGCCTCGAACAACTCGACGTTTATTGGGCAGCCGCGCAAACAGGCACCGTCGTGGTTCCCTTGAGCCCACTATTACGTCGGGGCGGGTTAAAACGACTGCTAGACGATTCCGATTCCGTTCTAGTAGTTACCGACCGCGCTTTCACACCCTACCTAAATGAAGTGCGGGGAGATTTGCCAAAATTACATCCTGATCGATTTCTGGTTATCGATGGCCCTGTAGATGGCTATGTGACGTATCAAGACATCGTGGGCAACTCATCTACATCGCCACCGCAACCCGTCGAGATCAAGGGTGACGATCCATACAATATCATCTATTCGAGTGGGACGACCGGACTACCAAAAGGTATAATCCACACCCATCGGATCCGATCAGCGTACTGCACGAACTTTGGCTTAAGGTGCCGCTTTACAACGGAGAGCGTAGGAGCACACACAGGTTCTCTCGTGTTCAACGGCGCATTTCTTACACTGATGCCATGCATGTACCTAGGCATCCCCTTCATTTTTACCCAACAGTTCGATGCCAGTAAGCTTATTGAGCTTATTGAGGTCGAGAAGATGACTCACATGTGGATGGTACCCTCGCAAGTCGTCGCAATGCTTGATGCGCCTAACTTCGATCCGATACGCCTCCAGTCCCTTGAGATGCTTGGCTCTCTTGGGGCACCACTCCTTATGGAACACAAGCAGGCGATAGCCAACGCCCTTCCGAATCGCTTCTACGAGCTATACGGCCTGACCGAAGGGTTCATGACCATCCTCGAGCCGAGCGACTTCGCGAAAAAGTCGGAGTCAGTCGGGTGTCCCGATGCTTTATCCGAAATGCGCATCGAACGATCAGATGGGTCCATTTGTGATCACAAGTAGGTGGGGCAAATAGTCGTGCGCGGTCCAACCACAATGCCTGGCTACTACAAGTGTCCCGACCTCACAAAGGAAACACTTCGTGACGGTTGGCTGCACAGCGGAGACCTTGGGTACGTTGATGAAGATGGCTTCCTGTATCTTGTAGATCGAGAAAAAGACCTCATCATTTCAGGAGGCATAAACGTATACCCACGCGATATTGAGGAGATTATTGCGAGACACCCAGCAGTTCGTGAAGTGGCCGTGTTTGGTATCCCGGATGAACA
>JAKUTR010000070.1 GCA_022448725.1 SAR202 cluster bacterium | reverse complement strand
CGATGGAGCCGAATCATCATGTGTTGTTATCGAGCGTATATGGGGCACGTGGAAATTTCGACGAGGCAGGTTTAGTTATCGAAAAAGCTGTAGGTGTAATGCCTGGTGTCCGCGAGTTAGTTGATTATCAGCAAGAGCTGGGTCGTTGAGGGCGGTGACTCTAGTGGTGAAATGTTGTCGAATGGCGGTTGTTTTAGGTGGTCTTCTTTCATCTCTGTGGATGACTGGTTGCTCTTCAAGATCAAGCACTGCAAAACGAGTTTTAATTTTGACCATTGATACATTGCGGTGGGATCGCTTAGGGTACACTGGCTATGATATTGAAACACCTAATTTGGACGCTCTTTCTGAGACAGGAACGACTTTCACGCAAGCTATAACGGTTACTCCACTCACGCTTCCGTCGCATGCCTCGCTGTTTACAAGTCATTACCCATCGCGTCATGGGGTTAGGTCCAACGGGACATTTCAGCTTCAGAGCAACGCAGTTACTTTAGCTGAGGTGTTTCGCGAGGCTGGTTTCGCAACAGGGGCATTCATTGGTGCATTTGTGCTTGATCGTCGTTTTGGGTTGGCACAAGGCTTTGATCACTATGACGATGAACTGCCCGATGAAGTTAGACACAAGATCTATTATGCTGAGCGGCCTGCTAAGGAAGTAGTATCACGAGCGATAGATTGGATTCATGCACAGGAAGATGAGTCATTTTTCGCATGGGTACACGTTTTCGAGCCGCACGCACCCTATGAGCCTCCATTACCGTTTTCCGAACAATATGCTGACAGAATGTATGACGGTGAAGTTGCGCATACTGACCAGATGATCAAACCAATACTAGACTTGGTTAGCTCGATGGAAGACAGTATCGTTGTTGTAACATCTGATCATGGGGAGAGTCTTGGTGAGCACGGTGAAACATCTCATGGCTTGTACATCTACGATTCTACGACGCGTATTCCCTTAGTCATGAATGGTTCCGGGGTTCCAAAGGGGCTCCGCATCGATGCTCCAGTACGTATTGTTGACATTGCGCCCACAATTCTAGATTTTGCGGGTTACCAGTTTCCTGGCAATACCGATGGTGAGAGCTTAGTGCCTTTTCTTCAAGAAGAACCATTTCCGGAACTGGATGCTTATTCAGAGTCATTCTTGCCTCGTTATAGTTTCAACTGGAGTGAGATTCGTTCCTTGAGACGGTCGGGGTTGAAATTCATTCAAGCCCCAAAACCAGAATTGTTCGATCTGGAGTTGGATCCTCGTGAGGGTGTCAACCTTATGGAGACTAGCCGTGCTTCAGAAGCAGTGCCACTTGCTGCTGTCCTTGATCAAATGATAGAGAGTCAGGATCCAAGTGGGGCGAAGCCCCTGCAATTGGATCAAAGTGCTAGGCGTAGATTAGAAAGCCTAGGTTATTTATCTCCTAATGTGGTTAGAACTGAGGGTCCAGTCACAAAGCGTGTAGATCCTAAGGATCGGATTGAGGTGTATGAACATATGCAGGAGCTTCTTTCACCGGAGCTCACCGCCGAACAAGCAATCGAAGGTTATAGAGCTATACTGGAGTTGGAGCCTACAAACACACTGTCTCGAAACCGTCTAGCTAACACGCTCGCGGAAGAGGGACGACTACAGGAAGCAATCGAAGAATATCGCCAACTAGTGCTTGATACCGAAATTGACTTTCGAGGCTTGGACAAGCTTTCAGCAGCACTTCTGCTACAAGGGCAAACTGATGAAGCGTTAGCCACGACTGAGACGGCTATAGCTACAGCTCCTTGGAATCCCGATTTTCATGTATTACGAGGAGAGGCTTTAGAGCAGGCGAGACGCTTTGATGAATCAAAGGATGCC
>JAKUTR010000007.1 GCA_022448725.1 SAR202 cluster bacterium | reverse complement strand
CATCGGACTGTTGGCCGAGCGCGGTTGGTATAACCGTTCCAACGTTCTTTTTGCAATGCTCGGAGGGACCGCGTTGATCTATATCATAGGGTTGCCCTGGTTAGGAGTTCACATTGCAAACAATGAAGGACTGTACGCGTACTTCCAATCTCAGGGCGGAACGAATGTCCTAGATATGACCCTACGCGGCGGACTCTATCCGTTCATTGGAGGTGACGCTATTAAGCTACTAGGTGCTGCGCTTTTGCTCCCTGGAACCTGGTGGGCGGGCAACGCCGTGAAGCGCCAAAAGCATGAAGACTAACCTTTAGATTTGTTAATCTCCCTGTTGTGAGAGACACGCGGTCGGTCAAACTGTATTCGTTTAAAGGACTCTGCATATTCCATAGGCTTACCTTTAGCAACTTCCCTACGTCTTTTCCGCATTGAATCATCAATCTCGTCAGGCGATGAGGACAGTTGCGATACGTGCTCGTTGAGTGCCCTGATAGAAGTATCTATCGAGTCCGTCACGTCGACCCAATGATCGGGTTCCGGATGGCCTACTATCCAGACTTCCCTAGTTTTATGCGGTACTAGGTCCTCCTCAAGCAACTCTGGGAACGTTAGGTGATCGCGGGCAGATGGGAATACCGCGGACATTGCCGCTTCACCAGCCGCGATATGATCTGGGTGACCGAACCCCCAACCACCATCAAGGTTTCGAGCAGGGTACATAGTTATCAGAATATCGGGTTTGTGTCGCCTAATCTCCCGGGTAATCTCCTGCCTTAACTCAAGTGTTGGCTCCAAATACGCATCTGGGTGATCCAAAAAAACCACGTCCTTCAGACCCAAAACCTCCCCGGCACTGATCTGCTCTTTACGTCTAATAGTGGCAAGCTGTGGACTGGTAAGCTCCCGGTCTTCCGTACCTTTACTACCATCGGTGCAAAGTACGTAGGTCACCTCCCAACCAGCTGCACACCATCCGGCAACGGTGCCGGAACAACTAAATTCCGCGTCATCTGGGTGGGCAGTCACCACCATCGCACGATTGTATCCTTGCTCTTCGGTCATTAGACTCCTCACGCTTGTTCAATACTGAAGCTTTGAACCCATCTTTCTTGTATAAAATATGTGTGCTTAGCAGTCGATCTCTACTATCCGGCAAGACATAGTATCGGCGGGCGGCTATACCCGGCAAGTCATATCCCCAGAGTTAACAGGGCAGGATATCCTCGGTAAGAGCTAATTGGTACCATCAAGCCTCATCCTAGAGTACGGATCACCGGAGGCTCTGACCTAGACGTAAAATCGTCTCGGCGGAAAGGAGAGAATCACTCGCATTCTGTATGAACTCCATCAAAGGGGTTGGGTAAATACCAATTAATACCATTCCCAACAGTAGCAGGGCCATAACTCCCGATGTAGCGCGAGGGACTGGTATGGGCACTGGATCATTTGTTTTCTGGATATAGATTTGCCGCACAACCCGTAGGTAGCAGTAGAGAGAAACCAGGCTCATCAGTATTGCCAATCCTGCCAACCACAGAAGATCTTGCGCTGCAACGGCAGTAAATAGATAAAACTTGCTAATGAATCCGGCGAAGATCGGTAACCCCGCCAGCGAGAAAAGGGCTACCGTAAGAACCATGGCCAACCCTGGGGCTCGGCTTCCGAGACCGGCAAGTCCCTCCAATTCCTCCGATTCGATCGCATTATAAACGGTGGTTACTACAAAAAACGCTGCCATATTGGTAACGCTGTAAGCCACTATGTGGAACATGACAGCATTGGTAGCAAGATGTGTCCGATCAAATATCAGCAGCCCTCCATCTCCAACCTCAACAAGCGCCGCAACTCCCATTAATAAGTACCCGGCATGTCCAATACTTGAGTACGCTAAAAGTCTCTTGAGATTCGATTGAGCAATTGCGACCAAGTTTCCCAATAGCATTGTCATCACTGCCAGACCTACTATAAGCGGCTGCCATTCTGCTGCCGTGGGAACCAAGGCCTCAACAAAAAAACGTAATATCAGTGCAAATACAGTTGCACTGGATCCGACTGCGAGATATGCAGCTACTGGTGTTGGTGCTCCCTCGTAAGCATCAGGAGCCCACATATGAAAAGGCACAGCGGCGACCCTGAATCCAAGCCCTGCGATAATCATTACAATCCCAATAAACAGTCCTGGCCCCAACTGATCCGTGATAGTTAATGCTTCACCGATGCCTTGAAAGTGTGTGGTCCCTAGGTGCCCATATACCTGGCTGATTCCATATAGGACAAACCCAGAAGAGAGAGCGCCAAGAAGGATATATTTTGTTGCTGCTTCATTTGATTTGGGGTTGTATCGATCGACTGAAACAAGGACGTAAAGGCCAAAACTTAACAGTTCAAGGGATATATATGCAGTTAGCAACTCTCCAGAGGAGGCTATGAGCATCGCTGCAAGAACTATAAGAAGTAAAATCCCATAATACTCGCCCGGGTGCTCCAGATACCTACGGACGTACTCGATACTGGTGAGAGCAACCAGAACCCCTGCAAGTAGAAAAACCACTTTGAAGAATAGAGAAAAATCATCTACCCTCAGCAGCCCCCCGTAGATTGTTGTGTCAGTACCCCAAGAGTAAAAAAGCGTGAACACGAGGGTACCGGCTAGTCCAACTGCAGACAGGTAACCAAGCAGGACTTTACGATCAGAGGGTGTAATAAAGTTAACTGCGAGGACTGAGAATGCAAGTCCTGCTACCATCATCTCCGGCCATAGGAGGGTAAAGTCATTCCCCATTAGAGAGCGTAACTCTGATCTTGTTTAATCATCGGAGTCCTCGTATTGAAGGATCATTGCCTTAAAACCAAGGTCATGGTTGATGAATGTCCAATTTCCCGAAAACGCCTACGGCCGTCAATGTATCAAATCCATAATTCCCAAGGCTGTAGCCTGCGAACTCGCAGCTATGAACTGATTTATGCAGTGTGATGACGCCAATCATTTAAGCCGCGCCCACGATGCGGATTATTAGATCCCCCACCGCTTTGTCAACGCTTTGAATGAATGGGAAAGGGAACACCCCCATCAGTACAATAAAGCCCACTAAGATTAGAGCGCTAGCGCCTTCGACGCGAGACATCCCTACCTGATCTCCCCATTTCTCATTTAACTGGCCAAAGAATACCCTGGCGATGAGGCGCAGGGTATAAACAGCGGTGACCGCAACTCCGATGACGCCAAACGCCCCAAGAATTGGGTACGTCTGAAAAAGTCCAATGAATACGAGTAACTCCGCCACAAACCCGCTGAGACCGGGTAAACCTAATGACGCTAAGCCTGCAACAAGGAATAGCCATGCAATTATCCCCGTTCGCTTCACTAGGCCCTCAAGAACATCGATATCTCTAGTGCGCGCGCGGTCGTATATGGCCCCAACAACAAGAAAGAAAAGGGCCGTCATAACTCCATGTGAGAACATTTGAAGTACTGCTCCACTAATACCAGCGTGGTGCAGGGTTCCCAAACCCATTAGTACATACCCCATATGACTAACGCCTGAGTAGCTGATGACATACTTTAGGTCTCTTTGTCCCATTGCCGCGACTGCACCATAAATAACGTTCACCGCACCTATTGATACAAGCACGGGCATCCACACTTGGGCTCCATCAGGGAACAACGTCATACCCACACGGAGAATACCGTACGCACCGAGCTTCATAACAACACCAGCGTGTACCATGCTTACCGCCGAGGGCGATGCTACATGGCCATCTGGTGACCAGGTATGAAAAGGCCACATGCCAGCTAGCACACCAAATCCAACCACCAAGAACGGAAAGAAAATATTCTGGAATGTCGGCGAAAACTGAACGTTCTGTAATTCCATTAGCCCGAACGTTCCTATACCACCTTCAACGAAGGTAGCTATCAGGGTGATCCAGATCAGGACGCTACCCGCAACAAGAAATAGCGTCAGCTTCATAGCGCCGTATTCTTTTGTTCTGATGAAATCCTTGAAGGTACTACTACTGCCCCAAACTCCGATGAGTGGGTACATTGGCAACACCGTAAGACCGTAGAAGAAGAACATAAAGAAAAGGTCAATGGAAACAAACACACCGAACACACCAGCCAACAACAGAAGGTAAAGAATAAAGAAATCTTTACTACGGCCTTTGATTGTCCATGAGACCAGTATGCCGGTGAACATCACTAGCCCGGTAAGTAGCACCATCAAGGCCGAGATACCATCGACCCCTAAGGCTAGAGTGATGGCTCTTTCGCCAAAGAACCATGGGCCAGGAATCTCTAACCAATGCCACTGTTGGAAGAACTGAAATCCACCAACATCGTGATTGTACCCAGTAAAGACGTAAAAACTGAGCACCATCTCACCCAACGCCACTGCGGTGGCGATACGCTTAACGACGCTTGGCCGGTAGAAAGGTACGAAAACAAGGAGACCCGCCGCAAGGATCGGGAGTGTAACAATAACCAAGAGGACGTAATTATCGAAGGTCTCCATGAGGCGCGCCGTTCGCTATTATCATGTTGCCGTCTGACAACGTCAACGAGCATGCACTAATACTATATGGGAAGGGATACAGCCTTATCTCTGAAGAATAGGGCTCTAAGACTAAGACATGTTGACTTGTTGCTTTCCGAGGTTACGCCGGTCTATCCAATAGGCAACTGCACCCTTAAGACCAGCATCATCACCATTCATTGCTTTAACCACTCGAACTTGGGATGCAGGAAAGGAGCCTCCTTCTTCCCTCAAAACCTGGCGGATAGGTTCAAGCACTATATCGGAAGCCCTAGAGAGGCCTCCGCCAATTACAATTAACTCGGGGGAAAAGATGTGGGCTAAGTTGAGAGCCCCCACCCCTAGAGCGTATGCCACTTCGCGGATCTGCCGTATAGCCTCGGGGTCTCCTTCGTGTGCCTTGGCAGTAACGTTAGGGCCTTCATCTCCCGCTAGTCGCTGCAAGGCAGTTCCTGATCCGAGTTCCTCAAAGGTTCTCATCCCAACAAAATCAATAATCGTGTGCCCTGCCTCTGCTAGGGACAACTTTCCGTGCAGCAGTTTCTTCCCGACAATCACTCCGGCCCCCACACCTGTGCTGGCAGTAATGTACACCATATCTATGCTCCCAATCCCAGCTCCAAACCGGTGCTCTCCAAGAGCAGCGAGGTCAGCATCATTAGCTACTAAAACCTCCAACTCTACCTGCTGGCTTAGCCAGTCTGCAGAAACGGTGCGAGGCCAGCGAGGCAAGTGAGGTAGATGGATCACTTCGCCCGTTTGATAATTGATCGACCCTGGTAACCCAACTACTGCACCTGACACCGGCACACCTGCGCTGTCAATGACCGTCCGCATATGGCGTGGCAGGGCTTCAGGATCACCATCGTCAGAGCGTACGACCTGCTTTAATAGAATGTTGCCAGATAAGTCACAGAGTGCGACGCGTAGATGGGTCCCTCCAATATCGCATGCTAAGATCGTCACTATTACAGGGTTTCCCGGACGGCATGTCCACCAAAATGATTTCGTAAAGCCGCTAGCAACTTTGGAGCAAAGGGCGATTGTTGTCTCGACCGGAACCTCGCCTGCAAAGCTGCAGTAATAACGGGGATAGGCACTGCAAGATTAATCGACTCCTCCACTGTCCAGCGCCCCTCACCAGAATCTTCAACGTAAGGCTCAATTTCGCTGAAGCTGGAATCATTTGAAAGCGCTATGGCTGTTAGGTCAAGTAACCAAGACCGCACTACACTTCCGTATCTCCAAATTTCTGCCACCGCCGCCAGGTCAATGTCGAACTCGGTTTTCGCCGACATCAACTCAAACCCTTCTGCGTAAGCTTGCATCATCCCGTACTCGATGCCATTGTGTATCATCTTCACAAAGTGACCAGCGCCAGAGGGCCCGACATGCCCGTAGCCAGTCTCCGCACTGGGCGCTAGTGTTTCGAAGATCGGTTTCAGATGATCGTACGCGTGGCGCTTGCCTCCCACCATCAGGCTATACCCCACATCTAAACCTGCTATACCACCACTTGTGCCGACATCAAGGAACTGAATACCTTTTTGTTCGAGCATTTCTGCTCGGCGGATAGTATCGTTAAAGTTGGAGTTCGATCCATCGACAACGGTATCTCCCTCTGACATAACCGTAGCTAGGTTGAGAATAATATCCTCTGTTGCGGCTCCTGACGGCACCATCGCCCAAATTGCCCTTGGAGCTTTAATTGCATCGACGAGTTCATCCAGGGATTGAACAGTTGCAATACCTGCGTCGGCACATACTTGGGAGGCAGTAGAATTCTGATCATAGGCAGTTACTGTGTGGCCTCCTCGGGATAAACGTACTGCCATATTGCCGCCCATACGGCCGAGGCCTATCATGCCGATGTCCATCGGTGTCTCCTATTGAGCGATAAGTTCTTCCAGGCCAATTCTCACGATCTTTCGACCCATATTTTTCAAGGCACGGAAGTCGCCTTCAGCTTGCGCATCAACTAAAGTACCAAAGGTGTACGAACGACCCGGAATCTCAATTTCGTCATCGTGGCTCATTACAATCTGTAAGAAAAGGCCCGTAGGGGGGCCCCCTTTGTGGAGTTGCCCTGTGGAATGAAGGTACCGAGGGCCATACCCGAAGGTTGTCGCAACTTTGTGTCGTTGCATAACACGCCTTCGCAGATTGGTAACCAATTGCTCAAAACGGACATCGTGTTGAACGTATGCCATTATCGCGAAGTACTGATTCGGCTGAACAGCGTTTAGTAAATCATCAATGGACCCGATTGATGATAGCTCTATTAATTCATCACTATTATGCTGCGATAGCATTTGATTAGTAGCGCGTTTTGCCATCTCTACATTGGGTTGGTCAAAGGGGTTTAACCCCAGAATAGATCCTGCGATAGCTGTGGCTAACTCCCATCGATAAAACTCCCCAGCAAGATCCTCATTATTTTGTAAGTCGATACTAATGATTCGATGTCCCGCATCCTGAAGATGGGCCATGGCTTTATCGAGGAAGCCATTATCATCCTCAGCCAGTCTCAAATAGATAAAGACCCGGTCGTCACCATAAGCAGATGAATCTAGCACTGGTTCTCCGACTACCGGTAGAATGCCTACCCCATCCTTACCTGTACTCTCCGCAATCAGTTGCTCCGCCCATCGGGCAAAGGATGTAAGCTTTGGGGAGGTAAGTATTGTCAGTTTATTGTGACCGCTCATGGTAAACCCCGCGAGAGCAGCGCCTAGGGAAACGCCAGGATTTTCTGCCAACGGCGTATCCGGTCCGCACCGAGCAATCATCTCCTCAGCGCTGAGCAGCAGACTAGAGAGATCGATACCTAGCACGGCTGCAACCACAAGTCCGAAATAGGAAAGTACAGAGTACCGCCCCCCCACATTGGAAGGATTAAGAAAGCTTCTTAGGAAGTCTTCCTTCTCAGCCAAAGCTTCAAGTGGAGTGCCAGCATCTGTAATAGCTACAAAGTTCCGGCCGGTACCGCCTGATTGATCAACTAAGCGCCTGAAGTACCGGTACAGAGCGTTTGTCTCGATAGTCGTACCGGACTTGGAGGAGACTAAGAATATCGTTCGCGACGGATCAATTGCCTTGGCGACGGAAGCAACGGAAGACGGGACTACGGAATCAAGAATTATTAGTTCGGGATGGCTTGTGGTACTAGGTGCCAAGATACTACATAGTGCGTCAGCACCTACGCTGCTCCCGCCCATACCCAGCAAAACAATATGTTTATACCGTGTTTTCCTTATTTCCTTGGCGAACGTCTCAAGATCATGAAAACTACCTGCTAGCTGGCTTGGCAAGTTGAGCCAGCCCAGCTTGTCAACAATACCTTCAGGGTTAGATTTCCAAACAGTATGATCACCTTGCCAAATGCGACGGACAATGTCACGCCTCTCGATGAGATCAAGGGCGGCAGTAATCTGTGCTCCTACAGGCTGTCCCTTGGAACATGCTCTCATACTACCGAGGGTATCAGATGAGACTGATACTGCGTAGGAGTACATACCGAGCTGAGAACCTGGAAAAATCGTGGTCAACAACAAAAACACGCCTCTCGAAACTCAATCACTACTTTGCGTCCGGTTCTCGAAATCACATCAGAAAATAGAGATGAGAAACATTCAACCTAGAAATCATCATAATCAGACGAACTAACACCTGCTGCTATACTTGCCGGTCTGGTTCACAAGTAATATAAACATAGCAGAGGCTTAGTAATGATCGACAAAACCCGACTAATAGACACTTTCTGTGACCTCGTCAGAATCGACAGTGAGTCTGGCAATGAAGATGCGATGGCAAAGGAAATGACGATGCGCCTCGAAAAGCTTGGCTTTGAGGTACAAGCTGATGCATACGGGAACCTTATCGCAGGAGAAGCCGGCGGCGAACCCTTTATGCTTTCCGGACACCTAGACACGGTGGTACCTGGGAATGGTATCAACCCAATAATTGACGGGGACCGTATTCGGTCTGATGGTACAACGATTGGCGGGGGTGACAACAAAGCCGGTCTGGCAATCATCCTTGAAACACTCACATCAATAAAGGAGGATGCCTCGCATAGGATCCCTGTTGAGGTAGTCATCTCTCGAGAGGAAGAACCTGGATTAATTGGTGCCCACGCCCTCGATTTTTCAATGATCCGATCCAAGCAAGCTGTCGTATTTGATCGGGAAGGGCCCGTCAATCGCATCACTCTTTCTAGTCCAACCTACATCGCCTTCGATTTCGACATCACTGGCCGAGCTGCCCATGCTGGGATTGAGCCGGAGAATGGTATTTCAGCAATACAGATCGCCTCCGATCTCATTACATTGCTGCCTCAAGGACGACTTGATGACGAAACCACTTTCAGTGTGGGTACTGTTCAAGGTGGATCGACTAGAAACACTGTTCCAGAATCAGCTAAAGTCACCGGCGAGTTCCGTACAATGAACATGGAGACTCTGGATAATTTGCTACTAGATATCGAGAATGCGTTGATTGATGTCCGAGTGAAATACCCCGAAGCGGATATAAAGGATGACGTTTCCCCTAAGTTCAAGACCTTCCGCATCAACGAGCAAGATCCCTGTACCATAATGATTGTAGAAGCCCTAGAAGCTATTGGACTCACGCCAGATTTCCAGCTCTCAGGCGGAGGCAGTGATGCCAACGTTTTTTGGGAGCACGGTATTAGCGCCGTGGTATGTGGGATGGCAGACTACAATATGCACACGCTGCGGGAGTACGTTGTAATTCCGGAACTGGTTCAAGCGGTTGAGTTCTGCTCTGAACTCCTCCGAGCCTAGACGCCCATGCTGGTCAAACTAGCATACGGGCGAACCGGCCTAGCTGTGGAATTCCCAGACGATATCACGACGGTCATAGAACCCACGTTTCTCCCAGGCCTACCTGACCAAGAAAATGCCGTGCTCAACGCGATCCGGAATCCTGTCGGGGATGTGGCGGCGCTGCGAAAGACAGTGTCCAACAACCAAACCGTCGCAATCTCCGTCTGTGATGTAACACGACCAATGCCCTCAAGCACCGTGCTCCCCGTACTGCTCGGTGAGCTAGACCATGTACCAAGATCTCAGATCAAGATCATCATTGCATCCGGGACTCACCGAGCGACAACACAGGCTGAACTTGACAATATGCTCGGTACTGGAGTGTCTCGTAATTATGAGATCATCGTCCACGATGCATTCGATAGTGACAGCCTACAACTGGTGGGTGAAACCCCGGATCATATACCTATTTGGTTAAACCTCCATTGGGTATCAGCGGACTTCAAAATAACTACGGGTTTTGTAGAGCCTCATTTTTTCGCCGGGTTCAGTGGTGGCCCCAAGATGGTTGCGCCGGGACTCGCCGGCTTCGAGACCACCATGCATCTACACAATGCGGCTCGAATTTCACACCCTCAGTCAAGGTGGGGCATCACCGAAGGAAACCCGATCCACGATGCAGTACGTCATATCGCGGGCCAGACCGGGGTAGATTTTAGCCTGGATGTAACCATTAACCGAAATCACGAAATCACTAGTGTTTATGCTGGTGATCTTTTATCAGTCCACAGCGCAGCCTGCCATACAGCTAAGAGTGCGGCGATGCAGACTGTGAGTAACCCGTTTGATGTGGTTGTAACCTCTAACAGCGGCTACCCTCTTGACCAGAACCTTTACCAGTCCATTAAGGGAATCTCGGCGGCAGCACAGGTTGTCAGAGATGGAGGAACTATCATCTGTGCAGCCGAATGTAGTGACGGAATTCCAGACCATGGTCAGTACAAAAAACTTCTTGAAGCTAGGGAATCTCCTGACGCATTGCTTGCAATGATCAACGAGCCTGCACACAACATCCACGACCAGTGGCAAGTGCAGATCCAGGCTCAGATACAACAGAGGGCAAGAGTCTTGCTAAAGTCCAGCTACCTAACTCATCAACAGGTGAGAGACGCACACATAGAGCCGGTTGACGACATTGCTAGTGCGACATTGGCTGCAGCATCCAAAGCTGGATCAACCATCTGTGTCCTACCCGAGGGACCACAAACGATCCCCTACATAGGTAGCTGACTAAGAACTCTACTCAGTGCCTGGCTTATTGAGTTGTTGCATCAGGCGAGATTTTCGTCGTGCCGCATTACGCGGGTGAATCGCCCCTTTTTGCGCCGCCCGGTCGAGAGCAACAACAGCACTATGGACATCCTGATCCGTGGCCTCTTCGCCAGCGTCAATAGCTTCACGAGCCTTAGTCACAAGTGTTCTGGCACGACTACGAAGTGGCTTGTTCCTATCTCGCTTCCGACCAGATACACGATTCGCCTTTGGGGCTGACACTTGAAATCACCTCTCTATACTTACGAACAATAGGGTAACACCAACCATCAATGAGTGGAATATATCGCGCGATTATCAAAGACTACTTTTTCGTATCGGTCTTTCTCACAGACCGGAAAACTATTGGGTCGTGCGGTAAACCTGCATCACCCCCACAACACCTTCTAGTTTTGCAAACAACTTCGTCAACTGATCTAAACTATCGACTAGCACGGTCAATGTAATAACACTACTGTCCTCACTAGGGATCGTACTGCAGTAGGCAATATTCACTCCCTCATCCGATACTTGAGAAGTTACATCACGTAGTAACCCAACTCTATCCCACCCCTCCAGACGTATCCGCACAGGGTACAGAGTCTTCGCCTCACCCCAATCGACGGGAACTAGTCGCTCGATTTCACTTTCACGAAGTACATTGGGACAGGTCTGTCGATGGACAGTTACACCCCTGCCCCGAGTTATATATCCAGTTATCTTGTCACCACCGATGGGGTTGCAACACCGAGCCATACGAGTGAGCAGATCTCCAACACCTAACACTTGGATGCCTGGTGTTGGGTCAGGAAGTGTAACTTCAGCTGCAGCTACGTCGACTTTTTCCTGTACTTCAGTTGCTGTTAGCTTGCTCACCACGTTGCCAATCGTCACAGCACCACTGCCTAAGGCACAGAAGAAATCCTCTATACTGTCAAAGCTCATTAAGTCCGCGACCGCGGACTCCATGATCTCTGTGTCAAGACGTCGAACTTCCTTCGCGAAGACTTCCTTACCTGTCTGGATATTGGCCTTACGCTCCTGGCGGTTGAACCACTGTCGTACCTTCGATTTCGCACTCGCTGTCTGGAGGTATTGGAGATTATCGTTAAGCCAATCTCGACTCGGCCCTCGTACAGTCTTGCTCGTCATTATCTCAACCGTGTCGCCATTCTGGAGTTGGTGCTGTAGGGGAACTAGCTTGCCATTCAGCTTAGCGCCAATACATCTGTGCCCAACCTCAGTGTGGACCCGGTACGCAAAGTCCAACGGAGTCGCCCCTGCAGGCAACTCTTTCAGATCTCCTCTCGGAGTGTAGACGAAAACCTGGTTCTCGAAAACGTCAGTCTTAAACCCTTCAATGAACTCTTCTGCTCCTGAAACATCTCTCTGCCAGTCGAGGATCTGACGCAGCCAAATCATCTTTTGTTCAAATTTGGCGTCGCTAGCGTCTCCTTCTTTGTAGAGCCAATGCGCCGCGATACCGAACTCCGCGAGGTGATGCATCTCGCGAGTACGAATCTGTATCTCTACAGGCGCACCCCCTTCACACAAAACAGCTGTGTGAAGAGATTGATAGAGGTTATCCTTAGGGTTAGCTATATAGTCATCAAACTCCCCTGGGAGCGGTCTCCACTTAGCGTGAACCGTGCCCAGAGCTGCGTAGCATTCCTGAATGTCATTAACAACAATACGTAGGGCGAACAAGTCATTTATCTCATCAATGCTTCGGTTGGCACGCGAGTATTTCTGGCCTTTCAGATAAATGCTGTATATATGCTTGGCCCGGCCAGTCACTTGAGCCTCTACGCCATCCGCTCCCAATTCCTCCTTAAGTAAACCAACTACTCGCTCAATATAACGCTCTCTCTCATCACGTTTGGTTGCAAGTAACTGAGAAATCTCTTTGTACGCATCTGGGTTTAGGTGTTGAAAGGCCAGATCCTCCAAAATCCATTTGATTTCCCATATCCCGAGTCTGTGAGCTAGTGGTGCGTAAATGTCTAGGGTTTCCCGAGCGATAGCGAGACGGCGGTCTTCTTTCATAGACCCAAGAGTGCGCATGTTATGCAAGCGATCTGCCAGTTTGATCAATACTACCCTTACGTCCTCGGCCATCGTCATCAACATCTTGCGGATGCTTGCAGCACGTGCATCGTGGGGCACTGCTAAAGTCTCTTCATCTATACCATTCTCTTGCTCAGATCGCGTGAGTTTAGTTACCCCATCTACAAGCTTCGCGACGTCCTCACCGAACCGATCAGAGAGCAAATCGTAACCAACATCTGTATCCTCAAGGACGTCATGGAGCAGGGCAGCGGAGAGGGCTACGGAGTCGAGCTTCATCTCAGCCAGATAGAGTGCGGTGTTAAGGGGATGGTCTATGAATGGCTCGCCGGATTTTCGAAGCTGGCCCTGGTGGGCCTCGTGGGCGAACAGATAAGCCTCGCGGACCCAACTAACCCGGTCGGCGGGGAGATATTCGGATGCCTTGTCGAACAACTCCTGGGCTAGGGTCATAACTGTAGCCTCCAGAAATCAGTATAGCACCGAGTCAAACGCACTATCACTCCAGCGTAAAGCAGGCTCTTGGATCCTCTGTATGAGTTCCTCAAGCAATCCACTTAGCCTTTACCGTCTCTGTTCCCTAAATTACAATCCCTATGATTACAAGTTTGGAGCGGTACTATGCAAGGCATGCTACGCCGCGCCGCCAGAGCGGCCCGGCTCGACAAACAGGTCTTCCGTGAGGTAGTCGAGGATGAAGGCACAGTGCTAAATGCACTCGGCTTGGTGGTGCTATCTGGCATTGCAATGGCGGTCGGTATGTCGGGCGGTTTCGGAGAGGGCGTAGAACTTATACAACAAACTGAAACCCTAACTGACCGACTACTTGGCATCTGGTTCGCAATCGTATCTTTAATGGTGGGCTGGGTACTCTGGGCATCTGTCGTGCTGGCAATGGGTAAACTCTTCATGCACGGCGGCGCTACCTACCGTCAGATAGTTCGGACAGTTGGTTTCGCTTTCGCACCCGGTGTCTTACTCGTGCTCATGGCTATTGAACCTATTAGCGTCTACATCTTTAATTTAGTGACTGTTTGGTCACTAGTCATCGGAGTATTCGCTATACACGAGGCACAAGAGAGCGACTGGGTGGGAGCAGCACTTTCAGGGTTTGTTGGATGGTTAATCTGCTTCCGACTAATCCCTGCGTTTGTGCTTGCACCTTTCTTCTCTGGCTCAGTATAAGCCAGAATATCTTGATTCCACGGACATCAGGAAAGCAGGACTGTTCACAACCAACCCTGATCCTTTGCTTCTCGTAAAAGTAGACTTTTCTCACCTTTTGTAAGCGGGAGGAACGGGGGGCGCGGATCTCCACAATCTATCCCCACACGCTCACCCAAAAGAGCTTTCATGCTCCCAGGAAAGTGTGTCACTGCATGTCTATGGAAACGCGATGCTTCCGCTTGTGCTTCAGCGGCACCAGAGTAGTCTTTCGCCTGGATACGCTCCCATATTTTGATCCACATCTCGGGCATCACTCCCGGGGGGCCATCAATAACCCCAACCGCTCCAATGTGAATTGCCGACGCGAGCAAATGTCCGTTGCCTGTGAAACAGTCAAGACCCATATCTGCAAAACCACGAATTTGATCGGTAGCCGGTGAAGAATGCTTAAGACCCCGCAACTGTGGGACACCATCCTGAATCTTCTGCATCAGTTCAGGGGTGATTTCGACATTGGTTGCACTTGGGAGATTGTAGGCAAACAGCGGGAGATCCGCCGCCTCTCCGACGGCCCTATAGTATTCAACTATTCCTTCGTCTCCAACCCCGTAGAAAAAGGGAGGAACCGCGCATATCGCTTCAACTCCGACTTTGGCTGCGTGTTCCGCCTGTCTGGCAGCTTGAGCAGTATTCGCTGCTCCAACATGCATGATGTTGTTGATCCGGCCCTGGTTTTGGTCAGCCGCAATTTCAGCGATCCTATTGTTCTCTAGTTCCGTAAGGTAGACACTTTCACCACTGCCTCCGGCCACCCAAAAACCGTGTACTCCAGCCCGGATATTCAACTCAATCACAGCTCGCAAAGCTTCTTCATTCAACGAACCCTCTCGATCGTTTGTCATTGGGGTTATTAAAGCTGGGTACACTCCTGCAAAAGTTGTCATGATGCGACTCCGATAGGCCTCAGACTGCAGGGTATTGTAGCACTGGGGTTCAGGGTGGTACCTTCGTATGCTAAACCATAAATCGAGGAGCCGGGGCGAGCTTAAACAGCGAAGCTATAGATTATGAGATATCTGACCTTAATAATGACGTTAATCTTGTTCATAGGTCTCGCGTGTGCAGAAGATGACGATGCTTTACCAACCTCAACGCCGGGCCCAACGCCTAGCAAAGCAGGCAACAAGTTGGTCGAAGGAGAAATCACCTTTAGAGGGCTAACTGAAAATATTCGAGGCGCGACCATATACGTACGCATCGAAGACGTTGCAATTCAAGACCCAAAAGCACGTGTCCTCGGTGAACAGGTTATTTCCAACGTGTTTGTCAGCGCAGAAGCCCCCATTAAGCCTAGGTATGTCGTCGAGCACCGCAGACTTCCCGAAAGTAACTCATACAAGATACGTGTACATGTGGATGTTGATAAGTCTGGCGACGTGAACGCGGGCGATTTTACAAGAACTGAATCATATCTCGGTCAGGTCACCGCGCCAGACCTTCGCACCGTAAACGTAGTCGTTGAACCGACCGTATTGAATCCTAAGGCACCAATTATTGATGCGGTTGTTCGAGTCCACGCTCCTGTAGAGCGAGTCGCCTTATCTTCCTCAGGGGAACCGTCTGAATATTTTTTTACTGTCACATCAATCCAGTCCAATGCATGTATAAAACCGCAAGGCTATGAAGTCGTCCGCCCTTTAAGAAATAGAATGGATACCTTGAGAGTCACGGTTTTCAATGTTCAGCCAGCTTCCGCAAATGCCACCTGTGCCCAGGTGATAAGTAAAACTGATACAAAAATTTCATTAGGCGACGCTACTTTACTAACTGCCAATGACCGTTACGATGTCGAGGTGAATGGTAAAGGATTCCATTTCATACTCGGAGACGAAGCGGGACTATCGCCAACCTCAACTCTTGGACTACCCTACAGTGAGGTCAAATTCTCACTCGTACTACCAAAACTGGCTGAATCTATTGAGAACGTCCCCGCTTGGGTTCAGATTATAGACGAGAGCCGTGCTGGGGACATAGGTAGCCAAGTAATTAGCGAGATGAAGGTTCTCGATTTTTCAGTCGACCTCGCCGACCCGCAGCCCTACCGACTGACTCTCCACCATCAACGGCTTAGAAATTGGGGGGACTATATTGCGACTGTCCACGTCGATACAGATGGCTCGGGAAATGTAACTGCCGGCGATTGGGTCACCAAAACAAGCCAGCCATTGGATTCACTATTACAACCACAGAATCCGGTGACGACCCAACGTTTAGGTATACGCCTCACCAGAGTAGAGTGAGCAAGCAATATAGGAGTCAACTTAGTTGCCTCACAATAAACAAAGCAGTGATTACAGGCTTGACAGTTAAGTATTTGCTATCTACCGTTTCGTCATCACAAACAATCCTTTGTGGAGATCACTGGTGACACCAAACAATGCGTCGCATAACTGGACAGCGGATGAGATTCAGAAAAGACTTGGTACTTCCACAATCGTCTTCTCCCGGGATAGAAGATTACTGTCCGAAGATATTGAGATGATAGCCGCAAGAGGTATCAAACATATCGAAATCTGTGGTCTTGGCAACCCCGGACACCTAGATGTGGAAGACAACAAGTTTGCTTCCTTCGTACACAAAGAAACTGAGCGCAATGGCGTTAAGGTGGTATCAACTCATAGCCCTGGATACAACTACACCTCTGACGATGAGGATAACCGCACAGCAGCCGTAGCACAGGGAGTCAAAGCTGCCAGAGTATCTGAGGAGCTAGGAGCAGGTGTAATGGTCTGTCACTTCCGTCCAGACGAGCCAAGCGAAAGAAGCATCACTGAGATGCTGGACCAGCTTGACAACACTTCCATCAAGCTTGCGATAGAAAATGGGCGGGACCTTGCAGAATATACTAGCTTCGTTGACAGGATTGGCTCTGAACGTTTCGGGATGGTTGTAGATGTAGGCCACACCCGTGACGACGACGAGGTGAACCCGTTCATCAAACGGGATAGAGCCCGGGAGACCATGGCTCAGTGTGGACAAAGATTAATTCATCTCCACTTACATGACTGGGTCGACCGCGACCATTTTTCACCTCTAGACGGTGCGCTCCAATGGGGTGAAGTCTTCGCAGCATTCAAGGACATCGGATACAAAGGCTACTTTATGTTTGAGGCAGCCTATCCACCTGGCAGACGAGGTGAAGTTGACCCTCCTTACGTGCTTGATAAAGTTGGCGAATTCCCGACCGAGTTTGTGAAACATTTCGCTACCTAAGAAAACTCCATGTGGACAATACTTCTAAATTGCGTAGCTGTCGCATAAGCTAGTCAGGTTCGACTACCCTAGAGGCTCACCACTCCCTTGGAACAGACTCCCGTCATATCAGCACGCAGCCTAGTTAAACGGTACAAGGATCTCACTGCCGTCGATGGTATCCACCTGAACATCATGGAAGGTGAATGCTTTGGATTCCTTGGCCCTAACGGTGCGGGCAAGACAACTACCATGCGGATGATCACATGTATGTCACCTGTGACGGAAGGTGAGCTTTCAGTCCACGGCCTCAGCGTCCAGCACAGCCCCCGGGAAATAAAAAATATGCTGGGAGTTGTTTCGCAGTCCGATACTCTAGACCCCGACCTCACCGTTCACCAAAATCTCTACGCGCATTCCCGTTACTTCAATATCCCACGCTCGGAAGCGATGCATCGAATCGACGAGGTATTGGACTTCGTACACCTAAGTCACAAAATAAAAAATACACCCGACGAACTATCTGGTGGTATGCGAAGGCGTCTCCTGATCGCACGTGCACTACTTAACAAGCCCAAAATACTTGTACTTGATGAACCAACAACAGGATTGGACCCACAGAGCCGACACTCTGTATGGGACAAACTAGCTGTGCTGAAAAACGAGGGAATTACAACTCTTCTAACTACTCACTACATGGAAGAGGCAGCGTACTTATGTGACCGCCTTGTCGTCATAGACCACGGGAACATTTTAGTCCAGGGTACTCCTAGTGAACTGGTCATGGAGTATGTGGGCAATCGAGTCATGGAGATCCACCCACCTCACAATGAAAAATCAACGATCGTGAACTCGCTCCGAAATAATAATGTCGAGTTTGAAGATAATGGCAATTCTGTATCCATATACGACACTACGGATAATTTCGACGCAGTCAACTCCATAACAAACGGACATAGCGGGAATTGGCGCCCGGCAAACCTTGAGGACCTCTTCCTCAGGCTCACTGGCCGAGCCTTACGTGATGATTCATGACAATTTGACGATTGGTTGTGCTTCACGACGCATTAGTTGAATCGAAATCCTCCGAACCAAGAGGGGTTTTTATTACCCTCCCGCCAGAAATAAATAACCAAATCGACAATATATTGACTGGCCCGCCTAGCAACCTTAAACTATTTCATGACTGATATGATCAACAATAGCCGATAGCAGTGGCAACAAAGCCCGTTGAGGGCCATGTCGTTGCAAGGGAACTAACTTTGACCAATTCGCGCGTAATTTCTCGAACTTCATCCCTCGACAATGACTACAAGTATGGTTTCGTTACAGATATTGATTCGGACTTCGCTCCAAAGGGTATTAGTGAGCAAATCGTCCGTCTGATTTCAGAGAAAAAAGATGAGCCGGAGTGGCTCTTGGACTGGCGATTAAAGGCTTATCGCCACTGGGTCAAGCAAGATTTCAAGGAACCCTCCTGGGCCAAGATTGACTACACTCCTATCGATTACCAAGACATTTACTACTACGCTGCTCCTAAATCAGACAATGATTCGCCGAAGAGTCTAGACGAGGTAGATCCGGAACTTTTAGAAACCTTTAGCAAGCTAGGCATACCATTGCAAGAGCAAGCTCAGCTTGCGGGTGTTGCGGTTGATGCCGTCTTTGATAGTGTGTCGGTCGCCACAACATACCAAGATCAACTCGAAAAGGCGGGGGTTATTTTCTGCTCTATGACGGAAGCGGTTCATAATCATCCGGAACTGGTGCAGAAATATCTTGGCTCCGTCGTCCCCTACAGCGACAATTTTTTCGCTACGCTGAACTCGGCTGTCTTCTCTGATGGGTCATTCGTATATGTACCTCCGGGAGTAAGATGCCCAATTGAGTTGATGACTTACTTCCGTATCAACGCCCTGGACACAGGGCAGTTCGAGCGGACACTGATAATTGCCGACGAGGGTTCTTACGTTAGCTACCTCGAAGGCTGCACCGCTCCTCTCCGCAAGACCCACCAACTTCACGCCGCAGTCGTTGAATTGGTTGCTCTTGATGGAGCAGAAATAAAATACTCGACGCTACAAAACTGGTATCCAGGTGACAAGAATGGTGAAGGTGGCGTTTATAACTTCGTTACAAAGCGTGGTAAGGCCTCCAACGATGCAAAGATCTCATGGACTCAGGTCGAGACAGGCTCAGCCATCACGTGGAAGTATCCAAGCGTTATCCTCCAAGGTGATAATTCAACCGGAGAGTTTTATTCGGTTGCATTAGTCAACAATTATCAGCAGGCTGACACGGGCACAAAGATGACGCACATTGGCAAAAACACAAAGAGCACCATCGTGGCGAAAGGCATCTCTGCCGGGAAAGGACAAAGTACCTACCGTGGGCTCGTACAAATCATGCCGTCTGCGACAGGTGCAACCAACTTCACACAGTGCGATTCACTACTCGTTGGAGACGAGTGTGGTGCACATACAGTTCCTTACATAGATGTGCGAAATCCCACAGCGAAAATGGAACATGAAGCATCGACTTCGAAAGTCAGTGATGACCAATTGTTCTATGCCCAGCAACGTGGTCTCAACGAGGAAGAAGCTCATTACATGATTATTAACGGGTTTTGTAGGGGGATTTTTCAAGAGCTACCTTTCGAGTTCGCAATGGAGGCTCAGCAGTTGTTACGGGTTAGCCTTGAAGGAGCAGTCGGATAGAAAATGCTAGAGATAGAACAACTTCATGCTTCGGTTGAAGGCACCAAAATCCTCAAGGGTATCGACCTTAGGGTAAATGCTGGCGAAGTGCACGCCATCATGGGCCCCAACGGCAGTGGTAAGAGTACTCTTGCGAACGTCATTGCTGGTAGGCCCGGCTACGAAGTCACAGGGGGCAAGATCAACTATGAAGGACAGGATCTGGTAGATACAACACCTGACGACCGTGCTCTTTCAGGGATCTTCCTCGCCATGCAATACCCTGTGGAGTTGCCTGGCGTACGTAACCGCCAGTTCATAAAAGCGGCTCTCGACGCCCTGCGAAATCGACGAGGACAGGAAGAACTCACCGCCCGCGAGTTCGATACGCTTTACCGAGCAAAAGTAGTGGATATTGGCATGGATCCTGACCTGTCTCGGCGGAATGTTAACGAGGGATTCTCCGGAGGAGAGAAGAAACGTAACGAGATGCTGCAGCTTGCCATCCTCGAACCTAAGCTCGCACTTCTCGACGAGACCGACTCGGGACTGGACATTGACGCACTCCGGACAATTGCCACTGGTATCAACGGGATGCGAAGTTCAGATAGAGCGTTTATTCTCGTCACCCATTACCAGAGAATTTTAAGTTATATAAATCCGGATTACGTTCACGTCCTAGTAGACGGGCAAATCGTTCGCCAGGGTGGGAGCGAGTTATCAGAGGAACTAGAGGCGAAAGGCTACAAGGGACTTATCGAACCCGCAAACCGGGGAAACTCATAATCGTGATCTGCCTTAAAAGAGGCATGGAATTACACCGAGTAGGTACTTCCTTAGAGTGTCTGCAGGACTGTCCAACAAAGAACTCCACTTCGCTATTAAAACATTCCGACGTAAGCATCTGCACTAATTCCGAAAGTGTTGGGTATCAGTGAATTCATGACAACACAACCGGTCCAGCAATATGGTCAATATAAAAACGACCATGAAGCTCTGTTGAGGTCATCAACAAGCCATGATGCTCTTTACACTTTGCGAGCAAAGGGCATGACCAGCTTCGAGCACCATGGCTTCCCTGTACAGACCCGCGATAACGAGAAATGGAAACACACAAACATAACTCCAATTGCCAGAACTGCTTTCACGTCGCCGACACCGTCCTCAACACTGACTAAACCCGACCTCAGGGGCTTGGTCCCTATGCATGACGACTGGGCAACTCTGGTATTCGTCGACGGTTTTTACGTTGAGAGTCTCTCGTCACCACGTTTAGACGGTGTTAGAGTGTCCGGCATACCCGATGACCTGACTAATGAGCCTCGCATTGGGACTATCCTCAATCATGAGAGTGGAGGATTCACAGCCCTAAACACTGCCTTCCTCCAGAATGGCGCTCTTGTAAACATACCAGCTAATAGCAATTCTATTGGGCCAGTGCACGTCGTTTTTGTGACGACTGAACACTCTGAGCGTATTGTTACTCATCCAAGAACTCTCGTCATTGTAGGAGCAAACACGGAATTAACTTTGCTCGAGAGTTATGTCACTCTAACCTCGAATGAATACTTCACAAATGCTGTCTCAGAGATCGTATTAGAACCAGGATCCAAAATGGACCACTACCGGTACCTGATGGAGTCCTCAAATGCCTTCCACGTGGGAGTTATCGGTGTTCAGCAAGATAGGGACAGTTCCTTCAGATCTACAGCGTTTGCTCATGGAGCGCGTATTGCAAGGAACGAAGTTCACGTTATGCTAAATGCACCAGGCGCATCGTGCGCCCTCGGTGGACTGTACTTCACAAACGGAACGGAACACATTGATAACCATATCAACATAGAACACCTACAGCCACACACGGTTAGCGACCTTTACTTTAAAGGCATACTTGATGGCCAATCTCGGGCTGTCTTCAGCGGTGGTGTCATAGTTCACCCAAATGCTCAAAAGACAGTCGCTACACAGAAGGATCAGAATCTCCTACTGTCTGATGGCGCACGCATCAATACCAAGCCAATGCTAGAGATATATGCTGATGATATCCAAGCGGCGCATGGAGCAACCGCCGGCGCGATTGCCGATGAGGCTATTTACTATATGCAGAGCCGAGGGCTCAGTAGAGAGACGGCACGTCGTTTACTTATTCAGGGCTATGCGACTGAGATTATTGACCGCGTAGACCTCGATATCCTCCATGATCACCTTGAAGGTCTCTTTTCATCCGAGACTCACTCGCTGAATCCACTCGGTCGTAAGAAGAGCGTGTCAATATGACCGATTTACAGGATCTGTATCAGGAAATTGTAATGGACCACAATTGGAAGCCACGCAATTTCCATAAGATGGAGACACCGACCTGTTCATCTCACGGGTTTAACCCATTCTGCGGTGACACGATCACTGTGTACGCAAGTATCGCAGAAGAAATTATCACGGACGTGTCATTCGAAGCAGCGGGCTGCAGTATCTCAAAGGCATCCGCGTCAATGATGACAGAGGCGGTAAAAGGATTGACAATCACTGACGCAAAGACTGTTTTTTCCAAATTTCATGAACTTGTGACACAGACTGGAAATGCGTATGAGGATGATGCATCACTCGGTGACCTTGTGGTGCTTGCGGGAGTGAGAGCTTTCCCAACACGGATCAAATGCGCAACTCTGTCTTGGCACGCACTCAAGGGTGCACTGGAGGATGAAGACACAGTCTCCACTGAATGAAACAGGACCACAGATTATCTCGATGAGGACCAAGGTCCAAATTGATAGCTAGAGTTGGGAGGTTCTAAATGCACGTCCCGGTACAAGTAGATTACGGTGTTAGAGCTCTTGTCGACCTCGCAGAGCACTCGAATAAAGGTGCTGTACGGGCATCTGAGATCGCAGGTCGCCAGAGTATCCCCGAGCAGTATCTCGCTCGAGTTCTACACACGCTGCAGCGTAACGGCATAACGAGGGCACAGCGCGGCCCGACCGGAGGGCACGAACTCGCCAAGAGTCCAGATGAAATTACTATGGGTGCTGTGATGAGCACACTCGGGACCCCGATCTCCCTAGTGAGTTGTTTAGACAATGCTAGCAACTGTGTGTGTTCACCTAAATGTGGCCAGCGTGGGGTCTGGCAAGAGGTGGAGCAGGCGATGTGGGGGGTTCTAAACTCCACCACTATAGCTGACCTAGTCGAACGCGCGAAGGTAAATGAGCGGGAGGCTATCGCAGTTTAGAATGGCAACACAAGCAGCATCAGCACAACCGTCCCTGGACGTAGCACGCATCCGGGAAGACTTCCCCATACTGAATCGCATGGTGTACGGGAAACCCTTGGTATACCTCGACAACGCAGCAACCTCCCAGAAACCGCGTAGCGTCATCGAATCTCTCGTAGACTACTACGAAAACTATAACGCAAATGTCCATCGCGGCGTTCACAGTCTCAGCATGGAAGCAACTGATGCGATGGAAGCTGCACGCACCAAGGTTGCCAAATTCGTTGGGGCAGAGACTGACGAATGCATCATCTGGACACGCAACGCCACAGAATCCCTTAACCTAGTGGCCCACACATGGGCCAGGGCTCATGTCCATGAAGGTGACGAGATCGTAACAACTCCCATGGAACACCACAGTAACCTTGTGCCGTGGCAAGAGCTAGCCATAGCCAAGGGTGCAAAACTTCGATTTCTCCCGATGACGGATGAAGGGACTCTTGATCTCACTGCTGTCGACTCAGTGATCAGTAAGCGCACAAAATTAGTAGCCGTCACCCAAGCTTCCAATTCGCTCGGAACGATCAACCCTGTAGAAGAGTTGGCTCAGGCTGCTCACGCCCACGGAGCCAAGATACTTGTGGACGGAGCACAGAGTGCCCCACACATGCCCGTCAACGTTCAAGACCTAGGGGCTGACTTCTTCGCCTTTTCGGGTCACAAGATGATGGGCCCAACTGGTATCGGAGCGCTGTACACAAAGCGTGAAATTCTTGATGAGATGGAACCCTTACTAACCGGTGGTGAGATGGTACTTCAAGTCACCTATGAGAAAGCTTCATGGGCTGATTTACCAATGCGCTTTGAAGCGGGCACGCCTAACATCGCTGACGCTATCGCATTTGGGGTCGCAACTGACTACCTTAACAATCTTGGCATGGACAACGTACGTAAACATGAGGAATCTCTCACCGAATACGCGCTAGAGCGATTCAGCCAGATCAAAGAATTTACAGTCTTTGGGCCGCGTTCTGTAGAGCTCCGGGGAGGCATAATCTCCTTCCATAACGAGAATCTGCACCCCCATGATCTCGGAACCTATCTTGACCGCCAAGGCATCGCAATCCGAACTGGTCATCATTGCACCATGCCGCTGATGGGTAAATTGGGAGTTCCTGCGACAGCGCGAGCCTCCCTCTATGTCTACAATACTGAGGCTGAGATCGACTGTCTCATTGAGGCTATAAACGGCGCGTTAAGGTATTTTAGGAATGGATCTTAATAGCCTCGACGATCTTTATCGAGATGCGATCCTTGACCATCGTCGGACTCCCCGCAACCGAGAAGTCATTGATAATCCAGGATCTGCGGCTCACGCCATCAACCCATTTTGTGGAGACGAGGTAAACCTACAACTCATCTTTACAAAAGATCGCTTGGACCAAGTAGGTGCACAAGCCATCGGCTGTTCCATCAACCAAGCAACAACTTCCATGCTTTCCGAAGCAATTGTTGGGAAGAGTACTCTTGAGATTCGAAGATTAGCCAAAAGCTTTGAATCGATGATGCGAGGTGCAGACCCAGACGATGAGGCTCTCAAGACTATGGAAGATCTGCCTCAACTTAAGGGGGTCCGAGAGTACCCTGTTCGTATCAAGTGTGCACTCCTCTCTTGGTCCGCCTTGGAAGATGCACTACCTAATGCCGTTATCTAGTACTGACATCAATAATTGTACCCACCTCCGTTGACGGGTGTTTTATAAATTGACGCCCCTGTTGCAGGATTGGGATAGGGCACGGGAAACCGGTATAATGCGCGCTGGTCCGATAAGGCCTGACATACAAAGAGGAGTTTCTAATGCCGAATGCCTGCCTAGATACACTCAGAAGTTTACAAGAGTTTGACTCGGCTACTCTTTTCAACGCTGTAATTGAGAGTATGGGTGCGTCCCAAGGCGGCACCGAGCTAGAAGGTAAGGGGGGCATCCCCGTCAACTACACCGATTCATCTATTAAAAGTCTACTCCCCAGCCTTGGCATGGCGATCGGCTATGCTGTGACGGCTGAGGTGACGGCTATCGATCCAGATTCTCCAAAAATTCCCTGGGACGAATACTACGATGCAATGGACAAAGCCGAAGGTCCTCTGGTAGGCGTCATAAAGGACGTTGACACTCGATCTGGTCGAGGCGCAAGCCTTGGGGATGGGATGGCAGCAACTCACAAGTTTCTTGGCTGCACAGGGATAGTAGTTGACGGTTCTGTGCGCGACATTGCCGGCATAGAAGCTGTTGGTATTCCAGCCTGGGGTCGAGGACTCGTGCCTGGTCACGGAGTCTTCAACCTAATTCGGGAGGGAGAGCCGATCGTCGTTGGAGAATTGCTTATTAATCCGGGTGACCTTTTGGCCTGCGACCGGGATGGAATCACTAAGATTCCACGAGAGATGGACCCCTCTGTCGTCCTTAATAAGGCGCGTGAGATCAGGGAAAAGGAACAGGACTACGTTAAGGTCTTCAAACGCGCAAACCTTACCTGGGCAGACGTGAAGGTATATCGAGAAGAATGGACAAGAGAGCAAGCTAAAAAGCGGTAGCTTACTAGGCATCTCTTCCCTTTAGTACTACTCATCAGGAGATTTTGTATGCAAGGCGCTGATCTTATCGCAACGATTTTGAAGAAGGAAGGTACCGAGTTCCTAGCTGTGTACCCTGCGCAACCGATGGTGGACGCCGCTGCAAAAGCGGGTATCCGGCCGATCATTTGTCGTCAAGAACGCGTTGGGATGGCGATAGCAGATGGCTTTAGCCGTATAACTAACGGCAAGCGCATTGGCGTTTTCGCTATGCAGCAGGGACCAGGCAGTGAAAACTCCTTCCCAGGAGCTGCTCAGGCATTCTCTGACAATACTCCGATCATGCTATTGCCAGGTGGTGAACCCCAGGAAAAGGAGTTCATCAGCCCTAATTTCAGCCCATACGACAACTACGCTCACGTCACTAAGTGGCGTGCTAAGTTCAACATGGTTGAGCGTATTCCTGAGTTGATGAGACGAGGTTTCTATCACTTGCGCACCGGAAAAGGGGGCCCAGTACTGTTAGAAACGCCTCGTAACATTTGGACGACTGAGTACCCAGGCGAGCTTGAATACACACCCGCTACAGGCAATAAAACTGCCCCAGATTCTGTGGAAGTAACTAGGATCGCAAAGGTGCTTCTGGCAGCTGAACGACCAATGATCCACGCCGGTCAAGGATGCCTATACGCTGAAGCATGGGATGAACTACAGGAAATAGCGGAATTACTGCAAGCTCCTGTATCCACTACGCTGCCGGGTAAGAGTGCCTTCCCCGAGGATCACCCCCTGGCCCTTGGGGCCTCTGCCGTATCACATACCAAACAAAACGCATATTTCATGTCTGTAGCCGACGTCATCTTTGCTATTGGCACAAGCTTAACCCGCACTACCTATGGGATAGCTGTACCAGACTCTCCGACTATCATCCATTCCACTAACGATTCATCTGATATCAATAAGGACTACCAAAGTGATCTCTCTCTTGTAGGAGATGCAAAGTTAGTGCTCCAATCACTTATCGAAGAAATTAAACATCAGACAGAAGGTATCGGCCATAAGGCTACTCGCGATGTTGCTCCAGAAGTGCTGCGGCTACGACAAGAGTGGCTGGCTGACTGGATGCCGCAGCTTGAGTCAGACGAAGTGCCCATAAACCAGTACCGCATCATCCATGATCTGTACGATAACGTTGACCCTGCTAACACCATTGTTACTCACGACGCAGGCAGTCCCCGTGACCAGGTCGTCCCAATGTGGAAATGCGTGGCTCCACGAACCTACCTCGGCTGGGGAAAATCTACTCAACTAGGATTTGGACTCGGTGCTATCATGGGGGCGAAGCTGGCTGAACCTGACAAGTTGTGTATCAACATTATGGGCGATGCCGCAATCGGCATGGTCGGTATGGACATCGAAACCGCGGCCCGTAACAAAATCGGGATACTCACCATCGTTTTCAACAACCAGATTATGGCTATCGAGAAGACACATCAGCCCTATACCGCTGAGAAAATGGATAGCCTTGCTCACACTGGTGACTACGCTAAGGTTGCGGAGGGCTTGGGGGCGCATAGTGAAGTTGTTACCATGCCTGACGAGTTCGTAGGTGCACTTGAACGTGCTGTCAAAAAGACCAAGACTGGCCAACCTGCGCTTCTAGATTGTAAGGTGAAAGCTGGGTTCGATTTCTCAAAATATCAGGGTACTGGTTACTAGTTTCAATTCCATGTCCCTTTTAGTAGAGAGGATCTGCAACAATTACTCGCATAGTTTTCTCTGATACTCTTCGAAATGAAACCATTCTTCAGCTGACGTAAAAACGGTAGACTGAATTCCATGAGCCCACAGCAATTCCAAGCGCCTCGAGGTACGAGCGATATTCTGCCTGACGCACAGCCGCTTCGCAGGCTGGCACAACAAAGATGCGAGGAACTTGCCATGCGCTTCGGCTACGATCGCATTGAAATCCCTACTTTCGAACACGCTAACCTCTTCATACGCGGGGTAGGCGAGATAACCGACATTGTTGAAAAAGAAACATACACCTTCAAGGATCGGGGTGGGGATCTAATAACCCTACGTCCTGAAGGTACGGCTGGGGTATGTCGAGCATATTTGGAACATGGCATGCACAACCTTCCTCAACCCGTCCGCCTCTACTATTACATGCCTATGTATCGGTACGAACGACCACAGGCTGGTCGTTTCCGAGAATTCTGGCAATTTGGGGTTGAAGCGTTTGGGGATGCGGATTCCGCAATAGACGCTGAAGTGATCGATCTCGCCTGGAGTACGCTTAGGGAGTTCGGAGTAACAGACGTGTCTCTCTTACTTAACTCGATTGGTGATAAAGAGTCTCGCCCTAATTACCTTGAGGCACTACGAGGCTACTTTACGCCCCACCTTAAAATGCTCTCTCCAGACGACCAGCGCCGGTTGGAAACAAATACTTTACGTATTCTGGACTCTAAAGATGACGCGATCCAACCGCTGTTGGCCGATGCCCCTAAGAGCATTGACTACCTATCGAACGAATCAAAAACTCACTGGGAGAGTCTACTGGCCCATCTTGATAACCTAGGGATCTCGTACGAAGTTACCCACACTCTAGTACGAGGCTTTGACTACTACACGCACACAGTCTTTGAGTTTGTGCCTTCGTCCAATCGGCGTCAAAGTACCATCCTGGCCGGCGGTCGATACAATGGCCTAATCGAAGAACTCGGTGGTAAGTCTACTGCTGGCATCGGGTTTGCTATGGGTATTGAGCGCCTAATTGAAGAAAGTGTAAATCGCGGAGGAATTGAGGGACCACCTCAGCCTAAGAAGGTTCTTATTGCCCACTTGGGCGTAGGCAAGGAAACAGCGTTGAAACTAACCTCCGATCTGAGACGAGCTGGCATTCCCGCTATCCTTGGCCCGTCCAGGGGGCTAAAAAGTCAGTTGCGGTACGCTGCTTCCATCCGGGCTACTCATGCCGTTATTATCGGTGAAGAGGAAGTTGCAAAAGGAAAGGCTGTCGTACGGGATCTAGGAAAGAGCGAGCAATTAGAAACCCCGTTTGAGAACGTGCTGAGTGTTTTGAACTGACCCTGGCCAGTGAGACAAAGAATAGTGTCAATAGACCAAGTTGGTTTTCAATCTTCCAGAATAAGGCTACAGAAATAAAACAGCCACCCTTTCAATAACAAGAGGGTGGCTGTTTTATTTCTAGCATATTAAGCTATTGTGCAGACCTACGATCCGTTGCTACTCCCATTGTTTGCCCACATGGTCTCCATCACGGTATTAGGATTCATCGGCAGCCGCTCCATCCGTACTCCCAAACTCCTACTCAGAGCGTTCGCAATAGCAGCAGGGGGCGGTGCGATGTTAACCTCACCCACACCACGCACACCAAACGGGTGACCTGGGTTTGCTACCTCTACAATCACTGTATCGATCATCGGCAAGTCAAGTGCGGTTGGCATCCTATAATCGAGGAAGCTACTATTGGCCATGCGGCCTTCGTCACTCATGAAGTATTCCTCATTCAGACCCCATCCAATACCTTGAGCTGTACCACCCTGCAACTGTCCTTCAACATAACTTGGATGGATAGCTTTACCTGCATCCTGTGCAATAGTCGCCCGAAGAATCTGAACCTTACCGGTTTCAGGATCAGCATGGATATCAACGATGAGTCCAGCAAAGGCAGCCCCAACACCTGAAGGGTTAACAGAACCACGGCCTGTTATTGCACCACCAGTATCGTTCATTTCCGCGGCTAATTCTTTAAACGTCATCTTTAACTCAGCGCCGTTACCAGCATGAATATTGCCCTTGTCCATCTGCACTGATTCAGGGGCAACCCCCCATATCAGTGCGGCTCGTTCAATCATCTGCTGCTTTACATCTTTGGCGGCCTCAATTGCTGCATACCCGGTCGCGAACGTCGTGCGGCTACCACCGGTGCCAAAGGTAAACCCAATTGAGTCAGTATCCACCACAGATGGGAGAATATCCTCGGATGGAATGCCCAGGATCTCTGCCGCCTGCATGGAGATAGATGCACGAGACCCCCCAATGTCTGGAGAACCTTCGGTCAGACTCACTCTGCCATCTGAATTAACAGCTAAGTTCACCGCTGACTGTAAGCCAGCGTTCATCCAATAAGCACAGGCGAACCCTCGAGCCACATTATCGCCTTCAATCGGACTCTTCCAGTGATCATGGTCCTTGAGAGCCTCAAGCACTTCGACAAGGCCTATCCGCGGGAAAGAGGTACCGTCTACTTTTCGTGTTCCTTCCTTGGCTGCGTTCATCAGCCGGAACTCTATCGGGTCGATATCAAGTTTCTGCGCAAGCTCATCTACCACAGTCTCAGAAGCAAATTCAGCATTGGTTGCTCCCGGTGCTCGGTAGGCTGCCATCTTCGATTTATTGACGACTACGTCATATCCATCAACTACAGCGTTTGGAATATCGTAAGGAGCAAATACACACTCTCCACCAGCCTCAACCACAGATCCTGGATAAGCCCCAGCCTCAAAGGCCAACTCGGCCTCTCCAGCTACGATCTTACCGTCTTTAGTGGCTCCCATCTTGACTCGCACATACGAACCCGGGGATGGACCGGTTGCCTCAAGATCCTCTGTACGTGTCATCCACATCTTAACTGGAGCACCAGCCTTCTTAGAAAGTAGTGCAAGCACTGGTTCCCCGTAGGGCTCAAACTTACCGCCAAAACCGCCTCCAATTTCTTGGGGTGTCAACTTAACGTTTGTCAGAGGAACTCCAAGGACTTCAGCGGTGGCATCTCTGATATTGAATGGACCCTGGCAGCTATTCCAAATGAAAATTCTATCGTCGTCACGCCAGTGAACAGTGCAGCTATGAGGCTCTATATATCCCTGATGAACCGTCGCTGTATTAAATTCACGCTCGACTATGACATCCGCCTGCTCAAAACCTTTTTGAGGATCACCAATCTTGTTTTGAAAGTGGTCAGCGATGTTACCTTTTCGTCCTGTTTTCTCACCAAACTCTGTCATTTCAATATCATCGTGAAGCACAGGCGCATCGTCTTCCATTGCTGCTCGAACTTCCGTCACTGACGGCAAAATCTCATATTTGACTTCAACCAATTTGGCTGCCTCTTCGGCATCGTGAGCTGTGGCTGCGGCCACAGCTGCCACTGGCTGGTTTCCAAATACAACCTTCTCAGTAGCCATGATTTGGTGCCTGAGATATTTCAGATCAGCAGCAATCTCGCCACTAGTTTTGGGACGATCACCGTCTGCTCCTATTACAGTCTTGGGCAGATCTTCCCCCGTCACTACAGCTTTAACTGAAGGGTGTGCTTCGGCCTTGCTGGTATCGATTGAGATGATCCTCGCGTGCGCATGTGGTGAACGAACCAGTTTGCCATATATCGCACCTGAGATAGTGAAGTCTGCACTATATTTGGCCCTACCAGTAACCTTGTCCGCCCCATCAGGCCGGATCGGCCGCGTGCCGATGACATCGTATTCAATCTGAGACAAAACCTTGTTTGGTTCGCGTGTCGTCGTCATAGGGGTACCTCCTATGTATGCTGCTTAGGCCTGCATCTTCTGTGCCGCATCCATTACCGCTCGTACGATCTTGTCGTAACCGGTACAGCGGCAAAGGTTATTTGCCAACCACCAACGAATCTGTCCTTCAGTTGGATTCGGGTTGTGATCAAGCAACGCCTTGGATGCCATAAGAAAACCCGGAGTACAAATGCCACACTGAAGCGCAGCATTTTCCAAAAACGCCGTCTGAAGAGGATGCAATCCCTCTGGACTAGCCATCCCTTCTATGGTCTCAATGTCAGCTCCTTCAGCCTCCACGCCGAAGACCAGACAGGAGCAGACAATCCTCCCATCCATCTTGACCGTACAGGCTCCACAGTTACCATCGTTGCAACCTTCCTTAGCACCGGTGAGTTGCAGGGTGTCACGAAGAACCTCAAGAAGACTTTGGCGGGGCTCAGCTAGGAACTCAACGCTCTCGCCGTTAATGTTTGTTTGAACGTATGATTTAGTGGGCATCTACGTTACCTCCTCGTGCTCGGGTAATAGCGTCACTAAGAACGCGCCGGGTCATGACATCACATAGATGTCTACGGTAGTCAGCCGTGCCACGCATGTCGCTGATTGGCTTTGCGGCGTCCTTTGCAATCTCACCTGCCTTCGCAATATTTTCGTCGGTAACGTCTTTCCCTGCTAGTTCATCATTTATCTCGGTAACAAAAAGCGGGGTCGGTGCTACAGAAGCAAGCGAGACACGAACGGACTCGAAACTACCGTTATTAAGGGTAACGCTGGCACCTACACCAACCACAGCTATGTCCATTTCATTGCGCGGAATAAACCGTTGGTATCGAGCTCCCGAGTTCGCGCCCTGTGCAGGGATACTAATTGACGTTAGAAGCTCATCGGCACCGAGAACATTCTGCCCCGGTCCAGTACAAAAATCTTCTATGGCGACCGATCTTTCGCCAGTCGAGCCAGACACATTAGCAGTGGCACCAAGAGCAATTAGTGTAGGAATAGCATCCGCACTTGGGGCAGCATTGCAAAGATTGCCTCCAATTGAAGCCCTACCCTGAATCTGCGTCCCTCCTATAATTGATGCGGAGTCCACAAGCGCCGGGAAGGCATCTTTAATCGCATCGTTGTTATAGATGATGTGGCAAGGAACAGCAGCTCCTAACGTGACACCGCCACCACTTGTGTTTACCTCGTTGAGATCCGGGATATGTTTAACGTCCACAACGTGGTCAGGCTGACGTCGCCCAACTCTCAGCTGAACTATCAGGTCGGTACCACCCGCCATAGCGCGTGCACCATCCCCTCTTTCAGTGAGAAGCTGGACGGCCTCTGCAACCGTCTGTGGACGTGCATAATCAATCCACTTCAATTTCGACTCCTTTCCCTACCAGTATTGTCACCGGTACTGTATGTCGTAAGCCACTTGGCATCCAAGTTAATTGTCACAAAGTCCAAGTACTGAATTACGTAGCTAAACAAGTGCGGGTCAGTATAGCAAACCTGCTGCAGGTCAACAACGCCACACCCCACTGGGGGGAAGCTGTTAACCACTGCAAAAAGTTTAACCTAATCTGTATTCAAAGCCTCCTAGGCAGACAAGGGGGCAATCCGATCTACATCAAAGCCCTCAGGTCGCTCCATATCCCTATATCGCATAAGGACCTCAGCCCCATTTATGCTGCGGGTGAACCCCGCCTTAGGATCGAGTTTACCCATTGCGACCTCAATCAGGTTGTCGCCCTGCCTAACCAAGTCTATTGGGAGCTTACATCGGAACCAGTGGGCTGACATACCAAGCGGTGCCTGAACACTCATACTACCTGCTAGACGAAGACGCATCTCCAAACCACGTTCATCTGTGATTTCGAACTCCTCAATCGGTAACACTTGGCCATTGAAGCGTATTTCGTACTCATCCTCAATACAGAAATATGAGAACCTTAGAGTTAAAACTGGCTTTCGCATCTCCCCATCAGACTTCGCAGCATCAACATCGTCAGCTATCAGAAGGTTAACCTTAGCGGTCTCGCCCTCCACAAGTTGAACTGGGCATTGGCGGTGAGGGGTCGTTGTAGGTTGGCCTTCCACTCCCTCCTTGGGCTGAGTTATATAACGCTTTCGGCTACGAACATGTACTTCAGGATGAGCGAGTTCACGGAGGATCTGGTATTCCCGATTGTCAAATGGCCACAGGAGATACCCGTGGTACTGGCCCGCCCATCCATCAGAGATCAGCATCTGGTTCAAAGCACGGTACATCTCGATACTTGGGAGACCTACCCGCTCATCATAAACACGTCGTGGTGGGCGGTAGTAAGCTCCTACTCCAACTGCGTTAGCCGCCTCTGGCATCCAAGATTGCTGGACGCTAGTCTCACTCAGCACGTACGGATCCTGTCCAACAACGTGGTCAAGCGCCCCATCCTTGAGCCACTGCTGTACATCTAAGCCTTGTTCCATATTCTCATCGCGAAGCAGTCCAACTCGCGCCATTACACCAACTTCCCGATCTTGCTTCTGGCCGATCTGTGTTGCGAGTTCCCTGACCTCAGAGACGAAATCAGCCATGATCTTCATCCCTTGTTGGACCTCTGCCTCCTTGAAGTAAACGTTCCCGAACAAGTAGTCAAGCTCTATACCATCAGCTCGATAGTCCTCAAGCACTTCACGAATCAAAGCGAGCTTGTAATCACGCACTTCTGCGTTAGCGTAATCGTAGGACCACTCAGCCCGGCCTTCCTCACCGATACAGACTTCCTGGCCTCGCTCCCACTTGAGCTTACCGCAACGTTCACCATAGGGAACCGAACCATCTTGTAGCTTAATACTCGGAAACACCTTTATGCCTGTCTCGTGCCCCCTCCGTATAACCTCGCGAAGTTGGTCTGTTCCCTTGGCAGCAGCTTCTTGGACCATTCGCATTATGCGCCAGTCAATGTAGTTATCCCACACCTCTTTCTGTTGCCCTACAACTCGTCCTACTTTGCTCTGATGGAAGTAAACATCTCCGTAGCCAAGGCCAAGTGCAAGAAGGTCAACCCCCGTTCCCGCAATCTCATTTACCGGCCACTCCAGCATATGAATACTTGCTGGCGGCTCTAGGCGCTTAGCATGGAAGTGATGGGCATCGTTGTAGTAAATCAGTCGTGGGCGGTTCATCGTTCCCTCCCTTTATGATGTGAAGCTACTCTGGCTTAGTACATCCTTTAACTTTCGCATGTGAGAGCCTAAGACGCAAACTGGGACGCTAACTCTAACCGCTTGCTCAGGTTCAGCAAAAGAAAATACTCTCAAAGTATCTTGTTTCATGAATTATTTATCATGTAAAATGAGTGTGCCGCGCTCCTCTCGCTATCACTTATTGATGCAAGGACCAGGCTCACCGCAACGTCGGTAGTTAGCATAATAGGATGCATCATATGAGTGAAGCTAGATCAGGCTCAAGTTCCCATAGCCGCGCCCAGGAAGTCGGGTCCCTCCTAGGCGGTGACGCCGTACCGCAGCAAGGGCAAGAATCTCGGGGAACCCAAACATCACTCTTCTTCCGAGTGAGAACCCTCGAGTCTCTTCAGTTCCGTAGTTTTCGGTTCGTGTGGATCGTTATTTGCTCACATGTAATTGGGATGTGGGCGCTCCAAGTCATCCTAGGCTGGCTCACTTTCGAGGTGACGAACTCGCCCTTCCTGACAGCAATGGCAATCGGTCTACAAGCAGCTCCCCCTGTAATTTTGGGACCCATCGCAGGTGTGCTCACAGATGCGTGGGACCGACGGAAGCTTATGATTTTTTCTCTGGGCATGCAGGGAGTAATTGCTATAACTTTTAGCTTGTTTGTCATCCTAGATTTGGTTCACACTTGGGTGATTTTCACCTTCTCACTCGTAAACGGTGCAGTCGGAACTATGTACGGGCCAGCACTTAGTTCAGTCGCCTCGACTGTAGTTCCTCGCCAAAAATTGGTTAACGCTTTCGCCTTGTTGAGCTTTGCAGACAGCTCCACAAGATTGTTCATTCCGATAACAACTGGGGTACTCATTGCAGTGATTGGGCCCGGCTGGTCCACTGCAATAGCTGGGGTATGTATTCTGCTGGGCACTCTTGCCGGGTTCGCCGTAAAAACCCCTCCCCGGCAGCGCCGAGCCGTTGACCCCAAATCAGCGTACTCTGATATAGTCCAAGCGGGTCGATACCTATGGGCTAATAAACCCCTCTTCGGGTTCACAATCATGCCCGTGGCGCCGCTCCTCTTTATTACTCCAACCAACATGGGGCTAATGCCCGTATATGCATCCGATGTGTTTAGCGGAGGGCCACAGGTTCTTGGGTTGCTGATATCTACTCTCGGCGCAGGAATGACTCTAGGCACTCTGGTCCTTGCATCGATCGGGGATCTACGTGCCAAAGGACCTATCACCCTAATTACAATGATTGGGATGGCCATTGGCCTTTTCGCTTTCTCAAGAACCGATAGTCTTGTTATCGCAATCGCAATACTTCTCCCGTACAGCTCCGTTATGGTTGTTTATTGGACTATCGTGACGGTTGCCGTTCAGACTATCGTCCCCGACGAACTAAGGGGACGGGTAACCTCACTAGCAACAGCCACTCATGTTGCCATGCCGATAGGAGCACTTACTGTAGGTACAATTGCCCAAATACTGGGGGTTCAGATCGCGAGTGCTATCTCGGCTGGGGGACTGCTGCTATTTGCTGCAGGCATGTGGATTCTACTGCCGCAAATGTGTAGGTATCGAAGCCCGGACTCAACCAGCCCTACTCTTTTAGGATCAGACCAATAAGCGTGGCTGCCACACACGAAGTATAGCTATCCTCAGAGGGTCAGCGTCCAGACTTACCCTGCGCTTCCCATCTCTCCCGCGTTTTTTCGAGTTCACGAGCGCGAGCTTCTTGGCGTTCCTCATCAGTCTTAGCATCGGCACGGTAGAACACCGAACCGAGACCCCACCGCTCGCGGTCGCTAGTGTTAGGATCGGCCCGATGCACCATCGACCAGTGATGGATTACCACGTCACCAACTGCTGCGGGGCAAGCTACTTCAGCCGCACGCTCTGCTTCTCCAAAATCACTAATACCCTGTGAGAATCCAAAGACATTGCTAGCTTGATGTGGCCGGATGCCTTTCCTATGCGCGCCAGGTACGTAGCGTAGGCAGCCGTTCTCCTCATCCACATCATTTAGAGCTAGCCACATTGTCAATGCCTCATTAGGCTCTAGCGGAATATAGTAAGCATCCTGATGAGGCGGCGTTTGAATTCCAACACGTGCGGGCTTGTTGAAAAGCTGGCAGTACTGTGGGATGGCTTCGCCACCAAGTAAGGTTCCTGCTAATTCTACGAACCTTCCGGTTTGAACCAGGTTAGCAAAGTAGTCGTCATACTTAGACATGTGCCCAAGGCGCTTGAGGGTCTCAGGTTTCGCCTTATCTTCGTACATAACTTCGTATTCGGGTACCTCCGGTACTATTTCAGCTATGTACCTCTCGATTTCGGCGCGAAGCTCCCCAACCTCTTCAACGCTCATGAAGTTTCTTACCACGGCATATCCATTCTCATCCCAATCTTTCTTGAGTTGTAACGGGTTCTCTTGCCAAGTCATTGTGTCTCTCCTACCCCAGATTCGGACGCCCATTCTATATGTACCAAGTCTCTTGGTCGAATCGGATTGCGGCTATATGTCGTCTAAGCTAGACTGCCCCTTAGTGTTCGGATCAATGCTGAAAGCCTATATAGAAAGGTTCCCATGCCATACGAATTCAAGATTGGGATGTACGTTAACGAATTACGTCTACCGCTAGACGATGCACTTGCAACAGCCAAGGAATTGGGGGCAGACTACCCTTGGTTCACGAACCTCGATGAGGGCGGGCATGTGGGGCAGATGAGTGACGCTGAGGCTGACAAGATTGCCGAGTTGTACGCAAAGTATGACGTGAAAATGATGCAACTCAGCGCTGGCTCTCCATTCAAATTTATCGACCTGGTCGAAGTGTCCGCTGGCTCGATTGGGGAACATCCAACCTTCAAGGAGGAGTTCAGTCATCTGATTCGATCGATGGAGTTGGCCAAGCGAATGGGGACAGATACTGTGGCAGCCTATACGTTCGCATGGCCTGGAGAATACACTGCAGATAAGCCGACATGGCCAATGCGTTGGGCAACCCAAGGAGGGATTATCTCGGAAGTTGAAATGGGGAAGTTAGTCCAAGCTTTCAAGCTCGTTGTCGAACAAGCAGATCGATACGACGTTAATGTCTCGCTGGCCATGATGCCCTGGAACTACACGAACACGACCCTACACTTCCGTGAACTAGCCGATCGAGTAGGTTCCGATCGTCTAAAGGTTATGTGGGGACCCGCCGACAATTACAACTGTGGCGAGCCCGATGTAGCGACAGCAGGCTTTAGCAACGTTCAGCCTTACGTCGACTCGATTCACATAAAAGACCTGCGGGTTAACGACGGAGCGATTATCGACTTCGATTACGTACCCTTTGGCGAAGGAGATGTACCCTGGCAAGACATCCTGCATAATCTGGGAGAAGCGAATAGTGATGTGGTGCTGTCTCTGGCAACTCACTTCGAGCACCCACAGGGTAGGGTTGCAGCAATGCAAAAGAACATGGATAACTTGCAACAGATGATCGCGAGTTTGTAACCGATGGCAACAACGAAACCAATTACCTCTGATCACATCTTTGAGATGACGGGGTCGTCTGCGGCTTCGCTTGCGCCTGACGGCAACACACTCATCATAACGAAACAAACCATCAGGCGTGGAACCATGGAAACGATATCCATGCTCATGATTTCACAAAGGTCTGCCACTGGTCAGTTCACAGAATTTACAGAGCTCACCAGCGGCCCCAGCGACTCGACTGCTGTCTTCTCCCCTGATGGGCGAACTATTGCCTTCGCGCGCAAGGCTGAAAACGGTCACAAACAACTGTGGATTGTTTCGGTGTCAGGTGGCCCAGCCAAGCAACTGACCCAGCTTGAAAATGGACTCGTCGATAACCTAGAGAGTGGCCCGCAATTTGACTGGTCACCAGACTCGGACAAGCTCGCATTCATAGCTGAGGTTGATGAAGATGACAGCACGGATGTGCGGGTCGTAAACCGCATACGTTATCGTCACGACTTCCGAGGTTGGATCGGTAATGCCTTCAGACAGTTGTTTACAATTGATGTGTCTACTGGGGAGATCCGACAAATTACCACCGGTGAAGGAGACGCTATTTCCCCCCGCTGGGCTCCAGACGGGACCCGTATCGCCTATATTTCTGATGCCTTGGCTGAACGTGACTATACGAATCATGAAGCGGCCTTTGTAGTGAACCCATTGGGTGGAGAACCGGAGGACTGGTCAGGGGGACTCCCGTACGTCTGGTCGATTGCCTGGTCCCCAGACTCAACTAAATTAGCAAGTATGGGTTGCCACGATCCCGAGATGTGGGATCCTCGTTCAGCGTGGATGTACATCCTAGAGCCAGGATCGCAAGCTCGCCAGGTAACAAATGGAGAATATACCCCAGTTCGTGAGGGTGGCCTAAACTGGAGAACCGACAGTCTCTTTTACATTGGTGCACGATGGGGCCAGTACTACGTCAGAAAACTCAATCCCGAAACTGAGGTCGACAAAACCATCATCGGGGGCAGCGTCCAGTATGATTCGCTTACTATCGAAGCAACTGCGCAAAGTGCCATAGTGATCGAGCAGTCCCCCACGGCCTATGCAGACATATGCCACATCGAACTCGAATCCGGCAATCGCACAGTTATTGCCTCCGATAACAGTGAATACCTTGCAGCCCATAGGCCGGCCAAGTTGGAAAAGTTTGTGCTCAAGCGCAGCGGACTGGAGATCGAATCGCGGGTCCTGTTCCCGCCAGAGTTCGACTCTTCAAAGCGGTACCCCATGGTTCTTGACATACACGGAGGACCAAACGGGCGATTTGCAGATAATTTTGATCCCATTCAACAAGTTATCACTTCAGCAGGTTACATCGTCCTTGCAGTGAATCCCCGTGGTTCATCCACTTATGGTCCAGAGTTTACAAAGTCGGTATTAGGAGACTGGGGTGGTGAAGATTTTCTCGACATAATTGCCGCAGTAGACAAACTAAGTGAACAACCTTACGTGAACCCGGATAGGCTAGCCGTGCATGGTTTTAGCTACGGGGGATTCATGAGCAGTTGGATTATCGGACACGACACCAGGTTTAAGGCTGCTCTAGTTGGCGCTATGTGCGCAAATCTACATAGCATGTATGGGACTTCCGACATCGGTACCAGTTTCGGCGAACTCAACTGGGGCGGGATTTATACTGAGGCGCGTGATAAGTTCCTATACCATTCCCCGATCACCTACGCCCCGAATGTTGATACCCCCGTACTTCTACTTCACGGCGAGGATGACTTCCGATGTCCTATTGAGCAAAGCGAGCAATATTTCGTGGCGCTCAAGCGGCTGGGGAAGGAAGTAGAGTTTGTCCGCTTCCCTAACTCATCCCATACCTTCCGAAAGTCTGGTCCCCCCCAAATGCGTATCGCTTACTTTACAAGGGTACTCTCTTGGTTGGACAAATACGTCTAAAGACGCTCACCCTGAACTTGAGAATCTATGAATTAACGTTCGCTCTATGCCTGTCACACCGATATAATAATCACCGAACTTGGGGGGTTGGAACAGATGGCAAGGGTACGAGTTATGTACTGGAAGGAAATTCCTGTGCAGGTTCAAGCTGAAGATGAATCAGGGCAAATTTCCAAACAGCTAGACGAGCGATTCCAGCAAGGCGTCGACGCAGTCTCTATGTTTGACGGGAGTGCGCACTCGGATGATTACCTTATGGCATGGAATTGGGGGGACTTTATCGAAATGGAGTGTACGTCCGAGGAAGCGGCAAGTGCAGTGACTACACGTTACAACAATGGCATGCCCCAAGATTTTGTGAATCGCATCCGAGATCTTCATAAGACAGGACTACGCGACCCAAACCCCGGAGCGATTGATAACTGGTTAACAACGAATGACCCTTGCAAATAACCTCCGTCAGCAACTCGCTGCCGGAGATGTCCTTATATCGGATGGAGCCACAGGGACCTACTTACAGTCTCACGGGCTAGAACCGGGCGGCTGCCCGGAGGAGATGAACTCAGCTAATCCTGAAGTCATCCAAGCCATGGCTAGGGAGTACTTCTTTGCAGGTGCTGACATGGTGTTGACTAATACCTTTGGCGGCACTAGCTTTATGCTAAAAAAGTACGGGTATGGGGATCGCGTTGCCGAATTGAACATACTTGGAGCCCAGCACGCACGTAGCCAGTCTAGTAGCGGGCAATTCGTAGCAGGCTCAATCGGCCCAACAGGCGAGCTCTTGGAGAGTAATTCGGGCACCACCCCAGACAGTGAAGTGTATGAAGCTTTTGTCGAACAAGTCACAGCCCTTGAAGCAGGCGGGGTAGACTCCATTGATATCGAGACTATGATATCGGTTGAGGAAGCATCTCTTGCCATCAAGGCTGCGAAAGAGTACACAAACCTCGTCGTGATAAGTACGATGATGTTTACGAGAGGACCCCGTGGGTGGTTCACTATGATGGGAAACTCTCCTGAAGACGCTACTAAGAAGCTCCGGGCAGCTGGCGCAGATGTTGTGGGTGCCAACTGTGGAAGCGGTATAGACGACATGGTGATCTTGGCAAGGGAGCTACGGGATGTTGACCCTGGATATCTGCTCATACACTCAAATGCAGGGATTCCAGAAATTCGAAAAGGACAGATCGTATATCCAGAAAGCCCCAAATTCATGGCCCAGGGATTCCAGAAATTAATTGACATTGGGATCAACATCGTAGGAGGCTGCTGTGGCACTACTCCTACACACATCAATGCACTCTCTGAACTTATTAGAAAAAAAGGGTGAGGCGGACAAGGAGAAACATACTATGAACACAGCAAATCAAGGACTGGGCAAAGGTGGGCAGGTACAAGAAGCACTAGAAAAATACGGTACTTGCATGGAACTTATTTCGATGGATCCTAACTTTGAAGAGATCACCGTAGGGCTCTACTTGAAGAATGAGGTATTCACCGTATGGAGTTTCAGCCAAAAGCCGGGCACCGAGAAACGCCTAGAGCAGATTCGTGATCAACTTGTCGAACTAGGTGACATGGTTCCCATGCTAGATACGAAAAATCAGGCCCGTTTTCCTGATAATGAGACGTACGGTCGGCCTCTACGCTTTCTTCTGCGCCAGGCTGTTGAGAAACCGTACGGTACAAAACATCCCTCTGGCCGCATCGAGATCAAGGACTTACGTTCCCCACTACAACTCATCGTAGAACCAGAGAATGACAATGACCGCTGGGCGTACCGAGTCACCGCTGAGGGTGACTACAAAAATCCTGCTGTAAGAATCCGAGCTTGTTTACAAGGCTTTGTTCGATATGGGGATATGGAACGCGTAAGTGACAGCCACGTTGCGTTCACACACGGAGGACGCCGTGATGGCCTAGTCAGACTCACCCTTCCGTATGCCCGCAATGTAACTGGCACAGCGGAGATGCTCGACGCCGAGGACATGCGTGGACAGATGACGACCGGAACTCTGGGCTTCTCACAAACATAGACCTAGAGTGGATTATGTAGCTACGCCTCAGAGCAAACCTACTTAAATCCATCAAGTATCGATTGAGCGACCTTAAAATATCTTACGTTCTATACATTAATTGGAATCTCCTATGATTGAGACAATGACCTCACGCGAGCGAGTGCTTAATGCCCTTAACGGGAGACCAGTCGACCGAACTCCACTCTGCAACCCTACCAGTGTTTTCACAGTGGATATGATGGATTTGATGAACTCACCTTTCCCGGACGCATGCAGAGACGCGGACCTGAATGCCCGGCTGGCTGCAACTGGTTACCTTGAACTAGGCTTTGATTCAACCTACCACCACGCAACGATCATTCAGGAGTCATCTGCACTCGGTTGCGAAATACAGTGGGAGCAAAAGGACAACTGGCCCACGGTTCGGATGGGAAACCCCATATGGAAATCACTCAAAGACATTCGAATACCAAACAACTTTTTAGAGCACCCGGACGTCAAGTGCATCATTGACTCAACACTCATATTGAAACGCGATTTGGGTAAGGAATGTGCCGTGATTGGAAAAACCATGGGCCCGTGGACTCTTGGATATCACACCTTCGGGGTCGAGAACTGGCTGCTAATGAGTATCGATGACCCAGATTTAACTCTCCGTTGTCTACACAAACTCAAGGAGGTATCGGTGCTCCACGGGAACGCGCAAATCGACGCCGGCGCTGATGCATTGACTTTCCCTGACCATGCCACCGGCGACCTCGTAGGTGGTGAATACTATCGTAAGTTCCTTTTAGAGATACACCAAGAGATGGCCGACCGACTAAAGGTACCTTTGATTCTGCACATCTGTGGTAGAACAATCGACAGGCTCGGCTATATTGCACAGAATGATATGGCCGCCTTCCACTTCGACTCCAAGAACGACCCTGCAGAGGCGATGCAAATTGTCGATGGCCGTATTGCACTGGTAGGGAATATCAACAATCCGAACACTATCTTCGCGGGAACACCTGCAGACGTCCGCCGTGAGGTTTTCGCCTGTATGGATGCCGGAGTCAATATGATTGCGCCTGAATGTGCGGTACCATTATCCGCGAAACTCGACAATGTCCTTGAGATTCCACGTGCGGTACACGATTGGTACACCGAGGACCGAAGTACTGTTTAGAAGGAGGAGATTTTGGCAATCGTCGAGAGCATGACACCAAAAGAGCGGGTTTTAAATGCGCTTGCGCTCAAACCCGTGGATAGAACACCCATCGCGAATCCCACAAATGTGGCAACAGTAGAACTGATGGATATGGTTGACTCTCCCTTCCCTGCGGCAAACCGCGATCCAGAGTTAAACGCTAGGCTTGCTGCAACAGGATATACCGAGCTTGGTTTTGATTCGATCATGCCCTACTTCTCTATTATTCAAGAATCTTCGGCCCTCGGTTGTGAAATGCAATGGGAGGAAAAGGACAATTGGCCAACGGTTAGAATGACCAATCCGATATGGAACGGTCCAGATGACGTTCATATCCCTCCAGGCTTCCTCGAACACCAAGACAATGTGGCGATTACCCGGTCTATCCAGATGCTAAAAGCAGAATTCGGCGATGAAGTAGCACTAATAGGAAAAACTATGGGCCCGTGGACCCTCGCTTATCACGTGTTTGGCGTAGAGCGTTTCTTACTAATGTCTATTGATGATCCGGACGAGACGCTTCGCACACTGCATAAACTCAAAGAAATATCGGTCCTGTTTGGAGAGGCGCAGATTGACGCAGGCGCGGACGTCCTGACCTTCCCGGATCATGCTACAGGTGATCTAGTTAGCGGGGCCTACTACGATAAGTTCCTACTGGAAATACACCAAGAGATGGTCGAACGGCTGCCCGTTCCGTTGATTCTACACATCTGCGGGAAGACCACCGACAGAATGGATGGAATCGCCCGTAGCAATATGGCAGCCTTCCACTTCGACTCCAAAAACGATCCTCAAGAGTCGATGGATATAGTCGACGGCCGCATCGCATTGGTCGGGAATATTAATAACCCCGTAACCCTTTATTCAAAGGGGCCAGAGGAGGTACGGGAAGAGGTCTTTCGTGCAATGGACGCTGGTGTAGATATGATTGCGCCAGAGTGCGCAATCCCGCTTGCCACCAAGCTTGAGAACCTACTGGAAATACCAAAATCTGTTAAGGATTGGCACGCAATGCACAGCGTCAACTAATCCAATAATTAATAGACACTAAATACCCCCTGAGGATAAAACCAGATGCCCAGAGCTATCACGTCACCGGAACAGTTCACAATCGTGGGTGAAAACATTCATGCCACCCGGGTTCTCCTACGTAACGGCCGGCGTGCAACCACATTGGATGATGGCACTGAGGTTGTTCCTTTCAAGGGCGATGATGGCGAAGACCGCTTACTTACAGTGCCCGATTGGTACAAGGAGACACAACCGTACCAACAAAACCAAATCAAACACTTCTTGATAGCTATGCGAAAAGGCATTAGTGACGATCCTGACGAACGTGAGGAGGCCAAAGCGTATATACGCCATGAGGTAAGACGCCAAGTTAAGGCAGGATCGAAGTACCTTGATATCAATGCTGACGAAGTACACTACAACCTCGAAATCCAAAAGGCCTGTATACGTTTTGCTGTTGATACCGTACAGGAGGTTTCTCCGATACCTCCGAGCATCGACTCCTCAAACTCAGACATAGTCGTAGCGGGCTTAGAAGCGTATGACGGACGTGCCGGTCGACCAATGATCAACTCCGTAGCCGCCGAACGAATGGATGCGCTTGATATGGTCGTGGAGCACAATGCTAAGATGATTTTGATGTGTACAAGCGCAGACGGAATGCCACAAGATGCCGATGAACGTCTAGAGAATCTTGGCACAATTATGGAGACTGTACGATCACGAGATATCCCAGACGACGACATCTATGTAGATGGTATTATCTTCCCGATATCGGTCGACCCTCAGTACGGTAACCATTACTTTGACGCCGTTCGCATGATTCGCGAGCAGTACGGTAACGACATCCATATTGGTATGGGGCTTAGTAACGTTTCATTCGGAATGCCCAATCGACGCCTGTTAAACGATACATTCATACATCTAGCAATTGACGCAGGCATCGACGCAGGCATCCTTGACCCAATTGCAACAAAACTCAGTAGAGTTTTTGCACTAGACAAAGAGTCTGAGCCTGTAAAATTTGCGATGGATGTGCTTGAAGGACGAGATGATTTCTCGATGAACTACATTACCGCCCACCGTGAGGGGAAGCTAAACTGAAAGGCCGTTACACCTTAGCTATCTGTTAGTGAAAGCAGGTTTGGAGATCAGCCCATGGAGGCGTACTGCGTAAAGTGCAACGAGCGACGGGAGTTGCTTGACGTCACACCGACGACTACGAAGACGGGGCGTCCAGCATCGGTCGGGATCTGTTCGATATGTGAGACACGCGTCTTTCGTATGGGCGGTGTGGGTCAAAGCAGCAAGAATAGAGAAACAGCCCCTGAAACTCCCCCCGGCTCCACGTCCCTGAGTGACACAGGGACATTGGACACAAGGCAGACTCTTCCAATCCTGGGGGCGCTCTTCATCGTTATCGTCCTGATCATCTTGAACGGGCTCCGAAAGAACTAAAATCTTCGGAGAACAGCGCCAAACTTCTTCCCAACGCTCTGACGCTACCGCATCAGCCTGTTGAGTGCCACTAGATCACTCGCATACAATGCCCTCTGATAAAGGAGGCTATATGCGAATAAACAAGGTGGTAAGTAAACTCAATTCTGGGAACACACCCATCGGCATAACCATGAAGGTCCCCTCGACCTCTCTGGTCGAGATGCTGGGAACAGTTGGGTTTGACTTCGTACTATTTGATGCTGAACATGGACCTTTCACCGTTGATTTGATTGATGACCTTTGCATGGTTGCTGACTCCGTAGGCCTGACCCCGCTTGCACGAGTACCTGACATCCAAGCACCTACGATTCTTCGGTTCCTCGATCGTGGCATCATGGGGATCATGGGACCACATATCTCCAGCCAGGCCAAAGCAAAACAACTTGCTGATGCGTGTAGATACGTCCCTGAGGGGCACCGTAGCCTGGGCTCGGGCCGAGGCTCATATTATGGTAGGAATGAGTCCACGACGGAGTACATGGCTCACACTAATTCGCAGATCCTCGTGATAGCGCAGCTAGAAGACGTGGCTGTCCTGGATGAGATCGATGGTATCCTCTCAGTTGATGGAATTGACCTCTTTAACTCCGGTGCGCAGGATATTGCGCAGTCGTTTGGCCTTCCTGGTCAACCAACACATCCAAAGGTCCAAGAATTTCAAAAAACCGTCCGCGACGCTGTTAATCGAGCGGGAAAACAGATGGCGGAGGACGCCACTATAAACATCCGTATCGATGACCTAATTCTTGATGCAGCTGAAGAAGCTTTTAGTGCCGCTAAACTGAGCGCCAATTAGGCCGTTGCAAAAGAGAAGGGGCCCGGTAGAAGTTTCTACCGGGCCCCTTTCTAGAATAGCTTCTTTCTTGCTACTAGTTGGTCCAGTACTCAGGGTCTAGGAAGTGGACACTCTTATATTTCTTCGAACGGTTGCCCGGATTAGTCATATTGTCCAGACCATCCTCAAAATAGTAGAGCCCTAATACTCCTTTACCCTCTAGCGCTACGTGGTTCTTCGGGACGTTCCGTACATTATTTCGCTTCTTTGTCATGCCCCGGAAGATCCCCATGTAAGCAAGAGCACCGATATTGTACTTCTCCTCGGCGCCTATCCTCCACCACTTCTTGCCCATCTCAACACGCTTGGGATCATAGGTTGCGCCAGTTTGAATACCAGTACGCCAGATATCCTGCATTTCCTTAACATTACCGGATATGTCAGCCGGGTAGTTGTTAGCACTAGCCTGTGTCCCATACGCATCTGTGTATGCAGCGTCCCCTCCGGTTGGGGCCATTCCACCCTCACCAAAGGACTGGAAGTACCCACCCATAGCAGCACCCACTGGAGCACCACCGGTGCCTGCAAACGCCCTGGTCCAAGTAACCGTCCATTGGTTCATGGAGTAGAGCGAATAGTGCTGATCTAGGTAGAGCGTAGGATTCGCAATGTTCATCTTCTTACTCGTACTGGAATAATCCAGATCCCATTTGATACCCAACTTCTCCCAATGTGATGCCATTATTTGGACGTGAGGCCAGGTAAGCCGGTTGTTGGTGTAGAACTTAATCTTCAGAGGCCCAGTGCCATCCTTACGATCGAGCCATCCATCGCCATCAGCATCCGAGTATCCCATCTTTGCAAGCAAGGCCTTGGCAGCAGGTATGTCCTGTGTGGTGTCAAGGTTAGCGTAGTCAGCTCCTGGGTAGTACGGAGTACTCGGGTGCGGGACCCACTGCTGAGGGGTTCCAATACCACTAGCTACGACCTCATTCAAAATATCACGGTCGATACCAAGAGAAAGAGCCTTGCGGAAGTCTTTCGTTCGCATCAGAGCGCCGATCTCAGGATCTTCGATATATTCCTGGTTAATGACGGTCGCTGAGTCGGTTCCTGCAGGGGATCGGAAGATCATTACGCTGTAGTCACCCTTGTCCATGTTAGAGATATACAGCGGCATCTCACTCAATACCATGTCACCACCGAAGTAGTCATTTTCGCCGTTCATTGCACGGAAGACACCGACGTCACGGTTCTCCACCCTAATTAACTCTTGGCCGTCCATGTAGGGGAGCTGGTTGCCTTCCGGATCCACACCAATGAAGAAATGGTTTCGGGTTGCCCCACGGCCACCTTCACAACAGTGCGTCTGGAGCAACTCAGACATTGCTGCCGCATACGGCTCACCCTTGTAGATGTAGTTCGGGTCAGCTACGCTCGGCTGAGGGCCTGTCTGCCTCCAGTCAAGGCCAGGACCGGAACGAACATTTTTGATCTTGTTAAAAAGGTTCTTGGGACTATCGACGCCATACTTCTCCATGAGAGCGGCGTTTTCTTCCGGGTTGTAATCAACGTGGTACCTCTTATAAATATGCGCTGGCGCATAGTAGCATTTCGGGCAACCACGAGTCTTCGAGGATCCCCACATATGCCGCGAACTCGCGAGGTCATAGTAAGGGTCATCAAAAGTAACCGTCCACGTCACATCGTCAACTACGTTGAACTTAGCCACGTTACCAGTGATTTGAGACTTGAGTTCACCAGGTATGCGTGAGGCTGGGTTGACATCCCCTGCGTTGAACATCAGGTCTTCCATTGCGAACCTGACATCCTCCATCGTCCAAGGGTATCCGTCAGACCAGTGAGCGCCTCGTCGGTTCGTAAAAGTATACTTACGTCCGTCGTCACTGACCTCATAGGCCTTGATAATACGAGGCTCACTATTGCCTCTAGGGTCGCCATTAACCAGGCTGGTTGTAGCCAAGTGATCTAGTGTCTTTAGCTGGGAACTAGTAATTCGCATAGTCCCGCCGTATTGACCAATTTCGTCGTACGGAGCGAGTACCCAGACGTCCTCAGGGATGGGGAGTCGTTCTTCCACTGGAGGAAGCGTTCCAGCCTTTACGAGTGCCGCTGACATCGGGGACTCGTTAAACTTGGTTGGGACAGGACCATCCCAGTTATGATCGGGGTAATCGCCCGGTGCTACCACCGGTGCGACGTACTTAAACGCCGCTGTAGCTGCGGTCGGGTCAACACCTGTAGCGCCACCCCCCACAGTAGATCGTGCGCCTGTGCCGGCTGGTGCCTGAGGGGCTGCTGGCTGTGCCGCCGCCCGTGCCGGAGCAGCTGCAGCAGGTGCCTGCTGGGCTTGAGGGGCTGCTGTAGTTACTTCTGTAGTGTAATCAATCGCCGGAGCAGCTGCAGCTGGTGCTGCCGCCGCTGCAGGTAATGGAGCTGCAGGCTCCTCGGCTGCGCCGCACGCCACTGCCGCCATAACGGCTGCTGACACTAATATTACGGAAAGTATCCCTGTTGATGCTAACTTTTTAGTCATTAGCTTCTCCTATTGATTATGAAGCACGGAAACTAGATTCCACACCACAATTATTCTACGACCTGTGATACTTATCAGTTCGCAGGATTAAAGTCAAACCCGAAAGTTGTTTATTTCTCTCGCCAGCCCTTTGGTTTGTAAGGTAGAATCGCAGCAGCTTGGGTATATAACCAGTACTGTGAATAAGGGGGCAGATGAGTGGATGCTAACAGCTTAGAATCCAATCTGGCGCAATGCATTGAGGAATTGCGTGCTGGCACACTTACGGAAAGTAGACTCCGAGGGATTTCTAAGTCCCGGCTGCTTAAGCAGGATCTTTTGTACGTACAGTCACGATCAACCGCCCTAGACTACGAGATACACGGATTTAAAATAGTAGAGGATGGTGTGATATCTGACGGATCGCGAAACCCTGATGAGTGGCCCTACCAGACCGTATTGGAGGCCATCAACGATGGCTGGCGCATCATCCGGTTCCCTGACCAAACCCTAATTATGGACGAGTCTCGCTCATATGGGTTAGCGTGCGAGTTCATACTAGAACGCATAAGGTAAGCAGATGCAACCAACTTACGACTGCGAACCAACACTAGACGATTTCGGGGTACTGAAATTCTGCCAAAATGGCTTCCTTTCATTCCCAGGAGTTGTACCCGACGAAATTAACCAGCGGGCCCTGAAGTTCATGGAAGACTGGGAAGGGGCGGAACCCAGCCATATCCTTCACGAGGACTGGTTTGTTGAGAACGTGATCTGCCATCCCGAGGTGGCTGGTGCAGTGCGATGTTTACTAGGCAGAGACTTTGGTCTTCCCATCCTCATGAGCAGTCACAAAGTCCACTGCCCACAACCGGCGCAAGAATGGCACCGCGATGGCGGATCAAAATGGGGACCTCCTGTCAACTATCTACAGGTCTTTTACTACCCGCAGGACACTCCCGCAGAGATGGGACCAACTGAACTGCTGCCGGGCTCACACCACCTCTTCTCCCTCTCGACGTTCATGGGGCACTACGGAAGCATAAGAGGAGCTCAATTAGCAGAGTCTCCAGCCGGTTCAATCTTGATTACTGCCTATAACATTTGGCACCGGCGCGGAAAGTCCACGGCTGCAGCTGTTCGGAATAACCTCAAATATAACTATTGGAGACGAACAGCCCCGGAGAAAACCTGGACGAGTCATCCCGACTTCGACCCAGAGAAGATCGAATGGCGCGATGAGGACTGGGAAGTACCAACCTTCAGGCAGCAATTCCGAGACAGTTACGATGCCGCAGAGCAGTTCATGTGGTTAAGCGGTAAACACGATAAGTTCGGAACTATTGGCGGGCAAGGTTGGCCAGTGCCAGGTAACAATCTGGAGCGTCAGTACGGCATTCCGGACGGCATTAAACACTAAGAACTTGGATCGGGGGATGTTGTGAGAATCGAAAAACTCGACGTTTACTACGTGAAGATGCCTCTAATCTACCCGTGGCGTACTGCATACGGAGAAGACTACGATATACATAGTGTTTTAGTAAGGGCCACGAGCGGGGAATACACCGCTTGGTCAGAGTCGACGCCATTCTTCGCACCTACCTACCTTCCCGAGAGTGCGGGCACCGTTTTCTACCATGTTACAGAAGTATTCGGCCCACATATTGTCGGGCGCGAATACGAAACCGCCCAAGATTTGAATGACCAACTAAACGTTTTCAAGGGAAACAGTTTCGCAAAGGCTGCAGTAGAAATATGCTGGTGGACCCTTCAAAGCAGCATCACTGGGACACCATTACATCAATTGCTAGGCGGTGAGACGCGTGAGGTCGCTGCCGGTGCTGATTTTGGGATTCAGGATTCGATCGACATGCTCCTTGGAAACATCCAGAAGGCTGTTGATACAGGATTCCCCCGAGTGAAGCTGAAGACTGCTCCTGGCTGGGACCTTGATATGCTGCAAGCAGTGACCTCCACATTCCCCAAAATGACTTTCCATATCGATTGCAACTCTGGATATACCCTCGATGATTTGAGCTTCTTCAAGGCTATTGATGACATGGGTCTTGCTTTCATCGAGCAACCCCTGCACTACGCTGACGTACTTGACCATGCTGAATTAGCAAAGCAGATTCAAACTCCTATCTGCCTTGACGAAACGATCGTGAGCGTTAAAGCAGCTGAGACTGCGCTCAAGGTTGGTGCCTGCAAGTACATCAACATAAAGCCTGGAAGAATCGGTGGGCTGACGAATGTGGTCCGAGTGCACGACATGTGCCGCGATGCTGGCGTACCAGTTTGGGTAGGAGGAATGCTAGAAAGCGCCCTGGGGGGTGCTATCTGCGTGGAGGTAGCGACTCTGCCAAACTTCACCTATCCCGGTGATCTCTTTCCTTCGTCAAGGTTCTATACCCAAGACCTAAGCGACCCTCCCCTGGAACTAAACGACAGGCTTATGTTCGAGCCGCTAGAGTGTATGCTCCCGGAGCCAGACCCTGATCGGTTAGCTCGGCAGACGCTACGATCCGCAACGGTTAAACCAGATCAATTGTGAATCCGGTCTGGAAAGAGAGACATCTTGAAATATTTGCAATATTGTTCATTAAACTTGCATAGGTTCGGCAAGGTTTAGAGATAGTTGCTGATCTAGATACGTTGATACACCTCTCGAGGCTAAAATGAAAAAACTTCCTTTAGGCGACTTATACTACGAGATAAGTAGATTCAACCCGCCTGCTACTACTATATCCTCAGGTGATCGCATTCGGGTCGATACTGAGGACACCTTCAATGGACTAGTCCGCACTGACGGCGACAAACGTGACTTGGTGCGAAAACCACAGGGCAACCCTCAGTCAGGGCCCATACGGGTTGACGGTGCTGAGCCAGGAGACACTCTGGCCGTGCACATTGAAAAGATCGAGGCGAGCATTGGCCAAGCAGCCAACGACATGACTTGGGGCCGTCGTGGCATGGGAGAATTTCTGGGCCTTGATATCCCTGTCAATACACGCATCGCCCCCGTACGGGACGGTAAGGTGTGGTGGAGCCCGAAAGTGTCACTCCCATACCGCCCTATGATTGGCACAATTGGCTGCGCTCAAGCACTTGGTTCTCCCACAACAAGTCCTGCTGGAGACTACGGCGGGAACATGGACATAAAGGAAGTGACCGAAGGCAACACAGTGTACCTCCCTGTCTACATCGAGGGAGCGCTACTACATCTAGGTGATGCCCACGCCATCCAGGGTGACGGCGAACTCTGCGGTACCGCTATGGAGATGCCCGCGACTGTGGTGATGACCATAGATGTAATGAAAGGTAAAACCATTGAACGACCTCGTATACGTTCCGCCAGCGAGATCATGTGTGTCGCCACCGGATTACCCATGGAACGATCGCTGCGGCAAGCGTATTCTGACTTGATTCTCTGGATGGAGGCAGATTTTGGCGTACCACGCTGGGATGGCCTCAGCTTACTAACGATGGTTGGTGAAGTATCGGTGGGCTACCATTTCATCGGCACTGTAGCTGCAAAAGTGAAACTAGAATACGTCGAAGCAGCAGGGACAACGGAAAGTAAATCGGAATAGGGGGCGCGTGTGACACGTCTGTCTGACGTCAATACTACTAATATATTGGACGCGATAGAACTCGCCTCGAACGCGATGTGTAGTATGTTCGACCCAACTGATGGCACTCCCTATTTTCGCGTGGCGGTAAAACCGGATGCATATCTTGGCATGCCACTTGAAAGCCACGTCCCAGGCCGGCATCTGAATGCTCTACTCAATGCGGAAGATGTCGCTGGTATCAAGATCGATGAAGAAAGCGTCTCTAAACACGAGACAGCAACCTATCTCTCGTACAGTGGGCCGCTTGCTCTACCACTCGAACGTGGGAACGACGGCGAATATGACACACCCACTATCTTCGTGCCACATCATATCCGGGAGGGCTTCCACGCACTCACGGCTCTGGTGAAATACCGTGGCTCCTCCCGAGCCCAAGAGATCGCCGAGGCGAGTATTGACACCATCTTTAAATACTGGGTTCCTCAACGGGACTGGGACTATAAGGCCATAGACAAAACCGGTGTTGTGAGCACAAAGGAAAGTTCATATATCTCCGGCGTCGCTCGAACTATAGGCCCGCTGGTTAAGTACTACCGCGTAACGGGATATGGTCCTGCTCTAGCACTGGCACTCATATTAAAAGAAGAAGCTATAGGCGATTACTACACCCAGCACGGCGGGAATGACCAAGATCGCTTCGGCACCCACGCACACTCGATTACTTGCACTATGTCTTCTCTCGCCCAACTTGCCGATCTAACCTCGGACTCATCGCTAATGGATCGAGTAAAGGCATTTTATGACAACGGGCTATGGGATATGCGTGACGAGGTTGGGTGGTCTAGAGAGTCGTCAGCACTCGACAGCAACAAGCCAGACGAAGGTGAGATGAACAACACTGGCGATATAATCGAAACGGCTCTGATCCTAGGCCGCTGGGGGTACACCGAGTACTTTCATGACGCTGAAAGAATGCTCCGTTGTCATCTTCTGCCATCACAGCTACGCGACATCTCCTGGATTGAAACACCTAACAATCCTGAGGAACTTGATACTCTCCACAACGTAGCCAGGCGAGTGCAAGGGTCCTGGGGCTTTCCCGCTCCATTCGGCCACGAACCACTCGAACAAAAGTGGATGCGTTTCAACACCGACGTCGTGGGTGGAACTGTAGGCTCTTTATGTGAAGTGCTGCGAGAGGGCGTGCGAACCGATACTGCTGGCCACTGGGTGAATCTCCTATTCGACCACGAGACTGAGAACCTAGTGGTGAAATCCCCCTACACGAACCCCGCGCTCACCATCGTACTAAAACAGCCGGGTCCCCTTTTCGTTCGTATTCCCCCTTGGGTCAACCTTGACAGCTTGGTTATCAAAGGAACCGAAGAATACCCTATAAGGAGCAACGGTTACCTGTTCTTCGCAACGCCTCCTGTAAACCAGCCGATTACGCTTGCCTTTGAGATGCCATTGGAGGAACTTACGATGGGTCACCTAACACGTGACATCCAAGTCCGATTCCGGGGTGACACTGTAGACGCAATGGAAAACCATGGAGCTAATTTAACCTTCTTTGATTCTATTTGAGGACCGCCAAGTGCCTGTACAGGTAAACCTAAGTATATCTACCCGCCAAAAATAGATTTCCAAAAAGTACATAAGCCATAACCAATAGCTGAAATCTGAAAAACTAAAGCAACGAGATCCTTGTACTGGGCAACGTATCTCATGCCCACTACTATCCTTTGTCAGTAAACATGGACGCTGCGATTACCTGGTATGGACTTGGGAAGATTCAAGCAATCTCAGCCATCTGGATTACGGAGATTGTTTTCGCATCTTGAATGTCACCCGATCGGATCATTGCCCGGAGGTTGCTAACTGGGTGTTTCTCGATCTCAATGTCCTCATCTTCATCAGGCTCCAGCGGACTCGGCACCAAATCCCGAGCTACGAAAGCGTACAGGACCTCTGTACAGTAACCAGGGGCTGACCAGAAATGGCCAACTTGCTCAATCGTCTTTGGGTATACTCCAACTTCCTCACCCAACTCCCGAACAGCCGCATGCTCCGGTAACTCACCTGGTTCAATACCTCCAGCAGGAGCTTCGAGAACCATCTCTTTTACAGGGTATCTATACTGCCTTACGAGGAGCACATTCCCGTCCATATCTATTGGTAGAACAACAACAGCACCATGGTGTTCCACTACCTCACGAGTAGCCTGCCTACCGTTGGGTAACTCGATTGTGTCTAACCTTAGGCCAACGATATTTCCACTAAAGACCCTCTGAGTACTGATCTGCCTCTCGACGTTCATTTAATCATCGTGACCATGATGGGTTGTCCGTTGCTGAATGCCTAATCGTGATGTCAAATCCGAATAAAAAGTTGATGGTGGGTTAGACCTAAGAAACCTGCCAACGTAGGGACTTCTCTTAAGCATGACTTTATCACCTCGGCGTAAGGTTGCATTGGTGAGGTTATCAACACTGATTACAGCTTCATCGTCGTTTACTACCTCCAGTTCAATAGTTGAATCATCAGGAACGACAACAGCTGTCTGCATACTAATGTGAGCCGCCAAAGGCTGAATTAACATAACCTTTGCTTCCGGTTGCAGCACAGGGCCACCAGCCGAAAGCGCATATCCAGTACTTCCCGTTGGTGTAGACACGATAACCCCATCTGCCCTGTAAGTGCCCAACCGAGCGCCGTCAATAGTTACATCGATATCAAGAAGATGAGGCAGCGCACCGCGAACTATGATCTCGTTCAACCCGTGGGCAACAACATGCGTATCACTGCTAGTGCCCAGCTTGGCATTCGCCTCTAACATCAACCGCTCTTCCACTCGTGCATTGCCGTCTATATACCAGGGTAGCCGTTCAGCCGCACGCTCTATGCTAAGCTCCGACATAAACCCAACGCGGCCCATGTTAATACCTAAAATCGGTACTCCGTGAGGGGCAACTTTATCGACTACACGGATAATGGTTCCATCGCCTCCTGCAGTGACTATCAATGAAGTCGAATCAAGCGTCTCATCATCGACTTGCATTTTCATCGGCTGGCTAACCCAACTGCGATCCGCGATACCCAGTTCCTGAATAAGCGATTTGACCAAACTCGCAGCTTTCGGCACCAACGGGTTATGGATGAATCCTATTAGAGAATTATTGCCCATCCTTCTAGTGTAGCCGAGATTCGGCTTGGGCTCACGTCGATCCCAATATTAGGACGTAGATAAAAGCGCCTGGGCTGCCGATTTAACAAAATTCAGGAGGCCCGTCGGGTATAACCCGAATAATAGTACGCCTGCGCTAGTAACTAGCATCGCCAAGCGCAAAGGGATCCCAGACTCTATGGAATCTGTTGAGGGTGGCTCGGAAAGATACATCAACTTGATTACGCGCAAGTAGTAGTACGCAGCGATTACACTATTCAGAACACCTATTATGACGAGCCATTCTAATCCAGCGTCTACAGCCGCTCCGAATACGTAGACTTTCGCGATAAAACCAACCGTGGGCGGAATCCCAGTTAGGGAGACAATGCCGAAAGCTAAAACCGCAGACAGGTAGGGGGCCCGCCGGGCCATTCCTGCAAAATCACTAATCGCGTCACTGTTAATACGATTTGAGATAGCTATAACAGCTGAAAACACCGCGAGATTCATCGCTGCATAACCACTAAGATAGAACAGCACCGCTGAGATCCCGAGACTTGAGTCTCCGCTACCAGCTCGTGTAGAAACAGCAGCTAATCCAACCATTATGTACCCGGCGTGAGCAATGGTACTGTACGCAAGTAGCCGCTTCATACTCCGCTGGGCAATTGCAACCAAGTTGCCAATTGTCATCGAAAGAGCAGCAAGAACTGCAAAAATAGCACTCCATTCAATACTTAGTTCCTCAATCCCGAACGCGCTATAAAACACTCGGAGAATCACAGCAAACCCCGCTGCCTTACTAGCAACGGACAGGAATGCTGTTACAGGTGTTGGCGCTCCTTCGTAAACATCAGGTGCCCACATTTGGAAAGGGAAGGCGGTAATCTTAAAACCAAATCCCGCTACCATCAGCACGACACCCATTAGAAGGGCGTAACTGCCAAACGGCTGGTCAGTGTATATAGCAAGGGTTGCTATACGTTCCGCTATGTCATCAAGTTGGGTTGACCCAGTAAGACCAAAAACCAAGACCATCCCATAAAGGAGAAGCGCTGAGCTGATTCCACTAAGGATGAGGAACTTCAGCCCACTTTCCGCTGAGCGCCCGTCCCGCATGAAAGCAGCTAACGCTGCCACGGGAAGAGCAGATAACTCAAGGGCAATGTAAATGGTAATCAACTCCTTGGTTGAAGCCATGAGCATCATCCCAGTAGCGGAGTACATGAGGAGAACTAAGAACTCGGACTGGAATTGCTCAAACCGTTTTACGTAATCTATGGATAGTAAACTTACAATCGCGACAGCACTAATAAGTAAGAGCTTAAAAAATAACCCGAATTTATCTACGACCAACGTATCTCTTAGTACGCCTTCGTTCTCCATCATAGATGCACCATCAAGACTACCCAGCAAGGCTAAAGTGAAGCCAAGCGGGACAGCTAAACCAACGATTGTGAGAACAAACAGGTAACTCTTTCTTTTGACAATTAAGTCAACTAGCAAGACAAGGGTAGCGAGTCCAGCTAAGCTCAGTTCGGGAGAAAGTAGATAGATGTCGTGCATCGTCATGGCAGCACCATTGCTAATGCGCCTGAGCGCTGGATATCCGCCACGATCCCCGCAACACCGTCCCTGAACATATCACTGACAAACGATGGGTAGATACCAACCAGAATTATGGAACCAATCAATACCGCAAGAGGTACCATCTCCATACGAGAGGCATCTCGCACATTGCTAAACCTGTCAATCGTGGGACCAAACATCGTCCGCTGCGCCATCCAAAGAATGTACCCGGCCGTAAGCACCACTCCGAAAACCGCGACCCCAGTAAACCAACCATAGACCGGGAAAGCACCCAAGAAGATCAGAATCTCTGAAACAAACCCACTTGTACCAGGTAAACCAAGAGATGCAAGCCCTGCGATTAGAAACGCTACTGCTATCACTGGCATCCGAGCCGAGAGCCCTCCAAGCTCGGGTATGCTTCTTGTATGAACTTTTTCATAGGTCAGACCGACCACCAAAAACATCAACCCTGTAATGGTACCGTGCGTAAACATCTGCATTGCTGCGCCAGTCAGTCCAGTTGGCGATACAAGCCCACCGACACCCGCCACAGAAGAGATTCCAATGAGCACATAGCCCATGTGGCTGATGCTGCTGTAGGCGACAAGACGCTTTAGATCGGTTTGGCGAATGGTAATTATCGCTCCGTAGATAACATTAACCACACCGAGAGCAGCCAGAACGATAGCTGCATCAACAATGACTTCTGGAAACATACCTGCCGAGACACGGATCATTCCGTACCCACCCATCTTTAAAAGTACCCCAGCAAGCATGATGCTTACAGCTGTGGGTGCATCAGTGTGGGCATCTGGTAACCAGGTGTGTACGGGCCAAACAGGGAGTTTCACAGCAAAGGCTGTGAATATCAGGCCAAAGATGATCCCTGCGGGAGCAATTAATTCCGTCTGCGCGATCGCATCGGGGAGGAGGATCATATCGAAGGTGCCCGTGGAATAGAAGAGAGCCAGTATCCCAACAAGCATGAAAGCGCTGCCCAGGAAGGTAAATATCAAAAACTTCATTGCAGAATATTCGCGTCTTCCACTCCCCCAAATCGATATTAGGAAGAACATCGGTATCATCTCTAGTTCCCACATCAGGAAAAAGAGAATGAAGTCAAGAGATGTAAACACTCCCATAACAGCTGTCTGAAGAACGAGAAGCCATACGAAGTACTCACGAACTCGGGTCTTGATACTCCAAGACGCGTATACAGCAGCAAATCCGAGTAATCCTGTCAACAAGACAAGAGGAGTACTGAGACCATCAACACCAAGGTAGTACTCTACTTTGAATGACTCTATAGGAATCCATTGAGATGTACGGTCAACGAGTTGCAGCCCACCTTTGCTGAGATCATACGTGGTAAAGACCATCACGCTAAGAATCAACTCAGCTAACGCTACAGCCCCCGCGATGTAACGTACTTGCTTGTCACGCTTTATAAACAGCGCGATTCCCAATGCCCCTGCCAACGGCAGGAACACTACCAACGTTAGTAAGCCATTACCTTCGAACTCCACAGTCCTCCCTTCGAGCGTTACTTAAGGAACAACAAAACGCCGAGAATCACTAAAACTCCACCGGATAAAACGGCACCGTAACTCTGTACTTGGCCCGTTTGAGCCTGCCCGATCAACCGTCCGATGTTCCGTCCAAAGTTGTCGATTACTCGTACTAGACCATCAACGACACATCGATCAAACCAGTCAAGAGCTCCAGCCAGACCACGATAGAAGACTCTAGTAGTCAGTAAGTCTTCGTATAATTCATCGAAATAGTATTTCCGTGACAGCACGGTATGTATCGGCCGGACGGAAGACACAACCGTTTGGGCTGAGATAGTCTTGCTCACATACATAAGGTAGGCGAGTAAAATTCCCAGTATCGCTGCAAACGTAGAGATGGCAGCGATACCAAGATTAAACTTAGCAGCACTCTCGTGCAGGAAGTCGTGTACCAACCAGTGCTCTGGAATAGCTCCTAAGTTGACGATTGGATTTGCCACGAACCCAGCGAAGATAGCCAACAACGCCAAAATTACCATAGGCCCGAGCATGGACCAAGCTGACTCGTGAGGGGTATTAGAAGGAGCATGAGACTCTACATCAGGGTCTGCATCAGCTCCCCCCTTGTAGTCCCCTTCAAATGTCATGAATAGCACACGGAACATGTAAAACGCCGTCATGGTAACTGCAATTAGGGCAAGTCCGAACACAGCCTGCGGAATAAAGCCGGCTTGACCTTGCGCTGACGCAAGAATCTCGTCCTTGCTCCAAAAACCGGCAAGCGGGAATATCCCTGCCAAGCTTAGGCTACCTATTAGGAATGTTGCATATGTCCAAGGCATGACTCTTCTGAGTCCACCCATGTACCTCATGTCGAATGTTCCACCTACTGCATGACTTACACTACCCGCCCCCTGGAACAATAGACACTTGAAAAATGCATGCGTAAATAGATGGAAAATGGCCACACCTGGCGCACCTACGCCAATAGCAAGCATCATATATCCGAGCTGGCTGACCGTGGAATAGGCGAGCACACGCTTTATGTCATTCATAACAAGGCCCATGCTAGCGGCAAAGACCACTGTAACTCCCCCAATGATTGCTACCGTGTCCAGAGCCACCGGAGAGGCCTCGAAAAGAGGGAAGAAGCGTGCCACCAGGAAAACTCCAGCAGCTACCATGGTAGCTGCGTGGATTAACGAACTAACTGGTGTCGGTCCTTCCATTGCGTCGGGAAGCCAGGTGTGGAGGGGGAATTGCCCTGATTTCCCCATCGCACCTAGGAAAAATCCGAGCGCGATCCAGCCAGCCACGCTGGATGAGATAACGGTACCTAAACCGATAGCCTTCTCGATATCCCGAATCTCAAGCGGGTTGAGATTATTGGCCGTGAATGAATCGCCCTGTGAAAAGAGGTACAGAATCCCAAGTAAAAACCCAAAGTCCCCCACACGTGTAACAAGGAATGCTTTCTTTGCCGCCGCAGCAGCAGAGGGCTTATGGAACCAGAAACCAATCAGCAGAAAGGAACATAGCCCTACCAGTTCCCAGAAAACGAACAATTGGACGATATTTGAAGACATTACAAGACCAACCATCGAAGCAGTGAACAGGGACATGTAAGCGAAGTATCGAGAGTATCCAGAATCCCCCTTCATGTATCCCATGGAGTAGATCTGAACTAACAGGCTCACCCCCGTTACCACGAGAAGCATCAACGCGGTCAGAGAGTTCATCATGATACCGACGGTCATTTTAAAATTCGCGACTTCAACCCATTCATGACTTGCCCAACCGATTGACCTGCCATCGTTTGCTGCCACGCTACCAACTGCGTAGACCGAAAGAACGAACGATGCTGTAAGGGATACAACGGTTATCCAACCTGATAACTTCGAATACTGATTGAAGAACGGCCTGATGATGAGACTGTTTACGAGGAACGCCCCAAGCGGAAATAGGAATATGAGCCACGCCTGTGGTTCTTCAATCTGTTGCCAAAAGTTCGGTATGAAGTCGGTCACTACAGCTTCCTCAAAATCTCGTCTGCAACATGTTCACGTCCCCGAGGGACCATTACCCGGAAAGGAACGCGCTCCCCCCAAGAGCGGATGTCTCCTTTCGGGAGAATTTTCGTAGGTAGACCTTCGCCTTCCAAAACATTCTTCCACATCTCAGCGATGACTAGGTTGGGAGCCTCTCGATAATCAGTGTACATATCTTTAGTGCCTCATCTGGTTGGCATCTGTGACAAATACTGTCTCGCGGTTCCTATAGAGCATAATGACAATCGCTACTCCAAGGGCCACCTCAGCCGCCCCAACAGTGATTATGAAGATCGCGAATACGTGGCCTGTTAGCAGTGAACGAGTGACTAAATCGCTGGTTGTCGATGGATCGAATATCAGCCCTGCAGGCAAAACGTAGCGCGACAAAGCAACAGCTGTGATATTGACTGCCGTGAACATCAATTCAAGGCTCATGAGAACGACCACGGCACTTCTTCTAGAAATAGCTCCATACATCCCAATGGAGAAAAGAATTGCCCCAACTAACAGAAAATTCTCGAGACTCATACTAGCGCTCCCTAACCAAAGCCAGTGCGCCTATAACAGCCGCCAGCAGCAATACTGATACGACCTCAAAGGCAAGCACGTAGTCTCTTAGAAGTAGACTCGCAATTACCGGAACAGTATCAGCATAAACCTCGTTAACCTTTGCAACTGTTGCTTCAGATAAACCCGGTGTTTCTCCGACTCCACCTTGAAGAAATTCCGTGAGTAACACCCAGTCACTATTGAAAGAGACAAATATGGCAGCCCCCATGAACAGTAATGCGACTCCTCCGGCCGGGTACCGAAGGCGGTTGGAAGGGCTACCCTGTTCAGTATCCCGTGTCATCAAAATGGCGAACAGAATTAATACTGAGATAGCCCCAACGTAGATAATCACCTGTACCACGGCTAGAAACTCTGCACGTAAGAGCACAAACAAACCTGCTGTGCCAAGGAAAGCCACTACGAGGAATAGGGCTGCGCGGAACACGTCCTTCATAAACACCACCGCTAGCCCAGCTATGATAGTAGATACTGAAATCACCCAAAAGGCGATATCCAATACGATCGTTGATTCTGTGCCACTTCCTAGATTCAACGCTTCGCCCACCTGTCAACCTGTTGATCCTGGCTTGGGCGCTCGTGGCGACCCACATCGAGATACTCTCGCATATCGTCACTTTGGGGATCAAAGTTTTGTGATTCAATCTGTGGCCGATACCAGGTACTGGGCTTCTTAGGAGCAGCCTTGAGACGTTCCACGTCGATTACGAGATCATCACGTCTGTAAACGCCTTCCTCAAAACCACTGCCCATGTGGAGTGCATCATACGGACATGCCTGAACACAGAGTCCACAGAACATGCAGCGACCTATGTCGATATCGAAAACCTCGATATCGTATTTGCCTCCATCTTGTTCGTACTTACCGCTCGTGTCAGTAACTATCTTAATAATTCCAAGTGGGCAGAACTTGGCACAGCTAGCACAGCCCGTGCACCGTTGCTCATACCATGTGAATTCTTCGCCTCGGAATCTTGAGTGTTGAGGAAGTCTTACCGGTACTTCCACAAAACCTGCGAGGGCTTTTATAGCCTGTACAGGGTTGTTGATAGCAAAACTTACGACGTCAGTATCGTTTTCTTTAGCGAGCTCAAACAAACTGATCTTACGGTTGGGGTATTGTACGGCGAACTGACGACTAGGCAATACTAGATTTTTGAAGGTCACCCCCATACCTCTAACCATCCCTAGTCCATACACTTTCTAATCTCCTTCCGATGCGGCCATATTGGCAAGCGACGAGGGCTGTGGAGGCAACTTGTGTTGCAGTTTGCCCTGCCCCAGCACTGTTGCGATTAAAACAATTGAAACCACCATCACAACCCAGTTTATCCCAGTCATAATCATCATCGACTGGTTGGTTATCGTTCCGTCAGGCTCCTGGAGAACAAACAACTCAACCGCGACCACAAAGAAATTAATGACCGATAATGGGAACAGCCCTTTCCACGCAAATCCCATTATCTGGTCGACTCGCAGACGTGGCCACGTTGCTCGAACCCAAAGCAACACGAAAACTACCGAAAACGCTTTCAACAAAAACCACACCTGCCCGGGAATCGGGTCGATCCCTTTGGTTCCACCAAGGAAAACGACCGTTGCGACAGCGGCAGTGACGAGTGGTGCCATAAACTCAGCTAGTTGAAAAATCGCATACTTTATACCACTGTACTCAGTATGGTAGCCAGCTCCAAGCTCAGACTCGGACTCAATCATGTCAAAGGGTGCCCTGCTCATTTCAGCCGAGGCTGCAGCCATGAAAACAAGGAACGCTAGCGGTTGAACAAGAATATAGAAAATGCCCTGACTGCTGACTATATCAACCAGTGAAATCGAACCGGCAAGTATGATGACCCCTATCAAGCTGAGTGCCATTGGTACTTCATAGCTGATGAGCATAGCAGCACCACGCATAGCCCCAAACAGAGCGTACTTATTTCGGGACGCCCAGCCGCCCATAATGATTGCAAGCGTGTTAACTCCTGTGACGCCCAGAATAAATAGGACACCAACATTGAGTTTCCCCAAAAAGCTCTGCTCTCCGAAGGGAATCACAATAAACACCATTAGAGCCGGGACCAAGAGAACAACTGGCGCTAAAGTGAAAACGGCCCTGTCAGCGACAACAGGTATTACATCTTCTTTGACTAGTAGCTTGATTACATCGGCAATCGGTTGAAGCAAACCGAATGGCCCCCAGCGGTTAGGGCCGATACGTGACTGGAATCGTCCCAACATACGACGCTCGAACCAAGTATATAGCGCTGTGCAAAGCACCATCGCGTTTATCACAGCTAGCGAAAGAATCAATGCGGTGACAGTGAAGACCATCCAGTCGATTGATTCTGGCACGAATCTGTCAAGAAGATCGTATAATTGATCAAAACTCATAATAGTTATTAGGGCCTACCTGTCGACCTCTCCTAAAACTACGTCTGTACTACCGAATATAACAACCAGATCTGCTAGCTTCCAACCAACCAGCATATCCCTCAACACGGTTAAGTTGATAAAGGACGGAGCGCGGATCTTGCACCTGTACGGCGATATACCCCCATCGCTAACCAGGTAGAACCCCAGTTCCCCCTTGGGCGCCTCAATCGCATCGTATACGTCCCCAACAGGCGGGCGTACAAAGAACGGTGCCTCTGACTGAATCGCCCCTCCAGGAATTTGCTTAATACATTGTTCAATGATCCGTACGCTTTCACGCATTTCTTGAACACGTACCAAATACCGATCGTAAGTATCACCTTGGTAGCCGATTGGAACATCGAACTCCAACCGGTCGTAAACTTCGTACGGGTTTGCTTTTCGAAGATCCCATTGCACACCACTAGCACGTAGCATGGGACCCGTGACGGAACCATTGACTGCAAGTTCCGGTGAAATAATCCCCACATCGCGGGTGCGTGCTAACACGATTTCATTCGATGTGACCAGTCCTTCAAGATCGTCAATGTATTCAGGCATGCTTTCCATGAGGATGCCTAGGGCTGGCCAAAAATCTTCAGGTGCGTCCTGAATCAAGCCTCCTGGACGCATATAACTCAAGGTAATCCGCGCACCGCATAACATTTCAAAAAGATCGAGAATCCGCTCACGTTCACGAAAACAGTACATCAGCGGGGTACCAAACGCACCTAACTCTTGCAACATGAACCCTATAGAAACAAAGTGACTCGCAATTCTCTGCAATTCTGCGCATATAACACGCAAGTACTGGGCTCGTTCCGGAACCTCGATACCTCCTAGCTTTTCAACAGACCGGACATAAGCCAAATTGTTCGACATACTCGCCGTATAATCCAATCGATCGGTTAACGTGACGATCTGGACATAAGTCCGCTCCTCAGCAAGCTTCTCAGTACCCCGATGGAGGTATCCAAAAACTGGTTCAACATCCACCACCACCTCCCCATCGAAGGTAACTCGAAGCCGGAACACACCGTGCGTGCTCGGGTGTTGTGGGCCCATGTTTATAGTGATTGGTTCAGTCTTGATTGCCATTTTAGTGATTGGTGCGTCTTCCTACCTTATGAAATCCTTACGGAGTGGGTGTCCTGGAAAACCTTCCCACAAAAGTATCCTTTTCATATTTGGATGGTCCTCAAACTTTATGCCCATTAGATCCCAAATCTCACGCTCCTGCAGTTCAGCGCCTCTCCACAGATCAGTAACGGAAGGGATCGTCAATTCCTCCCTGCCTGGCAGGCGGGCCTTAATCACACAACGAGTGTTTCGGCGCATCGAAAGTAGATGGTAAATGACTTCGAAGTATTCAATGTAGTCGACTGCCGTCAGGGCGCTTAGGACCTGAAAGTCCAGATCTTCAGCTTGTTTGAGAAAAGCCAGAACTTCGTGAATTTGCCCAGGGTGGATAATAGCAGCAGCATCACTGTGATCAGCGATCGAGTCTGGATGGTTGAGCTCAATAACCTTGGCTAGCTCAGTACCAACAAATAGCTTCGTCATCCCGCTGGGTTCCTGATCTCATCCCCCAGAACAGAGTATCGTTTAATCTTCTCGTGGAGTTGCATGATCCCATACAGTAGTGCGTCCGGACGGGGTGGACAGCCTGGGACGTATACATCAACTGGCACTATGTGGTTCACACCCGGTACAACGCTGTAAGACTCATAGTAGGGCCCACCGCTCGTCGCGCAAACACCCATCGAGATTACCCACCTAGGTTCAGCCATCTGTTTGTAGACTCGCTCTATGGCAGGTGCCATCTTCCAAGTGACGGTACCTGCAACAATCATCAAATCAGCCTGGCGGGGTGACGCCCTAAACACCTCCATACCGAAACGAGATATGTCAAACCGAGACATCGCACTCGCCATCATTTCAAAAGCGCAGCACGCTAGCCCAAACGACAAAGGCCAAACGGCCGACTTTCGACCCCAGTTGACCAAGGCGTCAAGAGAAGTCACTGCGAGATTTCTCTTGAGATCATCAGGAACCTCTATCAGCGGCTCAGCGATGGGTTCAGTGTTATTAGACTTAAGGAAATTGACATAGTCGCCTTCTTGACGGTCAAGATCTCCAGTCTTACTGAATAGGGGTATCGAACTTCCCGGCAAATCCAGATCGTCAAACGTCATTTAAGCCCACTCCAAGGCACCTTTGCGCCATGCATACAACCACCCTACAACCAATATCGCGATGAAAAGCCCCATCTCCGCCAGCACAAATATTCCAAATTGGGTCGACAGTATTCCGAAACTAGCAGCCCATGGAAAGAGGAACACAACCTCGACATCAAATACGACAAATATCAAGGCGAATGAGTAAAATCGAAAGTTAAACCGATGCCACGTACCTGAGAGCGTCTCGAAACCACACTCGTAGATACTCATTTTCACATCATCTGGCTTTGAGGGACGGACGCGAACGAAAGACCCGAACCCGCCTAAGGTGAGTTTATCAACATTCAATGAAGCCGCCCAAGACACCAGTAACATCCCCACCGGGACGGCCACGGCCACGGCCGTAAAGATCGCCACGAGACCATAGTGTCGAAAATAGTCATCGAGAACAGCCGCTTCTCCACCCATGGCCGGAATATAGCATAGGGGGTATACCTACGCAAGTGAAAAATTTCACTTGCGGTTGCCCATATTGACACAACACAGATCGTATTGCTAGCATCTTCCACAGATACGTTTCGTGCCTGTATAAAGGGGCTAATGGAGGATCGGACACGGGTGAAATTGATAGCTCAATGAGGACAGAAAGGGCGGTTCTCAAATACGTACGACTACTACCATAAGCCTCCCAACAGCATTCGAAAAGTATAGAGAAAGCCTGAACGCTGCAATGCGCTCACACCTATACCACCGCGAAGGTATAGCCTACGACGTCCTACGCTACAACATGGGTTGGGTAGACGTAGATGCAAAACCTATTGCTTCGAGGACCGGGAAGGCGTTACGACCCACTCTCTGTCTTCTGACGTGCGAAGCAGTAGGCGGAGATCCCGCCCTCGCAATCCCGGGGGCAGTCTCTGTAGAGTTCATCCACAACTTTTCCTTAGTCCATGATGATATTCAGGACCAAGACGAGGTGCGATGGGGTCGGCCGACAGTATGGTCTATTTGGGGCAAACCAAAAGCACTCGTTGCAGGCAATCTTCTTCGTGCAGTGGCCGACCAAGCTTTGTGGAACCTGGATAAGCAAGGCCTAGATTACACCGTTGCAACTAAAGTGGTTCATCTATTGACCGAATCATACCTATCGATGATCGAAGGACAGTACCTTGACGTTGCGTATGAAGGCCACAGCGATACCGAGCTGGCTGAGTACCTCGACATGATCTCTCGAAAAACAGGAGCCTTAATTAGATGTTCAGTGAACATCGGTGCGGTTATTGGCACGAAAGATACTGTGCGTATCAAGGCTTTCCAAAATTTCGGTCGCTCTCTTGGGTATGTTTTCCAGATACGAGACGATATGTTAGGTACTTGGGGAGAAGAGAAAAAAACGGGCAAGCCAGTAGGATCAGATATCCGGAGAAAGAAGAATTCCCTCCCAATTGTTCATGCAATGGCCCAATCAAAGGGAACTCAACAGCACCAATTGAAATCCATCTACGCCAAAAACGAGATTTCCGGACAGGATGTGGTGGATGTACTAGACATTATGGCCACTGCTGGTAGTCAAGAGTACGCGGAGAACCTATTACAAGAACACGGCTCAATGGCTATGGAAGCTATTGATAACGCCGATATCGCTCCCACTACCAAACACGAAATCTCACAGATTGTAGAGTTCCTGTTAATAAGGGAGTACTAGGTTTCGAAAGGAAGTAAGTCAGAAAAACGCCCAATCTAATCGGCAAACGACTCTTCTCGTTGAGTCGGTTCTTACGAGTAACTACGCCTCATTCATACCTTCACTAGCCTGCCTTGTTCTTTATGCGACTTGAGGAAAGCCATCATGATCGCAACTGACTTCCTAGATTCTTGAGCCGGTGAAACGCTTTTTGTACCGGACGAGATGTTTTCGATCAACTCGCGATAGGCTGCCTCAATCGCTCGTGTTCGGTAAGATTCTGGCTGAATGACACTACTACTAGCCATTGACGGGTCAACAGTCGACCTAGTATGCAAAGTTCCTATCTCTCCGTTGAAAGGGAAGGAAATGTAGCCCTCGTTCCCAACGATAAGGAACTCGCGGTAAAAATCTGGAGAGCTATTGATACACGTGTAGAAGCATCGCACACCGTTTTTAAATACGACGTACCCAGTCGCTCCGGGATCGCGCTCAGTTAGATTCCCTCCCCCAGAACCACGGTATCTATCCCAGTCATCGTAACCATGTTCTAGGTGTGCAGACGCTATCTCGGGATCTGATTCCGAGAAGAAACACATAGCATCCAAGAGGTGTGACCCGCTACGGAACATCCAAGCTTGAGCGCCTCCAAATGCTCCAGATATCGATGTGACATTCCCGATTGCCCCAGATCTCAAAACTTGTCGCACCGTCAGGAAAAGTGGGCTCCACCGACGGGTGTACTCAATATTCAGCACAACATTATTGTTGTCACATGCTTTAATCATACGATCAGCATCCTCAAGACTCGTCGCTATGGGCTTCTCGCATAAAATTCCCTTAACACCACTTTCAGCTGCAGCTACAACCGGTTCTACATGCAAGTGCTCGGGGGTGCAGACAGCAATTAAATCCAGCTCCTCTCTTCTCATCATCTCAGAGTAATCTGTGTATGAACGTGTGCCTGGCCAAATGTCACTCCAATTGTGAAAAAAGCGCTTGATTCGTGCAGCACTAACGTCGCAGACTGCTACGACTTGGATCTCAGAGATTTTCGCGAGGGAAGCCGCGTGAGAAACTAAAACAGGATCGCCAAGAACCGTAGCTGGCGACGATGGATCAATGCCTGCTTGAATGATATCGTCCGATGCAGGCTTTCCTTGAAAGGCGGGTAGCCCTTCACTTTGACTCTTCCTAATTGCAACTGGGCCTAGCCCGATAATTCCAACCCGGTACATCTTGCCTCCTCAAAGGGCCTTAATTTTCCTATGAACATATCCCCTGCGACAAGGGAGGGTACAGGTTGACGAAAAGTAGGACGTGCGCGAACCTACGAAAAGGAGGTGATTATGCAAATCCGGAACCTTAGTCAGGACTATGATCTCCTTGCACCAGATGGCTCTGAGATCCGCCTCCTTTCCCAAACTTTGCGTGGAAGTATGGTGCACGCAACGCTGCAAAGCGGAAAAGTTTCCTCTCCGGTCAAGCATCGGACTGTTGAGGAGATATGGTATGTACTAGAAGGGAGAGGTGAGATATGGCGAAAGATCGGGCTCGTAGAAGATATATCGAAAATGACAGCAGGTTCCTCACTTACAATCCCAACCAGCACAAGCTTTCAGTTCCGTAACACAGGCGATTCACCTCTAACAGTCCTCATTGTCACCATGCCACCATGGCCAGGTGAGCAAGAAGCTGAAGCTAGCGAGGGCAGGTGGCAGGCTAGCACGTAGTGGACTGTCATAACCGTTCCTCAAATAGAGGTAAACGGTACACCCGAAGGGTCACTTAATAGACCGTTGATCCTTATCCACGCGACTCTGGCAAGTCGGGCAACCACACTCAGGTCTCTTGCTACTTAGCGTTCCGTCTAAGACCTGAGCTACCAGGTCCTTGTAGTCCATCTTTAAGCTTTTGCCTATAGTAAGAAATTCGGCCATCCGCTCATCTTTATCAGACTGATCTTTAGAATTCAGTATCTGGTTGTTTCCTATGGCCAGGGTCGCGTAGTCCCTAAGAACTTCGAGATGCTCTACCATACGTTTTTTCGATTTCGTTGCCGTGCTCTTCGACTTCATCGTTCTTCCTTCCTGATTCGACTTCGCATCTATCTGCGAGTTATATGCAAGGGTGACCACTATCAACTTACGAGAGCGACCTTGCAAGGGTAATAGGGGTTCCATCAAGCCCAAAAGTACCTTCATGTCGTTCCAGCCACTTTCCTAGGCTGTTTCCATGAAATAGGCGGCTGCCAGATCTATAGATGAATTCTATCTTTCAAATCCCTTCCTTTACCTACAACACAAGCAGCCCTACAATGCGGGTAGTCCCATCGTGGAGGCTGAAATGTATCCAGTTGAGTTAAGTGGCAAGACGGGGATTGTTTTTGGCGTCGCTAATCATAGAAGTATCGCGTGGGCTATCGCCAATATTTTGCATGACGCAGGGGTTAAGCTAGCGATCGCTTACCAGAATGAACGGGTTCGAGGCGTTGTTGAGAAACTCGTTTCTGATTGGGATGATGACACAGTATTGATTGAGTGCGATGTTAGTGATGATAAGAACGTTGAGGCGACGTACCAGCAATTGGAGACGTCGTTTGGCAAGCTTGACACTATCGTCCACAGTATCGCATTCGCCAACCGAGAAGATCTCGGCGGCGAGTACATGAAAACTGACCGCGAGGGGTTTACACTTGCGCTAGACATCAGTGCATACTCTCTCATCCCAGTAGTTAGATACGCAGCCCCATTGATGACCGATGGCGGCAGCGTTATTGCCATGACCTTCCAGGCGTCTGAACGCGTATTCCCTGGCTACAACGTTATGGGAACAGCAAAGGCGGCCCTTGAGAATGCCGTGCGACAACTTGCATCTGATGTGGGGCCACAAGGCATACGTGTTAACGCCATTTCTGCAGGACCGCTCGACACCTTATCTTCCCGCGCCATAAGTCAATATCGTGATATGAAAAAAGTTGCCGCTGAGCGCTCGGCAATGAAACGCAATATAACCACAGATGAAGTAGCCAAAGCAGCCTTGTTTCTCTCCAGTGATCTAGCTAGTGGAATCACAGGCGAGATCGTACATGTCGATGCCGGTTATAACATCATGGGCATCTAACAACCTCCCCTTGACTACTCTGAGGATGGGATAACATCCACTGTATAACGGGAATCGTAAATGCCTGATTACATCTATATCGAAGTCGAAGGTAACGAAAATTGCGACTACATGCCGATGCAGGTGTACGAACCACAGGCTGAGCCGATCACGATCAAGAGGGTTCGACTTGAGGAACCCGACCACCCACACGGCGTGTATGAGGTAACTGGCTGGAGCAGCACAGGTGAAGGAACCCCTGTCCCCGCCACTTACGCCCCCGTATCTGATTCTGGCCAAGCAAGAGCCCACCTAATCTACGGTGACGACTGGGGGATTCGTCTAAAGCCTGAAGGCAGTAGCGGGTGGGACCTAGAAAACGAGGATCAGTTCGGAGAACCGTACCTGATCTTGCTCGACCATAGCCTGGTATTGGTCGACTAACCGATGCTGGACAAATTAACCTCAAATAGTATTCAAAGTTAGTTTGGCTGTAACGAAGGGGCTTTTAACTCTGGTGCAAGTTGATGTGGCTCTAACTGATAAGCTTCTTTCTGATATACCTGCAACCGGTAGGACTCATAGTCCGGAACATACATCAGTCCTTCTCCGTTAACTCGCACTGACCTCGGACCGCGAAACATCTTCTCTATCTCAAGATCGGCCATCGTCCGAAGCCGGACGGTACGTAAACGCGTGCGCATCGCTTCTAGAGCAGGTTTTGATAGTGTTGCATCTCCTGTAAATTGTTGAACGTATTTACCCTCTGGGGAGAACAACTGAATCCGGTTATTTCCCCAATCGCAGACATAGATGTCAAAGTCAACGTCAACATCAATACCAGCAGGTCGCACAAACTGGCCTTTCTCAGTCCCTGTCTCGCCAAATGCGAATAAAAAATCGCCGTCAGCAGAGAATTTCTGCACCCGGTCATTTCTCCAATCACTTACGTACACATCGCCGTCACCATCGACTGCTACTCCCCAAGGCATGTCAAACTCACCTTCGCCAACCCCCTGCCGTCCCCAATTAGTAAGAAAGGTGCCATCCTTTGTGAATTTCTGAACTCGATGGTTCATCGTGTCGACCACATAGATATTCTCATTAGGGTCGAACGCTAAGCCCGAGGGTCGCCGCAACTGTCCATCTCCGCTACCAAAATCACCCCAGCGGCTTGCGAAGGTTCCGTCCTTATCAAAAACGCTAATGGTGTGGCAGGCTTCGTCGGACACATACAGTCTCTCCTGGGCATCTATGATGATCTGTGCCGGCATGAAAAGATCTCCCTCGTCGACGGTGACAACATCACCATTAGCCTGAAAGTCGACTGCTTTCGCCCGACCTCCAATAGTTCCAAGGTTTTCATGATCTATATTGGTGATTTGGATAGGACCGTTGCCAAGTACATAGACACGTCCTTCCTCTCCAAAAGCAACGTCAAGCGGATCATCAATCATACCCTTCACGCCAACGGTTTTTAAGTAAGGGAATCCCGCCCTGAGTAACGCGTACGGTTTCGGCATGGCATCCTCCTAAGCATCGGGCTCTGGCGCCCCTTATATCATACGATCGCGCACAACCCTATCTGTATCTCCAACACAAACTTTGATCAACATAGCTTGTCCACTGCGTTATCTAGTCAATCCTGCTTATATGCGATGTTTAGTCGAGCTTCAGCTAGAGTTACAGGTTTGAAGTGTGGTGACTCTCCCTTTGTGAACCGCAGAAGAATTTCATTCCTTCCCTTTAAAATGGGCACCTCAGTCACATCAAAGGTGATCAACTTCCCTTCAACCGCCCGTGTTGACATCGTGGTGTGGTAAACCTGTCCGTCAAATGCCGTGTACCGCCACCCGTTCTCCGATACTTCAGAGGGCTCCTGCGGCACATCCTTCCCATTTAGTTTCACGTCAAGTTCGTCATCCTCAGCAATACCAACGAATCCAAGACTCAGCTTACATCCCTCGAGGCTCCCTTCCTTTTTGGCTCCCTCAACGTCATCTCCGATGTCAAGGGTTAAGGCAACGCCGCCACCGGGTTGAGTCTCTTCAATAAAAACTGGTAACGAGGCCCACGGTTCCGCATACCTAAATGCCCCCACATGGGCATGCTTACTTGCAATACGATCACTGTGGTCGAGTTCGTACTGTTTGTTGAGGCGTTTCAACTTGTCCCTGTCAACCATGTTACCCAACACTCTGGTCTTCCATTCTCTAGGAGTATTGAAATAGTTAAATAGGTAAAACCCATCGACACCAGCCTCCCAAAACCGGGAAGCAGCCGCGTAAAGTACTTCCTCATCAAGTGTCCACCGAAGCGCTTCAAGACTCCCGTAAATAAGACAATTTGTGCCTTCAGCAATCTCCACAAACTCTCGAATCGGCTGATCAAACGGCATGAATCCACCGCCAGCAGCAACGATGTCAACGAGGTCCTCTTTTATCCATTCGCCAACGTCCAATCCTATTCGCTGAGCGTCATACAGTGATGATGGGACTCTAACGAGTAGGTCAAGGTGTTTACCACGTTGGTTACCAACCTCGTCGAGTCGCTTGCGGACAAGACGAATGAAGTCAGTCATTAAGTACCGATTTGAGTAAGCTTCTTCAACACGAAAAAAAGCCGGGTGCCGAAAGTAATCTAGTTCGATACCAGCGACATCGAACTTATCAATTAGCTCGAATATAACCCCCAAAATATGTTCCCGTACCCCTGGATACTTATAATCGACTCCACGAGCTATGGCGTGCTCAAGAGTAGGGAACGGGATCTCTTCGTACGGCCTACCAATCAGCCAGTCACTATGTTCTCTTCGAAATTTACCGTGACCGGGAGACCCATAGCCAACATCGTAATGACTATTCATTCGCATTGACGGGAAGATGTCGATTCCCACGTTGCTGAACTGGCGATTAATCTCAGTAAGTGGTCCGCCCGACGACTCGATAAGGCTCAGCAAGTTCTTGTACATCCATGCCTCACGAATCGTCTCAAAATGCTCGTACCCGTCCCCGGATCGCTCTCCAACCTCAGTCTCAAACTCGAATGTCTCGCTATTGCCAACACACCAAGAGACGCCACCTATGGGGGACCCAGGGTAAGTCTCCACCATCATGCTTGCGATGGTTTCCGGAGTTACAGGACCGGTCATGTTAGACATAATCCAGCCGTCATCGTTGCTAATGATAAGACGGTTCTTACGGGAGATATCCATACACACCCTTTCAGGGAAGTATCAGCGGAATCATACCCTTGCAATCAAGGGGGTACAAGCATCGCCCGGGTGAGATGAACCAGAGCTACGACTACGGGAATACGTTCTGGTAGCCTTGGTTTTCTAGCGTTGGGTAGAAGAAATAGAGACTACGGACTTTACCTTCAGTATCCACAAACCATGAATAACTACCCGTTCCCCCATGATCCGCAGAAGCTGATTTCGGGGTTTCTTCTAATAATCCGGCTGTCACAAGTTCATCGAAAGCGATTAAGTAGTCCCTCGTATCAATGACGTAGATTCTCCCACTGGAAAGGGTCACGAATTCAGCCTTCCATTGATCCTCTGCCTCAACATTCGCGTCTGGTAAATATAGCGGCTCGGCATCGGAATTCCGTCGCGTTCCATCCCCATCCCGATCAAGCCATATCGGAAAGCCTCCCCCAGTTCCTCCCATTGGATTCGTCGAGGTGGTACCAGTGATCTCAATAGGCTCCGTACTACCAAAAACTACAAGGTCGTGCAAAGCATTAACTATGCCTGCATTTAGATTGGCAACGGTAGGATATTGACGCTTACCTTGATAACGAGGGTTATCGGGGCTGGCAAAATACCCATCCACCGCCACCTGAATCATTTTCTGATCGGCGATATAGGCTTGCTGCTTTGAGGTACTTAGATAACCAGAGATAACCGGCACTGCAATGGCAACCAATATTCCCAGAATCGCTATGACCACCACCAACTCAATGAGGGTGAAACCTTCCTGGGACTGGGGTTGCCAACTTGAGAACCGACTACGTATCGATGACATGACGATCCTATATAAGTTCAATCTGCGTTAAGATTAATGGCCTAATACCGGTCTCATCATGTAAGTACCGAGCAACTTCCCGGCGCACCTCAATTTCCACTTGCCCCCATTCTGCATCTTTTCTGGCTTTCTTTTCCAGTGCTTTTTGGACTACATCGGAAGCTTTCTCAAAAATCTCATCTGTTTCCAGTGTGTCCACAAATCCGCGTGATGTCAGTTCTGGCGTCTTGAGTAGTTCACCAGAGGCGCGGTCCATAGTAACCGTCAGTATCACTACTCCGTCACGTGAAAGCCTTCGCCGTTCGTCTAATACGGTACTCTCCGTACCCCAACGCCGGTTGCCATCAACATACACGTACCCCGCGGGTACGTCATCCACAACCTCTCCTCGCTCCTCCTCAAGGGCTAACACATCGCCATCCTCAAGCACGAAAATGTTCTGCCTCTCTACCCCCGTAGACTCTGCGATAGCGGCGTGTGCCATTAGATGGCGAAACTCTCCGTGTATCGGAACAAAAAACTTCGGCTTCACCAGGCCAAGCATCAATTTTAACTCTTCTCGGCTTGCGTGACCGTGAACGTGCACCATGGCTATACGACTGTAGAGTACTTTAGCGCCTTGTCTCAGGAGATTGTCAATGGTCCGGGAGACAAGAGTCTCATTACCAGGAATAGGGGAGGCTGAGATTATCACTGTATCGCCTTCGACAATTTCCACGTCTTGATGATCGCCGTTAGCTATTCGTACCAATGCTGAGGTAGGTTCACCTTGAGCCCCGGTTGCAAGAATTAGAACGTTGTGGTCAGCAAGTCGGCGCGCTTCGACCATCGGAATAATGACGTCGTCTGGCACCTGCAGATAGCCCATGTTTCGAGCCATCTTCACATTATTAACCATGCTACGACCAACCACCGTGACTTTCCTGTCGTACTTCACTGCTGCATCAATCACTTGTTGCATTCTTGAAATTAATGACGCGAAGGTCGCGACCATCACTCGACCGTCAGCATCGCCAATAACCCTGTCCAGTGTCTCCCCAACCAACTGCTCAGAGAGTGTATACCCCTCAACTTCGGCATACGTGGAGTCAGAGCACAGTAACAGTGCTCCTTCATCGACAATCCGTGCAAGGGATGTGAAATCAGTAGACTTGCCATCTACTGGAGTATGGTCAATCTTGAAATCCCCTGTATGGATAACCGTACCAAGCGGCGTTCGAATGGCAACACCCATAGCATCGGGTATAGAGTGGCAGACTCGGAAGAATTCAACTTTGAGTTTGCCTATACTAAATGGCTCGTGGGGCTCAATAACGTTAAGCCGCGAGTCTGCAAGCAGCTTGTGCTCACGCAATTTTACCGTGATCAGGCCGTGTGTCAGACGCGAAGCATATACAGGTACATCAAGTTCCTGCAAAACATAGGGAAGGGCACCAATATGATCCTCATGGCCATGCGTAATTAGGATCGCTTTGACTCGATCAACGTTCTCCACAAGATAGGTGATGTCAGGAATTACAAAGTCGATCCCTAGCATACCTTCTTCAGGGAACATAACCCCTGCGTCAATAACGACAATATCATTGCCGTACTCCAGGGCCATCATGTTTCGGCCAATCTCCCCGAGGCCTCCGAGAGGGATAACGCGTAGCGGTGTGTCATTCATGAGGTTTTTTTACGGAACAAAAGGACGTTATTAACAAACATTGTACAGGAACACGCGAGGACCACGGAGGGAGACGTTAAGATCTTTGACCACCAACTTGATTAATCTGATCTTCACGGGTTTGGGTACCCTTCTTGAGAGTATAGTCGCTGAGGGTGATCTGGGACACTACTTGTGCGGACTCTTGTACAAACCCTTCCGCGTATGGTACTCCCGCAAACATTCCGGCGTTTCCAAGAGTTAGTTCGACCCTACGCCGAGCGTACTCTGGCGTATGGCCCTGAGATCTATATAAGGCCTCAGCCTCGACTCGCGCCTCAAAGAAGTCTGTTACATCAACCGTAAAGTCCCACTGACCCTGATCGAAGTAAACACCAGGGAAATAGGTCATGGGTGTTGTATACGGGGCAACTCTTTGTCCTTGGCGGGGCAACTGAGCCAATAGCTTGGCTTCCATGACTGCTACTCCTGTTTCGGTATGATCATTATTTGCTACTGTCTTGAGATCATGGGGCCCTCGAATAAATGGGCTCTGCGTGAAGATAATATGGGGCCTGATCTCAAGGATAATGTCCCTGATTTCGTCGACAGATTCGCGTTGGCGCTCCACTACATAAGGCTTGTCTGTATATTTCAGAACCCGAACATCCTCCACACCAAATAGAGCAGCTACCTTCCTTAGTTCCACTGTCTTCTCTGCCGCGTAGTCATCCTCAGACTGATTAACGATGGCCGGGTCCTGTTCCTCAAGAGGCTTCATGAGCTCGTCTGCAAGCCTTTCGTTATGGGTCATCCGTCCAGCTGTCATCCCAACCCAAGTGACTGCATCACCAAGGCGCGTATGGATACCGCAAGTTCCAGCTACGTGAGTGAAATCGTGGGGATGTGCCATTACCACTAAAAACCGCAGGGATTCGCGCACCATATCAGCCCCCCAAAAAGAGTTTCCCATCATACCCCCGCGAGAGTATTAAGGGTGGATCATCAAATTTGCCGTCACGGGATATCATGAAGTTCAGTATAGGCCCCAAAGGTGTAGGCAAAGACTGAGAAACTGTCTGAGTTAGAACTTAACTTAAGCTCATGACCCTCGAATTCAGGAAAGCTCAAGACCGCGTACATTCGGTCCTGATCAACCAGCATGAAACTATTCTCCTGTTCATCGTAACGAATATCAGCACCAGCAAACTGCCGCGCCACGGGAGCATCATCAACTAGAACTCGCACCTCGTAGGGCTCGGCATTTTCCTGAACAGTGAGGACTACATTCACTTCCGATGCTCGAAAGTTAACCAGTATGTAGTCTTCATAATTCTCTGTCTTCCGGGCATGTTGCAGGCTCTCGAGATGGTTGTGCCAGAGGCCTTCCAGGTAGATGAACTGGTTTAGGTGTTCACTCGCCTCATCCACATAGAGCACGTCACTGTCAGGATTCTCAAAATATTCCCGATGTAAAACATAGGGCAATCCTTCAAACTGTAGCCCCGTGAAGTTTCTTTCCAAACCAGTGTATAACTCCCGGGTTAGCTGGAGCTCAGGGTCTTCCACAAAGGCTCCTTTGTGGTAGGTCCCTCCAATGATATCCCCATCTTCGATTAGACCAACATCGACTCCCGCCTCCTTGAGCAATCGGCGTATCTCATCCTCCGTCTCATCGTATGCCCCTTCACCGAAGTGGGAGTACCTAATGATCCCGTCTTTATCAATCAGGTATTTAGCTGGCCAAGCCTGATTCCGGTACGCCTTCCAAGTAGCCATCTGATTATCCTGCAGGTTTGGATATGTTATTCCGAAATCGGCGACCGCTTTTTCAACATTTGCTGCATCTTTTTCGAATTCAAACTCAGGTGAATGAAGACCAATGACAACTAACCCACTGGTCGAATATTTATCATCCCACTCCTTAAGAATAGGTAATGTGCGGATGCAGTTGACACATGTGTATGTCCAAAAATCAATTAGTACAACTTTGCCAAGAAAATCTTTCAAAGTGAATGGGCTAGTGTTAATCCAGTTGCTAATGCCAACCAACTCCGGTGCCGCCTGACCTACCAGGGTTTCAAAGGCGGGCTGACCAACGGCTGGAATAGGAGTCGGCATCCCCTCTGTGGTAGCAGTACCAGCCTTGGATAGAGAATCCTGAGAACTAACAGTGGGTAATGCCTCGAGGGTAGGCGTTGGTCGGGCAACTCTTGTCGGTCTAGGTGTTGCAGTCGGTTCTTGAGAATCGGAGTCTCCGCACGCCGTGCTCGATAAAGCAATACCGACGAGAAAAGCTATCAATGTAAATGTTTTCATCTGTAAAAATATCGCTTCTTTCACTTTAGTCAAAGGATCACCGATAGCATGTGCCATCGCCTCCCTACTTCCCCAATAGTAAACTTACCGTAAAAGCTCAGGCTTTCTCTTGTTGAGTCCATTAGCACCTTATAATAGCTGAGCATACACAAGTCTTGCAGTCGGAGTTTTTTGATGCTATCTATCGATTTTGAGAAATATACCTTAACCAACGGGCTCCAAGTCATCCTCCACCAGGACGACACCCTTCCAATCATAGCCGTAAATCTCTGGTACCACGTCGGGTCAAAAGATGAGGACCAAGGTCGCACAGGGTTTGCACACCTTTTTGAGCACATAATGTTTGAAGGCTCTAAGAACCACAATGCTGATTTCTTCGAGCCTCTAGAAAAGGTTGGTGCGAGTATCAACGGATCAACCACCCATGATCGGACGAACTACTGGACCACCGTTCCAGCGAATCATCTAGAGATGGTGCTCTGGCTGGAGTCAGACCGAATGGGTTTCTTACTCGAAGCACTCGACCAGAACCGTCTAGACTTGCAGCGAGATGTCGTAAAGAATGAGCGCCGCCAGAGCTACGAGAATCGGCCATATGGCAAGTCTCACCTTGCGCTGGAATCGGCCGTTTTCCCAAGCCCACACCCCTACAGTTGGCCAATTATTGGGTCTCAAGAAGACCTGACAGCAGCCGAACTCGATGACGTTAAGGATTTCTTTAACAAATACTATTCCCCTAACAATGCAAGCCTGGCGATCGCAGGCGACATAGACGTTGAGGATACGATTGAGCAGATTGAGAGGTACTTCGGGAGCTTACCTCCCGGCCCAACCATTGATCGTGTCAAACAAATGCACTCTCCCCTAGTAGGTGAGTCGCGCCTCGACATGCGAGACAAGATCCAGTTGCCGCGATTATCTCTTGTATGGCCAACTGGCCCCATGTTTGGGCCAGACGAGGCCGCGCTTGACCTTATGGCATCAATACTGGGAGACGGGAAAACCTCTCGTCTGTACCGAGAACTCGTTTACACCCGGCAGATAGCGCGAGATGTGATGGTTGCTCACTACACTCGGGAAATCGCCGGCGAATTCATAATTCAAATTACTGGCAACCCTGGCCAAAGCCTTGATGAACTTCAGGAAATAGCCGACTCCGAACTAAATCTGCTTAGGGCCACTCCTCCAAGTGAACGGGAATTGGGACGGGCCCTCAATCACTTCGAAAGTGACGACGTACGTAGTCTCGAACGCATTGGTGGTTTTGGAGGCCGGGCTGATCAACTAAACCTGTTTAATATTTTCACCAGTGATCCGGGCAATATAAATTCAGATATCGAACGTTACCGCGCCATTACCCCAGATGACATCAAACAGGTTGCAAACCGCCTCGGTGGCAACCGGGTGAGACTGACCGTACTTCCAGAAAAAGAAGTGACCGTTGGGTCTCATGTGAAGCTAGATAGAACTATCACCCCTCCCGGGAAGCCGGATAAGTCATTCTCACCACCAGTGCCAGCCCGCGAGGTCCTCTCAAACGGCCTAAACGTACTCTATATCAAAGAACGTAGTCTCCCAGTCGTTTCAATAAGCATCGTTGGTAACTCAGGGTCTACCTCTGACCCCCTAGACGCACCGGGACTTTCTCATCTAACAGCAAGCATGCTGTCTGAAGGCACCGTGAATCTAACCAGTCAGCAGATCGCTGAAGAGATGGAGTTTATGGGTGCTCGGCTTAATAGTTCAGTCGGTAACGAGCAAAGTTTCGTAGGAAGCTCGACTCTAACTCAACACTGGGCTCGCGCTATCGAAATAATTGGAGAAGTAGTCCAAGAAGCCAGCTTCCCAGATAAAGAGCTAGACCGTGTACGCAAGGAGCGACTAATCGACCTCCGAAGAATTTCTGACGATGCCTCAATGGTCGCACAGAGAGTAGCTCGCTCACTTTTGTATGGCCAAAACACTGCGTACGGAAACCCACCAATCGGTACAGAGTCTACGATAGCTGAGTTTAGCCGAGATGACCTCGCTACTCACTTCGCATCATCACGGTACCCTTCTGGTTCGACACTGATCGCAGTTGGCGACGTTTCCTCTATGAGCCTAATGAAACACGTAGAGAGAACGCTAGGTGGGTGGAGTGACAACAAAACAAGCAACCTTCCTACACTTGAGGGGCCTCCTGCCCCCGTCCGAGCGTCAACAATCATTTATCTGGTGGACAAACCCGGGTCTGCTCAGTCAGTTATACACACTGGCCACCTAACAATCTCCCGGCACGATGGTGATTTCTACGCACTCAACCTTCTCAACTACCTTTTTGGTGGCCATTTCATGGCTCGTCTAAATCAAAATCTTCGCCAAGATAAGGGCTACAGCTACGGTTTTCATTCTTCAATAGACTGGGCAACTGGACCATCAACTCTTGTAGCATGGGGATCTGTTCAGACCTCTGTGACCAAAGAGGCTGTGATCGAGGTATTGAAAGAGTTCGAAGACATTCAGGGTGGGCGACCAGTGGATAACCAAGAATTTGCCGCTGCACAAGACGGACTACTTAAGGGTTTTGCAGGTCAGTTTGAAACTCAAAGCCAAACAGTCTCCCAAATGGCCCGGATTTTGATGTTTGGCCTCCCCGACAACTACTATACATCGCTCGAGGCACAGTATAAGAACCTTACCGTTGACGATATTAATCGCGTCGCAGGGACGCACATACAAAACCACCAGTTAATGCTGCTGGTTGTTGGAGACCGTGATGTCATTGGATCGGATTTGGAGGAACTAGGCCACCCGATTGTCCACGTAGACCACCACGGGGCGGAATTGAGCGGTTCGTAAAAGTGGCTGTTCTAGTCTCCAACTTATTCATCGCATTTTGAGGAAATTTCGCCGAAGGAGATTCCACAAGTACAATACATTGGTCAGAGACGGTTACATCGTCTTGATTATTAGATAATTCCTGAGCACCGTTGACTAAAAGCAAGGGAGGCACATGAGCGAACGACGAGTACTTTTCCACAACGACGCCCGCCACTCCTATATCTATTATTACGATCCACCGATGCGCCTTGAGGAAGCATGGAAGCCAATCGATGAAATCGTCGGCACGGGAGTCGACACCCTAATCTATGGACTGGGTGCAGGCCCAACGATGTTCCATGACACTGATGTAGGTGAGAGGTGGGGTACGCATATAGGAAAATTCCAGGAGATAGCTGGATGGAGGGCGTACGAGAATCTTAAAAGCCTCCGTAATCAAGGATTCGACCCTCTCAATATCCTAATTAACCGCGCTCAGGACAAGGGTATCGAGTTCTTCGTCAGTCTACGGATGTCACATCCGGCCGACCCATCGGAACCAGATGATATGTTCACGTGGACCTTCCGAAACGAACACCCCGAATGGTGCTTGAAAGGCCCGGGGAAATTCGCCTTCGACTGGACTTACCCCGAGGTACGGGCAGAGAGGTTCGCCCTCATCGAAGAAACCGTTAATAAATATGATATTGACGGCTTCGAGGTCGACTGGACCTTCTGGCCTCATTACTTTGAGGATGATGCAGTCCAAGAAAAAGCGCAGATCCTTACCCGGTTCATGGTTGAGGCCCGTAAGACGGCAGATCTAGCATCGGAGAGCAAGGGTAAGAAGATATTGATAGGAGCTCGGGTACTGCCAACCCTGAAAGGCAACACCGCCGCAGGAATTGACGTAACGACGTGGATCAAAACCGGTCTAGTAGACTTCGTCATACCGACCATCTACGAAGACATGCAACTAGATAGTGACTTTCCCTTTGAATGGCTCGTCGAGCTTGGTCGCGGCACCGACTGTCGCGTCTATCCCTCACTTCAGACACATGCCCTCCCAGACCAGGGCGGACATGCCAACCTGAAACAATACCGGGCTGGAGCTGCAGCCTATTGGGCAAAAGGGGCCGATGGTATCCACCTACCTTGGTTCAAATGGCCACACGGAGCTGAGGAGCGAGCGATCCTATCAGAGATCCGAGATCCCAACGTTCTTGCCCACCAACCGAAGCACTATTTCTCAAAACCCAGCAGCAAATATGCGGCCTCATACGGGTATGATGCAACCCTACCCATGTCTCTGGCAGTAGGCACTGGAGTAAAAACCGCAACCATATTTATAGCTGATGATTTTAAGGGAGCTCTCAGCACTTTACGCTTGATCACAGCGGACACCACAAACCTAGATGAAATGACAGTGACGATAAACGATGTGGCACTCGACCAAGAAACTGTATGGCGAAGAGCGATTGGCTACTTAGGCGAGGTACTCGACTACAGATTGAAACCAGGACTACTTATTACAGGGCTTAACACGGTAGGTGTTGAAATTCTTTCTCGCCCACATAACTTGGGTACCGAAAGTCCGTTGCTCAATGGCATTGAGGTCATAATCGACTATCCCAAGCCGACGGCTCAAACGTAGGGGTGAATAGAGAATGTCAAATCGCAAACTGATCTACTACGACGACGCCAGACACTACCACTTCTATATACCAGATCCTCCTATCACGCACGAGCAGGTAACTGCACCAATCGACGCTGCCGCTGGAACCGGCGTCGATACTTTCGTTTGGGGGTTCGGGGTAGGCCCAACAGTTTTCCATGACTCAAAGGTTGCGGATATTTTCGCGTCTCACCTCGAAGTTATTGGCGACGTGGCGAGTTGGCGAGCTTATGAAAATTCGATGAGCCTGATACGTGACGGCGAGGACGCCCTAACTGTGATGATTGACCGAGCGCACGAAGTAGGCATGGACTTTATTGGTAGCCTACGCCTAACCCACTCTTCCAACCCCAATGACAAAGACAATGCCCACAACTGGCGATTCAAGATCGAGCACCCTGAATGGGTTCTTAAGGGAACCGATGATCCCGAGAGAAAGAACAGCTTCAACTGGGTCCATCCTGAGGTCCGCGCTGAAAGGTTCGCCATTGCAGAGGAAACAATCGTACGCTACGACGTAGACGGTATTGAGCTTGACCTTTCCTTTTCCCCTTTCTACTTTGAAGCTGACGAGGTTACTAACAACCTCCACGTTGTCACCGAGTTTATTCGTGATCTTAGAGCCGTAGCCCAGAGGTCAAATCGGAAAGGCAAGGGACCTGCTGCTATCGGCGCGAGAATACTGCCAACACTGTCAGCTAACCTGGAAGCTGGGTTCGATGTGGAGACGTGGATATCTGAAGGGTTACTAGATTTTGTAGTCCCTAACGTATACGGACACATCCCTATCGACCCTGATTTCCCCTTCGAGTGGGTCACGGATTTAGCATCTGGCACTAACTGTGAAGTCTACCCTGCCATGGGTTCTATCGCGGGCGGCAACCGCGAGGGGTACGCATCGGTAGAACACTACCGTGCTGCTGCTGCTGCTTATTGGGACCGCGGTGCTGACGCAATCTACCTGCCATGGTTCCGATGGCCTATTGGGCCCGAAGAGAGACAACTATTCTCTGAGATGGGTGATCCCGACGTACTGTCTGAACTACCGAAACGGTACTTCATGGCTCCACAACACACATCGAACCTGAAGTTTGGACACACTTCAATGTTGCCTGTAAACCTGGAGGTTGGACAGGCAAAGACAGTCTCCATGCACCTTGCAGAGGACGTTGACAGAGCCCGGGCGACACTCTGTCTACGTCTCGACCAATCAACATCCCTTGATGACATGACCATATTAATTAATGGCACGGAGTTGGATCAGGAGCATCGGAAATACACGCCTTTTGGCTACACTTACTCAACGCTGGAGTTCATTCTCCCGGAGGGCACACTGGTTCACGGCCGCAACGAGGTCAGCGTTAGCGTCGGCTCGCGTCCAATGAATCTTGACCGCACCGTAGTCCTTTCAGTCTTGGAGATCGACATCGACTACCCAAAAACCGAGACTCCAACAGTATTGGTTTAGAAGTTCAGAAATCGGAGGATACACAATGCAGCGACCACCAGACTACGGGATCATTTACAACTGGGACGGCGCCCCGCATGGTTACTCAGAGTACCCTCAATCTATGGAGCAGTTCCTAGACAAAGCCTATTCCGTGATGAAGGACACTCAGGTCGGGGCACACTTCTGGAGCACTGGAGGATCAGAGGATGGCGACCGTCGATTGAACAAACCCGATTCTTACATACATGCACGTCATTTCACACAAAGCGCCAACATTCTGTCCATGTACGATCGTGGCGAAGATCCTCACGCTGCGCTCATCCAGCGTGGCCACGAACTAGGCATGCATGTCTATGCTTCTGTTCGCATGAACGATAACCACTTCGGTGGCATGCAACCTGGCGAGATGGAGCAGTCCAAACACCCGTCACTAACACAGTTCCGTCGCAATCATCCAGAATACCTCCTTGGTGATCGGGTCGGAGAATGGTTTGCCCTCTCATTTGATTTCGCAATCAGTGAGGTTCGGGAGAGACGGTTCAACACGATCAAAGAACTGTGCGAGAACAGTGATTGGGACGGGGTCGAACTCGACTGGCAGCGACATGCCTTCCATTTTGACGAGGATTACGGCTATCGGATGCGTTACACCCTCACTGATATACAAAGGGCTGTTCGCACGCTCACTAATGAGATCTCTGAACGGCGCGGCAAACCTTTTTACTTGGCTGCTCGGGTGAACGGTTATCTCGAGATGTGTGACCGGATAGGATATGACATCAAAACATGGGTAGAGGAAGATCTGGTCGACATACTAATCCCTGCCGGTGGTGCTGCGACCGAGACTGAGCACGAGGTCGCAGAGTTCAAGAAACTTTGTGAAGGAACAAATATCCTGGTTTACCCTGGCTTTGACGCGTCGATATCAGGTACGGCTCTAGGCCCGGAAGATGGCTTCACGAAAGATCAGATGATGAACCGTGCCCTTGCAGCCCGGCATCACATGCTGGGAGCCGACGGCATCTACATCTTCAATTGGCACGCCAATGGTGAGACGCGTAGAGAACTACTAAACACCATCGGGTCCACTGAAACCCTGAGACGGACCGATAAGATCTATGCTGCCACCCGGCGTGTGATCATCGATGAAGGGGAATGGCGAGGAGCCTTTTGGAAGGACCGCATCAGAGGCACAGTCCCCGTTCCTCTAAAGCGCACTCTCACCGGCGATGGCCCAACTATGATCCTCGAAGTTGCTGACGACTTAACATCTGATAAGCCCAGCCACTTGGAGCTTCGTTTCCGTCTCGAGAACTGGGCCAAAGGAGACAAATTAAAAATTCTGTGGGACGGAGAGGAACTCGATAATTTTGAGAGACACTATGATCAGGTATTCGTTCCCTTTTCAAACCAGTTTATCTCTCATGTATCCGAGGTCAGTGACGTCATTTGGATCTCAAGGGAGATGACCGTTGACGAAGTATTGATGGGTAGTCATCAAGTCAAAGTTATTCTAAAACACCGTAATGAAGAGATCGACGATAACAGCGACATAATCCTGACCGACGTTGAATTGGTTATACGCTACGACTAGAATCAGGCTTTAAACCGCGTACCGAGGAGGCATGATGCCAGACAAACTGC
>JAKUTR010000069.1 GCA_022448725.1 SAR202 cluster bacterium | reverse complement strand
TCAACCCAACCCTGTAGAAGGCCAGGGATAGAAACCGAGAGTATCCCTTTCATAGGAATTCCCTCAGGAAGATAACGCTCTCTCGTGGCTGCCGATGGCGCGGCTCCTGTCGCATTCGCAACTCGGATCTCGTCTTTCTCGCGGTGATACACCATAATGTATCCATCGCCACCAATCCCAGACATCCCAGGTTCGACCACGCTGACGGCAGCGGCAACAGCAACCGCGGCGTCTATTGCATTTCCTCCTCTTTGTAGAACGGTAATCCCAGCCTGCGAAGCCAAAGCATTGCCAGAGGCGACCATCCCGTTACGACCCATTACCACCGGACGATATGCACTGTAGTTGATTCCATGCGGCGACCGACTCATTTCTCCTCCTAAAGACAACCCAAGAGTTACTATTCTAGTACTTCTTGAAGGTGTATTTACCGATTTGTTTGATTAAACTCTAACCCCCATCACGAAGCCCAGTGGGATTGACAGTCATTCGCCTCATATATATGGTTGGGGCACCAAACTAGTCAAGCCAAGCCCGCTAGGAGGCATCGTGTCAACAATTTATACACTCACAATAGAACCCATGACCAAAGAATCCTTCGCACCTTTTGGTGAACTCTGGAACCCCGACGAACGCCCCTCCGAGCGACGTATTATCTCACGTACTGATTATGAACATGATGGACAAACAACTGTTGGGGTAATCTGGCAACCTTATGAAACTCTCTCATTCAACGAACTAGAGCGCCATTTCGGAGTAAGCCAGAGCTTCGTACAGTTGTCGGGCCCCCCTTCCATCGTCTGCGCAGCTCCGGCGACTGACCCTGATGACCCCTTCGACGTACCGAACCCAAGCGATGTTCGGGCATTTCTAATTGATCCAAATTCGGGGTGGTGCTTCAAGAGGGGCGTATGGCACTCTCTAAACCGCCACGTACTCGCCCCTCCTGGTGCCACCTACATCATCATTAACTCAAAGCCTAACCCTACACAAGTCGTAAACTACGAAACGAGCACTGGGTACCTTTCACGAGACCTCGGTGGAGATAAGACACCTCGTACGCTGGATTATAAAGGTCGGTTTGGAGGAGTGTTCCAAATCAGCCTCTAGAAGTTGCTCAAGTTACGGGGTTGATGACGTAGTCTTCAGGGCTGCTCCCGCCGCGTATACGACGCATCGGCCCGAAAAGACGCGCTGTCCAAACTATGATTACCATCCCGCTAACGCCCAAAGCAAAGGGAGGATTCACTGCCGCGGCAATCGCACCTGCAATGAATCCCCCAAGCGGTGTAAATCCGAACGTCAACGAGTACAACCCTAACACGCGTCCTCGCATAGCGTCCGAAGAGAGCAATTGTAGAAGACTCCCCATCGTCACGTCATAGGCAAAAAGAACTCCGCCTATCAACATCGATAGTCCTACAGAAACCGCAAACCAAGGTGACACTGCAAATAGAATAATCACGATTCCGGCCCCTGAGGCAGCACCAATCATTAACACGCCTAGATACTTAAAGTCCCTCAGGACGGCTAATCCCAGGATGCTCACGAACGCTCCCACGTTCCATGATGCAGATAAAACACCAAGACCTGTAGCGTCCACTCCTAACACGTCACGAGCCATCACAGGGAGAATGATATGGAAGGAAAACCCAAACGTCTCCATCAACACACTCAGCACAAGAAGTGGGCCAAGCCGAGGGTGCCTCAGTACGTAGGAAATTCCTTCTCGCAAGTTCCGCGCAAATGACTGAATCTGGCTTCCCAGTACATTTCGTCCAGACCGAACAGCGAACAAAGGGATGATACTCAAATACGCAAAAATTGAGACAACAAAATAACACCAAGCAACACCAGCTTGAGATATAAGAAGGCCAGCAATTAACGCTCCAGGAATAGCTGACAAACTTAACGCCAGCATCCGCGCCACGGTGGCATTTACCAAACGCTCGCGCCCAGCCAAGGCATAGATAAGTGAATTATTTGTGGGCATGCTGACACCCTGTATCG
>JAKUTR010000068.1 GCA_022448725.1 SAR202 cluster bacterium | reverse complement strand
GAACAGACCTACCAGACGTTTCACCGAACACGGACAGAGTTGGCGGCGGGTGGTTTAGGTGGGCCGAATTGTACCCCTAACGGAGTGAGTGATTTTGACTGGCAAGGTCAACCTGGACCGTGGGGCGGTGCGCTGCCTACTGTCTGGGATTATTATGGCAATGGCTATACACAGACCTTTTTCCCAAATTATGTGCTGACAACCCGTGAAACTATTTCACTGGATCTGACCAGTAATAACCAAGGTCAAGGGGATTGTATGTTTTACAACCCTTACCTGACTCAGTTCACTAATCCCAATGTGGCAAACGATCCAGAACTAATGGCCTGGATGAATGAAACGGTTCTCAGAGCAGATAAGCGCAACACACTTACCGTATTTGATGCCGTTGTTGGTGGTGAATTGTTCGACATGCGAGGTGGCCCAGCTGCCATAGCCGGTGGTGTTCAGTATAGAGAGCGAATAGCCGCATCCAAAGCTCCTGAAATGAATTTCCCGGGTATTCCTAATGCAATCCTCGGCTATGACGGCAACGGCGTGCCGAATGCATTCCATAAAGTGGATAACAATTTTGAATGCGCAAACTGCATTTTTAATTTCGAGAACGAGCGGGATAGTAAATCAGTATTCGTAGAGATGGCTCTGCCATTCTGGGAAAACGTAGAGAGCCAGATAGCAGTACGGTATGAAGACTACGGGGGTAACATCGGAAGTGCTACTACACCTAAGGTAGCCTTGAGCTGGCGACCCATCGAAACCTTGCTAGTCAGAGGATCGTATTCTGAGTCATTCCGGGCGCCGAATATAGGTATTGTAGAAGAAGGACTTGAAGCGGGTAGTATCGTTATGTACGACCCTATCTCAAATCAAAAAGTAAGGGCTGGGTTGCTACCTCCAACCCCAGAAAATGGTGAGGCAGAACAAACCTTCACCTTAGGAGGCCCTGCCCCATACGTAGGAAATGAGTATGCAGATACCTACAGCACAGGTTTTATCTGGACACCAGACGGCGCACTCGAAGGACTTAGTGTACAAGCGGATTTCTGGAAATTTGATGTACGGGATCGAGTATTACCCGAACCAGGCATCTCTGCTGTACAGCCAGAGATCGAAAGATTCAAGAAAGTTGTAGGAGATCCCAATAACTACATTCTGAATGATTCCATCCCGGGAGATTCTCCTGTGATAGATATACCTTGTGACCCTAATGCACTAACAGCGCAATATGGTGCCGATTCAGACGAGCGACTGAACTGTGTTGTGAACCCCGCTCTTTACACGGACACTACTCAAGGCGTTGGTATCAGCCGACTGTTTAGAAGCGAAAGTGCCAACCTTATCACCCTAACTCTTAGGGCAATTAATGCCGGTCAGATCGAAGCAGACGGTGTGGATGTTAAACTTGGGTACTCGTGGGATAACGACCTTGGCCGATTCCGAATCAGTACTGACTACACTCACGTGCGAAGTTATGAACTAATCGATGTACCGGGACTCGAGCGTGGTTTACTTGATACTGGAGTGATGGATGCCGCTGGCACAAGTGGTAATGGGCAGCATGTTCGTTCCTTACCTGATAACAAAGGGAATATTACTTTCTCTTGGCAACGGGATAACCACGGCTTAACTTTCATCAATCGTCATATTGGATCTTATCGAGATCTGACTTATGACATCGCCTACGTTAATGCTAACGATCTCGTTAGATCACTACTCACGAAGAAGATTGATAGCTATAGTACTTGGGATGTTCAGTATCGTTACACACACGATTGGAGCAATGGCAGCCTGGGCAGCACGGTATTTACCGTCGGTATTCTGGACTTCTTCGATGAAGATCTACCTTATCGAGAAGTGGGCGGTCTAAACTACGATGCCACGGTATTTGATCCTCGCGGTCGGCGCATTTATGGTCGACTGTTGTGGCGTTTCTAATCACCTAGTTAAGTAGGTGTTACAAAAACGGCGATGGAAACATCGCCGTTTTTTTATAGACCGAATATTGAACCTGGGTAGACTTAATCATTGCCGGAAGGATTTTTTCTTAGATTAATAATCT
>JAKUTR010000067.1 GCA_022448725.1 SAR202 cluster bacterium | reverse complement strand
ATCGGCGGGGCGCTCATCGGTTTTGCGGTGTATTGGGTGTTCTTCCCGACTACAGATGAATTCAACCCGGGGCTCTTGAATGCGGATGGCTATAGGTCCTTCACGCTGACGGCGGCCGTCATCCTGACTGCTGCAATCGGTCTCTGCTTATTTGGCACTGCTGGCGAGATTCCTAATCTGAAAACAGCGAAATCCGCGACAAGGCTCTCGTTTATCCAAATTATCAGGGACATTCAGGATGTATTCAGGGACCGTGATTTTTTAGTGATTTTTGCTGGATTCACGCTCTGGTACCTCTTCGGATACATCCAATCGGTCGGCAGCCCCTTCATGAACTTGCACTTCTGGGGACTGCAGACGGAACAGGTCGACTATTTCGGCGTCGTGGCGTTATTCGGAGTGCCCGTCGCGTTTGCACTCGTACCGTGGGTCACTCGAACCTTCGACAAGCGCAACACGATGATCGGTTCCTCCCTGGCAGTCCTTGTTGTACCTAATATTCCCATCTGTCTACGTTTGCTGGAGGTCTCCTGGTACCCAGACAACAGCTCTTCCTGGATCCTGTACATCAATTTAAGTGTTTCTTTCATAAGTGCCATCTCAGGTGTGATTGCAGCCGTCACTTACAGCTCGATATATGCGGACCTGACCGACTCTCACGAGTATCGGACTCACCAGCGACGAGAGGGGACGATCTTCGCGGCGCGGTCGTTTTCCGGAAAGGCTGCGGGCGCCTTTGGACTCATGATCGGCGGGGTGATTCTAGACCTCATCGCATTTCCAAAGAACGCACCCTATGGTTCCGTCCCCGATGATGTGATCTGGAATCTGGGTCTGTTCGTAGGTCCCGCTACGTCGATCTTTTCTGTGGCGGGTATTAGTCTGTTTATGTTCTATCGACTAGATAAAGCGCGTCATGCCGAGATTGTGCGAGTACTAGAGGCGCGTCGATCACTTCGTGATCCGAATCTTTGAGGGCATAGCCACCGAAGTTATCCATTCAATAATGCCCTGTTCGGATGCATTGGACTCGGTAAACCGGATGTTTCAATCGTTTGAGATAGTTGCGTTGAAACATCGTTAGACAAGCTTTTTGTTATGCAATGCAGTCTAACTTTCATCTATGGACTGTTGTGAGTTAAAGAAATATTTAGCTCTCCTAACAATGAATAAATATGCTGGCCAGTAAGGCCATAAATAAGGCTGATTAAGCAAATCTAAATTAGTTTGGATAAAATCGAAAGCTTAGGGAAGTGATTGGCGGAGAGGCAGGGATTCGAACCCTGGGTGCCCAAAGGACACTCCTAATTTCGAGTCAGGCCCGTTCGACCGCTCCGGCACCTCTCCTATCTAAACGGTTACACTGTTGGCCCCTAACGATGGGGATATCTCCACCCATCCATGCCCTTTGGCTTGAGTAGCGTATTGAAAGTCAGCAATTGTGGATTCAAAACGACCAAAAGCCTCATGCAAGCGCTGTGGGTCATTATTCTGCTCACTGATATGTCCCACAACTACATGATCTAATTTGTCGTGTAATACTTCTCCTAAAAAACTCGCAGCCTGTGCGTTTGACAAATGTCCTAGATTTGACGAGATACGCTGTTTTAATTGAGCTGGATATTTCCCTCCCATCAGCATCTGTAGATCATGATTACCTTCTACTAACAAACCATGACACCGCTTATACATTTTGACTACATGGGGCGTCAGATGGCCTATATCCGTCAATATTCCAAAACATGCAAGACTGTGCCTATTCTCAATAATATACTGGGTCGGCTCTCGAGCATCATGGGGAACAGGAACAGGATGGATTCTGATATCGCCAATACTGAATGAATCCGATGCAACAAAAGGTCTGGCTAAACTTCCGTCCAAATCACGCGAAAATAATCCCTTGTGCGTCCCATAGGAACCGTACACAGGAATATCATATCTATGCGCTAACTGAGCTACGCCACCTACGTGATCGGCATGCTCATGGGTTACCAAAATTGCTGCTAAGTTTGTGGGATCAATACCTAGTCGTCCCAGTCCCATCACTACCTGCTTAGTAGTGAAACCGCAGTCAATT
>JAKUTR010000066.1 GCA_022448725.1 SAR202 cluster bacterium | reverse complement strand
ACATGGGTTCGAGGAACGATACGAATTCGCCGGAGGCACAAGTGATTGGGTGCCCCGAAAAGGCGAAACAAAGGCGATACACCAAGGGACGAGCTGGAGTGATGGTGATTGCTATAAATACATGGAGGGCTTATGCAGAATCTATTCAAATATAGGTTCCGGCTCGGAGCGTGATGAAATAAAGCTGGAACTAGACAGTCTGATTAAGATAGTTGCAGGTGCACAGGAAGAAGATGGATATCTGCAGACCCAGATAACAATTCCGTATCGCTCACGTTGGATCACGCGACTATTTCACGAAGACTACAACCTCGGTCACCTCTTCACCGCAGCTAGCGCGCATTACATAGCAACCGGTGAAAACTCTTTCATAAATATTGCAAAAAAGGCAGCGGACAACTTACACGATCACTTCAATGTACGTCAGCGAGATGCGGGATCATTTGGTTGGAACCCCACACATATTCCTGGCCTCGTGGACCTCTACCGAGTGACAGGTGAAGAGAGATACTTGAAACTGGCAATTGTTTTCCTCGAAAGACGAGGTTCTGAGCGACCTCTCCTACCTGAAACTGACGATAGTCAGGGACCTGATGACCAGAACCAGATGGCGGTAGCTTTTAGCGATGAGACCGAGGCAGTAGGTCATGCAGTAACCGCAGGTTATCTCTACCTTGGTGCCTCAGAAATTTACCGTGAAACCGGAGACAACAGATTGTTCAATGCTGCCGAACGCATCTGGAACGACATTGTTGATCGAAAACTCTATATTACAGGTGCGGTGGGAGCCTTGCCGGTTGGGATTTCAAAACGCGGCTTCAAGGTTTGGGAGGCCTTTGGGCGAGAGTACCATCTTCCTCATCGAACTGCTTACAACGAAACGTGTGCTAACATCACTTGGGGCATGTTCTGTCGTTCAATGTTCATGGTGACAGGTCAAGCAAAGTATGCTGATGAGATGGAACGCCTTATCTACAATGCAGGTATCTCAGGAATAAGTACTGCAGGTGATGCCTTTAACTACGCAAACCCACTTCGATGGTACAATAATTGGGACACACGTGCAGAATCTTTTGGCACTATGCGACATTTTTCTCACGAAAGATGGCAAATTCATACTTGCTACTGTTGCCCTCCACAAGTATTCCGTTTAGCAGTTCAACTGAACGAATGGGCCTATTACACATCAAATAGGACCCTAACTATAGGGCTCTATGGATCAGGCAGAGTGAGTGCAAAGATTCCTGGAATTGGTGATGTTCATTTGATTCAAGAGACCGACTATCCTTGGGACGGAGCAGTGAAACTTACAGTGGAGATGGCCCCGGACAAGGAATTTAGTCTGGCTCTTCGCATTCCTAACTGGGCAGTTGGAGCAAGCATAGAGGTCAATGGTAAAAAAAATGATACAAGTTTTCCAGAGCCAGGTACAATCGCACCTTTATCACGCGTCTGGAGAAAGGGAGATATTGTTAAACTTAAGTTTCCTATGCGGGTTCGTCTAGTTTCTGCACACCCAAAGGTAGAGGAATGTCGTGGACAAGCAGCCATTATGCGAGGTCCTATAGTTTTCTGCGCTGAGTCGGTAGATCTTATAGATGGTGTATCACTCGAGGACATTTCGATCTGCCGAGATTTTCAACCGAGTGAGAAGTTTAACCCCAAACTTTTGGGAGGGGTTGTTACCATTACCGGTCGAGGCCAGGTCAATAAAGAATCGAAATACTCGCTGTATAGGGAAGATAACAGAGATAATACTAACTTAATTGATGTCACTTTGATCCCCTATTTTGCTTGGAAAAATCGAGGACTTACAGACATGACTGTATGGCTTCCTATTGTTTGAGATATGCAATTTTGGAATCTTACAAATTATCAAATAACTCGATATCTGCATTATAATACTCACTGATAGTCCATTCTCCCAGAATTTAAATGTTTAGACTCTTGCCGTATGGATTGGAACCATTAATTCAATGAGGCGAGAAGATCGAAGATTCCTCAATGTTATATATATTTTGCTTTTGTTCTTTTAGAACTAAAATTTAATAAATTTCAGTGACATTTATGTAAAGCCATAGTAACTCAGATGTTATATAAAAAATGATTAGTTGCACA
>JAKUTR010000065.1 GCA_022448725.1 SAR202 cluster bacterium | reverse complement strand
CATTCTGGATCGCTTCACGGAGTCCCTGGGTTATTGCATCGCGTAGTGTCATTTCAGCCATGATATAATCGTTCGCTTTCTCAGTATTCTATTCTTGGGACGAGTAAATCGCTTCGAGCAGTGTATCGTTCTCTGGATACGGACTTTCCTCGGCGAACCGTACTGCCTCATCCACCTCAGTTTGCACTTGCTGGTCTACAGTATCCAATTCTTCGGCTGTGGACTGTGGGGAGTCAAGCAGGGATGTGCTCTTCGCGAGTCCGGTAACTCTGTGGGTCCGCCACCGAGTGTCCCTGGAATCGCCAGGTAAGTGCCTCCATGAAGAAAGGTCCCTTTCCCGCACGGATCGAATTTATCGCCTTTTCTGTTGCTTCCTTTACCTTTAAGACATCCATCCCATCAACTTGGCTTGAAGGGATGCGGTAATAATCCGCGATCTTATAGGCGTCCTTTCCTCCAGAATGAACCCGTTCTATATGGCTCCCCATTCCGTAAAGGTTGTTCTCAAGCACGAATAGAATGGGGAGTTTCCAGACAGATGCGAGGTTCATAGATTCATGGAATTCGCCTTGGTTAAGGACGCCGTCACCAAAATAGCATAGAACTCCCCCGTTTTTGCCACTCTTTTGAGCAGCGATCGCGAGTCCCAACGCAATCGGTAGTTGGCCACCCACAATCGCGTGTCCTCCGGCGAAGTTTCTGGAGGAGTCAAAGAGATGCATTGAACCACCGCGTCCTCCGCTACAGCCTGACGCTTTTCCATATAACTCTGCCATGATAGTGTTTGAAGGAATCCCTCGGGCAATAGCATGTCCGTGGTCACGGTAGTGCGTGATAATATAATCTTGCGGTTCGGTAGCCGCTATCGTTCCAACAGCGATCGCCTCTTCTCCAATATATAGATGCAAGAACCCCCGGATTTTGCCGCGCATATACATCTCGCCGCTACGCTCCTCCATCAGGCGGATCAGAGCGATTTGATAGTAGAGTCCGATTAATTGTTCCTTGTTAATCATTAAGTTTTGTCCCTTTTGATGGTTTAGTTTCCATGCTATTTACATATGTATAGCTTCGCCTCTAGCGGCCAAAGCTGATTCCTTAACGACTTCTGATAGTGTTGGATGCGCGTGGACGAGCCATCCAACTTCTTGCGCCGTCCCTTCGAGCATTCTAGCCATAGAGAGTTCTGCAAGTAGTTCAGTGACTTCAGGTCCAATCATGTGCACGCCGAGTATTTCTCCGTATTCTGCATCGATGATCGTTTTTACAAAACCTTCGCTATCACCGAGTCCCAGCGCCTTCCCGTTCGCACTAAAAGGAAATCTGCCCACTTGCGTTTGATGGCCTTGTGCTTGGGCTTGTTCTTCAGTCAGCCCCCAGCTAGCAACTTGAGGCTGGCAGTAAACGGCTTTGGGCATAATGTCGTAATCAATGGTAGGTGAATCTTGTCCAGCTTGCCACTCTGCAACAGCCACGCCTTGTGCGGTAGCAACGTGTGCGAGAATCATTAAGCCCGTGACATCTCCGATTGCTGAGATACTTTGAACACTTGTAAGCATGTGGTCGTCAACGGCTATGAACCCCTTTTCCGTTCCCACCCCGACTTTTTCTAGCTCGAGCCCTTCAATGTTGGCTTGAACCCCCACTGCAACAAGGAGTCGATGGTATTCGCTGGTCGTTGATCCTTCTGGTCCCTCCATGGTTACCTTTGCAGTCTTCGTCCCGGCGGTCATCTCGGTGACTTTTGTATCAGTCAGGACAGTAATTCCCTGTTTCCTGCATGCCCGCTCTAATTGCTGACTTACCTCCTCCTCTTCGTTTGGAAGGAGATGGGGAAGAAGCTCAACTATCGTTACCTTGACCCCGTAGGCGTTGTAGAGATAGGCAAATTCGCACCCGGTTGCTCCGCCACCAACAATGAGGGCGGATTCCGGGAGATCGTTGGATTCGAGGGCCTCTCGGCTTGTCATGACTAAAGAGCCATCGATTGGTAGATGTGGTAACGATCGGGCACGGGCACCAGTTGCTATGACAATGTGCTTTGCGCTTATCACCTGTCCAGTCTCTTTGATTTCAATCGTAGTTGCGTCACGTAGGGAGCCAGTACCCTGAATGTGTTC
>JAKUTR010000064.1 GCA_022448725.1 SAR202 cluster bacterium | reverse complement strand
ATTGTCAAACTTCAGCGTTTCGATCACATCAATAAAACCGTTCCCCTCTTTCAGCTCTGCACTCATACGCATTGCACCCTCAAGCCCAGCCACCACAACTGGTCCTACAAGTTCAGCCTTAATTGGTCCCGCTTGAGTATAAGCCGCGCGGATCGCTTTTCTGCCAATGAGCGGTTTATCTCCAACAGGATCCTCAAAGGAAGGATTCTCGCCGTAGAGATTCATGATCCCATCGGTGTCACCAGCAGCAAGCAACCTGACGTAGCTCTCCATGGCATTCCGGATACGTTCTGGTGCGACTGAAGGTGAGCTTCCTGATGGAAACGACTGTGCGAACACTCCACCTGCCAGCGTTACTATGAGTACGCCAGTGATGAGACGACTGCGATAGTGAGACATGGCCCCTCCTTATAGTTACTAAATTCAATTGCGTCGGCCTTCCTTGCCAATCGTTTTGATGAATCGTCGCCAAGCCATCGCTAATCCGGTCCAGATTAAAATGGTGGTTCCTAGGGTTACAATTCCAGCCAGAGTCTGTCCTGGCAACCCAAAAACTTCTCCGGTGTGGGCAAAACGCAACCACCGTCTTATCTTTCTCCCTTGACTGTAGGTTGGATAGCCCGCTCGTTCAACAAGCTCACCGGTATTTTGGTTAAAGACTAATTCAAACTGTTTTGACGGTTGTCGGCCACTTCCACGGTCGACTAACGCTACCACTTGGTTGGCATCGTCTTGAGGAATTCGGATAGTAATCGTGCGCCAGTTGACAGCATCCTCGGCTGCGCGATCGAAAATTTGTTGATAGCTAACCGGGTTCTGAGTCGGATCAATTGTTAGGGTAGGTTGCTCAGCTGTGACCGTATCACTGGAGGCTGTCCTTGAAGGAGGGGTTTCTCCAACAAGGAGATAAACGGTATCACTTGCCCACCTGTATGAAATGACAGAACCGCTAATTACAATTATAAGTAAGGGCAACACTGTCCAGATACCAATGACATTGTGCCAGTTAAAATCCTTAGCTTTGCCCTGCAAGCCTGCCTGAAACCAGACGATTCTTCGAAGCGTTTTTCTCGCATAATTCTTCGGCAACCATAAATAGAAACCACTAAGAAGCAAAAACAAGAAGCCGAGGTTTGAAGCCCCGGTGATTGCCCGACCAATCGTTCGATTGTCGTCCTCCAATGCAAACCACCGGTGCCAATACATGATTGTTCTCAAGAACTGGCGGATAGGGCGATCATTGTTGCCGATGACTTCACCACTGTATTGGTCTACAAACAGTAAGAGTCCACTGCCGACATTGATCGCAGCGGGTTCGTAAGCGTCTGAACGAATCCTGATTGCCGAGACCTCCAGTGTGTGATCGAACTCGGTGACGGAACTAAGTATCGTGTCTAGAGGAAGAGCAGTTGATGTATCTACCGATGGGGAAGAGCGGAACTCCCTAAGATCCCACTTGTTGATTTGACTTTCATATGTCAGAAGAATGCCTGTTACCGACATCATTAGAATAACTAACGAGATGGTAATGCCAACGCAAAGGTGTACCCAAAAGACGACCGTCCGTAACATCATTTCTAAAAAATCACAGGAGTAGGAGCAAAAGAAATTTTTATCTCATCTAAAGTCAAGAAGTCAAATCCGGACAGGCTGAAGTATCTATCGTTTCATAAATGAAGTTCTAGTCCGGCTCACCGCAGTCGGTGAAGTTGGAATTGAAACAGCGCGTGGCTTGCACCTGGGCGTGACTGAGTTGTTCAGGTGTGAGATACTCGCTGGCCCTATCGCGGTTAATTACCGCGATGTCTCGATCTGCGGCAGACTGCCTCGCCACTTCGAGGCTGAACCACATGTAGGCACGTTGGTAGTTTTGTGGGACGCCCGCGCCGGTGGCGTACATGAGCCCGAGGCTACCCTGAGCCCGTACGTTCCCCTGCGCTGCAGCCAAGCGATACCAGCGCACAGCTGCAGCGTTGTCCTGTGGCACGCCCTCGCCGTTCTTGTACTTATCCCCAAGGTTGTACTGAGCCCGTGCGTTCCCCTGCGCCGCAGCCAAACGATACCAGCGCACGGCTGCAACGTTGTTCTTTGGCACACCCGCGCCGGTGGCGTACAGGAACCCGAGGCTGAACTGGGCGGGTGCATTCCCCTGTACCGCCGCTAACTGCTAC
>JAKUTR010000063.1 GCA_022448725.1 SAR202 cluster bacterium | reverse complement strand
ACGCATCCGTAGAGTGCGCCATTGACCATCAGTTCCTACCCAACCTCTCGCAAGCCTTTTACCCAGTTTTTGGCGCCATCCTGTCGAGTGATTTCGCATGGCTGCGAAATCTGGTATGGCGGCTGAGTAAAACAACATGATTCCAGTAATGAACAAAAGAACTAGCCCTAGTGTGGACCATATATGAGGCGAATAGTCGGGAGCTTCCATCCAAATCGTTCGACGCCTTGCGCCTTCTGTCACGAGTGGTGGCAACATGGCGACAAGTGGGATTAACAATCCGATAGTTACCACGCCAGCAAACGAAAAAATCGAAGCGATACGGGTAACGGGTCTAACCCAGTTAGCCTTCGCCATAACTGGAGCCATAGCAACCATAGGAGCTCCGCCGGTAATCGATAGAAGGAATGAAACCAACGCAGCAACGTAACCCCACCTAGTACTATCGTTGCCTTGATCTAGAAACTTTATAACGAGTGCGACAATACCGACGATTCCGAGTATGCCAAGAACCCAGGCGATTGTTTTGAATCTTCTACTCGCGTTAGTTGTGGTCGCGATAAGTTCACGCGCAACGATATCGGCATCTACTTGGGCCGGCGGCGCATGATGTTCGGTTTCGTGACCGTGTGCTGTAGCTTCGCTAGTCATGCTTCGCAGCAACCTTCTTATCGGCATCGATTTTCGCCAGATAGATCACATTGGGATCCGTAGCGAATTGATCGAGAAGCGTGTAATGACGTTTGTCTTCTTTCATTTTAGAAACTTTACTGTTTGGATCGTTAAAGTTTCCAAAATTTAGAGCGCTTGTTGGGCATGCGGATGAGCATGCGGTTTGAATAGTCCCGTCAAGTACTCCGTGCCCTTCGCTTCGGGCTTTACGTGTTTCACGTCTTATACGGTGCACACAGAAACTGCATTTCTCCATGATGCCGCGACTTCTGATGGTTACATCCGGGTTGAGGTGATTTCGGAGAGATTCTGGCCATACTGGTTCCCAGTAGTTGAAAAACCTAACGATATATGGACAACCATTCGCACAGTACCTGGTACCTACACAGCGGTTGTACACCTGAATATTCATGCCTTCAGCGTTGTGGTAAGTTGCATAAACGGGGCACACGGGTTCACACGGGGCATTTTCGCAATGCTGGCACATGATCGGAATAAATCGAGCCTTTGCATCGGGGAAATCACCTTCCCAGTAGCGCTCGACGCGAATCCATGAAATAGACCGAGCCCTCTCTACGCGATCTTGAGTGTTTAAAGGGATGTTGTTCTCTGCCTGACAGGCAAGGACACATGCGTTGCAGCCGATGCACTTATCTACATCGACGACCATTCCCCAGTTATGATCTCCAAAATTTTCTGTGGTCATCTGGCTACTACCATTGGGTACTGCTGTTGAAGTCTATTCATGGTCTTTATCCTGTTCATCTTTACCGATGAACTGTTTTTGGTAAATATGATGATTTGTTTCTTGGGCATGTTCAGCAGTTTCATCAATTCCTACAACAAGAACTGGGACACCGGGCTCGACTGGACGGGCTTCAACATTACCTTCAAATTTTGGAACCTTTGTGCGACGACCCGCACGTTGAACGCGGACTTGAGTAGCAGCCCATGCTAAGGCACCCGTTTGGGAATCTTTTTCTCCAGTGAGTATGGAAAGCACATTAGATCCGCGATCTTCGGCCCAACGGCCACTTCTGTGATGCCCTTGTCCGATAGGCACTCCTATAACTCCAGGGCGTACACCGGGATGCGGATAGGCAAGAGCTTCGATTTCACCGGAAGTGGAACGAATCAACAGTACGTCACCCTCTCTTATACCAAGACTTTGAGCTTCTTTACTATTGATTTCAGCCCAAGTCGACCAAGAAGCTGAGGATATAGGATCGGGAGTTGACTGTGCCCATGGTGCAGCTGCCAGTCGACCATCAAGCAAGGAATTTGAATGGAATGGAACTAGGTGGAAATCGTTACCTGTTCCAAGAGCTCCGGTGTCTGAATAGTAAGCATTCTTTTCGGTTGAGTTCATTTTCCCAAGATTGGCGCTCCCTCGGGTCCCGGTATCCCACCAGCCACCTCGTTGAAGAGCACCATTTGCGAAGAGTGATGATGATGATGCCGAAATTGAACCTCGTCCAGCGGCATGCAGATCAGCTAGAC
>JAKUTR010000062.1 GCA_022448725.1 SAR202 cluster bacterium | reverse complement strand
ACTAAACCGTTGTACGAGTTTACGGTTGAACAGGCAATGGCTGTCAGGGCACCGCCGTGTCGTAGCACTCCCCCTACAGCACCGACTACGGAATCACTCCAGTGACCGTCTGGACCTTCAAAAATATTCTCCACTGGTTTGTCGACTAGTTGCATTGACGTATTCATGTGTGCACCTGATCGCCAGTCACCTATGGTCGGTTTTGGCATGAAAGTGGCGAACATCCCGTGGCGCTTGGTGACTTCTTTTAGAAGGACTCTCAAAAATACCAGGCGGTCAGCCATCGCCAGCAAGTCTGTGTAGTGAAAGTCCAGTTCAAACTGAGAATAACCCCCTTCGCAAACCACATCGTGCAGATTCCAACCGAGTCCCTCTATGATGTCGATCATCTCGCCGAGGAAACCCATCGAGTCGATTGAATATTCAACATCGTACCCAAAGGCCTGTCGACGTGGTCGAACGCCTTGACCGGGTGCTGGGTCATCGTCGAACGCCTTAACAGGTTGTCCGTCCTCCCATTTCATAACAAAGAATTCGGGCTCCACACCGGCGTAGACAGCATAACCTTGATCTGCAACGTTCTGTATAGTTCGCTTCAGAGCACTCCGTGGACACAGCTTATAGGGTCGTCCTTCCCACCACAGATCAGCAAACACCCAGGCGCACGTTTTATCCCACGGGCAGATTATCAGACTATCGAGATCAGGTAGGGGAATTTGATCTGCGTCAGCAGGCCCCAGTTCCGGTACGAATGAAATTGAGTGAACTGCGAACTGTGGTCCCTTGCCCATACACAACAACTCAAAATCGCTGATAGGCACTGGTTTGGTTTTCGGTACCCCTAACAGGTCGATCCAGCACGACAGAATGTATTTAACACCCGCAGCTTCGAGTCGGCTTTTTTCTTCAGCTATTCGAGAGGGATCTGGCAGTGCGTCAGCAAAGTTTTCGATATAGGGCATGGATACAGTTCCTGTAAGTCAAATAAATTGTGGTGGAAATTGTTAGGATGTTAGGGACGATTAAGAAATCAGATAATTACTGGTCGTTAAATTTGGAGAGCTAATATAAAAGTTAATTCCTGAATGTACCAGTAGTTGTAGATGAAATTATCGTAATTGGTTGTTGTGACAGATCCTGCTCGAAACTCTACGTCAGAGACGTTGCGCTAACTTGTGAGTTCATTAGTCCGGGAATGATCGTTCTCTGTTTTATTGGTCCGGCTAGCGAGGAGGTTATCAAGCCAGTCAGGGTCCATTTCCGGTACGGAGGAAAGCAACAAGTCCGTGTACTCATGGTGCGGTGGCATAAACATTTCGGTCTTTGGCCCCATTTCCACTACTTCGCCTTGGGACATAACCACCACGTCATCAGCAATTGCGCGGACCGTACCAATATCATGCGTGATAAATATGTATGACAGATTGAATTCACGCTGAAGCCGATCAAGAAGTTTTAGGATTTCTTCCGCGACAAGTTGATCCAGTGCCGATGTCACTTCATCACAGATTATGAGTTCGGGTTCAGCGGCCAACGCCCTGGCTATACAAACCCGTTGCTTTTCACCTCCAGACAATTCTCCGGGTAGCCGATCGATATACTGGTTTGGCTCCAACTCGACTAAAGAGAGAAGTTCACGAACTCGTGAATCCCGTTCTGCACTATTCATGCCTAAATAAAAGGCAAGCGGCCGCCCAATGGTCTTTCGTATTCGTTGCTTCGGGTTTAGCGACGTATCGGGCGTCTGGTAGATCATTTGTATCCGACGGAGTTGGGTCTTGCTGCGTTGGTCAAAAGTGGGTAGTAACGGAATACCCTGATAGAGTACCTGTCCCTCTGACGGATTTAGCAGGCCCGAGATGACCCGCGCCGTCGTACTCTTGCCACTGCCTGATTCACCGACAAGTGCCACAGTCTTCCCCAGAGGTACGGAGAAGCTAACGTTAAATAACACTGGTGATTTGCCGTAGGGAGCTGTCAAATTTCTGATTTCACGCAACAGCTCCTCACTGGTCTTAGCGGGAGCATCTGCTTTGTGCAAGGTACGTCCACCAAGTAGCTCCTGTCTATATAGCTCTTTTGGTCGTTCCAACAATTCTCGTGTTTGACCTTCCGCAATTAGGTCCCCGTCGCGAAACCCCATGATGCGATCGGCCATCTGTGCGACCAGCGCAAGGTCGTGCGAAATATAGATAGCTGCAGTGCGGAATTGCTCAACCGCACTTTTGATAGCCGCCAGTACTTCAATCTGGGTGGTAACGTCCAACGCTGTGGTAGGTTCGTCAAAG
>JAKUTR010000061.1 GCA_022448725.1 SAR202 cluster bacterium | reverse complement strand
CTTGTTCTGCTAGAGCGTTGGCTGCAGCAGGAAGCCTTTCAGCGGCATCAAGAGGAATCTGTATCACGCCATGCAAGTCAGCTGCTATTAGGTCGCTGGGTTGAACATAAACCCCACCTACATCCACAGGAACGTTATAGGCCACCGCATGTACATATCCATGCGACACGAGTACTTCCTTGGCCCAGAAAGGAAACCCCATTTCTTCTGCTTCCTTGAGATCACGAACACCACCATCAGTCACGGCCCCGACACACCCGAGGCCCAGGGCAATATTTCCTTGAATTTCACCCCAGTAAGCACCAATGGTCGCCGGGTAATCAAGATCATGTAAAACGACGATACGCGGTGTAGGTATAGCCTCTATAGCTTCATAGTAATCACGCCGTTCAAGAGCGTTTGGTGATTTATGCCGGGCTGAAATAACACCCGTCACAGCATAACCAATATGTGTTTCAGTGACAGTAGATATGGATCTAATCTCAGGCCTCATAAAACCTTCGGTACGCGGTCGAATTTCCATCAACTCCAATGCATTAGCGATAGTCGGAGTGTCGATTTTCGTGAGTTGATCAAGCAGATCTTCAGTTAACGGGCCTGTAGTGGCACCCATGTTGGGTCTCCCATGCAGAATTTGAATGTTTAGAAATGAGTTTCAGCGCAACAGCCATAGCCATTCTAACCAGTTACCAAAGGTTGTGATCCCCTCTCAGGAAACAGCGGGTAATGTAAATGCAATCGTGTGCACAAATGAAGTCAATAAAGGTGTCGAGCCGGTTATCCGAGTCATTTAAATACCCCAATTTCACAGCACAGCGTTTTGTACTAATTCAATAATAGGACTAGAATCTCCTCGCCCCGGCCAACCGCGACTCGTGGTGCCATCTGGTCAATAACTGGAATATTCACGGAGATTATTTAATGAACGGAACAGAGTTCATAGCCCAAATTCTCAAGCAAGAGGGCGTCAACGAAATGACTTGCTTCCCAAGCAACGCCCTCATTGAAGAAGCAGCAAAAACCGGCATTCGCCCTGTGATGTTCAGACACGAGCGCGGTGCAGTGATGGCGGCCGATGGCTACAGCAGGATGAGTGATGGCAATAGATTTGGCGTAGTGGCAATGCAACACGCTGGTGGTGCTGAAAACTCAGTCGGAGGTCTATCGCAGGCTTTTGGGGACAACATACCGATATTGGTACTTCCGGGTGGATATCCACTAGAACGCAGGAATGTAAGACCAAATTTTCTTGCAAACGAAAACTGGAAAGGTGTCGTGAAATCTGCTGAGATTATTCATACCCCTACTCAAATCAAGGATGTAATGCGGAGGGCTTTCCAGGCACTCAGGAACGGTAACGGCGGACCGGTGGTCGTAGAGATGACACTAGACGTATGTGCTATGGAGGTCCCAGACCATGCTCTTGACTATAAATCTCCAGTAGCGACCAAGTCCGCTCCTTCGAAAACTGATATTAAAGATGCTGTTAAATCATTACTTCAAGCAGACCGCCCGTTGATATGGGCAGGTGCCGGAGTGCTCACGGCAGGCGCCACCGCAGAGCTGGCCGAATTCGCAGAACTTACTGATATTCCCGTTTTCACAACAATGGAAGGCAAATCTGCTTATGATGAACGACTACCTTTGTCGTTAGGGGCTGGTAGCGGAGCCACAACTGGACAGGCTTATGAATGGATAAACGAAAGTGATGTTGTGATAGGAATCGGTACCAGCCTGACCATCAACAGTTATACGAGAACCCTGCCCTCAGGTAAAAAGACAGTCATCCACAACACGATAAATACAGATGATGTCAACAAAGACACCCCATCGGATATAGGCTTGATCGGCGATGCCAAAATCACTCTGGAGATGTTGATCGAAGAGGTCAAAGCCCAGATCGGTGAAAATGGTCGAGATACGGGAGTAGCCACGCACATAGCAGCAGTTCGGGAGAAATGGATGGCGGACTGGATGCCCTTGTTAAATTCCGATGAAGCTCCATTAAACCCGTATCGGGTTATAAATGAGATAAACAATAACCTTGATCACGACAACAGCGTAGTGACACATGATGCAGGCGGTCCACGAGACTGCATGGTCCCCTTCTATATCGCAACGACTCCCCACAGTTACATCGGCTGGGGAAAGACTACGCACCTTGGTTTCGGAATCCCATTAATGATCGGAGCAAAACTTGCTGATCCTAGCAAGTTTTGTCTGAACTTTATGGGTGATGGTGCTTGGGGCATGTCCGGTACGGATGTAGCAGCATCCGTGCAATCGAATCTACCCATCA
>JAKUTR010000060.1 GCA_022448725.1 SAR202 cluster bacterium | reverse complement strand
TACGATGGTTGCTTGAGTTCGTGCGTGATTACCCTGTCTATCAATTTGCCATCTTCGTCCACCGACACTGCCTCGGTGACTATGTAATTCTTACCACGCCTCAAATATTTATCGGCAATCCAAGCAGTAACTGTCAGTTTCTTGCCAGCCCTAGGCGGGTTGTAACAATGGAACGCGCATCTGGCGTTCACCGATCCAGAGTCTGTGTACTTGTCGTTATACTGGCGGACATCAACTTTATGCGCAATAGTCGGGAAGCTAGCTTCCGTGTCCATCACACCTTTCCTGTATGTGTCAATCATTTCCTGAGTCAGCAGATATTCGAATTTCTCAAACGTCTCGCCGACTTCCAATGCGTCCCAATCCAGTTCAACCTTGTTTTCGACCTCGGCCATATCAAATGTATCCTCTCTGAAGATTTTGGTCTTGTGAGTCCGGTGTCGTGCCCGAGCGCACGTCCGCATTATACATATTGTAATCGGAACTGAATCTGAAGGGAGAATCGAGGTCTAAGACACCGATTATGAGCTTTAATAGATTTTCCATGCTGGCGATTGCAGACACAATTTCAGAACTAAGTATGTGAGCGGAGGAGCATCGCAAGCCGCCCACCTTAAGAAGCGAACAACAAACGCGAACAACCGTTGCAGATTAGATGCTATTCACTGACATACCCGGCCACCTATTGGCAACCCTTAGCCTATACCATGGCTTTCATCCATGGTATAGGCGTGATATCCGGATCTCCACTGACAAATTGGTTAACTAAGAACTTTCCTAGATTAACTAGACGTTAATTGCAGTTGACTGTTCATCTATTAGACGGTAACGCACACCAACAACCACATTTTCTGTATATGACAGAAGTATGGATACAAGCAATCACTCTCCACCGTAACATACTACACAAATTGATTTATTACGTCGGCGTGCCGCTAAGGGCGTACAAATCCTAAATTATCTCGCAACGTACCTTCTATGTAGTCCTGTCGATATATTCCCCGACGTTGGAGTTCCGGAACCACCAGATTTACGAAATCTTCGTAGGCGCCCGGCATATGAGTCGCAGCCAATACAAAGCCATCGCAAGCTTCTGACAGGAACCATGTCTCCATCTGATCCGCCACTTGAACAGGTGTGCCAGTAAACAACGGAAGCTCTCGGAGAGTGCCTCGCCCTGAGTACTTTATAAAATCATTAACGCTTGGGTTGGGCGTTCCACTTAGTTCTACGACTCGATCCAAAAAACCACGTAGACCCGTCATCGAAGCCAATATATCCTCAGACAGCGGATCATCAATCGGATGCTGAGAGAAGTCGTAATTAAATACCTCAGAAAGTAGCGTCAACGAGTCTGTCTGATTCGCTAGTCCCTCTATCTGCTCTAATTTCCTTCGAGCTTTTTCTTCAGTCTCGTCCACTACCACGTAAACTGCAGGGGCAACGCGAACCGAGTCAGGAGATCTTCCGGCGGATTCAGCTCGGTTGCGCAGATCATCCCGGTAGGCCTTGCAGGATTCCGGAGTCGGATAAATTACAAACAACAATTCTCCCCATCGAGCAGCGAATCGCCGTCCACGTTCCGACTGGCCAGCTTGAATCGCCACTGGTTTACCTTGGGGAGGTCTTGGAACCGTTAATGGCCCTCGGACCTGAAACCGATCACCTGTGTGATCAACTCGGTGGACCTTATCTGGGTCGGCAAACTTGCCAGTGTGTTTGTCCAACAGCACCGCATTGTCCTCCCACGACTCCCATAGCATTGCTGTTGCCTGCAGAAACTCATCCGCCGCGTCATAGCGGTCGTCATGATCCAGGTGTTCTTGGACGCCAAAATTTTGAGCTTCTGAATCATTCAATGAAGTCACAACATTCCATGCAGACCTACCCTGGGTGAAGTGGTCCAATGAAGCAAATAGACGTGCCACGTGGTATGGAGAGTAATAGGTCGTTGAATAGGTAGCTCCCAATCCCAAGTGCTTAGTGGCTAGCCCCATAGCTGTAATTATCGGGACCAAGTCGAGCTTAACAACCCTTATACCGTGCTCAACTGCGCCTTCAAACGAATC
>JAKUTR010000006.1 GCA_022448725.1 SAR202 cluster bacterium | reverse complement strand
TAACCTGATTGCCAAGGTGAATGGTTCCTTAGCATCTATTATCACAGCGGAACGCACCGCCCTCAATTTCCTCCAACATCTGAGTGGCATTGCCTCAACCACTAACAAGTACGTTCAGGCAATTCAGGATCACAACTGCACCATCCTGGACACCCGTAAAACTACCCCTGGACTGCGAGAGCTACAAAAATACGCCGTATCGGTAGGAGGAGGCAAGAATCATCGAAAGGATCTCAGTGATGGAGTTTTGATAAAAGATAATCACATCAAGGCTGCTGCTATAGAAGGTCTCACTCTTGGGGATGTTATCCGACGCGCACGTGAACGAGCACCATCTAACATGAAAGTCGAAGTCGAAGTGGAAACTCTCGAGCAAGTTCAAGAAGCAGTGGCCGTAGGTGCTGACATCATTCTTCTAGATAATATGACACTCATCCAGCTAGACGCTGCAGTTTCTTTGGTAGACGGCAGAGCTATTACTGAGGCTTCCGGCAACGTGACTCTGGCAAACGTTGCCGACATCGCAGCCACAGGCGTCGATATGATTTCTATTGGAGCTCTCACACACTCGGCTAATGCACTCGATATCAGCCTTGATATAGTCGAGATCACGTGACAAAGTGAGGACGACAACAGGAATTGTTGTTCTGATTGCCACTCTGAGCATCATCTCTTTCGTGGGAGCGCAAGCTGGTGAATTTGCAACTTCCGGTACCTTCCCTCCTTCACAGACGGTCGATCGGATAGCCTACGTAACCCCCAAAGGCTACATCGTAGCCGTCAACTCCGATGGGTCGGAACCCAAGCGTATGATCCCACCAGAAGGACGATTCGCATGGCCCACTTGGTCACCCGATGGCCGAATGCTGGCGTTCAGTGGACTTGTCACTTCGCCCGACGGCTCTCATCAGGCATCTCTTTATAACTACAACTCCTTCAATGATCAGGTCGCACGATTATTTCTTGGTCAACCTGGAGTTACGTCGTGGGTTGCAGCCAGAGCACCTCATTACATGAACTGGTCACCTGACAGCAGCCGTTTAGCGTTCATTGCAAGCACACGAGATGGATTGAAACTCTACTCCACTAACTTACGTGTCTGGCAAGAAGCAAATGAACTATTACGTAGAGGCCCCATCTGGTTTGATTGGAGTTCCAATTCACTCGAAATGTTCGCTCACCGGGGTACTGAGCGCTTACAGATTGACGTTGCTCGGGCAGTCCCAGTCAAGTTCGATATCCGGGATACTCAACTAGGATCACGTGTTCCACAGGTTCGTCCGGGAACGAACAACGTCACCTATACCACTAACAACTCAGGCCTATCCTATGATCTGAAATTGTCCAGCGAATCTGGTACGACAACATTGGTCGCAGGGCTCCCGCCTGGCGCAACGTTTCAATGGGCACCAAATGGGAACGTTATCGCAGTCACTGACCCTGAATCCGTTGAAATATTTAGGCCTCTAGGGGTTCAAGTCTACAAGCACATAAGCATCTTCTCATCGACTGGCCAACATCTAGGCCTTGAGGTTGAAGAGCCTGTAATAGGATTCTTCTGGTCCCCCGATTCTACAAAGCTTCTATATGCCTCTTTAGTACCAAATAGTAACAACCTGCGGTGGGGGTTGTTGGACCTAAACGCTCGTGAAAGTTGGGCTTTGGCTGACTTCCGCCCTTCTATTGATCAGCTTGTGGTTTTACAATTTTTCGATCAGTATTCTCGATCGCACGCTCAGTGGGCACCGACTAGCGATTCATTCGTATTTGCAGGATTGCTAGCAGGACGTGGTCGGTCTGTGAGTACTAACTTACAAGAGGTAACAAATATCTACGTAGTCGACACCTCTAAATCGCCAGAAATCAACGTGCTCGCAGAGGGCAGTTTGGCGTTCTGGTCACCGCGCTAGCCTATAGATCCCAGGACTCCTTCACGAGAGTGAGAATGTGGTCACTGATCGGTAGGCTCGCGGTAGCCGCGGGTGATGGGGCATTGAGAACGTGAATAGAATTACTCCGTTCAACGATCGCAAAATCCTGAATAAGTTTGCCCGTACGATCAACACACTGAGCACGGACTCCTGCACTAGGTCTCCAGATATCTTGACTACTAATCTCTGGCACTAGTTTTTGTAGTGATTTTACGAACTTGTACTTGAACCACGATCGATACTGTTCCTCCAAACCAGATAACCAATGAGTCTTAGACATCCCCCAGAAACCACGATATGTCAAAATGCCCAGGATCTCCCGGATGTTGAAATCGGTCTTTCGGTAGCCTTCCCGTGCAAAAGAAAGAACAGCATTCGGGCCAGCTTCGACCGTTCCATCTATTCGTTTCGTAAAGTGAACTCCAAGAAACGGCATCGACGGATCAGGGACAGGGTAAATCAACCCATTCACCATCCGTGCAACCTCAGGTTTAAGTGAAAAGAACTCCCCTCGGAATGGTAGTATCCGAAGTCCGTTTGTAGCATCCATATGCTTAGCTATTTGATCGGCTTGTAACCCTGCACAATTTATGAGTTTCGCAGCATATATCTCTTCTTTAGTAGTGACTATGTGCACACCTTCTTGGGTGGCGGCTATGTTTAGCACCTCTGTAGATGTAGATAATTCTCCTCCAAAGGTGACAAATCTTTCAGCATAGGAAGCACTGACCGCGCGATAATCGATGATCCCTGTATTTGGAGACCATAATGCCATGACTCCAGCTGCGTGAGGTTCAATCTCACGTAGTCTCTCTGGTCCAACCACCTCAAGATCAGGAACACCGTTAGCAACACCACGGTCATGAAGTTCCTCAAGAGCTCGTACCTCAGTATCATGTGTAGCGACTATCAGCTTGCCACACATCTCATACTTGATGCCGTAATCATCACAGTACCGACGCAGTTCCTCATTCCCGCTATAGCAAAACCCCGCCTTTTGTGAACCAGGAGCATAGTAAATTCCCGCGTGGATCACACCACTGTTATGTCCAGTCTGGTGAAGAGCGACGTCATCCTCCTTCTCAAGGACGATAACTTTTCGATCAGGGAACCCTTCTGCAAGACGCATCGCTGTCGCTAGACCGATTATCCCGCCACCAATAATTGCTATGTCAAATTTCTTCACTGTACAGCCCTACGCTTGTCTACGATGCGTGTCCCGAGGATTGTAACATGAGACTTGCATACGTCGCCCTGGCCTACCCACGCACACGATACCTGGACACTTTACAGTCAGTGTGAACATGTTAATCTTGCAAAATCACCCTTGGGAGAGGTTATGTGACAATACGGCTATACCACGAAGACGCATACATCAGTGAGTTCGATGCAGAAATTATAGGCATTGATAACAAGGGCGTCATATTGGACCAAACCGCCTTCTACCCTGGCGGGGGGGGCCAGCCAAACGATACTGGCAACTTCTCTATTCAAGACAAGGTATGGCACATCAACAAACTCTCAAGCGGTGAGGGAGAACTGGTGCACGAGCTCACAGATGATAGCTACCCAAACCTTGGTGACCGGATCCATGGTGCTATCGATTGGGCTCACCGATACCAACTTATGCGGACTCACACAGCGTTGCACATTCTTTGTGGAGTTATATGGCGCGATTACAAGGCACAAGTCACCGGTGGTGATATGAAACCTCTCTCAGCTCGAATGGATTTTGAATTGGAGAGCATCTCGGCCGGTTTCGCTCGGGAAATTGAAGAGACTATCAATGAAGAAGTTAAACAAAATCGAGAAGTAAAAGCTGACATCATGCCTCGCGAAGAAGCGATGCGAATTCCGGACCTTATCAGAACTAAAGTGAATCTAATCCCGGAAGCTATTACACAAATTCGAACCGTTAACATTGAAGGGCTTGATCTTCAAGCTGACGGCGGGCTGCACGTCTTAAATACGACGGAAGTAGGCTATATTCGTGTTGTCAAACATGAAAGTAAAGGCCGTATCAATAAACGCCTAAGAATCGAAATCGATGACTAACCCAACTTTAACTCTGGGAGATAACCACGAGGGAACCCGCTTCATCTGCATTTAGCTACGATCGGTTATTCGCTTCAACCATACCTGACCCGGCGGAGATGAGAACCGTTGATCGCGCAAAATATGACTTCGCAATAGCCTATCCCGATCCAGCTTCCGTTCCAGCAGTTGATCTGGCTGAATGTGCACGCTTAGCTATACTTGAAGAAGGTAGCGAACTGGCTGTTTATCCACACGACCACGGGTATCCTCCACTACGTGAATACGTGGCCTACAAGATGGCCCGGGATCGAGGATTCACAATTAGCGCTGATGATGTCCTACTGGCGGACGGATCAAGCCAACCAAACCACATACTAATCGAAGCGTTGGTCGACCCGGGTGATGTAGTTTTAACAGAACACTTCGTGTATTCAGGAACTCTTCGAACACTTGCGCGGTTCCAAGCTGACGTCCGTGGTGTTCCCACTGATGAAAATGGGATCCTTCCCGACGCACTGGAATCAGCCATTGTCCTGGCTGAATCACACGGACGACCCCCCAAAGTTATCTATACTATTCCGACGTTCCAAAACCCTATGGGATGGACAATGAGCATAGAACGACGGAAAGCAATCATCGACATCGCATTACGCCACCAAATAGCCATCATAGAAGACGACTGTTATGTCGATCTCCGTTACGAGGGTAAGACTATTCCTTCCATACGATCACTCGATGACGCCGGGGTCGTTAGCTACGTAGGGTCATTCTCAAAGATCACCGGCCCTGGCATGCGTTTGGGGTACGTTATCCCACCTGCCGAACTCACACCAAGACTAAGGCCCATCAAGAGTGGCGGAGGCGTCAATCAATTTGCTGCTTGGGCAATACATCGGTATGCCATTTCTCACCTTGATGAGCATGTAAAGAAAATCAACGATATCCAAAGGATTAAACGTGACACCATGCTCGCAGCTCTCGGTGAGAATTTAGGATCAGTCGCAAAATGGAGTCACCCCGAAGGTGGACTCTACACTTGGCTTGAAATGCCTGCCGACGCTGACCTTACTGCAACACAACCCGAAGCGCGGACTGTGGATGTAGGCTACCAACCTGGACCAATGTTTGCTCCCGATGGGCGAACAGGGAATAACTACGCACGTCTTTGTTATGGTTACAATACCCCCGATGAGATCCGAGAAGGGATTGCTCGTCTCGCAGAAGTTTTTGACCGAAAAGGATACCTTGACGCATGATCTACGATGGGCACGCTTACATATTCCCAGACGTACGGGGCGACGGTGGATTTTCGAAGCGAGCAGAGTACCAACAACATCTTCAGCTAGCCATCGCGAGTCACTTTCAGGGGGTCTTTCGCAAACAGGACCGTAAGACAGCTGATAACAGTGGTCTAATTGACTCCTCCAAACCACGCGGGTTTGAAGCCCTGAAAGACGCCAACTTCCAAGCTACAGAATTTGGCAGATTTGAATGGGAATCTAATGGCGAGGAGTATGTAAAACAATACATGCCTCCCTCCGTCGTAGACATGACCTTCACTGCACACGACCTCGTAGCGGAGATGGATTATGCACAAGTCGAACGCGCCCTAATACACAGAACACCTTATCTAGGAATAGACGAGGAATTTATCGCAAATGGGGTGGCAACTTTTCCGGATCGACTACAGGGTCTGGCCCATGTCCCTGAATGGACGATTACCAGTAATATGGATGTTGCTATAGAACGTCTGGAAAGATCCATCAACGAGTTGGGTCTGCACGGCCTTCAATTGCTACCGGACCACTTAATTTTGTACGATCAGTCACCCATCTGGAACGCCGCTGAGTTCAAGCCTTTTTGGGACGCATTCGCGACAATGAGAGTACCTCTATTCATAACCCCTGGCTATTCAACTCTGGCTCCCGGGGCAAGTGGGAGAGGAATGGACCTAGGTGAAATGAAAATTATCACGGAGTTTATGGAAGCGTACCCTGACATCCCCACAGTTTTGACCCATGGCCTAAGTTGGAGGTCCTTCGCCGACAAAGATGGGATACGGGTACCAAATGAATTATACGATGCTCTTCCTTTGGACAATCCTAACTTTCATCTACAACTCTTGTTTGCAATCTTCTTTGGTGGCGACTGGGACTACCCAATGCCTCAGATTAAATCGGTATTGGAAGAGGTCGTTGACAGAGTTGGTGTGAGCCAACTTCAGTGGGGTACTGATATACCGATGGTCATGCGGTTTCAAACTTACCGTCAGAGCCTGGATTCACTCAGACACAATCTCGATTTCTTATCGCAAGCTGAGGTAGATGCTATATGCGGCGATAATGCAGCGCGCTTAATGGGTGTGGCTTGAAACTACTCGGTATAGAAACCTCTTGCGACGAGACAGGTATTGCAGTAATTGAAAACGGACGGCAAATACACTCCAACTTGGTCGCGTCCCAGATTGACATACATGCGGAGTACGGCGGAGTCGTGCCAGAGATCGCAGCTCGCCAACATCTCCTGACCTTCAACGCTGTAGTCAAACAAGCACTCAAGGACGCAGAACTAGAACTCCACCACCTGGATGGGATTGCTGTTACCCACGGTCCCGGTCTAGCTGGACCGCTGCTCGTAGGAGTAAACGCAGCCAAAGGCCTGGCGTTGGCAGAGAATCTACCTTTGGTAGGTATAAACCATCTGGAAGGGCATATCTACGCGGCATGGCTAGAAGACATACCTGACCCAGAAGTGAATCCAGGGTTTCCCCTCCTATGTCTGATTGCTTCAGGTGGACACACCGATCTGATCCTCATGGAAGACCACGGACGATATCAACTCCTAGCCGAAACTCGCGATGATGCAGCGGGGGAAACCTTCGATAAAGCCGCACGTATTCTCGGCCTAGGATTCCCCGGAGGCCCAGCGATACAGAAGATGGCAGAGCACCCTCACTCCCCGGAGGCAAAATTGCCGCGACCAAGAGTCAAGGGTTCCAACGACTTTAGTTTCAGTGGCCTCAAAACTGCAGTGCTACACCGAGCCCAGGAGAAGGGATGGTACCCGCCGACCGATTGCGACATCGATCAGAATGAATTGGCCGGTGTAGCCGCCGAATTACAAGAAGCCATCGTAGATTCCATAATCTCACGGGTCGTAACCGCCTCTAAGCAACACCACGTCAAAGGGGTTGTGTTAGGTGGAGGCGTCGCTGCAAACAGCCTATTACGTTCCGAGACGACGAAACACTCTCCTGTGGAGGTAATCATGCCTCGACCCGTTTTATGTACCGACAACGGGGCGATGATTGGTGCCGCGGGCTGGTTTCACTTGAGAAACTCCGCAAAGCACCAGTGGGATATGGACGTTGTGCCCGGCCTGAGACTCGCCTAACTAAGGAAACCGGTACCAGTTAAAACGTTCGGAAACTCTCCGCACGCCATCTATCAAAATCTATGGCCTCCGTGCCACCGCTGTGGCAAGATTCCGGTTCCATAGCTGTTGAAGATGAGTTCGCATTGACATCAAACATCTGATTGAAAAAATTATAGAGATCCTTCTCATCGACCGATTTATGGAATTGAAGTTGCAGTTGCGAAGATTCGGCCTTGACCGTAACTGTCAAGGCCAAACGATCCAAGTATTGATCGAAGATCAAGTAGATCCCCATCGCACCTAGCACTACCCCTGCAACCAGATCTACGACAGGTTGATCCCATATTTGCCATACCAAAAACGCTGCGACAAACGCTAGCCCTCCCCAAATATACCCGCTTAGTCCAGAGGACCGTTGGCGGGCAATCTCAAAAGCAACGACCTTGGGGAGAGACAGCACCGCAACGTTATTGGCATGCTCTGTACGTTTTATATGGGCAACTCTAAGATCAGTGAGAATCAGCAGATCACGATCTGTATCGTCGGGACTCTTAGGCTCGTCTCGGAGACTGAGTATTGCCCTGACCGTCTCACCAGTACTGGGGGCAAACTCAATGCCCAGGTCTTCACAAATATTAGGGACGGTGGAGTGACCCACAATGTAACCCTTCACGTATTCTGTACGACAGGATAGTAACACGAACACCAATATTAGGACGACACAACCATGTACATATGCTATTCTCGGTGGCCGAATATCTAGTCAGGAGAGTTCATGGAGCGCCCAATTATTAAACCTATCGGTACTCCCACCGAGGAGTTGGACACACCATCGCTTATCGTAGACGGTGACGTCCTTAACGAAAACATCGAGACGATGGCGTCATTTTTTCGTGACCGCCCGCAAAAGCTACGCCCTCTTGTTTCCTCGCATCGTAGTCCCACAATTGCACATAAGCAGATTCGAGCCGGAGGTACTGTAGAAGGCATAGCCGTCACTACACTGAGCCAAGCTGAAGTATTTATAGCCAGTGGATTCACAGATGTGTACATTGCAAACCTCGTCGTCACAAAAGCCAAGATCGCCCGCTTATGTGCTTTAACAAAGCAAGCGACTGTCACTGTTGCAGTTGACAGTCACGCTAACGTCAATGACCTCAATGATGATGCTGCAAGAAAAGATACGACCATTAGAGTAATCATCTATGTAAGTGCAGGAGACGGCCTATTTGGGGTTGATAGCGATCAGGAAGCCGTTGATCTTGCATCGACGATAACTAACGCGAGCAACTTGGAACTGGCAGGAATCACGGGAGGCGAGGCTGTTAACGACATACTGGGTGCTAAAAGAACAATCGAGGCTGCGGGGATTCCTGTATACAGCGTCACCATAAACGGGGAAGCTGATTACAAGCAAGTCGGTATGATGGAGGACGTAACGGAGGTCCTTGCAGGCTCTTATGCTCTCATGGACCACAGTCGCCGTGAACTGTTCCCCGAGTTCAAGTGCGCGGGGAGAATCATGTCGACTGTAACCAGTCGCCCAGAAGCTGGGTACATGATTACGGATGCAGGTCAGAAATCAATTGGAGCCGATACCGGATTCCCATCAATCGACAACCTCCCTGAGTCCAGTGTAAAGGGATTGAGTGCCGAACACGGCAGCATATACTTTAGTCAGTCTAAACATTGCAATCCCCAGCTAGGTGATAAGGTCTGGTGCACCCCACACGATATTGCTACATGTGTGAACCTTCATGACTACATGTTTATCGTGAGTGATGGGACCCTTGAAGCAATCTGGGATGTCCCTGCCCGTGGCAGGTACCGGTAGAACACGCTTTTAATCTTGTAAGTGGTAATCACCGTGCGAACTGTAGACGAGTAACGGAGAGCAATATGGACGCATATATTCCTCAAGTGGGAACTCACATCAGTGATCTAGAAACTCCTTGCCTGATAGTAGAGCTAGACGCTTTAGAGAATAACTTCAAAGTTGTAGCTGAGACATACAAGAATACGAATTGCAAGATGCGCGAACACACGAAGAACACCAAGAGTCCATTACTCGCTAAGATGCAAATGTCCTTCGGTGGAACTAACGAAGGGGTGTGTACAGCGAAGGTTGCCGAAGCAGAAATTATGGTCCAGGGAGGTGTGACCGACATCTTAATTCCTAACCAAGTCGTGACACTAGATAAGATCGAGCGGGTATGCGCTCTTGCCAAGCAAGGGGATCTTAAGCTGTGTGTAGATAGTATCCAAAACGTTGAAACAATTTCCCAGGTAGCGTCCAAGGAGGGTGTGCAAATCGGTCTCCTTATTGAAGTTGATACTGCTATGGGACGTGCCGGGGTTCGATCACCAGACCAGGGTGTATCCATTGCGAAAGCCATAGACCAGCTAGATGGAGTGAGCTTCCGTGGGGTGATGAGCCACCAAAACGTCGAAGAAGACAAAACCCCAGAGGGAAGATACCTAAGGGCTAAAGAAACTATCGATATTTGTTTGGCAGTTAAAGATGCTATCGAGGCAGCCGGATACCCAGTTGAGATCGTATCCACCGGCGAGACTTTTTGTTATGACATCGCAGCTAATATCCCAGGAGTTACTGAGGTCGAGGGGGGCTCCTACGCTCTTATGTCTACCAGCTATTCTTATCTTACAGAATTTCAGATTGCAGGAAAGGTACTTGGCACCGTTGTGAGTAAACCAACCCCACAAACAGCAATCGGTGATATCGGCTCACTATCGTTAGCGGCCCCAGCGGGGATAATACCGACCTTCGATGGAGATGATGTACAGGTCGATTCTATACACGATGACCACATCGTCCTAAGAACCAAAGACAACAATCTAAATGTAGGGGACCATTTTAAACTTTTACCCGGCCATCAAGACATGCTAGTTAACCGGTGGGATAAATATGTGGCTGTCCGAAATGATATCGTGGAAGAAGTGTGGGACATCCCAGGACGCGGATGCTATCACTAGAGGTCTAACTTACTTCTACACCCGCCCCACTCGAGTCGGTGGCATGCCAAGCACACATCTGGGGATGCTCCATTAGATACTTGTATGCGGTGCTTGCAGCAATCGCGCCCTGAGCAGCGGCAGTAATCGTTTGTTTCAGGTCTCCTGAGCCGTCTGTAAGATCACCTGCTGCAAAAATTCCATGCACGTTTGTCTGCATTTGTTTATTTACCATTACCTCATCTTGATCATTGAGGGCTACGCCAAGCTGGCTCGGGAGTTCTATTCTTGGGTCTGCTCCTATTTCCATAAAAATACCGTCGACCTTTAATTCATGTTTGTCTTCATAAGGTTTGTCTATTACGATACTATCAAGCCCATCGGTGCCCTTAAGTTCAGTAACGTTTGTCTGCAACAGACAATGAATATTGTTAGTTTTCTTGAGTTCTGTGATCAGTACTGGTTCGGGACGGAAGAAATCTTCCCCACGATATATGAGGTACACATCGGTAGCATATTTAGCTAAAAGGATAGCCCCTTCAACAGCGGCGTTCCCACCGCCGACTACAGCAACCACGTTTCCACGGTGAAGCGGAGCATCGCACACTGAACAGAAGGAAACCCCCCTGCCCGTCCAATCTTCTTCATACTCGAGTCCCAGTTTACGACGTTCTCGTCCTACAGCAAGAATGATCGTCTGAGTCTGATATCTGGATCCAAGACCGGTATCAACTTCGTAACAATCTCCAACTGGAGTAACTTTCTCAACCTTGTCATCGATAATCGGGACATCGTAATTGGCAACTTGCTCTCGGAAATGCATCATCAGGTCAAATCCGTCGATATCGACGTGTCCTGGGTAGTTCTCGATCAGCCCCCCGATCGCAGTCTCACCACCAAACGTCTCGCCAATTATTACCGTTTTAGCCTGATACCTTGCTGCATACAGGCCAGCCGCGAACGCCGCCGCGCCCTGTCCAGCGATCACAACATCGTACACATTATTGTCTGCTGTCACCTAGTCCTCCCCGACCAAGACTCTTGTCCAATTCTATATCACAAAAGTAACTCACATGAGCCTATATCTCTTCAGAACGTTCAGGGATAGTGAAGACGTCCTTGCCTATCAGTCCGAACACGGAACAAATAGCCTTCAATAGTCGTGACGTATAGAGTCGATAAATCCTCGTCTCCGAAGGTACAGTTTGTGGGCCTATCTACTGGGACGTCATGTCGCTCAACTATATCTCCAGAAGGAGCAAAAACATAAATCGATGGACCGGGACCACCTTGGCGCCAACCTGCCGTTGCTACAATGTTGCCTTCGGTATCAAGACACATACCATCGATGCCACGGTTCGCTCCGAAATCGTGAAGTACGCTCATTTCGCCTAGAGACCCATCACCATTCACCGGATAAGCACGTAGCTGACGCAGTTCGCTCAATTCCCGGCCACTCTGTGCTACGTAGAGAGTCCTATGATCAAGTGAAAATAAAATCCCGTTGGGCCGAGTTGTGTCGAAGGTAACCCTCTCCACTTTGTTTGGCGCATTATCCTGTGGATCGATACGGTACACGGATTCGTGTGTCAACTCCATTTTGTCGCGGGTCAGGCTCCAATCACCGCCGCTACCTTCATAATATGGATCAGTGAACCAAATACTGCCTCGGAGATCAATAGCAAGATCATTAGGGATGTTGAAACTGTCTCCTAAGAAATGATCGGAAAGTATAGTGACACTACTATCTGATTCGTACTTGACTACACGACGAGCCCCACCTTCACAAGCATACAGACTCCCTTCCGAATCCAGCATCAGGCCATTCGCACGATTAGTTCCTTCTCGATAAACGCTTGATAGCCCAGTAGCAGGATCAAAGCGGAGAATTTGCGCTGCATCAATATGGGTAAATAACAAGCCGTCTCCATCCCATGCTGGCCCCTCTGTCACTCCACCATAAGGACCATCAATCTGTTCAAAAGTCCAGTTCATTTCAGACCCTCCTCATCAAGTACCCTTGTCTAAATCTGTATGTCCAATTTAGGATCTACAGTGTGGGGGATTATTATCAAATAGCCCGGTGATCACAACTGCACGGGTTCGACTGAGATATGTCTCACCCGTCCCGTAGTTCATTCCAAAAATAATATATACAACGGTGATACGGCTAGGGTCACGGGCCTCCTAAAGGTTCCTCCTATATTTCCTCTTGGGACTCGCCTATGTCAGTAGATGTATCTCCAGTAATCTCAGCACCTACCCTCTTGATTGCCCCAAATTCGGCCCTAAAAGCATTGTGAAGGCTCCGTCTATCAGAACTGTAGAGTACAAACCGAGCTCCCTCTCGCAGCCATTTTTGTGTCAATTCTACGCTCTGGTGGTGAATTAGAACCGGGATGTTCTTTGCCGAGCAAAGCGCAATCACCTTTCGCAATGCCTCTTCATACGCTGGGTGATCAGTCTGGTCTGGTATACCAAGGGAAGTTGACATATCGTTCGGTCCCACAAAGATCCCGTCGATGCCATCTACTTCAAGAATATTGGGCAAATTGTTCAAAGCCGGTAAGCTCTCGATACCAATCAGACACACATTGTTGCTATTACGTTCGGCAAGATAATCGCGGCTCGCATCACTGGGGAATTTACCTTCCCTGACAGCCCGGTCAACATATTCACCTTTTAAAGGCAGCCATTTAACTGATCCAACTACGTCCTGAACTTCATCCACGGTCTCGCAGTAAGGCGCAAGAACCCCATGGGCACCTGCATCCATGGCCATTGTGACATAATGTGAACTTGGAATTGGCACTCTGACGATCGGAGCAACGTCCGCTGTCTTTATCCCTGCTATCAAGTCCGCGATTTCGGTACGCCCACGGCTAGCGTGCTCAGAGTCTATAACCACATAATCGAGTCCCCATTCTGCGACAGCATCTCCCCATTTCGGGTTTCGCGCGAGGCTTAGCATGGTACCGTAGACAATGCCTCCATCCTTGGTCTTCTTTTTGATCTCCTGTCCGTTCATAATTTACTCCTCTGTTAATGTTCGTCGTGATTGTAACGAGCGGCATATCGGTGTCAAGCCAGTCTCCGATCAGTATAATCGTGTTAACAAACTATGGAGCTGTACATGAAGATCGGTGCTCACGTTTCCACAAGTGGTGGCCTCCAAACGGCGATTGATCGCGCTTCAGCTATCGGTGCTGAGGCGATTCAGATATTTGCTTCGTCCCCTCGGGCGTGGAGGTTTCGCGCCCTGAAAGAAGAACAGGTTCTAAGTTTCAAGGAAAAGTCGACCTCTGGACAGATAGAGCCAACTTTTATTCATGGCAGCTACCTGGTCAACATTGGGGGTACTCCTGAACTGGTAGAAAAATCGATCACATGTCTTATCGATAACATGAACGCAGCAAATCAGATTGGCGCTGAAGGTGTAATTTTCCATTGTGGAAGTCATAAAGGGCGGGGGTTTGACACCATTTTTGACCAAGCTACCGAGGCCCTAAGGCATGTACTTGATCAAAGTCCTGAAGGCCCCTATTTGATTTTGGAAAATAGTGCTGGATCAGGTGATCATGTGGGATCCAAGTTCAACCAGATTGGCCGTATGATCAACGCTATTGCAAGTGACCAAGTCAAAGTCTGCTTGGACACCCAGCATTCCTATGCTGCAGGTTACAATCTGACAACCTCGGAGGGCGTCTCGGCTGTAATGGAGGAATTCGATAGAGAGATCGGATTGGACCGACTTGCCGTTGTCCACGCCAATGACTCTAAAGTTGACTTTTCCTCTGGTGTGGACAGACATGAAAATATTGGGGATGGTTATATGGGCACCAAAGCTTTTAAAGCAATTATGGCTCACGAAGCATTTAAAGACACCACGTTCTTACTAGAAGTCCCTGGAATTGATGGCGAGGGACCGGATACAGAAAATGTGGACCGCATGAAAAAGATACGGGCCGAGATAGGACCTGATTTCTAAATCCCATGAAAGACTCAATAAATCGCTATCGCGAGTATCTCAAATCCGAATTATCCTCAGCAGCTCTTTACGCAGAGCTTGCTGAAGTCGAAACGGACCAGAAACGCTCAGCCATTTTTCGCGAATTGTCATCTGCCGAGATCAGTCACGCAAATGTCTGGAGTACGAAACTCGGAGTGGACACACCCAATCCAAAACTCGACCTCGTTGGCAAAGTTTATCTCGTCATAGCGAAGATATTTGGCATTCGGTGGGTCCTCCCTTTCCTGATCCGTGAGGAAGAAGGTGAAATAGATAAATACTACGAAGAGCAAGACGCCCTTGACGTTGCTCAGGAATCTCGCCAGCATGCCCGCTTACTGAAAGGACTTGCCCGTGGTCAGACTGACCCTGTTCCACTATGGGAAGGCCCAACTAGCCGCGTAGGACAAAGTGGCAGTCTCCGCGCAGCCGTTTTAGGTATCAACGACGGACTCATTTCTAACTTCAGCTTGGTAATGGGTGTGGCTGGAGGCACTAGTAACACTGAGTTTGTAGTCTTAGCCGGGGTCGCAGGACTGTTGGCAGGAGCTTTCTCGATGGCAGCGGGTGAATACATTTCGATGAGATCACAGAGAGACCTCTACGAACACGAGATCCATAAGGAGTCTATCGAGATACGAAACTGGCCTGACGAGGAAACTGAAGAACTTCAGCAAATATACCAAGCTAAAGGGATCCCCGATGAGCAAGCCGCGCAGATTGCGAGGCACATAATGGCCGATCCTGAAGTGGCCCTTGATACAATGGTACGAGAGGAGCTCGGACTTGACCCTGACCAACTGGGCTCACCACTGGGTGCTGCTCTCGCGTCTTTCATAGCTTTTGCATTCGGCGCAGCCATTCCGGTGATTCCTTACCTTAGTGGCATAGGGCAGAATGCATTATTCGTAAGTGCTAGCCTTGTAGGTATTTCGTTACTATTGGTGGGTGGGACTTTGGCAATCTCGTCAGGAAACCGACCTTATTGGGGGGCAGTGCGGATGCTTATCGCAGGTGGTGCCGCAGGCCTAGTCACCTTTGCTATAGGTACTCTTATCGGAGTTTCCCTAGATCATCTCGCTTGAAGACCCAGAACAACTGAAGTACTAACTACCAGACCTTTACCTAAGCCCGTATCCTGTATCAGTGTCCTAGCTCGCACACTATGACTGATGTTAAGCTACGTCTGAGTCCACCCCTACCAAGAGTTCGATGAATTTGCTATTGCCCTTTGGCCGAGCATTCGGGATCCCAATAAACCTTCACTATTCACTATCCTTAATTGTTCCATTCCTCGCGTGGAGGCTCGCAAATGATTTCTTCCCCACAAGGTATGAGGGCTGGACACAAATCTCTTACTGGCTCACCGGATTTGTTGCGGTTGGGGCCCTTTTCGTCTCGATTCTCCTCCACGAATTAGCTCACTCGCTGGTTGCACGGTTGCGTGGCTACACAGTTGATGAAATCACTCTCTTCGTCTTAGGCGGGGTAAGCAGTATCACATCAGAGACCCGTAGAGCCCAGGATGAGTTCATTATCTCTGTCGTCGGACCTCTGACCAGCCTAGGACTAGGGCTTGTATTTTGGGTATTCTATAGCGTTACCTCCCAAACGAACCACCCCATCGCAGCCCTGATTTTCTACTTGGCACTAATTAACATAGTTCTTACAGTATTCAACATTCTGCCAGCATTCCCCCTAGATGGGGGGCGTGTGCTCAGATCAGCTATTTGGGCCTTAACTGGTAGTTTTGTTCGCGCGACCAATATCTCCACCCGCATAAGTCAGGTGATAGGTACTGTATTGGTACTAATAGGAGTTCTGGAAGTCTCCCAAGGTTTCATACTGCAAGGAGTTTGGACGGGCGTAATAGGGGTGTTCGTATATATATCAGCTACAAGAATACGGAGAGAGGAGCCCATTTAGCAACGCACAGACACAATAACCAGCCTCTGTCGAGATCTAGATTAGGACTACCACAGTGCTAAACATTTGGACTGCAAGAGCAAGCGCTGTATCAGTACTAGATATAGGAGGGAGGCGCCGTCCAATTAGATACCCCCTCTTAGAAGATATTAATTCCCCCTTAACTAGACGACGGTGAGGAGGTCAACCCTACTCAGTGACAGTAATCGTTGAATTCATGTTCACAGGGTGAATCAGGCATACATATTTGTAAACGCCAGGTTTTTGGAAATGATAAGTAAACGTCCCCCCAGGTGCTAAACGCCCACTATTCCATAAACCTTGTACTCCTGATTCCGAGGGGATGTGTGATGTCGTATGAAGCGTAGCATCCTTGTTGATCCACTCCACAACAGTGTTGACTTTAATCTCTAGATCTTCATGCAAAAACTCGCTCATCTCTGCAGTCACAAACGTAGCTCCAGCGGGCACTGTTGGGATAGGGCTTGGTGGAACTGGAGTTGCTTCAGGATTCGAAAATCCACACGCGACCAAGCTAAGCGACAGAACTATTAAAACTACGGCCATACTTCTGATCATACAGTTCCTCCGATCCTACTCCAGGACCGCGGGGCAGTGTAGCATCCTACCTGAGTACGGTCAAAAGTAACTCTAAAGCCAGTGAAGCGATCACTCATACTCTGAGGACAAATCAAAACGACTTTAACTCACCATCTGAATCTAAGTTGTCAAACGCTGATTGCCGGAGTAGAAATTTGAGTAGCGGGTGATCTAGGTCCTTCATTTTTCGGGACGGCTCAAGTCAACTACTAAACCCCAAAAATCTGGCATGCGTCTAATCTCTACGGCAATCCAGTCTCCAATACAACTGCGGTATAATTCCTCGTGAGCTTAAATCAACATGGGTACCTCACGCCGGCTAAAGTCTAGTCTTATCCTTTGAAGTTATTGAGGCCACTCTGGCCCGAAACCCTTATGCCGCAATTGAACATCGGATATACCTCGTTCATCAATCTTGTGGTAATCACCACTGTATCCTTCCTCAGTGTCGGGTGTGGGAGTGGTGAAGACCCTACTCAGCTAAAGGAAAGTGGCCCTCCACCCACATTAGATCGCTTGAAAGAGCGGGCGGTAGGTGCTACCTCCGCTTTAAATCAAGACGAGTGGTTGAAGTTTTATGGGTTCAAAAGTCCGAGATCAATAGCTCCCCGCTGGCCTTATGGTTTGCCCCTAGCACAATTGTGTACGGAGGATCAATTCATCTTTGATGCAAGTTCCAAGCTTGCGAAACTCAGGCTTGAAGCTGGGCTTCAGGAAAATGCAAAGTTAGAATGGCAAATTGCTGAAGTAGAATCCGATGGCCGAATTGGGACAACCACACTCGATATTTTGCACGACTCACAGATCGTCACAGAAAACTTCCACGACTATCTCGGTAGTTTTGAAGCAGGTGCCCGATGGTTTTATTTCGATGGCGAATGGTGGATTGAACCACCGGACTGGAGATCAGGCTGCCATCAGAACCGTCCATTCGGGTAGGTGCACTGCCTCAGCTACTATTCCGCTTCCCTATTTCCTGATCTAAGCGCTGCTTCAAGGCCCTTGTCTCGCCAATCATCAAAACGACCGCCTCGCCCAGCCGTACGACTGTAGAAGGCTCCTCTAGCAATGATTGCTTTTGTTGTAACGGTACTTGTAACTGTGATGGCAAATAATAAGAGAGAGCAATCGGGTCACTAGGCGCAGGTGCTTCCTTTACCCATTCACCTTGCAACCCCATCACCACCCTCAGATGCCTGGTAGCGACTTCGCGTATATCGTGGATACTAGCTTCGTCTCCAGTGGTGTCATCAATATCCGTGAGTAGTTGGACATCAGCTTTTAGGTAAGGTTCAACCCCGGTCAACTTGTTGACATTAAATCGCTGCTTTCCCTCCACAATGATCATCATACGTCCGTCATCCAAACTTTCCGTCTGTCTAATTCTGGCAACCGTGCCAACAAGATGAGGATCCGCTTGTCCACCTACCTCCGAGCCAGATTTGATGAGTACTACACCGAACTCAGGCACGCCATCAAGACAATTGTTAATCATTACCTTGTAACGCTCTTCAAAAATGTGCAGAGGAAGAAGTTCGTTAGGAAAAAGCACACAGTTCAGCGGGAAAAGTGGCAGATCTAAGCGTTGGCACATTAGCCCAGTTTAACGGAAGAAACCTATTTAAGCTTGTCAATTTTTGATATTCCGGACTATGTCCAAATACGTTCCAAACCAAGAGATTCATATGTGAATTCCCTTCACTCACCCTTGACACCGTATCGACGGCGTTGCTACCATTTTTATGCGATCAGAACCCCCAGTACCGCGGGCTGCACCAACTACAGTCCGATTCCTTTTTGGAGGCAGTTTGTCATACGCCATCGCCATGACCTGTAGGGGATGCCGCAGAGAATACCCTATAGAACCTATAAATGTTTGCGAGTTTTGCTTCGGCCCATTAGAGATCACCTATGACTACGATGGGATCGCGAGAAACATCTCTAGAGAAAGCATCACCCAGGGACCTCAAACGATGTGGAGATACGATGCGTTCTTACCTGTTCGTAAAGAAGATGCGCTAGATATGGGAACTGGTCTAACCCCCCTCCTGAAGGCCGATAACCTGGGCAAGCTGTTCGGTCTGGATAATCTGTGGATAAAAAACGACAGCGTGAACCCTACATTCTCCTTCAAAGATAGACCTGTATCGGTTACAACGTCAAAAGCGCTGGAGTTCGAATTTGGAGTCCTTGCATGTCCGTCTACCGGAAATCTTATGGGCGCCGTAGCAGCCCATGGCGCCAAGGCAGGAATGAGAACTCTAGTTTTTTACCCGTCCGATCTTGAAAAAGGAAAAATTATAGGTGCCGCTATCTATGGCCCGACTCTCATCGCGGTGGATGGCACTTACGACCAAGCTAATCGCCTTGCCAGTGAGCTAGCCGACAACTACCGATGGGCTGTAGTAAATATAAATATGCGGGCATTCTACGCAGAAGGCAGCAAGTCTTTAGGATACGAAGTTGCAGAACAACTAGGCTGGCGCGCTCCAGATCATTGTGTAGTACCAGCTGCCTCAGGTGAACTACATACTAAGATTTGGAAAGGGCTTCAGGAAATGGGCAATGTGGGACTCATTGAGGCTCCGAAAACAGAGATGCATCTGACACAAGCAGAGGGTAACGCTCCGATCGTGCAAGCCTTTGAGAACGACTGGAAAGCTGTTAAACCCGTGAAACCAAACACGATAGCTAAATCGCTCGCTATCGGTGACCCAGCCTCTGGGATGTTCGCCCTTGAGGTACTTAGAGAAACAGGTGGTACCGCTGTAGCTTGCCTAGAAGAAGAAGTCGTGGAAGGCATAAAACTCCTGGCTGAAACTGAGGGTATCTTTACTGAAACTGCGGGGGGTGTGGTAATCTCGGGACTACGAAGGTTGGCAGAATCTGGCAAAATTAAGAGAGATGAGCTTACCGTCGCCTTTATCACCGGCAATGGACTGAAAACTCAAGAGGTGGTTGAGGACCTAATAGATCCCGTTGAAACTTCCCCAGATTACGATGACTTTGAAAAGGCAATGAATGAACGAGGCTATCAAGACCTCGCAAATCCAGAACTGAAGGTACCCTGAGAGGTTAGATCATGAGCGTGACAGTCAGAATCCCAACACCGCTACGTCGTCTCACAAACGATCAAGACAAGACTACTGTAGATGGCGACACTCTCGGTGAGGTCGTTGAAGCTATCAATGTCCAGTTTCCCGGAATAAAGGATCGCATCTGCGACGAATCGGGTGACTTGCGTAATTTCGTGAATGTGTACATCAATGGAGAAGATGTTCGTTTCCTAAATGGCTTGGATACAGTCACAAACCCAGATGATGAAATCAGCATTGTTCCAGCTGTAGCGGGGGGCTACGGGAATTAGCACATCAACGAAACCCAAAAAGTGCACGGGACTTAGCCGCTCTAAAGCTCGTCAAACAATGAAATAGACGAGTGCCACTGCAGTACAACGGACTGATTTCATAAGATCAGTAGGGTGCCCGACAAATAGGGTTACAACTCTGCTAATACCCCAACACCGATGGTATAATCCCGAGCGCACCGTTAGCCGGGTCCAGTTACATTTATCAGGGTTGTTAGGTTTGCTAGCCACGGGAGGTTGGATGGAACTTGCAGGGAAGGTTGCACTGGTCACAGGTGGAAGTGGAACTCTTGGCGGATTGATATGCCGTGAATTATGCAATGCGGGCGTGCACGTTGCAGTTGGGTACGCATCCGGTAAAGAGAAGTCCACAGTTTTAGCCCAGGAGCTAACCTCTTCCGGCCCCAGAGCCATCAGCGTAGCCTGTGATGTTACCGATGATAGCCAAGTAGAAGCAGCAGTAAGTTCCACTGAAAGCGAGTTAGGACGACTCGACATCCTTGTGAACGATGGAGCTTACAACAAGTCCATACCATTCGAGGACCTCGATGCAATGTTCGAGGAATGGCAACAGATTATGGACATAAACCTCACCGGGCCGATGCGCATGGCGAAAACAGCATCGAAGGTGATGCGATTGTCTAGCGAGGGTGGCCGCATTGTAAATATATCATCGGTCGCAGGGCTAACAGCCGGTGGCTCCTCTGTAGCTTATGCAGTATCGAAAGCAGGTTTGAACCACCTAACTCGCTGTCTCGCAAAAGCACTCGCACCTAACATACTTGTAAATTGTATCGCCCCTGGGTACCTGGAAGGCACACTAATGTCTGAACGCTTGACGGAACAGCACCGCCAGCGGTCAATAAATGAATCTCTATTACAAAGGGCTGCGAGTAAGGAAGACATCGCACGGCAAACGGTCGAGTTTTGCCGAACTGACACAGTTACCGGACAAACTCTAGTTATAGACTCAGGACGGGTGCTGCACTAAGACTTTTAACTCATCATATTTGAAGCAAATTGATCACTCCGAATAGTAGTGGGTTTCTAACACATCCACCCAACCGGTCCATCAGTTCACCAGTCCGTAGATAAAGACAAAGTACCAAGAGGCACATCAAAGCATATGAAAAACACGATTCGGATAGGAATAGTTGGCGCGGGCGCAAACACCCGTGCACTACACATCCCAGGATTCCAAAAAATTGAAGGTGTTGAGGTCGTAAGCGTTGCAAATAGGAGCATTGAGTCAAGTCAAGCTGTAGCTAGTGAGTTTAGTATTCCAAATGTCTACGACAACCCCTATGACCTCATTAATGCCGATGATACTGATGCCATTTGCATAGGTACCTGGCCTTATACACACAAACCCTTCGTTCTCGCGGCACTCGATGCCAATAAACATGTGCTGACAGAAGCACGGTTAGCCATGAACGCCTCCGACGCTCGTGAAATGCTCTACGCTTCCCGCCTGAAACCTAACCTTGTCACCCAAGTAGTACCAGGCCCTCTCTCATACCCCGTGGACCAAACGATCATCGACCTTGTCACAGAAGATTTCTTTGGTGACCTTCTCTCCGTAGAGTTGACGATCTCGGCATTCGGCGCGCACGAGGGCCAATCAGGCACATTCATCAATCAAGATTTACCTTTCATGTGGCGCCACGATCGGGACCTCAACGGGTTCAATACAATGCTTATGGGAGTTTGGTATGAGGCTATTGAGCGTTGGCTTGGCCCAGCCTCCAGTGTTACGGCTGTCACACGCACGAATGTGAAGATGAGAAATGACCCTATCAGCGGCAAAAAACGCGCGGTTGCTCCTCCCGACCTTGTTGAGATACTTGCTGAAATGTACTCGGGCCCAATTTTACATATGCGTATCAGTGAAGTAACGGGCCTCGGGCCCAATGCAGCCTGGATATTTGGCTCTAAAGGCACACTCCATTACGACATCCAGCATCAACGAGTGGAAACCGCGACTAAAAATGACACTGAACTGACCATCCTCGACATCCCCAAGGAGAAACAGGCTTTTTGGCGGGTCGAGGCTGAATTCGTGGGAGCGATCAGGGGCGAAGAGAAAATACAACGACACACCTTCGAAGACGGTGTTCACTACATGGAATTTACGGAAGCAGTCTACCGCAGCTCTCAATCAAGTAAGACAGTCTATTTACCACTGTAGACAAACTAAAGAATAGCCCGGGAGGGATCATGAATCGCGACGAACTCCGAAAAATCATTGTTGGCCCTATGGCAACTGTAGGTACGCCATTTGACGAAAATTACGAGGTCGATCTTGGCAGGATGTACGAGATGATCCAGTGGTACGTCGAAAATGGTCTAGTGACAGGTAAAGCAGTAATAAAGGTCGCAGCAGCAATGGGAGAAGGCCCGCAGCTTCGGGACTGGGAGTGGCAAGCACTACTCCAAACAGCTGTTCAGGCTGCTGGGAGCAAGGCAACCATCATGTGCGGACTTCACTACAAAGACACCATACGGCAAATAGAAGATGCTAATCGCGCCGCAGATCTAGGAGCGGTAGCTGTACAGGTATCTCCCCCGGTACACAACGGTCCAACTCGAACTGATGTAATCCGTTTCTATGATGATCTTGCGAACGGTTCAGACGTAGGCATCATGATTTATAACACGGGTGGCATGCTAGGAGACCTGATCAAAATCGATGACTACCGGACCATGGTAGAAAACGACAATGTGGTAGCCATCAAATGGTCGTCACCTGGCCACGACTATGAAGATCTCTTTGAATTTAAAGACCGCGTCAACATTATTGACAACACTAAGAATCCTGTACGAAATCACAAACTTGGTGGACATGGCTTCATCAATTGGACTTCAGAAATCGTACCCTCTTTCGATCTCGGCATCGTCGAAATGATGGATGCAGGACTCTATGACAAAGCTGAGAATGAGTGGAACCGTGTGTACAAACCTCTGACCGAGATAATGACAAAGCTCGGCCAACGGTCCGGAGGCCAAGCACGCATGAAAAAAGGACTGATGAAGATTACAGGAAAAGATATAGGTGACTCCCGACCTCCCTCGGAACCACTCACTGCCGATGAACTGGCAGATTTACGACAGGTATTTAGCAGCCTGGGTTTTGAAGTAGTCTAGACTGTGCAAGTAGCGATGACCTTGACTGACCAGTATACTTATCAGGACTCATTACTTAAGGAGAACCTATGGACCGAGCGACACTACGCGGATTAATCAAGGGACCAATCGCCACGGTTCCAACACCATTCGACGACGACTTTGAGGTCGACTATGGTCGAATGCACGAACTAACTCAACAATGGGTGGATGAAGGACTCGTAAAAGGCACTGCTGTGATCAAAGTTGCAGCAGCAATGGGTGAAGGCCCGATGCTTAGTGATGAAGAGTGGCCCGCACTACTCCGTACAACGGTCCAAGCCGCTAACGATAAAGCCTCTATTGTATGTGGGCTACACTACAAAGACACGAAACGGACAATTGAGGATGCAAAACAAGCCCAAGATCTGGGCGCTATCGGCCTGCAGGTATGTCCCCCTATCTTCAACCTACCAAGTCAAGACGACCTGATCGATTACTACAGCGATCTCTCAGACGCAATCGATATCGGGATTATGGTTTACTGCACCCAATGGATGCCTGGTGGCCTGGTAGAAGTAGACACCATTCTAAGAATGAAAGATATCCCACAGGTAGCATCAATCAAGTGGAGTCCACCACCTGGTGGCAACCATGAAGACATGGCTCAATTTTCTGACATCTTCAGTGTAATAGAAAATGGTGATTCTCCTGCCCGTAGCCACGAACTTGGTGGTAATGGCTATATCAACCTCACTGCTGAGGCTTACCCACCTCATGACCTAAAGATGTGGGGGCTACTAGAACAGCGGCAATATACCGAAGCTCAGGCTTTATGGGATGAAATAAACGCACCACTCCGCGAGTATTCCGCGAAAGTAGACACGCGGTCTGGTGGCCAAGGCCGAGTTAAAAAGGGGCTTTCGTATCTGATGGGGAAACCAGCAGGGTCCTCACGTCCACCTTCGAAACCACTGAACATTAAAGAACTTGATGAACTTCGTGAGATTCTGGTCGGCTTTGGATGGCCGGTCGTTAACTAAGTAAAAACCACAAGCGTAGGAGGCAAAATGATCACAGTTGAAGAAGCAAAGCAAAAAATGGATGGGGTGGTTGTCCCGCTCGCGACAATCTTCAAAGATGATGCAGACAGGTCGCTAGACGTTGAGGCAACGCAACAAAACGTTCAGTGGATGGTAGACCAAGGAGCAGCACCTGGGAATACCGTATTTATTGCGGTCGGGTCAGGCGGTGATTTTACTGTCATGAGTACTGAAGAACGAAAGGTGGCGATCAAGGCAATCGCTGATGTCGCTGTACCTAACAATATTCCTACTTTCGCTAGTGTACAGAGTACGGATATCCGTACAACCATTGAACTATGTCAATGGTGTGAGGAAGTTGGTATTGACATAGTTCAAATGAGCAGTGCGTACTACTATTCCATCCTGAAAGATGACATCGTGGATTGGGTAAACGAAGTGGCTAAGCATACAAGCGTGGGCTTTGCTGCATATAGTCATTGGTACTCTGGGTCAAAATATGACATGACAATGGATGTCGCTGAAGAGATACTCAAAGTAAAAAATACCGTCGCAGTCAAATGGGGCTCCCCTGATATAGGTAACTACCTAGCAGGCATCAAGTACTTCGTTCCGCGTGCAGCAGTCGTCAACAATGGCCCGCTAAGTATTTATGGCCACCAACTGGGCGTCAAAGCATGGGTGAGTCACGTGCCGAACTTTTACCCAGCGCACTCGATTGCGGTTCACAAATTAATGACCGCGGGACAATACGACGAAGCACAGCGAGTTTTTGATGAGTTCAATCTTGAATATGGCAAGATTAGAGCAGCAATAACACAACATACCGCTGGAGAAGGTGTATTCGTGAAACCTTTCATGAAACACATGGGACGTCCATCGGGGCCATCCCGTCTACCTTCTAGAGATAGTGTTGTCACCCCTGAGGTAATGGGTATGGTCAAAGACCTGATGGACAGGGCTGATTCAATCGTCGAGAGCGCCCAAGTATCTGGCTAAGAAACTTGAGTATGTAATTTTTCCCAAAAGGGTGGGGTTCAGACCCCACCCTTTTGGATTTGAGGAACAACCATGGGAGTAGGTCGATTACATGCGAATCCACCAACGGTTCCAAAGCCGGTTGGAATGTACTCGCATCTCGTACGGGTTGAAGCTGAGGAATTGCTGTTTCTTGCTGGCCAAGTTGCTGTCGATGAAAACGGCAATACACTTGCGAAAGGAGACGCAGCGGCACAGACACGAATCGCATATGAATATATAGGACGGATTCTGTCAGATGCGGGTGCTTCATACCGCGACATCGTACAGGTCAGGACTTACCTGGTAGGACAAGAAAACTTGGGTCCATACCTCAAAGAAAGAGAGAGTCTCTTCACCGAACTCTACCCAGATGCTGTCTACCCGCCGAACACTCTCGTCTTTGTATCTGGATTATTTGAACCCGACATGCTTGTCGAGATTGAGGTGGTCGCAGCAAAGCCGACACGGTAACGTAGCCGCATCATAAACATCGCATGAAAATTAAAATCGCACATCTGCTGCTAGCTATCGTACTGGTCACTGCAGCAGTTGCCTGCGGGGAGAAACCAGATATGCAGTGGAACACACCACCAGCAATGCAAATCGAGACCGACAAAGACTATACAGCCATTCTTGCTCTCGAAAGTGGGGATGTCAAGATCAAACTACACGCGGCTGAAGCCCCTAACATGGTTAACAACTTTGTCTTCTTGGCCAAAGAAGGTTTTTACGATGGGGTAACTTTTCATCGGGTCATCCCAAATTTTATGGCCCAGACCGGTGATCCCACTGGAACTGGTAGCGGTGATCCCGGATACAAAATCGATAATGAGTTCCACCCTAACCTACGACACGATGGCCCAGGTGTTGTTGCAATGGCGAACTCGGGAGCTCGCGGGGGCCGAGGAACTAATGGCAGTCAGTTCTACATAACATTCTCTGCACAGCCGCACCTCGATGGGCTGAACTCTGATGGCTCGCCCAAAGACTGTACCCGGGAGTCCTGTCATCCAGTCTTTGGACAGGTGGTCAGTGGGATGGAGCATATTGACGCAATAACTGCTCGGGATCCGGGAGCTGCCTTCCAAGGCGACGTAATTAACAGTATATCTATCCTTGAGGAATAGACTGTTGGATTTCAGATAGACGAGACTTTACTAGTATGTTCCCCATCTGTAATTGAGCGCGCCAATGCCGGGAACCGTACAGCCAAGGTTAACGCACGTAGAACCATAAATAGTGCGAACGCTAACCACAGGCCGTGGTTCTGCCAAAGCGGAACAACTACTACTGTCAAAGCAATGAATCCAGCAAAAGACACCCACATACCATTACGCATGGCAACTGTACGTGTTGCCCCGATAAAGATCCCATCAAAAAGAAATGGCCAAACTGCGAGAAGAGGAAGACCAACCACCCACGGCAAATATCGGTTCGCCTCGGTTCGCACAGCTTGAATATCTGTAAGCGCAGCGATAATGACTGGCCCTGCAACCAGGTAAACTAACGCCCCCACCACTGCAAAGAAGAGCGACCATCCCGCAGACACAATGACAGCCTTTTGAAAAGCCCCAGAATCACGAGCTCCCTTAGCTTCGCCAACAAGTGCCTCAGCTGCGAAAGCTATCCCGTCGAGGAAAAATGCTGTGAACATTGTAAAATTCAGAAGAACGGCGTTTGCTGCCAACACAATATCACCAAGCTGGGCACTTCGATTGGTGAACCACAGCATCGCAGCAATCAGGGCCAAGGTCCGTAAAAAGATGTCCAAATTTACTGTGAAGAATTGTCGCAAGATACTCGTATCGAAGATCTCAGACGTAGTCCATTGTCCTGGAAAGTCTTTGCGAAGTACCTTAGTAGTCACATAGATCACTACCAAAACAGCGACCCACTCAGCCAGCACTGTCCCAATTGCTACACCTTCAACCCCCCAGCCTAAGCCTATTACGAACAAAACATCGAGGAAGATGTTAACGATATTTGTGAACGCCATCACTACCAGCGTTAGATCCGTTCGCTGTATCCCGAGACTCCATCCAACAAACGAGTGGCCGATTAGTACCGCCGGCGCTCCCCACATACGGATTGAAACGTAGATCCGTGCGCTAGCCTCAACATCATCACTCGGATTGATCAAAGGAAACACTAAGGAAGCAAACAATGGTCGGGCAGCAATAAGTAGTACCCCTGCGGAGACAGAGATAATCATCGCCCAAACCATTACAGATCGGACCTGCCTTGTATTAGAGGCACCGTATGCTTGGGCTGTAAGACCTGTTGTGCCCATACGGAGAAACCCAAAGCCCCAGAAGAAAAGGCTGAAAATAGTTGCCCCCACCGACACTGCCCCAAGATAAATCGGGTCCGGCAAGTGTCCAATCACCGCCGTGTCTGCAATACCCAATAATGGAGTCGTCACGTTCGCTAAAACCATCGGGATCGCGATGACCCAGACCCGTCGATTCCATTCCGTTAGGAACTGGGGGAGCAACCGACCAGCCATCTCAAGCACTACCCTTTCGCAGCACCCGACCAAACCTAGCTCCTGTCTCTACTCCATCTCTGAGAGCCACTCCACCGTTGACAACTACGTGGGCCATTCCTTCAGCAAGTACACTCGGGTTGTCGAAAGTCCCCATTGGTCGGAAGGACACGGGGTCAAAAACAGCCACGTCGGCGTGAGCTCCTAATTGAAGACGGCCCCGGCCGTGGATACCAAGTCTTTCTGCAGGTTGGCCTGTTAGTTTCCGCACAGCCTGTTCAAGCGTCAGATCAGAAGCCTCTGTAACAAAATGTCTGTAGAACCACGCCGCCCAAGTATAAGAGCCCGGGAAATCCGTCCCAGACAGGGGGCCATCAGAACAAAGAGCAGTAGCATCAGAGCCAACAGTACACATTGGGTGTAGGAGGGTTTCCTTTATCTCTTGTCGCGTATATGAATGACACACCACCATTGGGTTTTCCATTTTTTCCACATGTGCTAGCAATATGTCTAGAATCACATCCCAAGCATCGTAATTCGAAGATGTTAGATCAGCTATGGATTTCCCAACTAAATGGTTCTGGAGATCAGCTCTATACACGTAAACATGATCCCAACCTCCTCGCCCAAAACTTGCTATAAGACTTTCATGAGCTCTAACAGAGTCACGGAAATATGATTCTTTTAATAGAGCGGAATTTCTCGCGATACCACCGGCGAGAGATCCAGGTGGAAGTGCCGCACTTAGATTCGTTATGCCATGTTCCCGAGTGTGTTGGTCAAAACCCACATCTAAACCACGGTCCAATGCGGTTTCCATAGCTTGAATAGCTCGCTCACGAGCACCGATGGCACCTCCTCTACGTGGAATAATATGGGAAATTTGCAGGGCCGAGCCTGAAGATTCAGCAACGTCAATCGCTTCCTCAATTGCCTCTACCGCTTCCACTTCCTTATTTCGAGTGTGGCAGGCATAAATACCGTCGTGTTTAGCAACCACTTTAGCTAGTTCTATAAGCTCTAGCTGAGAACTCTCCTTTTCCACAGCACTATCAAGACCACTTGAATAACCGTACGCACCTTGCTGCATCGCTTCTTCTAATACGTTGACCATTGTCACAATTTCACTACCAGTAGAAGGTCGGGTATGATCCGACACACTAGCAATACGAAGATTGCCGTTAGGGATCAACGGAGCTAAATTGATAGCCGGACGTACGTCTACCAACCGTTCGGTATACTCTTTGTATGAATGCCAATCGATCGAAAGATCAGTGGTGTAACCATAGATGTTGCCGATGAACTGATCAGGGGCTGTAATTGGGGCACACCCGTGCCCACAATTACCAATAAGTTCAGTAGTTATGCCCTGGTAAATAGAACTTTGTGCTCTTGGATCAACCAGCACTGTGAAATCTGAGTGGCTATGTATATCGATGAATCCAGGTGCGACAACTAAGTTAGTAGCATTCAAAACCGTTGGACATTCTGAAGCTGACAGATCGCCAATTCCGGTAATCTGGCCGTTTTTGATACCCACGTCTGCGCAATAACTAGCTCCGCCAGTACCATCAACAACCGTTCCCCCCTGGATTATTAGGTCAAAGCCCATTCCCACTCCCCCAATGAAAACAATCGATACCAACCATCTAGCACTATAGCGAGCTATTACATTTACTCTGTTAGCTCATTCATCCGAGCCAACCTTGATCACCATGTTGTTTTCGGCGTCAATTTCGACCGTACACCCTGGTGGAACAACTGTCGTGGCATCGTACTCTTCAATAATAATAGGCCCGTCTCTGGAATCACTCGTGAGTGATCCGCGTCCTACGACAGGTGTAGAAAGTATGCCCTGCAGAGGCCCGAAGTAAGCATCCCGCACCGCCTCGTCACTACTACGATCATCAAGTGATCTGAGCGGCATAACGTTACCAACCGTACTGCGGGCACTGAGTCTCAAATTCACCACCTCTACAGGCTCCTCGGGAGCCTGATGACCATAGGTACGATCGTGGTCCGAGTGAAAGCTTTCGACCATCTTCTCCATCCCCAGCGAATCAATAAAAGATGCATGGGTACGAACAGTCAATTCATGCGCTTGTCCTATGTAGCGAATATCTAACTGTCGGGTCCATCGAACTTGATCCACTCCATAACCATCTTCGGCTAAAGATATCGACGCACGCTTAACCATTACATTGAGCGCTTCATTGATTGCCTCAAGGTCAATATTCGACACGGGAGTGATGAAAGTTTGTACAAAGTGATGCTCAGGACGCGCCTCCAGCAAACCGACTGCAGAAAAAACCCCAGGTGCAGGAGGAACAATGACTGTTGAGATACTCATCTCACGAGCCATGTTAGCTGCGTGGATAGGTCCGCTGCCTCCAAACACTACCATCGCAAAATCGCGTGGGTCCCGCCCGCGAGAAGTAGACACAGCACGAATGGCGCGGATCATGGTAACGTTTGCTACCGTATGAATTCCATAAGCTGCATCATGGAGTGACATACCTAGCGGATCAGCTGCTATCTCTCTCACAGATGAGCAGGCGAGTTCAGGTTGAAGGCTAACTTCACCCCCAGCAAGCTGACGTGGGTTAATATAGCCAAGCACGACATTAGCATCGGTGACTGTTGCATCCCTACCTCCTGCCGCGTAGGAAGCAGGTCCAGGACTTGCTCCCGCACTTTGTGGTCCAACTTTCAGTGCTCCTCCGGGATCTACCCACACAATGCTCCCTCCGCCAGCACCGACTTCAGCCAAGTCAATTACCGGCACCTTGACAGCATGACCACCTCCCTTGATGAGTTGGCTCGAAAGCGAAATCCCAGACCCCACCTCATACTCCGTGGTGAAGCTCACTTCACCATTCTCAATGAGTGCTGCTTTAGCGGTAGTCCCCCCCATATCAAAACTGATGATGTTACCGATTCCAAGTCGCATCCCCAGTTCATGTGCTGCGACCACACCAGCAGCCGGACCAGATTCCAGCATCTGGACTGGAGTCTCAGCCGCTGTCCTAGCCGACATTATGCCTCCATTGGATTGCATTATTCGAATTGGTGCATCTATACCTGCACATTGGGCCCGGGAAACCAGCGAGTCTATGTAGTGCTTAACCGTGGGGCCGAGATAAGCATTGATAACGGTCGTGCTAGTCCGCTCATACTCTCGTATTTCTGGTAACACATCGACGGAAAGAGTTACAAAAGCATCAGGAATAGCTTGCCGTATGAGATCCCCTACCCTGCGTTCATGTTGTTGATATCGATAAGAGTGCAACAAACTGACCGCAATCGCCTGAACATCTTCCTCTTGGAAACGATCGATCACCAAGCCTAAAGAACTTTCGTCCAAAGGTACTAACACTTCTCCATCGGCACTGATGCGCTCGTTGACCTCCATTCGCCAACGGCGTTTCACCAAGGGTTTAGGCGGGTCATACAGCAGACTGTAAAGTGAAGGAACACGTAGACGCCGCATCTCCAACACGTCACGAAACCCTTTCGTCGTGATCAATCCGGTCTTAGCACCTTTACTCTCAAGAACGGTGTTTGTAGCTACAGTAGTACCGTGAACAATCTCGTCTACAGCACTATTACTAACACTGTTGTCAGTAAGGATTTGTATTATCGCGGCCGCTATACCTTCACCGTAATCTTGAGGTGTCGAGGAAACTTTCTTAGTCCAATAGTTGCCTGAAGGGGCAAGCAGCACGACATCTGTGAAGGTACCTCCAATATCGGCAGCTACTCTGTATTGTCCAGCCTGTTTGGTCACATATCACCTCATATCAAAGCCTGTGAGAGTATCGGCTTCAGCAAGATCAGTGTCAACGGTGAAAGGCATGACGTATTTTCCTGAGTTTGATAAGTACCTGTTTGAGACCCATATTGATAATCTTTATAGCCTCGGGGGATCGGCAAGCGATACTCTTTTGTCCAAGTTCCTCCCCGGAATCAGTCTCCTATGTTGTATGGTGGTCCAAATAGCCAACTAGAAACACTAACTAAACTATGGCCATATACCGTTGAGATAGAGGCCCACGTTCCTTATAGTTGGCGTAACCATCATGAAACTCTCGATCATCATACCGGTCTACAATGAAGAGTCGACCATTGCTGAAGTCATCGACCTCGTTAACGGTGTACATCTCGGTGACATCGAGAAAGAAATCATCGTGGCAGACGATGGCTGTACAGATCAATCACCCCAGATTATCGAGAAGGCCAATGAAGCAGGAAGTACTACAAAAATTCATACGTCAATGATCAATCTCGGAAAAGGAGCGGCGATACGATTTGGTCTTGAATACGTCACCGGTGACATGGTTATTATTCAGGATGCTGATTTGGAACTAAACCCGAACGAATACATACAGTTAATTCAACCCATCATCGAAGGCAAGACAGATGTCGTCTATGGATCTAGATTCGCTCGGCGGCCCATCACAAACATTCCACTGTTCCGTAAGGTCGCGAATAGGTTCCTCACTGGGCTGAGTAATCTTCTATATAGAGGGAACCTCACAGACATGGAAACAGCATATAAAGTCTTTCGTACTAAAGTGATCAAAAGCATCACCCTACGTAGCGTTGGGTTCGACATTGAAGCTGAGATCACTGCAAAATTACTGAAATCTGGACACTCAATATTGGAAGTACCTATCTCATACACTCCTAGGACAGTTCACGAAGGTAAAAAAATCTCGTGGATCGATGGGGTTGAAACAATCTATACCCTTCTAAAATACCGCTTCTTCTAGGCAAACTCGTGGTACCGCTCTTCTACCCTTAAGGCCTGGATATAGCGTGGCCATAGATGTAAATGTATATAACCGTGACGGGGTTTATGAAGATTCGTTCGAGGGAGCGTTCACACCGCAGATTGTAGTAATGCGACTCCCACAATTCTTGGTCCGCCATGGGTGCCCACCCCAGGACCAATCCGGGCGATGAACGGCTCTTTACCTTCAGGGAGTAAATCGCTTAGCGAGCGTGCTAATTGCTCCGCAACTTCTTTTTCAGTACTGTAAATTACCGAAATTTCATCAGCATCCCCAAAACCTTCAGCTGTATTCTTAAGAAACTCAACACCTTTACTATAGGTCCTAGCTTTACCTAGCGTATCTACTTCCCCTTCGCGCACAATAATCATGGGTTTTATACGTAACAAAGTCCCAATCAGCGCTCTAGCTTTTCCGATACGGCCACCGCGTTGTAAAAACTCCAACGTGTCTAATAAAACAAAACACTGAGAACGCTCCACAGTACTCATTGCCGTAGAAACTACTGCATCTAAGCCAGCTCCGGAATTGGCAACTTTAGCAGCTGCGATCACGCTCATAGCAACCCCTTGTGAAGCTTGCAATGAGTCGATAACCTTGATCGGACAGTCCACGCTTGCCTGGGCTGCAGCCTGCTCCGCAACACCATATGTTGCGCTTAGTTTAGATGAGACATGAATTGACACAATCCCATCTGCATCCTGGCCTAGTTTCTCATAAATTTGAACAACCTCGCCGATAGATGGCGCCGAGGTCGTCGGATGATGCTCACCGTCGATAAGACGTTCATAAAAATCATCAGCCGATAGTTCTACTCCGTCTTTAAATTGTTCAGGCCCAAAGATAACGTTAACAGGCACCACTTCAATCCCCAAGCTATCAGCCAATTCGACCGGCATGTCTGAAGCACTATCGGTAACAATTTTAATTGTCATATAACCTCACTCTATAGAAATGATTAGGTGGTAGTGTGACTGGCCACCTTGAACAACCTCTACTTCGGCTCCTTGGAATGCATCAATTACCGCTCCACCAATCACATCAGCGTTATTTTCACTCAGTTGGTCACCTTGGTACAAGGTAACAAGACTACCATCATCCACTCCGACATTGCCCAGAAGACCCAAAGTTAGTTTCTTGATGTCATCACCAACAATCACAATGTCGCCTTCAAGCAAACCAATATATTGTCCTTCTTTAGTCGATATCCCGTCGATCGTTGCATCTCTAACTGCAACTGTGACTGCAGCTGATTTGATATCAGTCATTGCTGCAGACATAGCGACGCTGTTTGTATCAACATCAGCCTGAAGATCAAAGGAAAACATAGCGGATATGCCTTGTGGGATAGTCAAGGTCTCAAGAACATTCACAATCTTTGGCGACTGCTCTGCCGCTGCTCTTGCTGCCGGAACAATATTCTTATTGTTAGGCAAGACAAAGACGGTTTCTGATGGTGCTTTGGCAATCGCTGAAACGATCTCGCCGACACTAGGATTCATCGTATCTCCGCCAACAATAAGTTCTGAAACCCCAAGTTCACGGAATATGTCACTTATACCCGGGCCCGCAGCAACAGCAACAACAGAAGAGGTGAACGTCTCCATTTCATCTCTGCGTGCTGCTGTAAACGCATTATGCTGTACGTCCATATTCTCAATCTTGATTTTACTCAGTTGGCCGTTCGATACCCCCATGGAGATAAGGTTCCCAGGATCGTCGGCATGTGCATGGACCATGATTGCAAATTCGTCACCAACGACCACAGTCGAGTGAGCTATCTCATCCAATTGAGACCGAATCTGCTTGAGATCTAGTGCGTCTCCCTGGATCACAAACTGTGTACAGTATCCGTATTCGTCTTCCTCATGTTCAGTTAGGAACTCTTCGGAGACCACACCATCGGCACTCTCCAGGCTTGAAGGTTCGATCATTTCAAGTTTGAGTCCTTCCATCCCTTGACCGGTTACGTACCTTCGAAGCCCTTCAAGAATCACAACTAGACCTTGGCCACCGGCGTCCACCACTCCCGCTTCGCGGAGAGTACTTAGCAAAGTAGGTGTCTCAGCGACGCTATTCCTTGCGGCAATGCAGACTGCTTCATGAAGATCATTCAAGTTGCCACCAGATAGCTCGATCGACTTAGCAGAGTCAGCGATACTGGATATTACAGTCAGCATTGTTCCTTCAACCGGCTTACCGACCGATTGGTAGGCACATTGGCGAGCCCGTTCGTAAGCTATAACGATGTCTTTGACCCTAAATGTTTCAAGCCCATCAAACCCGTCAGCTAACCCCTTCAGAAATTGGGAAAGGATAACTCCGCTGTTCCCCCGTGCTCCCATAAAAGTACCGCGGTACATTGCAGTAGCTACTTCACTAACTGTTTCCGCTTGCGTATCGTTGATTCCCTGTACACCGCTCTGCATCGTTAGGAACATATTTGTCCCTGTATCGCCATCTGGCACCGGGAATACGTTTAAGGCATTTATTTCATCAACATGTTGTTGAAGAAGATTAGTAGCAGCTTCGAACATACCGGCGAGTTCCGCGCCGGTCGCTGAGTCAGATATTGGACTTTGGGATTGGATATTAGCCACAGTCGCTTTTCGAACTCTGGTATAATCGTATACGGTGTCGTGACGAACTCGATGAGTGCGCTACGCGGCACGATTCTACTTAACCAACATCAGGACAGTCAAAGATGGCAAAGTGCGAGATTTGCGGGAAAACTGGTATGTCAGGGCATAACGTTAGCCATTCGAAGCGTCGTACAAACCGCCGATGGTTTGCGAACGTTCAGAAAACGACCCTGCTAAGAAATGGCGAACCCACCCGGATGAAGGTCTGCGCTCGGTGTCTTCGAACTGAATTCAAGTCGAAGGTATAAGTTTCCTAAACTACATTAAGTCGTGCCTGTATCGGTCTATAGGCAGCGGTCGACTGTCAATCTTCAACCTCAGCAATAGCTTCTATCTCAACAGCTATTCCAAATGGCAGTGCTTGCATCCCCACTGCCGAGCGAGCATGTCGACCACGTTCTTCAAATACTTCAACCATCAAGTCGGAACAACCGTTAATAACTGCAGGATGTTCACTGAAATCAGGACTACAGTTGACCATACCCAGCAACTTAACGATTCGGGTGACCTTATCAAGATTACCTATTTCATCACGCAACCGCGCCAAGACGTTTAGGCCAACTAGCCTAGCTGCTTCATATCCTTCTTCTGTAGAAAGATCGGCTCCAACCTTACCTGTCGGAATACTCCCATCAGGTCGTTTAGCCGGCCCCACTCCTGAAAGATATAGTAAGTTGCCTGTTCGTACTGCCGGCACATAATTGGCTGCCGGAGGTTGCGCTTGTGGCAATTTTATGCCGAGTTCCTTCAGTTTTTGTTCTATCCCCATAGTTCCTTCCCTATATGAATGTGAGTATCCTAGCTGGGTTATCCACCATAATCGTTTCGGTTGCAGCATCACCAATGCGGCGCCGGAGACGTGGAACGATATTCTCAATTAGGTGACCATACCCATAGCCACCATATTTTGCTATCCGTGTCTTACAGAATACATCTTGAGCAAGAACCAGTTGGTCCGTGTATCCATTTTCTACTAGAAGTTGAACATAGCCTATTCGTTCCCCATCGTTCATCATATCAATCGAGCCTAGGGAGTAGTGTGAAGTCTCCCAGCCAAACAAATCGTACTCAAGCATTGAGCCTTGGGCAGCTAGCTTCAACAAAGTCTCATGTTCAAGTACCGTCCTGTCCAAGTGGCCCATAATTACACGACTAAGATCAGCTCCAGCACTTTGGAGTTCCTTGAGAATTTCGAACGGAGCTTCGGGACTACGACCAGGGTGAATCAAGATCCCCGCCCCAGTCTCCTGCTGCGCCCGTGCTCCTGCACGTAAAACCTTTCGCTCATTATCTTGCAACGGCCATGAGCATCCCAATTCACCAATAATTCCCGCCTTTATATCGGTTCCATCAGTGCCTACCGTGAGTTCATCAATAATTTGCTGAGTGATTACATCCTCCGTCTTATCTTTCATGTCTTCAGGATGTACTGACCCAACGTAGTATCCCGCCCCCATCACAATATTAACTCCGGTGGCTCGCGCAATGCGGGCCAAAGCCATCGGATCGCGTCCAATACCGAAAGTCGTTGCGTCAACTATCGTTCCCCCACCGACCCTTCCGAAAAGTGCAATCTCCTCAATCGCCGTATCCTCGTCCATCAGTTCAAGATTGTCACGGTTACGAAACGGGTCGTAGCGGATCCAACCAACATTGTGGAGCGCAACTTGTTCCTCTCCCCGATACTTCAATGTCGCGTCTGTGGGTGGGACATACATGCAAACAAAATCAATGAGCACGTGCTCATGGGTTGTCGTCATCCCCAAAGTCAGGGGATCAATTAGTCCTAGTACCGTCTGCGCCTTACCTCTTAGTTCATTCGGCAACTGTATCTCCTATTCTGATGGTAATAATTCCGAATCACTGACTTGGATACGATCATCTGTTGAGGCGATTCCGCCTGTTATTATCGTTGCTAACATTCCTCGTCGACCTGCTAATTCAGCTTGGAGTCCATCACGAACCTCGTCTAGACGACTACAAGGTTCGCACGGTTCTGTTATTTGAAGCCTCACCTCATTACCAAGTTCAATAACATCGCCGGGCCTCAATGAGCTTAAATCCAAACCAGAAGTTGTGATATTTTCTTTAACGACTCCGGGGTCCATACCAACTGCATCTAGTGTTTCTTCATCAATCAGAAGAACCTGACGATGCGTGCGACGACCTGAACCAAAGTTCTTGTTGCCCTCGATACCTTGGCCAACAACAAAATGAGCCTCCCCAACATGACGCATTGGTTGGCGAGTGCCCGGGTTCACCATAAGACGCACTGCTCTGCCCTCCATGTTTATCGGCCCCTCCGTTTAGAATCAATTTAAGGTACACGGCTAGACCAAGGCTATCAAGATGTACAGTGACTGGTATACTCCCAACCTTAAATTTGTCTCAAGGCGAAACGAATGGAATCAGCCTTCATATGTGGTCGGACTGCTAAACGAGTCACACTCGAAGCGAAGAATTTTCTAGCTTCACTAGACAATTCCAAGCTACACAAAATGGCGACTTTCCCATTCGAACATTATGAGCGCACAAACTGGCACTATATCCCAAGAGCTAGAACAGGCCTCCCCCTTAGTGAGATGGATAACACTCAAACCAGGTCTGCATACACTCTACTGAAAGCAAGCCTAGGGGAAAGTTGTTTCACCAAGGCAAAGGCGATAATGCAGCACGAAAACATCCTTCGTGAAATAGAATTGAGCGCTGGCACACTACTGCTAGTCCGTGATCCCAACCTGTATTACTTCAGTATATTCGGGACACCAGGAGATGGTCCGTGGGGTTGGCAAGTCGACGGGCATCATCTTTCGGTTAACTATACGTTGGTGGACGACAACATCGTTTCTGTAACACCCTCGTTCCTTGGGTCCAATCCAGCAGAAGTTAAACAAGGACCCCATAGGGGTTTACGAATTCTACGTGAAGAAGAGGAGTATGGACGCGATTTGTTTGCTGCACTCGACGGAACGTCCCAACAACGCGCCCTGATCTATCCTATGGCGCCATCAGACATCCTGTCTCGGGCTAGTGTTCGTGCTGAAATCGACTACATAAAAGGAATGCCAGCTACCGAGATGACCAAGACACAAGGCGATTTATTGAATCGGCTTATAAGTACGTATGTTGGACGAATGCCCAAGGATATCGCGAAGAAATGTAAACAACGCTTAAATAACGAGGCAAAAAGTATCACCTTCGGTTGGGCTGGAAGCATACGTCACGGGCAACCACACTACTACAGAATCCACAGCAGAAGTTTCCTAATTGAGTACGACAACACCCAAAATGAAGCAAATCATATCCACACAGTGTGGAGAGACCTGGAGAACGACTTCGGATTAGACCCGTTAAAATCTCACTATGAGGAAGCTCACTAGGAACTTGATACTGAAGTCGTTGTTTCGGATATAGCAAACACTGTCGACATACCCTGACGGCCGATAGCAGGCATCCATTCTGAACGGACGTAAGGGACCCCTCCCGTCAAGGCGCCGTTCAGCGTTATGGTAGCCTCGTTGGTGAAAAAAAGAATTGAATGCGTGACAGAAGCACCTTTTATGAAGGGACCTGGACCTTCCAGGATAAGAGCCGGGTGGATACTAGTCCAGGTAACAACAACTTTGTCATCGCCGGCTTCAATCTCCCAAGAAGGGTCCGTCCTGATATCGCCAACCTGATTTATGCTGGCGTCCACGATTGGAAGCTCGTGATCATAATATGGATTATTACTATTCCCTCTAACTACATGTTCTATCACAAACTGTGCAACATCCTGATTATCCGTATAGATTCCAATTAGGCCGCCAGTCTCACGGGGAATATCTACAAATGCTACTTTCCCTTCCCCAGCTCCACTGAAACGGATGTGGTAAAGACTAACGCGCCCGTTGTCAGGAGCGTCATCTTGTTCACGTAGGTAAGCAATCCAGTGCTCGCCGGACCATACCAAAGCTCTATCTTCGATTACTCTTTCTAGTCCCAAAAGACCTCTCTATGATGCCGTGGAGGGTCAGGCATCCAACAGATTATATTTTGCGGGCCAGCAGTGGTCAATTGAGACAAAGATAACGGGTCTAAATAGACAACGTCTCATCAGAGATAGAATCGATAAATTCACGATCTTCCGTTGTTAGGTCAGCGTAATCCAGTAGGTCTGGGCGGCGTATGAGTGTCCGACGAAGTGCTTCACGCCGTCGCCATTTGGCAATCTCAGAATGGTGCCCAGAAACTAGTATGTCTGGAACTTTATGACCTCGGAATTCAGCGGGCCGAGTGTACTGTGGAAACTGTAAAAGACCTGTGGTGAAAGAATCATCCTGTGTAGATTCGATTGACCCGACTACTCCATGCACTAAGCGAGAAACTGCATCAATGAGGACCATAGATGCGAGCTCACCGCCACTCAAGACGTAATCCCCAATGCTTACCTCATGGGTCACGAGCTCTTGACGTACACGATCGTCGACCCCTTCATATCTACCGCATATCAATATCAGATCAGACTTAGTGGAAAACTGTTCAATATCCACTTGGTTCAATGTCTTTCCCTGGGGTGTTAACAGTACGACAGGACTATCCTGTATCTCATAACTTTCTTTAATGTGTTCAACACCAGCAAAAAGAGGGCCAGGACTCATCAACATGCCTGGACCGCCTCCGAAAGTGTAGTCGTCGACTGAGCGATGGTGGTCTTGAGCGAAACTACGTAGATCGTGTGCATTCAGCGTAATTAACCCTCTACCAAGCGCCTTCCCAACAACCCCTTCTTGGAAAGCTTCATCAAACATACTTGGAAAGATCGTTAACACATGAAAATTCAATGGCTATATTCCTAGTCCCATGCTGCGTTTAATGTGATGGGTGACCACGCCTTCCTTTTAACACCTCTAGCCCATGCGGCAGCACTTCAATCGCAACCTCCAAACACTCTACTACTCCTTTGGGACTACCTGGCAAATTAAGGATGAGTGTGCCCATACGAACTCCGGCAACAGCTCGGCTCAGCATTGCCATAGGAGTGAGGCTCATCGTCTTTATTCGAATAGCCTCTGTGAGACCTGGGACCTCAAAATCTATAACTTTACGTGTTGCCTCAGGTGTCACGTCTCGAGGTCCTAGGCCAGTACCTCCGGTAGTGAGAACCAGATCAACTTTGCCACTATCACACCACTCCGCAAGTTTGTTCTCAATCAAATTCTGTTCATCCGGTAGAAGATCTCTTGCAACTTCTTCAAAGAGATGGCGAGCTATGAATTCACTAATAGCATCCCCGCTCGTGTCATCACGTTCGCCCTTAGAGCCAGCATCACTACTTGTCAAAATGGCGACTCTGAATTTAGAGTAGTTGGTTGTCATAAGTTGGTTCACCATGATTATAGGTGTTACCTGTAGTACAGCACCAGCTATGATCACATTTCTTATAGGTTTATCAAGCATCCTGTATGATAAATACCAGGGCGGGTCAGACACCCGTCCGTTTTTGTGCGAGGAACAATGCAGATCGGTGTGCCGAAAGAAACAGTAGAGAACGAACGGCGTGTTGCCTTGGTGCCAAGTGTAGTACCACTTTTGGTACGGTCTGGCCATAATGTGCTCATCGAATCACAAGCTGGCCTGTCATCGTCTTACAGTGATGACGCATACGAAGCTTCCGGCGCTTTAATCTCCAAATCCACTACTGATGTGTATGCTTCTGACACAATCCTGAAAGTCCAGGCACCATCAGTTGAGGAAGTTAACATACTGAGAGAAGGGACAACCTTAATCGGGGTCTTACAGCCTCTTACTGACCATCAGTTGGTGAAAGCGTTAGCAGAGAAGAACATCACCAGTTTCAGTATGGACAGCGTACCTCGGATCGCTAGGGCCCAGAGTATGGATGTTCTCTCATCAATGGCATCCATTGCGGGTTACAGATCTGTGCTAATCGCCGCAGATGCTCTGCCGAAATTCTTCCCAATGATGATGACTGCAGCTGGAACAATTCCACCGGCAAAGGGACTAGTTCTTGGAGCTGGTGTCGCGGGCCTGCAGGCTATTGCAACTGCGAGGAGACTCGGTGCTGTTGTATCAGCTTATGACGTTCGCACAGCCGTAAAAGAGCAGGTTGAAAGTTTGGGAGCAACCTTCCTGCAGGTTGAACTTGACGAAGAATCCGAGGATTCTGGCGGCTATGCTCGGGAACTGTCAGCTACATCACAGGACAAAGCTCGACACACAATACACAATGCAGTCAAGGAAGCGGATTTCGTTATCACAACAGCAGCCATTCCCGGTCGCCCAGCCCCGGTGTTAATTGAAGCGGATATGATTGCCGATATGAAATCCGGCTCGGTCATTGTCGATATTGCAGCCGAAGGTGGTGGTAACTGTGAGTTAACACAACCTGGCGAGATAGTCGTGAAGGACAAAATATCCATACATGGCCCTCTGAACTTACCGAGTTCTTTACCAACTCATGCCAGCCAAATGTACTCACGCAACATGATTAACTTCCTAAACCATCTGGTTACAGAATCATCCATTGTGGTCGACCTAAACGACGACATTACATCGGGCTGTCTGATCACACATAATAGAGAGATTGTCCACGAGGCCACCGTTCTCGCTATGGGAGACCAAAATGTTCGATAGTCCTACGTTAATCCAACTCTACATCTTCGTACTAGCGGTATTTATTGGGTTCGACCTGATTACCAAAGTACCTCCTACACTACACACTCCACTAATGTCAGGATCGAACGCTATCTCGGGTATAACCATTCTAGGTGCTGTACTTGTAGCAGGAAGAGATGACGGACTCTTGGGAGTGATTCTGGGCTTTCTGGCAGTTGTATTAGCTACGATTAACGTAGTAGGGGGCTTTATGGTCACGGACCGTATGCTTCAAATGTTTAGGAAAGATCCGAAATCGAACTAACCATGGCAGAAATCAACTTCGATCTTATAATCGCGGCATTCTATCTAGTATCCGCAATTCTCTTCTTCTATGGGTTAAAGCAACTGGGCTCCCCGGCAACTGCCAAATCTGGTAACAGACTAGCTGCACTAGGAATGCTGATCGCAGTAGTAGTGACTCTTTTTGATCGAGAAATTGTTCGCTTCGAAGTGATCATCGCCGGGGTGGTCGTTGGCTCCTTAATTGGGGTAGTCATGTCCCGGAAGATCAAAATGACCGCTATGCCTCAGCTAGTCGCAGTATTTAACGGGCTCGGTGGAGCGGGATCAGCTGTCGTCGCATCAGCTGAATATTTCAGATTAGAGGGCCTCGAAACTAACATACCTATCGAAATCTCTATCACAATAATGCTGGGAACTCTAATCGGGGCCGTTACTTTCTCAGGCAGCATGATTGCGTTTACCAAACTTCAGGAAATCATCGGTGGAAGCCCCTTCATATTCCCACTACAGAAAATAGTGACTGCCCTAGCCTTCCTTGTAATAGCGGCCCTCATTGCGCTGTTGGTGATCGAACCAAATCTGCAGCTCTTCTACATTTTGGTAGTAATTTGTCTGCTTTTGGGCGTGTTGCTTGTGATCCCTATTGGGGGCGCAGATATGCCTGTTGTCATCTCTCTACTAAACTCATATTCAGGGGTTGCAGCAGCAATGGCAGGGTTTGCACTAGGTAATGTCATGCTCATTATCGCCGGCTCACTAGTCGGCGCTGCAGGACTTATCCTGACTCAAATTATGATTAAGGCGATGAACCGTTCAATTTTCAACGTACTCTTTGGTGCATTTGGAGCAAGCGCTGCTACTGCTACTGGAGAATCAGCCGACAAGGCGGTACGCGAAGCCAGCGTTGAAGACGCTGCTATTTCCTTAGGGTATGCCCAAACCGCGATTTTCGTTCCAGGGTATGGCCTAGCAGTCGCCAGAGCTCAACACCAACTCAAAGACCTAGCGGAACTTCTTGGAGCACGCGGCGTTGATGTGAGATACGCAATCCACCCCGTAGCGGGCAGGATGCCAGGGCACATGAACGTCCTTCTCGCCGAGGCTGATGTCCCTTACGATCAACTGTACGACCTCGATGAAATCAACAGTCGATTCTCTGAGACAGACATCGTTGTTGTTATTGGAGCAAACGACGTTGTGAACCCAGCGGCACGCGACGAGGCAGGCAGCCCAATCTATGGTATGCCCATTCTGGAAGTGGACAAATCCAGACAAGTCCTCGTTTTAAAACGTAGTCTGAGCCCTGGCTTTGCAGGTCTCGACAACGAACTCTTTTACAAAGATAACACCATGATGCTTTTCGGAGATGCTAGTGAGTCTCTAGCAAACTTGATCACAGGCGTTAAAGAACTATGATGCCGCCCTTTCCACAAATGGATCAAGAACTCTAGGATCGGCCATAGCATCCTTACTGATCGCCTGTTCCACAGGTGTACCAGATAGAATACGCTTGATAGGTACCTCTAGCTTCTTACCGTTCAGTGTTCGGGGTACTGAAAGCACCTGATGAACTTCATCGGGCACATGCCTTGGGGAAAGATCAGTCCGTAGTTTCAATCGCAGTTCACTAACTAACTCAGAACTCAGATTGAGCCCCGCTTTCAACACTACAAATAAGAGGATACTGCCTTCGTTATCGATAGATCCCGTATCGACCACAAGACTATCGACAACATAGTCACATTCTTCGACCACGCGGTAAAAATCACTAGTCCCGATACGGACGCCCCCTCGGTTCAAAGTCGAATCGGACCTACCAGATATAACGCATGAACCTCGGTCTGTGAACTCGACCCAGTCGCCGTGCCTCCAAATACCCGGGAACATATCAAAATAGCTTTCGTGGAGCCGTCTATGATCAGGATCATTCCAAAAATACAACGGCATCGAAGGAAGAGGTTGAGTTAATACTAATTCCCCCACTTCCCCAACCAATGAGAGCCCCCTCGGATCAAAAGCTTCAACTTTGGCCCCGAGGCATGAAGCCTGAATTTCACCGGATCTTACAGGTAGTAAGGGGATCGGACCAACAAAACCAGTGCAAACGTCCGTCCCTCCACTGAAAGATCCAAGGAGGAGGTTAGAGTTTATATTCTCATACACCCAATCAAATCCCTCCGAAGTGAGAGGCGCCCCTGTAGACCCGACTCCTCTAATCCTAGAAAGGTCATATTCCTGGCTAGGATGTACATCTTGTTTCATACATCCCTGTATGTAAGGTGCGCTCGTTCCAAAGTAGGTGACCCCATCATTAGCGGCTATCTCCCAAAGGACGTTCATGTTCGGTTCACCCGGGCTGCCATCGTAGAGATTGATAGTGCAGCCAACTAAAAGGCCTCCTACAAGAAAATTCCACATCATCCAGCCAGTTGTTGTAAACCAAAAGAACCGATCTTGCTCCGTTAGATCCATGTGGAACGTTATGGTTTTAAGATGCTCAATCACTATACCGCCGTGGCCATGCACTATTGGTTTAGGAAGACCCGTCGTACCCGAGGAATACAAAATCCACAATGGGTGGTCAAACGACACAGGCTCAAAGGTAATGGTACTGCCATCGACAGGAACATCCGACCAATGCATCGCATTGGTAAGTCCATCAAGAGTAACGTCGTCTCGTAAGTAACTAAGTACAACGGTCTGTCGAAGAGTGGGGAGACTTTTCTGAATCTGCCTCACATCACCAAGTTTGTTGAAGTCTTTGCCGCCATACCGATAACCATCTACGGCAAGAAGGAGTTTCGGTTCAATCTGGACAAGCCTATCTATCACACTCCGGGTACCAAATTCAGGCGAACACGCTGACCAAATCGCACCAACACTTGCCGTCGCCAAGAAAGCCACAACTGCCTCCCAAACGTTGGGTAATATAGCTGCGACCCGGTCTCCTTTCCCTACTCCTAGCTTTCTTAAACCCTCCGCAAATTGAGCGACATGTTGATGTAGTTCCCGATAAGTCATCTCAGAGCGGGGGCGCACCTCGGATTGTGACACAATGGCAACGTGATCATCCATGCGACGAAGCGCATGCTCAGCATAGTTGAGTTGAGCACCAGCAAACCATTCCACATCAGGCATTGAACGAGGTCCTAACACTTGCGTGTAAGGTTGGCGTTCTATGATTTCAAAGTAGTCCCAAACACAACTCCAAAAACCCTCAAGGTCAGTTACTGACCACTCCCAGAGATCCTCGTATTTTGGGAAATTCAGATCTTTGAATTCTGATAACCAACGCATAAATTTAGTTACGTTTGCGTTCGCTATGACCTCTTCAGAAGGGGACCAAAGTATCTCGGGAATTTCCCTATTGTGTCCAAACTGACAATCCACTGGATCGCTCAGGTATCGAGGCCGCATTGGGCCTCAAGTTCGTTGACTATCACCCCAGACCATTCTCGTAGAAGCTCTTCGAAATCCGTTCCGCAATGTGCACACTCATACTCGCCTATGCGTACAGACGCACCACATTCCTTACAGGCGAGACCCTGATAGTAAACACCTAGAACTGCCTGGATCTGATCGTCTAAAGACATCCTATTCGTATCGAAGAGCCTCAGCAGGATAGATAGTACCGGCCTGACGTGCAGGTAGCACGGTCATTAATACAGAGAAGAACCACGCGATACCAACTATAACAATAACGTTCAGCCATGGAATATCATAGCGGAGACCGTCGGTCTCTTTAGCAAGTTCGTTAAAAATATTCCATGAAGTGATCGCTCCCAAGGTTAGACCAAGAATGGTTCCAATTAAGGTAATAATCGAGGCTTCCAAAAGAAACTGAATAACAACATGCCGTGATCGAAACCCTATGGCACGCAGCATGCCAATTGACTGACGGCGTTGCTCTACAGCACGGAAAGAAAGAACGCCGATTGAAGCAACACCAACAATTAGTCCAATACCCATGAAACCTTGAAATAGCCGGTTAAAGGCATCGTCTTCAGAGAGAGTCAAAGCAAATTCTAGAGCAGTAGACACTGCAACCATGCTCCGGTCCATGAAAGCCGTCTCCATCCGAGCCGCCACATCTTCGTCGGTAACCCCTAATTCTTGCTTGCCACTCCTCCGAATATGCCAGTTTGTAAACGGCACTTCAACATCCGAGATCTCCATAAGAACCGTTGCACTAGTGAAAAGAGTCGCCGGTCTCGCTTGGGTAAGGGCTTCAGCGCGGGTACGCCGCTCTGTGGAAAGCTGGTCTGCTAGAGATTCAAGAACAGCTATTACACGTCGACGTACTATCCTTTCATCACCGCCTACAGGCCTCATCTCGATCTCAAAGGGGGCTATCTCTCGAGGTGAACTTGCTTTGAGACCTTCTGCCGTGAAACCTCCAAAATTCGGGTTAAATGGGTCGTTCGGAGCAAAAGAATCATCACGCTCCAACGCCGTATTATTAATAATTGCGAGACTTGGATCACGCTGTAAAGCTAACCACATATCACGGTCAATATTGCCAGACCCAGTTTCATAAGTGGGGTCAAAATGGCTTACACGCCATGCGCTAGTCTTCATAAAAGTATCGTCAACAGCCGTAAGATCAAGAGCCTTAAACTCAATATCTAATCCAGCTACTTGACGAGCTTCAACGGGTATAGTCACGGAAGCACTTGCATCATGAACGCGACGCCTTACCCAGTCAGCTGAGTTTACTTGTATGTCGTTCTGGAACCCCTCCGCCTCATCATTAAGCGTACGCTTAAAGTCATATATCGGGATTTCTGGTCTCACAATAGCAGAGATATCGTAGCCGCCTGTTACGCGGCTGGGGTCCTCCCGTGCAAGATTTCCAAGGTTATTAATGATCGCAAAAATCGTCAGATTAAAAATGATTATGGCGAACATAACTACAGTCAATCCCGTCAAAAATCTGGCCGCCATTGGATAAGCAATGGCTGTCTTCATAACAGCCTTCAGACGATGAATTCGACCAGGGACAGCATATAAAATCCACACAATAACCCCGGTGTTATTCATGATGAGCCACACAGCAGACCCTACCATTGCTGTCCCACTCAATACGAATATCTCCGCTCCCGTCGATAACTCTCCGGTTATCGACTCGAAAGTATCAAGCGGAAGTGACCATAAAAGAAGAAGTACAAGACCTTGAAATGAACCCCCAATACGTGATGTCCGGCTGTACTCCATTCCGGTCGTACCTAAAACCCAACGTATACACATCCCAACACCAATCACTATGACGCTGATGCTAATGTAAAACATACTCAATGCAACGCCTAAATCAACGGCACTATTGAGCACCAAGTTCCCAACGGCTAATGCAACACCGACCACTACCACCGGCCAGCCTTGTCGGAGTATTCGAACTGGAGTACTGACATCTCGGTTGGGGTCAACGCGGAGGCCACGAATTGCTACTATGATGTTTAGACGACTCACCCAAAGTGAAGATAAGAAAACCGTCACAATCGTAAGTACCATACCTGCTGAGAAGGCGATGATCGCCGAATTAGTCGTAAATTTAGAGTGAATTGTGAACTGCTCAGCCGACACGACACTCTGCAATATCGCTGACAGAGCGATACTAGCAATGACTCCCAAAATAGTCCCTAACACTGCTGCAGCCAGAGCGTAAGCTAAACCTTCGTATAAAAACGCCTGAACGACATGACTCTGCCTAAGACCGATAGCCCTTCCGATCCCGATTTCCGACGAACGTGCAGCCGCCAGTAGTACAAACACCAGAAAGATAAGGAGCAAACCAACGATAATTGAAACGGACCCAAAGATGGTAAAGAGCGAGACAAATTGACTCCCGGTCTGTTCGGCGAGTTCAAGTCTGTCAGCCTTTATATCATCAACAGTGAGATTAAAGAGTTGTGAACTCAGTGTGTTTAAACGTTCCGAGTTTTCTTCTAAGCCTCCACGATTCAGAACTGTGACTAATGTCGCGACAAATTGCTGGTCAGCTACGATCGAGATGAAATCATCGGACATAGCATCACGACCTAATTCTAACTTCAGTAATGAGATATCATCCCGAAGCCCAGGGGATACTGAACTTTCCTTAGAAAAATCAAGCAAGGCCAGGGATCTAGCCCCTCCAAGAATTTCAAAGATTTGCTGAGCAACGTCTCTGTTCGAGAAAGCAAGACGCAGGTCTCTAGTGACATCGGCTGATTCTCTGATTCCTCCTTCAACACCACCACGGTTAGATACAAGAACCTTGGTGAATTTCCCTTCCACTCCTAACATAGCCTGTGCAAGATCAAGCCTTACGATTGCTACTGGGGAATTACCTCCACCACCAGCGAGTCCTCCGTTTTTCACAATTGAATGCACTCTCATTTGCCAAGAATCTGTGGGGGTGACTAGTATGATCCGATCACCCTTCTTAGCTTTCAATTCGCGTGCAGCGTCTTGGTTGAGGAACATTTCGTTGCGGGCCCTCTCAGTAGTTAGCACACGCGAGAGGTCGTCAATTTCTACGACGTTGCCCGGCTTTGACAAACCATCCCATTCCGGCTGAGCTGTAATCAGTTCGCCGAACGGCTTTTGAAGGTTCGGGTCAAACCCGATGACACGCATTTCTGCCTCGGCTCGAGCTGTTCTAGGCAGTATCGCTATAAACTGTGAGTCAGTCTGAGGCATAATGCCATCAATCTGATCATTTGCACTAACAACGCTCTGAATCTGATCAAGTGCACCCTCCGGGAGGAAAGCTCCCCCAAAGAGTACAGCCTCAGGCGACGAGATGATCTCGTCCGTATGACCTAGAGCTGTAAACGCATCAACTCTAATGGAATGGGTGACCGTATCACCAATACCTAAAGACGAGGCGATAATGGTCGTACTTAACATGAGACCCATTACTATCAAAACGCTTTGGGCCTTCCGACGCGGGACATTCCGAACCCCTAGCTTAAATAGAAAGCGATGCCTATTTGCAAAGTACGCCACAACACCCAATAGAACTAGTAGTACTAGGGCGAGGCCCAAAGCTAACCACAGGGTCGGTATTCCGAATAACTGTTCCATATACTTGCTACGCTACCGTTCCAATGCTTTATAAATCTAGTAAATATTATCTGATATTCGTCACGAGTCACTGGCTAGCACCACTTGACGCCAATACCTCGGAGGTAGTAGGTCCATTGGTGGATGACAATGCGACGAGTCACCACATAATTGAACACCTATTGTAACTAATCTACTCTACAACTCATAGATAACAAGAATCTACTTCTTCACAGACCCTTCTTATTGTCATTGACCACTTATAGGTAAAAGATATCGACCACACCACTGGGATATCACCACATGGAAGTTAAAATTCAGGCAACACCCTCAACTGGAGACGACTAGAAATGTTCTATGAACCAAAACACGGTGCCCCATTACCCCATGATCCACTAAACGCGATAGTTGTACCGAGGCCTATAGGCTGGGTCTCTACACTCAACGCCATGGGAACCTCTAATTTAGCCCCATACTCATTCTTCAATGCCGTTGCCTATCACCCCCCACAAGTAATGTTTTCAGCCACAACTAACCACAGTTATGGAGGTTTGAAAGACGCAGTGGCCGATGCCCAAAGTACTGGGGAATTCGTAATCAATGTTGCCACGTGGGAACTGAGAGAGCAGATGAACGCGTCATCCGTGGCGGCGCCGCACGACGTCGATGAGTTCTCATACTGTGGACTTACCAAAGAAGACAGTATCTTGGTCAACTGCCCGCGAGTCGCGGAATCCCCAATTCACTTAGAATGCAGGTACGTCCAGTCCTTAAGCGTCCTTTCAGATGACGTCACGGCCCCAAATACCGTAGTGTTTGGAGAGGTTATTGGCGTTCATATCAAGGACGAGTTATTGACTGACGGAAAGATTGATTTCCTCAAAATGCGAGCCATCGGCAGGCTCGGGTACTTGGAGTATGTTGAGGTCAATAACACTTTCTCAATGGCTAGACCTAACTGGGATGAAGGAAATCAGACTTAATCTCTCGACAATGTCCTTAAGATAACCAAATCTATCGCATCGTGAGTTCGTTGTGGTAGCTAGGCTGATTTGCAAACCGATCAACGCCTGCTTCTATCCTAATGGTTCTTGAAGGAGGGAGTTCTACGATGAAATGTCTTCCGTTGACACGAATAACCTGCTCGGAAAAAGTTCGCTGCCCCTGAAGCCAGGCAAGCGGATCTAAAATAGAAACATCACTTTGAGTATCTTCAATCCTGATGTCCGTGAAATTGTGTTCACCGAACACACCCGACTGCACAACTAACCTTCGAACCTTCTCGGTGCTTGTGTTCACAAGTTGTATGCCAATCACATCTGATTCGATTTTATACACTAGTGCTGCTACATCCAGTGGCAATCCAGGCCGAGACCGATCAAGATCAAAATATCGAACACTGCCTCGTTGTAAACCTCCGTTGTAGATATTTTGAGGCGCCCCCGTCATTACTTGAGTCAATCCTTTCACGACTAACGGGTTAGCTGCCTCACAACCGTAGTCGCGTCGCGAAGGGTATTCGGAATGTTTAGGTGGCCAATGATTGCCGTAAATGATTTCCTCAGTACTACGCATATCCTGACGCATCGCCTCTATCATGGTTAACACAAAGTTCAGTTCAGCATCCTGGATCTTTACAGGCCAGTCCTTGTTTCTACCATCGTAATATTGAAAACGACCGTATTCAGCATCCCCGCTCCGACGGTCCCTCTGACTATCCACTGCATTCCAATCTCGGCTGGAGTTGCCATCACGCAAGCTCACAAGGGAATCGTAGTCCTTCTTCTCCAAAGAAGCATGATAGAGATGTGCCATCTCATATATCTTCAATGGCTGAAAATCATCCCATCCATCAATCCCATATCGCATGGGTACAACAAACTGCCCGTCCTTGTCCCTATCTCCATTCTCTATAAGAAGGTTCAACTGGGAACGTAACAAATCAAGATATGCGTCATCACCTGTGAGAAGGTGTGCTGACTCCGCTCCTATCGCAACTGAGATCAGCAGATTGCTCGCAGCACCATCATCGCTGGACCACCCTTTAAGTCCCCCCCACCATTGTCCGGCACGATGTTCACCTATTTTGCCAGTTGGCCCAACATTGTCTGGGATAACACCACCATTGTTTTTTGTCCGTTCGATCCACCCTTCAACATAGTCTAGAACCCAACGTCTATATTTCTCGTCTCCTGTGTAAAGATATGCGTTGGTGACCATTGCTGTTGCGCCGAGGTTTTCTGGCACGTCACCATCCAGTGCCATTTTGTCGAAAACAGATGCTATTTCTTGAGCCCGTTGGGGTGTGTTCCACCACTCTCTCTCAAGATTCTTGACTGTTGGATACAGATGATTGTCTTTATCCCCTCCAATAGGACGACCATCTTTCTGCTGCCAGCGCTCCCAGTCACGTGTAATTGAACGATGGTTAAATCCACCATAGGAGGCATGGTCTAACCATGCTTTAACATAGTCCAGATCGTCGGTCGTCTCTCCCAATGAATGGAGTAGTGGGATCTTACTACCAGCACGGTGCAACGGCCCCTCACTGCCGTGATAGGGAGAACGGATAATACGATAATTCGGGTCATAGTTCGGAGCTTGAGGATCTTCGCCAATATATAGCCCGGCAAATCGCACGGAGCGACGCATATTCTCTTCAAGATTGGGATCAGCAAGCCCGAAGTCATAAAAAGATTGGGATCCTTCACCGATATGAAACCAGTCAGAATTGTATGGAATATTCAGGTTCCAAAATTCATTATGAAGCTGAGGCATATAGAAGGGGTGTCGATTAACGCTCGAAGCTTCTGATTGAGTCTCTTCATAGTAGCGTGTAGTGGTATTCCAGAAGCCAAGTGCATAGTCCAGAATACGGTCATCCCCACCTAGTGCGTAGAAGAGGCCCCAGTTGTGCATGATCTCGTAAATGTCATCGACGTCTTGAACGTAGTAGGTACTGAGGTCAGAGCGGCAATACTTCTCTACAAAAATATCTGCCGCATCCTCGAGGGTGGTGATGAGTTTACGCTGAAGTAGCGCCCAGGCTGGAGGAGGGTCAATTCGAGTTGCTTTGACGGTCGGGATTTCTTTGATCTTCGGCCCCCTTTGGCTGATTACTAACTGTATTCCTTACCGATTCCCTAAGGTAGTATGCCGTTAAGCTATCTCGGCGATAACGTATGTCCCATCATTCCATGTAGGCTCTGATGCAAGATGCTCCATCATTTTTAGAAATGATTCATGCTGCTCTGGTCTGTTCGCGTTAGCCACATATGCTTCTTTACTTTCAAAAATTGCGACCCCTGTCCATTCCTCTTTATCGTCTGGTTTCATAACAAACCAAGCTAACATTCCTTGTGGTTTGGAAGCGGCCTCTTTTTCCATGGTGGCCAATAGTTTGTCTTGATGTCCCGGCTTAATATCTAGGCTGAAGATCGTTCCGTACATTTGAAACCTCCATCTATGTCGCTTTGTGCACTATCAATCTAGCTGTAGTCCGATATTGCAATGTCATGGAGTCTTGTTCTCAGAAAGGAGACCCCTCCCCTTTTCGATAGTGAGGGAGTCTCCGTTCTAAACTAGTGTCTCGGTCCCAGAAAAACAAATACACATTCATTTGAACTAAGCACTCACACTAGCTCTCATCTGCTCTGAGCTGGAATACACCAGCGGCGATAGTGTTTAGGACCATTACGCCGAAAATCAAGAAGCCTACATTTTGTGCAAGGTCCCAAGGCATAAGCAGCAGAATAACAAACAGTGCTCCAAACACAACAAAAATCCAGTCTACAATGACGTTCAATTTCCGTTGCATAACCAAAGCTGTTCCTAAGGTAAGGAAGCCAATACCCCAGAAGAAGAACAAGCCTGCCCACAACGCATTGCCTACAAGCGTTATTGTAACGGCATTACTAATTTGTGCTGCAGCATCCAAATTATCATTTTGTAGAGAGCCCAGTGCTGCCCAGTCCGACATTGTCGCTGCCATCGCAAGCGTTGTAAGTGCGATGAAAATAACAGTACTTATACTAGCTAACAAACTACCTGGTTTACCATCGCCACGCATCGAGTTACTCAGTAAAACAGTCCCAATAAAAGCGAATACAAATCCTAAGCTACCTAAGATAGTAAATACAGACTTCAGTCCTATCTTTGCCTGCATTTCACTGACGGCTTCCGCAGCGGTTTCTCCAGGCCCTATCAATATCCCAGTCAAAAGACCTCCAAAGAGGAACGCAGAGAGCGGCCCAATGATTAATGCCCAACCGATTAGATTTTTCGAACTCATTACACCCTCCATATTTTTCCGTAAACACCTGGTGCCCAGGAAGGGACTCGAACCCCCACTCTCTCGCGAGAAGCGGATTTTAAGTCCGCCGCGTCTACCATTCCGCCACCTGGGCATTCCGATGCTGAACGGAGACATAATATACCTTGTAGGCTAGCAAATGTTCAGGATGCCCATATGACCAATTTAGTCGCTCGCTCAAATAGATACGGGAAATCCCTTCACACTCCAAGCCTAAAGGCCTACTATTATTTGTAATGAGTAGCCTAAGCTATAGTGCTAGGAGATCTCGGTTGTTGTGGTGATCATTTGTCAGAGCCAACCCTACATGAAAGATTCGCAAGAGGTGGACCGACTAGAGACGCTCATGAAAAGGGCCGCTGGGTAGACGACGACGAGAAGCGGTTTATTTTTTGGGGGTTTACTGAAGGATGGTCGGTTGATCAAATAGCAGACGCCCTTGGTATCAGTGAATGGATGGTTCATCAATTCCATAACAGATACCAATCCGATCCACGTACACTTTATGACCTAGGCTTGTACGAGAAGAGGGGTGACAGCTTCCAGTGTTTGGTATGCACCACAGAGCTTACAGATGAACCCAAAGCACAAAATCATATACACGATCACATAGCAACCACTGTTCCAAATCCTGAATCTCTCGGCACACCAAATCTACCGGGTCCAGATGGGGAGTTGGATTCTGATTCAAATGAAAATCCTTCCAGTTCCCACGATCCCACTCGAGGTTATCAGGAAAGAGTTCCTGAGCAGCAAGATGCCTTAGAGTTATTACAACATCTCATATCTGGCGATAAGACAAGTCCAGACAAAACGGCTGAGACTCAAACAAGCTCATCCCAAAAATCAGAATCGGAGGAGGCAACCAGTGAAGAATCTGCACTTCTTCGAGCGCTTAATCAACTCGCAAAAAGACGTGACAGTACCAGGGGTGTTGAAAACCCTGACTTAGCCGATCCAGTTTCGCATGAATTCGGGCAACCACAGGAAACTGATCCGACTGTACCCACCTTATCAAACAAAGCGAGTAGCACCTCCACACAGTACCTATCAAATCTATCATTGAGGTTACGGGGGTTGGTTTATGCTTTGGCAGATTCAATAAGAAACTTGTCCGTTTTCTTCCGAAACAGAACTGCTCCTTCGACTGGCAGGGAGCGGAAACTGATCGAAGGGATCTTCACTTCTCCCCCCGAGGAGATAACGACCTTAACTCTAGAACACAACGAGTTGAAGGTGTTGTCTATGCGCGGAGTCGAAGTAATGTCGTATTCGATAACCGAGTTTGGACTGGAATCATACCTGGCTGGCCTTGTACAGGATACCCAAAAAGTGGCCCGTAACCTTGACCAAGTTCTTACTGAGTCCGCTGCGCCACACGCACGTCTAGTAGCAGCTGTGCCTGGCTACCAGGCAGCTCTCAGCAACGTTGAATTGCCAAACGCCCGAGAACTTGATCCCGAGGCGATATTCTCCCGAGAAGTCGCCCGTACTCTTGGTATCCCAGCGGAGCTTGTAACAATGAACTGGACGCGCCTACCCGGACGGTCACAGATCGGACGCTGGCTTATAGTATCAGCAACGAACCGTTCTGTTTCATCAATCACAGATGTTGTGTATCGTTCGGGGTACAAACTCGACGCACTTGAATTACGTCCTTTTGCTATCGCCAGGGCAGTCAACATGCAAGAAGCACTCATAATCTGGATAGCTGCCGACGGATGTGACGCTATAGTGATCCATGATTGGGTTCCAATTGCATACCAGTCGATCCACTGGGAGAGTGGCTCCCTAAGACCATCTCAGATCACCGATCGGGCCGTGGCGGTAGCCAACCGAACTACAGATATCCAGGACACACTCAACTCTAGAGTACCTGTGGTCACAACTGGAACCCATATCGGCAATAGGTCAGAGTTCGCTTCAGCAATTGCAGGACGCCTGGGACGTCAGGCGGTAGAGCCCAATATTCAATTTGAACTGCCCGAGGGATTCCCTATTCATGAGATGATCGTAAACCTTGGATTGGGACTCTACGCTGCATAGTCGATGCAGAAGGCTTGAGAAAGGTAACATACCTGAATGAGGTACCGCCTGTTTCAAGCAATCTCCTGGGCACTATACGGTGCCCTACTATTCCCTACAGTGGGTCCATTAGTAGACCATCATTTCGCTGAAAGACATCCTCATCACACCCATATAGTTACCAACTCTCCGCACTCGCATTATCACAACAGCCCACACAGTCATCTACCAGAAGCGCTTCCCCCTACAAATGACTCCATTTACTCCTACGATGGCCTTGCGGCAGGTAGCTTGTTAATCACCTTAGACAAGGATGATCCGAGGCACTTGGTTCACTTCGAACCCTCGGTCGGGTTTATTATGCCTTCTCCAATAAACCCTAGGATTTACGAAGTATTCCTTCCCAGGCCAACACAACCACCCCAAAACACTGCTTAATCTCCGTTTAATCGGCCTTACCACAGTGATTCAGGTGAGAGTGGTGATATTTAGATGACAGGTATCTTGTTCCGGCTTGTTACCGTATTTGTTATAACCGTTATTGCGTTCGGACCTAGCACGGTGCTAGGCAATGGCCGGGTTGTGTCCTTTGAATCAAAGGTCATTGGTCCTTATGAAATTGCGTTCGGAACAATACCCGGAACCCCTTCAGTGGGTAACCTACACATCACGATTAGCTTAACTGAAATCGCAAGCGACACCTTGATTACTGGAGCAACGGTCACTGTGAGTGGTATGCCGCCACCAGAATCGGGATCTGAGAAAATCGGCCCGATACATGCGACAACAAACCTTCAAGACCCAACATTCTACGATGTGAACACGGTTGTTGACCAGGAGGGAATCTGGACCTTTACAACCACAGTTCAAAGCATCGAAAAACAGTATTCGGCAGATTTCGAAGTTACTGTCAAGAATGCTAGCCCAATCGCCGGAATCGTTACACTGATGACTTTAACAGCTTTTCTGGTGGTTTTAGGACTCGCCATCCGTGCATCCTTAGGTCGCCATGGGACTGCACGAAAAAAATAAATATCAAGACTTTGAGGAAACCCAAATGCTAAAACAATGTACCCCTGTCATCATCACCCTACTACTACTATTGGCATTGACCAAGGACACGACTGCGCACGAGGGACGCGAAGTTGGTAAATACAATTTAACCGTTGGATTCATGGAAGAGCCCGCATATGAAGGGATTCCGAATGGCATCTCTGTACGCGTAACAAAAAAGGATGATGCTGAGCACCACGGACATCAAGAGCAACATGACTCAACCCACGAAGAACACGGCCACGCGGCCACATCGGATAGCGTAGAAGCACATGGGGCTTTATTTAACTCTGCGTTGCCCGCTGGGGGCACCTTCGAATTTATCGCTTCAGATAACTATCTAGGCCTGACCATCCCGTTCCACAACCATTTGGATCACAAAATGGTAGGTTCAATTAAGGTCTCAGAGAACGCTGGCCTTTCCGAAATGGTTATGATCGAGATATACCCGGATAGGTACCGCAATGGCGAAGTGCATGTTAAGCCTGGCACCAAGATCATGTGGCTCAATAAGACCGAGAAGGTATCTTCTATAACATCGGGAAAGGCTCCCGAAGAACATTCTGATTCTACGACAATAGCCGTAGAGGGGTTAGAGACAACTTTGAGGGTCGAGATTACTCATGTCGAAACAAACATCTCAAGAACCATGGACCTCGTCCCCGTACATCAAGAGCCGGGTCACTACAGTGCTGCATTGATCCCAACGGCACAAGGTGTGTACAAACTCCGGTTGTTTGGAACCATTGAAAGCCACAAAATCAGTGAGACGTTTATGTCCAAGGGAGGAGGCGGTGATTTTGATGACGTTCAGGCCCACTCAGTTTTGCAATTCCCGCATACTGTAAAAAGTGTACGTGAACTTGAAGCTGGTATCCGAGGCACTGAAAACCTAGCATCGGATGCCTCGACGAGTGTCACGACAGCTATAACTATTGGAATCGTTGGCGTAATTCTAGGGATAATTGGTGTAGCTGTCGGCGCTGCCAGTTGGTTCTTAGCTCCTAGAAGATCATAATCTCAAATTTCGCAGAATCCTTGGGACCACCTCCGAAAGACAAAATGAATCTTCTCAAGAAAGTATACGTCGCCACGATAGGCGCATCCTTTGTGGCGACGCTGCTGCTAACACCTGATACTGCCTTTAGCCATTCAAATTTTGTCCGTTCGGAGCCTGTGCCTAACGCAGTTCTTAGCCATCCCCCGGAACGCCTCACCATCTGGTTTACGGAGCAACTAGAGCCATCGCGTAGCTATATCCAGATTCTAAATTCCACTGGCCAACGAGTCGATAACGATGACAGTACAGTTGATGCTAACGACACGACCATTATCTCCGTTACACTCATGCCTCAGCTGCCGGAAGGCACCTATACCGTTGGTTGGAAAACTCTCTCGACAATCGACGGACATACCATTCGAGGAAGTTTTGTATTCTTTGTGGGTGATTCAGTTTCCAAAAGTGAGCCTATTGACCTCCCGCAGACATCACTAATTCAATCGCCCATCGAACCATTTGCTCGCTGGATGGGTTTAACGGGCCTGCTGGCGGTGTTGGGAAGCCTGCTATTTGTCATGACTGTACTACGTCCTAGCACACCTCGAGACACGGTTAATCAATTCGACACTTGTATTGATTGGCTACTGATCGGGGGAACGTGTATAGCACTAGCAGGATCAATTCTGGCACTGATAGTACAAGCATCAGCTGCATACGAAGTTTCCTTCTTCAAAGCAATTGGAGAGCCAATCTCATTTGTTTTAGGTAATACAGACTGGGGTATAGCATGGAGCCAACGCCTCTGGCTGCTATTGGCATTAGGCACGATTGTGACTACTAACGCTATCAAGCACCGGAGAGGAAAAACCAGAAACAAATACCTACCGGTTGTTGGCGCTATTGCTGCAGGACTCGCCTTACTAACGATAAGCAAGACTAGTCATGCTGCTGCAATATCGAGTATTTGGTTGCCTGCAACGATCACTGATTTCATTCATGTACTGGCAGCCTCTTTTTGGATTGGCGGTCTATTCTCACTGGCACTTACAGCTTCAGTTAGCTACTTCACTATGGACCCTGCACCACGTCAAGCACTCCTAACTGCCATCTTGCCGCGTTTTTCGGTAATTGCCGGCGTGAGTGTTGGACTACTTGTGATCACGGGCTTATTTAGCGCATGGGCCCAGGTAGCAATAATCCCTGCTTTAGGTACACCGTATGGCCTCACACTATTGGGCAAATCTACCCTCACCGGATTATTAATCTCCCTGGGCGCTATTAATTTAATATGGATTACTCCAGCTGTTCGGAAACATCCCGGAGCCACAAAGTGGCTAACTCGGATTGTCGTTGTGGAGGCCCTAATCGGGGTGTTTGTAATGCTGACAGTTGGCTACCTCACAAGCCTAGAACCAGCCCGGCAAGTTGCTGCGCGCGAGGCAATTAGCACTAGTAAAACTCTCGAATTTAAAGACACTGTTGAAGGAACTGAGATCAGCCTAGAAATAGTCCCTGGAACTATCGGTTCAAACCGCATCGCAGCCTCTCTAAGAGACCGTCAGGGCAATGCCGTCACAAATGCTACTGGAGTCGACATCCGAATATCTTACCTCGACGCGGATTTCGGAGAACCATACTTGAAAGCTGAACACGTTGGTAAAGGCTCCTACATCGTCGAGGACGGTAAATTCAACATCGAGGGAGCTTACCAAATAGAATTAGCCGTCCGGCGACCAGATGCTTTTGATGCGCGGACCGCATTTCGCTTTAGCATTCCGGGAATTGGGTCCTCGAAAAGCTCTATTCTTACCCCGGACCCCGGAACTGGCATTCTACTACTGGGTGTGGAGTTAGGAGCAATTGGCGTATTGTTGCTTGCGTTCGGTATACCTCTCGGGGGCTGGTACTCCTACCGAGGACTTAGCTTTATGACTCCTGGGGTCGCGGTGGCTGTTATCGGCTCCGTTATAATCGTCAACGCGCAGTTGGCCGAACCTTCTAAAACTGAACGCAATCCTTTCCCGCCTGATCAGGCATCCCTAACGATTGGCTCTACCGTTTATACTGAGAAATGTCAAACTTGCCACGGTATCTCAGGCAAAGGTGATGGACCATCCTCCGAAGCGCTAAACCCTTCTCCGGCAGATCTTGTAGTACACGTACCGCTGCATCCAGATATGATCTTGTTTAGCTTCATCCATGACGGTATTAAAGGCACTTCTATGGCTGGTCTCGGGAATAGCTTAACGGACGACCAAATCTGGCACGTTATCAACTACATACGGACGCTGGAATGACCCTCAAGGGAAAAATTACTGCTATCTCTGTTGCATTGGCAACTGCATGCATTGCAGTCCCGGTATCAGCACACGGCTTCGGGCAACGGTACGATCTTCCAATACCCCTGAATTACTTTATCCTAGCGGCCGCTGCGACTGTACTACTTTCCTTTATCATTTTGGGATTCTTCGTCCGAGATACAAGTCACGATTTACGTTACTCAAGGCTCAATTTATTCGCCATCCCTATTCTCGGTTCAGTACTTCGCCACCCCACCTTACTGATCGCTATCCGCATCCTAGCAATCGCGGTCTTTGGCCTTACCCTCGCCACAGCTTTCTTAGGGGTCAACCGGCCCGTTGAAAATTTTTCTGTCGTCTTTGTATGGATCATTTGGTGGGTTGGGATGGGATATATATCCGCACTATTTGGAAATCTATGGAACCTGCTAAATCCATGGAAAATCATTTTCGAATGGGTTGAGAAGCTGACATCAATGGGCACTGCCCAAGGAAACAACGGCTTGTATAGCTACCCTGATCGCCTTGGCGTATGGCCTGGGCTAATTCTACTGTTTATCTTTGCTTGGATGGAGAATGTGTATAACGATGCAGCGCTCCCTTCAAGACTGGGCATCCTGATAATGGTCTATTCGACTATTACATGGGCGGGCATGATCACGTTCGGTAAACATACCTGGCTTAGACATGGGGAAGCCTTCTCCATTCTATTTAGCCTCTTCGCACGGTTCTCCCCTTCAGAAATTCGTGTAACAGGGCAGAGAGTCTGCCGAGAGTGCTGTAATTGCGGGATTCAATCCGAGGACTGTGTGGACTGCTATGAATGCTTCGAGCGGTCGGAACCTTCAGCACAAGAGTTTAATCTCCGCCCATACGCCATTGGGCTGACCAATAAGCATAATGTCACAGCCTCAATGGCAATATTCGTAGTCCTAATGCTAGGTACCGTAACCTTTGATGGGGTTTCGGAGACTGCTCCTTGGATGGACATCCAGACAAGCATTATTACAATCGTAAAGTTTCTACCTTGGGATCCATTTGACGTAGTTGACTCTTTGGGCCTACTAGCCGTACAGATAATATTCTGGACTGTTTATTTAATCTTTTCTTGGTTCATCGGAAAACTAGAAGGTCGTGGGGATATTCCCTTCGATATCGCTAAGGCCTTTGTCTTTTCATTAATCCCAATCGCGCTTGCTTATAACCTAGCGCACTTTGTATCTCTACTTGCTATCCAAGGCCAAGGGCTCATTCCGCTTGCATCAGATCCGTTTGGATTTGGCTGGGATATCTTTGGCACATCGGATTACCGGCTCAATTTGACCATTATTTCTGCAACGTTCGTTTGGTGGGTTTCGATCCTATCCATCGTAACCGGTCATGTAGTGTCTGTTTACATTGCACATGTGGTTGCCTTGCGTCGTATGCGTAACCCGAATCTCGCCATCAAAACCCAGTACCCAATGCTGATCCTCATGCTAATCTACACAGCTACCAGTCTCTGGATAATAGCTCAGCCAATCATATAGCCATAGGAAGATAGGAGTTCGGTCAATGCCATCCATGCTAGCAGCCCTCTATGACGGCATTAGTTCAATGGAGGTCAGGGAAATCCAACAGCCTTCAGTCGGACCAGACGACGCACTCATCCAGGTCAGATCGGAGGGCATCTGCGGCTCTGACCTAAACTTGCTTCGGAAGCTTACAGAACCTGAGACTTTACCAGCTGGACATGAAACAGCAGGGGAAGTGGTGGAGATAGGTGCTAATGTCGATAGTAGCCTGGTCGGCAAAAGGGTCGCTGCTGAGGTAGTTGGCCATGGGCGAGCCTGCCTTGTTTGTTATTACTGTCGCATCGGAGAGTACCGTAACTGTATTGATAAATCAGATGATTACCCTGGTGGCGGATTTGCTGAATATGTCGTCCGTAAAGCCGTGGCATGCTATCCGTTAGATACTTCGTTGACATGGAAAGATGGTGCACTAGTCGAGCCTTTAGCAGTGTCAATTCATGCAATGCGGCGTAGCAGTTTAAAAGGGGGTGAAACGGTTGTCGTACTTGGTGCGGGCAACATTGGGCTTACAACTATCGCTGCTGCTCGAGCTATGGGAGCAGGTACCATCATTGCCACAGCGCGTCACCCGCACCAATCGCAAATGGCAAGAAGACTCGGCGCAGATATCGCTTTGCATCCGGATGATCCTGAACTTGTAGACAACCTCGCAGACCTGACCCATGGTCTGGGATCAGACATTACATTTGAGACTGTAGGTGGATTTTCCGGTGAGACACTGGATCAGTCCATAGAGTTAACTCGGATCGCTGGCCGGATCGTACTCCTCGGTGTATTCCACGAACCAGTCACCACTAACTGGTTTGATGTCCTAATGAAAGAACAGTCAATCATCACTTCGACATGCTACTCAATCGCAACCGGACGCCATGATTTTGAATCTGCGATAGATCTACTATCTAGTGGTCGCATTGATCTAAAGCAAATGGTAACCCACAATTATCCTCTAGTTGAAGCTAAGCAAGCATTCGAGACAGCTTTCGACAAAACCAGTGGATCAATAAAAGTACAGATCAACCCCTAGCTTCAGCCAAGATCGGACCTCCAGCAATAGCATCTGGACATCTTTGGCATTTAGGGCTCTTGCAATGGGTGATCGCGGGCTCTCTTGAAATTGCATCTGTAAAACGGCAGAGTGCTAGCTCAGCGGGAAGCACTCTCCAACAACTGTCGCCGACAATCACAGTACTCTCAATGGGCTCAATTGAATCGTTCAGGCTATCAAATCCCCCGGAACAACTACCGACAGCAATCTCGATCAACTCACCTGTTGTCCCCTTAGCCCATCTGCGGAACAGTTCTCTACCGGAAAGTTTCTCAGCCAGATGAATAGCTGTGAGAGAAGTTAAACCTACTCCCATTAGTACAAACTTACCGCCTAATTCAGCTACTTTTTGAAAAGGACCGTACACATCTAAGTATGTCTGAGTATCAATTATCTCGTTAGCAAGAGGCCCCAGAGCAGCCATCGAGTTGGCCGGATGAGAACTTCGAGTTCTGTTAGGCCTGCGAAGCAAAGCAGAAGGAATAACTCCCATCTCTGGCGAAATATAGTTTCGCGCAGGACTAAACACATCGGACCGCATACCTAGCAACGTATCATCATATCTCCACCCGTTCCTAGCCAGTCGCTGACCACATGGTGGCTGGAGTCGAAAATCGTATGTGAAGGTCGGTACCACAACCGTGCAGCCCAACTCAAGCAATCCATCAATGACCGTATCAGCACCACCTTCAACACAACCGAACGATCTCAATGATGAGTGGACGACAATTGGAAGATCTACAAGTCCCGCGTAATGAGCACCTGTGGTGACGTCCTCAATAGTTATCATGAACTACTATATGGTCACGTTTAGGACTTCAGCTACCGTATTTATATCTTTGTCACCCCGACCACTTAACCCAACCAGAATTACAGCATCCCGCGGCAAAGTCGGAGCGAGTTTCGAAACATATGCGATCGCATGCGAAGGCTCCAAAGCGGGAATAATACCCTCCGTCCGACATAGCAATTGAAACCCTTCGATCGCTTCTTCATCTGTGATACTTACGTACTCTGCTCGTTCAGTATCTTTGAGATAACTATGTTCAGGCCCGACACCAGGGTAGTCAAGCCCAGCAGACACACTATGCGCTTCCATAATCTGACCATCATTATCCTGAAGCAAATAGGACTTAGTACCATGAAGTACCCCTACTTCACCAGCAACTAGGGTGGAGGCATGTTTACCAGTCTCAATCCCATTACCACCAGCTTCCACTCCTACTAGCCGAACTGACTCATCAGGCACGAAATCAGAAAAAAGGCCCATCGCGTTGCTACCGCCTCCAACACACGCAATTGCATAATCCGGATGCTTGCCACCCCCAGACCCCAACTGTCCTCTACTCTCCCGTCCGATGATCGATTGAAAGTCTCTCACCATCTCGGGATACGGGTGAGGTCCTACAACGCTACCAATCAAGTAGTGAGTTGTATCAACGTTGGTAACCCAATCACGGATACACTCATTGATAGCATCTTTTAGAGTTTTACTTCCTGAGGTTACAGGACGTACCTCAGCCCCTAATAGTTTCATGCGAAAAACATTCAGTGACTGCCGCTTTATATCCTCTTCACCCATATACACAATCGCTTCCTGGTTCAGCATCGCGCATACAGTAGCAGTGGCGACCCCGTGCTGGCCTGCGCCGGTCTCTGCAATAATGCGTTTCTTCCCCATGCGAGCAGTCAGCAAACCTTGTCCAAGTGCACTATTAATCTTGTGAGCACCTGTATGAGCTAAGTCTTCACGTTTCAGATAAACCTGTGCGCCACCTAGTTCTCGAGTAAGGTTCTCTGCGTGGTACACCGGTGTGGGACGTCCCACGTACAAACGTAACAGTCGGTCAAGTTCAACCTGAAATGATTCGTCTGCTTTAGCTGTTCTATATGCTTCCTCGAGCTCGTCAAGGGCATGCATCAATGTCTCGGGGACAAATTTGCCTCCGAAAGGTCCGAAACGCCCCATGCTGTCGGGAAGTGTGTCTTGCGTCATCCCGTCTAACTTATCAATAGATTCCAAGCTACCTTTATTATACGGGAGAGTTCGGTAGCATTCTCATCTTAAATATACAACGACAAAGGGCAGGCCTCGAGGCCTGCCCTTTGTCGTACAAATACCTTAGTAACCCGGCTACTGAGCTGCCTTGTTGAGATCCGCGCCAGCAGTAAAACCTACTCGCTTATGGGCTGGAACCGTTATTAATTGCCCAGCTTGGCCTCCACGGATAGGCTTAACCTTCCGCGCCTTCACTTCCCGGATAGAAAAGGATCCAAATCCTGTCAGTACCACCTTGTCTCCATTAGCGAGTGCCTCATGAACACTCTCCAAGACAGCATTAAGGGCACGCTCTCCCTCAGCCTTGGAACCGCCAAGCTTATCCGCTACACATCCAGCTATATCGCTTTTCCTTAGGTCTCCCATTTAACGAGCCCTCCTCCGTAGGTGTTACACTTGCCTCGGCCTCGCCATAGAGCTCGTGCAGAGCCTATACCTGGCTCCGCATCTATGACGCTGTGGCATCTTGGCTAGCTACGGACCGGATGGTATTGCGCTAAATTGAGTCTGTCAACCCCCAAAACGAACAAAAAGCAAATTATCGTGGGTAAAGAAACTCAAATACGACACAACGGTTAAGCTTCTTTCATTCAATAAGCATAGTTACTACTCCAAGGTATCCTTTAGAGAACATGTATAGACGTCACGATAGAGATCCATCTGCCGACACTGAACCTAACAACCAAGTCGATCAAAATACTCATGAGTCTACTCCTGTAAGACCTGTCAAGATCGATGCGCCAATAATCCCTCTCAGTATCGGTGTTGCACTGTTAGCCGGCTTTTTAATTGGTTGGTTCGCTTTTGGGTATTACTCAGATAATGTAGAGGAATTACCGTCACTCTACGATGAGAACCAAGTACAACAGATTTTTGAAAATGCTAGTCGTGCCGTCGTAGAAATACGGACGATCGTTCAATCTGGGAGACGTGTTGCTGAAGGTTCAGGATCTGGTTTCTTCGTGGACAACGAAGGTCACATCATCACTAATAATCACGTTGTTGATGGAGCCACAACAATCAATGTTCGCCTGTACGATGGCCAAGTAATCCTTGCACAAACGCTGGGTTCAAGCCCTCAGGACGACCTTGCGCTCATCAAAATTGATCCCAGCTCCGTAGACAATTTGACGAGTTTACCCTTGGCCGAATCAAAATCTGTGACAGTCGGCCAGCTCGCTATCGCTATAGGCAGTCCATTCTTCAACTTAAATTCGATAAGTGTAGGCGTTGTCAGTGGCATTGGGAGGAGTCGTCCGAGTAACCCCGGTCAACGCGGGGGCTCAAGACCAATCCCCAATATGGTACAAACGGACGCAGCACTGAACCCGGGCAACTCTGGTGGGCCTCTCCTCAATTCATCCGGGGAGGTCATCGGAGTTAACTCCTCGGTACAGGTCCAAAGTGGGATGCAGATCGGAGTCGGATTCGCTATACCCAGTGACACGGTTATCAGCTTACTTGACGAACTGAAAGTGCCAGTGGTGTATCAACGACCTTGGATTGGGTTCGCGGGGGACGACATCGAGGACATTCTCCTAAATAGATCAAGAATCGCTACAGAAGCAGGAATTTACGTTCGGGGTGTGTGCAGTCGCAGCCCTGCATCCCTTGGAGGTCTACGCGGGGACCCTGTATCGCTTACTACAAATCTCATCACAGGGAGAGGGGACATCATCAATGGCATTGATGGGAATCCCGTTTTTACGATGTCTGACCTAGTGCTAGTTTTGAACGATTACGAACCCGGCGATCCAATCTCCCTTGCTATCGTACGCAACGGACAACCCAAGAACTTGACGATAACTCTTGGATCTTGGAGGAGTGATTGTATCTACCTCAACCAATAATAGTTAAAGCGCGTCTGCTAGCACCTCAACTAGGTGTTTTGCCTTCACTCCTGTGCCATCTAGTATCTGGTGGCGGCAAGACTCCCCCTCAGTAACCACAGTGAACTCCCCTTGCTGTGATCGAATTGGCTTAAAGAGACTGTGCTCACCAATCTTCATTGAAAGGTCATAGTGTTCCACTTCGAAACCGAACGAACCCGCCATCCCGCAGCAGCCAGACTGTATCTCTGTTGGCTCACACCCTGGTATCAATTTAAGTAGACGCATCGCCTTACTCGTACCGACGAGCGCCTTTTGGTGACAATGACCATGGAACAATATTTGGCCGGGGGAATTACGAAATTTCAATTCAGCTCCGTCATCATCAGTAGCATGAATGACGAACTCCTCGATTAGCATGGTATTCTTAGAAACCAACGCTGAAGCGTCATCGTCTAGCAGGTCAACGTAATCATCACGAAAACTCAGGATACAACTCGGCTCTATACCAACTAACTTAGCTCCAGCTTCGACGTAAGGTAGTACAGCAGCAACATTTTTTCGTGCGTTATCCTTCGCTTTGTCCAACATACCCTTGGAAAGCATCGGTCGCCCACAACAAATTGGATTCGGGACGATAACGTTATAGCCTAGATGTTCGATAACCTTCACTGCCGCCTTGCCCATATACGGCTTGTTATAGTTCATGAAAGTGTCAGGGAACAGTACTACCGTGCCACGACCTCTATCAGGGGTCTGCCCACGAGCTCGGTTCCATTGTGAGAAGGTCTGGCTCGCATACGCAGGCATGTCTCTCCGTGCGTCGATGCCAACATGATCTCGCAACAAACCCTTCACCGCAGAATGCCGTAGTGTCCAGTTTGACAAAGGGGCAAAGAAAGACCCTATTTTCCCAAGGATGCTAGCGTTCGCCAACATATGATCTCTAAGCGAGTACCCATTTGATTGGCGGTGACGGTATGAGAATTCGTATTTGAGCTTCGCAACATCTACATTTGAGGGGCACTCTGCTTTACAACCCTTGCACTCTAGACAAAGATCAAACACCTCGTTAAGACGGCTCGAGGCTAGTGAATCAATGGGTAAGGCCCCTGATATTGCAGACCTTAAAACGTTTGCCCTAGCTCTAGTAGTGTGTTCCTCGTCACGAGTCACCATATACGATGGACACATCGTCCCATCAAGCTTACGGCACGCTCCTTGCCCATTACACATCTCTAGTGCTTGGGTAAACCCTCCTTCCCGTGAAAAACTGAATCCTGTTTCAATCTCCACTGGGGTATAGGATGAATTAATTCGAAGATTTTCGGTTATTGGTGGTGACTCGACAATCTTGCCCGGATTCATAATATTCTTAGGATCAAATGTCTTCTTCACCTGGCGAAAGGCTTCGTATAGCACTGGACCAAACATTTTCTCGTGCCAAACACTCCGAACCAACCCGTCGCCATGCTCTCCACTCATTGACCCTTTAAACTCCAGAACAAGATCACTTATTTCTTCACCTATCGTGACCATTTTTTCAATGTCAGTCTGAAGTTTTAGGTTGATCAACGGCCGGATATGAAGGCAGCCAACACTCGCGTGCCCATAGTATCCCGCCTCAGTACCATGAGATCGGACTATTTCATCAAAACGTCGTACGAATTCTGGCAATTTTTCAGGAGCTACCGCCGTATCCTCAACGAATGGAAGGGGCTTTGCGTCACCAGGAACGTTCATCATAAGTCCCAATCCAGCTTTACGAACTGCCCATGGCTTTGCTTGATCATCCGGAGTAACAAGTTTCTTAACGGAATAGCCAAGTCTAGCTTGCTCAACTAGCCTACGGCACTCTTCAAGTTTAGAATCCACTTCTGTAGCGGATTCCCCTGTGAACTCCACGACTAGCAACGAATCGGGATTACCATCTATGAAGTCCATTTGGCGTGAGTAAGCAAGGTTTGAACGCGCTTGGTTTAGGATCATGCTACCTATGTGCTCAACAGCAGCGGGCTGAAGACCGAGAATAGCAACCGTCGCCTCCATTGACTCTATAAGCTCGGAAAAATGTAGCACCGCAATACCCTTATGCTTGGCGACGGGTACAATTCGAAGATCAGCTTCAGTGATCGTCAACAGAGTCCCCTCGGAACCAACAGCAAAACGAGCCATATCAAAAAGCTGATCCCCAACAAATTCATCCAAGTTATAGCCAGAAACTCGTCGCTGGATTTTAGGGTAGCGAGACATAATTTCGTCCCGATTAGCCTCGCCTATGTTGAGAAGACCACGGTAGATTTCCCCCTCAAAATTATCTTGCCGTGATTTAGCCTCTAGGCCTGTCTCTGTAAGGGGTCCAAAAGTAGCAACATCACCATTCGATAGGACAACCTCCATACTTTGGACATTGTCAACAGTCTTGCCCCACACTATGGAGTGAGACCCACATGAGTTGTTACCAAGAGCTCCACCGACATTACTCCTATTACTCGTACTTGGATCTGGAGCAAATTGGTACCCACTCGGTCTTAGGCGTGCATTCAATTCATCGAGAATGATCCCTGGCTGTACACGGGCCCAGCCTTCCTCAGGATTTATGTCTATTACATCCCGCATATGTTTTGAAAAATCTATGACAATTGCCTGACCAACCGTTTGGCCAGCCAAACTTGTACCACCACCTCGGGGGAGTACCGGAACGCTGTGGCGGTTTGCTATTTCAACAACCGCAATCACATCTTCAGCAGTTTTCGGAAGAACAACACCTATCGGTTCAACCTGATAAATACTCGCATCGGTACTGTAGAGAAGACGGGTTACCTTATCGAAACGCACCTCGCCAATCACGTTACGGCGCAGTTCTTCAACTAACTCATGAGTGTCTACATCCACGATTGCTGTCATCGAAACGAGAATCCCCTCACATAATGAAAAGGGCCTGCTACTAATGCAGACCCTTCAATGAATCCTTATGTCTTAGTGTCTACTTGACACGAACTATTTTGTACTGGATTTTACCCTGTGGGGTATCGACGGATATTTGCTGGCCTGCTCGCCTCCCCATGAGCGCATTCCCGACAGGAGACACGTCGGAAATCTTACCATCCAAGGGCTTCGCTTCTGACGCACTCACGACCGTGTACCTAGTTTCACGAGAGGAGCTCCCATCCTTCAGTACTACCTGGGATCCCAATTGAATCGACTGCCCTCTACGTTGAGAAGGGTCTACTATGACCGCCAAGTTCAATGTGGCGTCAATTTCTCTGATTCGCGATTCAACCTGTCCAAGTTGTTCACGAGCTGCTTCAAGGGGAGCATTCTCTCTAACGTCTTTCGTAGCTGCCGCCTTATGAATCTCTTCTGTAATCGGGCCACGCTCTGCCCGAAGTCGCTCTACTTCTTGCAGCAATTCTGCGTGCCCTTCAGCAGTCATCTCTATAACGTCTCTCTTACGATCTCCACTGGATTTCGCGGACGTTCGCGTCCGAGGCTTCCTAATTCTTAGATGCTGTGCGAGATTTTGCTCAATCATCCCTTTCTTTTTGGCAAAAGCTAAGAATTTTTTTACCTCTTGAAGTCGTTCAGCCGTTTGGATGCCATTACCTGTACCGTTCGAGTGCTCTGCGTACAGACCAATCTCAGAGGGTTCCAGGTCGCTCAGTTTCCGCTCTGGGCCACACCATTGGCCAAATCGCATGAGCTGCTTCTGGAGATCCGCTTGTACCTCCTTGGTCTTTAGGGCCCCCGCATATATGCCAATCGCGTCCAGAACCGTTGCTGAGTCTTTGAGTTCAACCAAGCATATCCTCCTAACATCCAGCTCTGATGGCTCGTACGTCTAAGACCCTCATAACACTCACCCAAAAGGGACTAGGGAGTAGATAACGGGCGGGAGGGACCACTCAATGGTAGTTGAGGAGCAGTTTACGTGTCAACGGATACGCGCATGAGAGACTATCCCATATCTCCCCATGTCGGCCCAGATTTCAATGCGATTTCTAGAGGGACAAGGAGTTTCATCGCTTTCGGCATCGCTTCCAACACAACCGCCTGCATATCCTCAATCTCCTCATCAGGTACCTCAAAGATCAATTCATCGTGAACCTGTACTATCATCATTGATTGCAGATTCATTTGATCCATCTTTTGTTGGACCCTATGCATCGCTATCTTGAAGATATCAGCAGCCGTCCCCTGGATTGGTGTATTTATAACAATTCTCTCACTCGCTGCCCGGACTTGATAGTTACGTGCATTGATTTCAGGGACATAACGCCGCCGGCCATTCAATGTCTCAACGAATCCATCCTTCTTAGCTTGGGTGGTTATGTCATCGATATATTTCTGAATACCAGGGTACTTACCCATATAAGCATCTATGAATTCCTTCCCTTCTTGGGCAGTGAATCCCGTCTGCTGGCTAATACCGAAGGCACTAAGACCGTACACCACTCCAAAGTTCATAATCTTAGCAACACGACGCATCTCAGGATCTACACTATTGATTGGTACAGCGTACACCGCAGAAGCCGTTGCGTCGTGGATGTCCTGTCCTGTATGAAAAGCCTCGAGCACGCCCGCATCGTGGGAGATATGAGCGAGGAGGCGCACCTCGAGTTGAGAGTAATCTGCAGAGAAAAGTTGCCAGTCTGGGTCATGCGCGACAAACGCCTTGCGTACTCTATTGCCAAGTTCGGTCCGTACCGGGATGTTCTGGATGTTCGGATCATTACTAGACAATCTCCCCGTGGCTGAACCCGTTTGGTTGTAGATGGTATGTATACGACCTGTATTGGGGTTCACAAGGGCTGGTAAAGCATCTGTGTAGGTAGACTTTATCTTGGAAATTCTGCGGTAATTTAGCACATGGTCAAGAACTTCATAGGCCCCAGGTTCAATGTTTTCAATACGCCCTGCATCCATCATCTCTTTCATACCTTGTAGGGATGACGCATCAGTTGAGTAACCCTTCAAAGTCCTCTTTGTTGGAGGCAAACGAAGCTCATTAAATAGAACGTCGCTGAGTTGCTGTGAAGAGTTAAGATTAAACTCATGACCAACCACTTCATGTACCTTTAATTCCATCCTTACCATCTGTTCCCCAAGTTCAGCCGACATACTCTCAAGCGGTTCTACATCAACGGTAATGCCATTGAACTGCATCCGTGCAAGAACTGGTATCAGCGGAATCTCAATATCGCGAAACGCCTTGGCACCTTGCTTCTCATTGATCTCTTGGCTAAGTAACGACCACAGTTGGTTAATCACATCTGCCTTTGCTACGCAGTAACCGGCCATTTCGGCTATGGGTGCCTCAGACATAGGTACTCGTTTCCGTCCTGTCCCAACAAGTTCACTAATCCCTTCCATCTCTACACTTAATATATCCAGTGCAAGCGCATCTAGACTAAGTGATTTCCTTCCAACCACTGAGGCACCAACCATAGTGTCGAAACCAATGTTTTGAACGTTAATATCGTGGTTAAGCAGTACCGTCATCTGGTGGTTACCATTGTGAGTCAACTTGAGAGTTTCAGTACTCTCGAACAGTGGCCTTAGGGTACTGAGAACGGTTGATTTTGCCAGTTGAGTTCCCTCGACATGACCAATCGGGATATACCAACCTCGGTGAGGCTCGTTTGACAAACCAATCCCGACGAGATCACCAAACATTGGGTTCTTAGCCGTAGTCTGTATATCAAAAGAAAAGCTTCCAACGTCTGAGAGTTTACTGACCATGGCAATAAGATCGACTTCTCTATCGACTATCTGGTAGTCAGCCTCTACTAGGTCCTTGGTCTCTGTACGCACCGCCTGCTGAGTATCTCCAGATTCAGTGCGTGGGTCAGGGATACGGCTAACTGCACTGTTAAACTCAAGTTCCCGCATCACATCGATCACTGCAGCACGGTCATATTCCCAAAACTTAGCTTCTACTAGATCCAGCTTGACAGGAGCTTCTCGTGAAATCGTCGTGAGTATTTTGCTCTCTCGAAGATTTTCTACTCCCTCACTAATGTTCTTTTTTGCTCTGGGCGGAGTGACCTCATCAACGTTTTTTATGATCCCTTCGACATCTCCAAATGCTTTCACTAGGTTTACAGCTGTCTTTGCACCAACGCCTGGTACCCCTGGAATGTTGTCGGAAGCATCTCCTTGCAGTGCCTTTATATCTGCGACAAGTTCAGGCCCTATACCTCCAAACCGCTCTTTTACTGCAGCGATATCATAAATTTTCGTATCTCTCGCACTACGAGCCATAGACACCCGGACCCGCGAGGACACTAATTGCAGAGTATCCGTGTCACCAGTAAGAATGATGACGTCAATACCGTCTTCTTCAGCCTGCTGGCAAAGTGTGCCAATCACATCATCTGCCTCGAAACCCTCACATTCAAAGATTGGTATTGAAAATGCGTGGACGAGTTGCCTTACTCGATCAAACTGGGGACGTAACTCGGGTGGGGTAGGAGGACGCTGCGCCTTGTATTCCTTAAACCGTGTATGTCTAAACGTCGGAGCCGAGAGATCGAATGCAACCGCACAGTGGGTTGGATTCAAATCTGCCAAATTACGGAGTAACGTGTTGAGAAAACCGTAAACACCTCGGACGTCCTCACCAGTGGTACTGATACTAAGCGGAGTCTGAATCCCGTGGAAAGCACGATGAATCAGAGCGTGCCCATCCATCAGCATTAGAAGCGGCTTTGCTCGTGATATCGGCTTTACGTCAGGCGGCATTCGTGGATTATACGCGCCCGGAGGTATCTTACGTGTAAACGGGAGCACTAGTGCAAAAACAGATTGCCTTTTATACAGTGATCAAACTCAGGTAACGTCCGTGAGGTTATACACATCAGCGGATCCGAAACTGCTAAATTCTGGCTAAATCTTGCGCCTCTTGCAGTAACCTATCTACACCTTCAGGAGAATCATCTTCTGCATACACACGCAATATTGGTTCTGTCCCAGAAAAACGAATAAGGACCCAATACCCATCCTCCAAAACAAATCGAACCCCATCTCGTACATCCACTGTTTTAACGGGTTTCCCACCCAAGTGGTCAGGTAGACACTCTACAATCCGCTGCTTAATTAATGTTCTATCGTCCTCGTTGAAGGACAGATCCACACGCTTGTAGTGATGGGATCCAACTTTGCGTCCCAATACTGCTGACAATGCCGAAAGAGAATTACCAGTTTTAACCATCATATCCAGTACCATTAAGCCGCTGAGAATACCGTCACGTTCAGGGATATTACCTTTGAAAGCATACCCCCCACTCTCCTCTCCAGCTGCAATAGCATCATGTTCCACCATCAAAGGTCCTAAATATTTGAACCCTACCTTAGTGTCAAATACTGGCACACCATAGAGACCCCCGAGTTTGTCAACCATACTCGTCATCGTGATCGACCGAACTAAGGGGCCACGGTTGCCTAAAATTTCAAGTTGGTAGTAACAAAGTAGAGCGAAGGTCTCGAGGGTAGTCATAAACCGACCATTCTCATCAACCACACCAAGACGGTCAGCGTCACCATCCATAGCTATCCCTATATGTGCCCCCTGCCCTACTACATCACCCATCAACTGAGAAAGATTCCCCGCCAGAGGCTCCGGCTGCGCCATCCCAGGAAAAGCTGGATTTGGCTCACCACGTATCTCCTTAACAACCGTCGACCCACCACTCAATATCTTATTAAAATACCCGCCACCAGCACCATGCATCGAGTCTACTATGACCACAAGACCTGCATCACGGATGGCTTGAATATCAATTAATCGCTCAATGTTCTCCATATAAAGCGGTTCAGGATCAATATATGTGACGAGTCCTTGATCTTCCGCAGCTCTTAGCGGGATACGTTTTGCGACTCCGGTAGACTCTACCTCTGCAATGAAGCATTCAAGCCTGTCAACCACATCTGGGGATGCACTTCCTCCATAATCTGGTTTGAATTTATACCCGTTCCACTCCGGTGGATTATGGCTAGCTGTAATAACGACACCACCCCGCGCATTACGTGCTACGAGGTTGTAGCTTATAACTGGGGTTGGAGTAACCCGATCAGTTAGTAGAACGGTGATCCCGTTTGCCGCTCCTACTTCTGCAACCGCTCGTGCGAATTTTAACGAACCCCGACGAGTATCGTACCCAACAATCAGCGGCCTGTTCTCATCCGGGTTCTCAGTTAAAAGCCTCGCAGTTCCTTGAGCACAGAGGCGCACGTTGTCTAGTGTGTAATCATCTCCGATGAGGCCACGCCACCCATCCGTACCAAACTTAATCGCCACTTCAACGCACCATCGCAGCTAAGAGACGCTGTGCAAGTAGTTCTTCTTCACCGGGCATCAAGTTGATGGGATTTACGAAAATATCCTCGTCTGCCCTGCGACTCGCCTCAATGATGATCGCTGGATCTCCTTTAGCAAGATCTTCCACTATCTGGTGAGCAGTCCGACCTGAAAATTGACTAGTAAAGGAGATTGAAACCTCAGGCACGGGGCGAACCCAATCGTCCTGTACGATCATGGCTTTAACACCAGAAGCGGTAGACACTGTATCCGCAATAATTTGTGCCTGATCATGCCACGTCTGCATTTCAGCCTCATGGTCTCTCTGGACATAACGCTCAAGGGCTACGACAAGACCAACAATCTCCTCCCGGGCCACCTTGGCAGGTCGGCCGATAGCGTGATTCGGGCTATTGTTGGCAGCTGCAGCTACAACTAATTCCTGTCGCCCACAAAGTATTCCTGTGGATTGCGGTCCGCGAATCGCCTTCCCCCCACTATATACAACGAGATCGGCTCCATGATCGATAAACCTTCTGAGGTTCTCAGCTGGCGGCAGCATCGCTGCCGCATCAACCAGTACTGGCAAGGAGTACCGGTGGGCAATCCTGATCATAGAATCGAGCCCCTCGAAAGAGTCCGGGTTCCACCGAGACGCGATGAACCCGAGAGCAACTGTCTGCTCAGAGATGCCTGCTTCTATCTCATCATCGTCTCCTCCAACCCACACAAGTTCAGCACCGGCTTCTCGCCATGACTGAGTGAACTCACTATGATGACTCCGTTTGATCACAATCTCGTTGGGCATCTCTGTAGTGTCAGGCAGCCTAAAGATCCTTTCAGGGTCAAGCCCAGCTATGACTGCTGCTGCCTGTACCAAAAGTGCCGCAGCAGCACCGGCTGTGACGATCCCGGATTCCGCCCCCGTATGCTCAGCGATAATCTCTCCGGCCTTCTGGTTTAGCTCTTCGATCACAACCATCGTTCGACTCGCATCATGCATCGCCTGCGCGGTTTCAGGGTCCATGATTGAACCACCAAGGGTTGTCTGAGTGCCGTTACCGTTTATGATCGGACGGATGCCCAAACGTTCATACACAGCCCCTTGTTCCTTAAGACGCTGGATGGTTTGTGAAGTGGTTATAGACACCTTGCAACCTTTGGAAGGATAGAATCTTACTCTATTAGTTCAACGCCTCTGCTTTGATCGCTGCGGCCCTGTCACAATTCTCCCAAGGTAGGTTGAGATCTGTGCGTCCGAAGTGGCCGTATGCTGCTGTCTGGCTATATATGGGCTGTCGGAGGTTTAGGTCTCGAATAATTGCTCCGGGACGTAGATCAAAATGCTTGTCCACCATATCCACAATAACAGAGTCATCTACGTGGTTAGACCCAAAGGTCTCCACAGATACTGACATGGGCTTAGCAACGCCGATTGCGTACGCGAGTTGTACCTCGAGTCTCTCGGCTAATCCCGCTGCTACAAGGTTCTTAGCAACCCACCGTGCAGCGTATGCCGCTGACCGGTCTACCTTGGTCGGATCTTTACCAGAAAATGCTCCCCCACCATGGCGGGCAAATCCTCCGTACGTGTCCACGATAATCTTACGTCCAGTCAAGCCCGCATCACCAACGGGACCTCCTATGACAAACCGACCAGAAGGGTTCACATGGTATGAGGTCTCTTCATCCAAAAGTTCTGCTGGAATAACTTGGAGAGCAACTTGTTCAACAAGATCGCGCTTTATTACAGACTGATCTACATCAGGACTATGTTGTGAACTCATAACAACCGTAGTGACACGCTTGGGCTTACCCATGGAGTATTCAACCGTCACCTGTGACTTCCCATCAGGACGCAAGTACGGAATCGTGCCGTTTTTCCGCAGCTCGGACATTCGTAAGCACAGCTTATGTGCTAAAACGATTGGGAGGGGCATTAACTCCTCTGTCTCAGTAGTAGCGTAACCTACCATCATCCCTTGGTCGCCAGCACCAAGACTTTCAACTTGGTCTTCTTCAACGATGCTCTGATCACGCACTTCCGTCGAGTGCGTGACTCCAGAAGAAATATCGCCGGATTGTTCATCGATTGATACTACAACCGCACACGACTTGTGATCAAAGCCGTAACTAGGATCGGTATAGCCTGCCGCACGAACCGTCTCACGCACCAATTTCCTGATGTCAACTTGTGCCTTCGAAGTGATTTCCCCCATTACTACTACGAGTCCGGTAGTCGTACACGCTTCGCACGCTACTCGTGACATGGGATCATCCTTGAGATGAGCATCCAGAACCGCGTCAGAAATTTGATCACACAACTTGTCAGGGTGACCTTCAGTCACAGATTCGGAAGTGAAAAGGTAGGACGGCGAATCAGCGAAACTAAATGGCATTTAGATACCTCTTAAATATAAAAATCTCATTCCATGTAACCGTTCAGCAAATTGCTAATAGGTTGGTTTACAAAACGTTTTGTATTAAGTTCCTATATCCCAGCTTGAAAGATATTTTTCCTGCTCTTCAGTCAGGCTATCAATCTCGATTTTCATAGATTTAAGCTTCAATCTACCAATCTCGCGATCGATCTCTTCCGGGACTGAATGCACCCTATTATCGAGTCCTTTCGCGTGAAGGACTAAATGCTCGACGGAAAGTGCTTGATTTGCAAAACTCATGTCCATAACAGCAGAGGGGTGTCCTTCTGCTGCCACTAGGTTGATGAGCCGACCTTCCCCTAAAACGTAAAGTTTACGGCCGTCATCTAATAAATACTCGTCAACGAATCCTCGGATGTTCTGTTTCCCATCGGCCATGTCTTCCAAAGCTTCAACATTGATCTCAACATCGAAGTGCCCACTGTTTGCTATGATCGCTCCATCCTTCATGACTTCCAGATGAGGCTTGTGGATGGCATGTAGATTACCCGTTAAAGTGATAAAGATATCTCCGATTTTAGCAGCCTCGATCATTGACATAACCTGGTGGCCATCCATCGCAGCCTCTAAGGCCCGAATCGGATCAACTTCAGTCACTATCGTGTGGGCCCCCATGCCCTTGGCCCGCATTGCTACTCCTTTACCACACCAACCATATCCCGCTACTACTACCCGTTTGCCAGCGAATAAGACGTTAGTTGCACGGATAATCCCATCAAGGGTACTTTGACCAGTTCCGTAACGATTATCGAAAAAATGCTTCGTTTGGGCATCGTTAACGGCAATCACTGGGTAACCTAGCTTACCCGCTTCAGCCATGTTGTTTAGCCGGATTATGCCAGTCGTAGTCTCTTCCGTAGCGCCCAGGATAGTATTTAGCAGATCAGGCTGTTCGCTGTGAACGGTTGTTGCAAGATCAGCACCGTCATCAATCATGACTTGAGGTTCGTGATCTATAGCAGCACGCATATGTTTATAGTACGTGGCATTATCTTCACCCTTGATTGAGTACGTCGGTATCCCGTACTCCGCAACAAGCGCAGCAGCAACGTCATCTTGTGTGCTCAACGGGTTGCTGGCACAAACTACCGCATCAGCACCACCAGCTTGTAGAGTCAATGCTAAATTAGCTGTTTCCGTCGTAACATGCGAACAAACAGATATTCGCACGCCATCTAGCGGTCGTTCCTTTAAGAACCGATCACGTATTTGCGACATGACCGCCATCTCCCGAGCAGCCCACTCGATACGCTGTACTCCTTCTGAGGCCAACGATAAATCTTTAACGTCACCTTTTATACCTGAAGTCTGCATCAAAATATCTCCTAATGAACTTGGTGCTCGGTATCACTAAACGGCAAAGTTTCACGATCCAACAAAGGCTTGAATCGTGTTAGCTCAGTTATCAATCTAAAACGTTCTTCAACTTCCTCTTCTGATACTGATTGAACCCGATCAAGACTGAAGCTCTCCACAGCAAAAGACCCCATTACCGAGCCAAGGACTACCGCTCGTCGGAATCCGTCGTCGGACAAGTCTCCTGTAGATGCTAAGTACCCCATAAAGCCACCAGCGAAGCAATCTCCAGCACCTGTTGGATCTACAACTGATCTCAGGGGCACAGCTGGTGCTGTAAATACACTACCCTGTCGAAAGAGTAACACGCCATGTTCACCACGTTTTACGATGACGGTGTGAGGTCCTATTTCACGTATGTAACCTGCGGCCTCAGTGAGATTTTGCTTGCCAGCAAAACTACGTGTCTCGTTCTCGTCCATAAGAACAACGTCGACTTCTTTCAATACCTCACCAAGCTGTTCGCGCTCACCTTCAATCCAGAAATTCATCGTGTCAAGTGCTACCAGCTTCGGTCGCCTTTGCATTTGATGTAACACGTCAAGCTGGATTGAGGGCTCAATATTGGCTAGGAACAAGTACGAATGCTGTCGATGATTAACGCCTAATTGTGGCGTGAATTGAGCGAACACGTTCAACTGAGTATCCAAAGTTTCTCTAGTATTTGCGTCAGCACCATAAACCCCGGACCAGCGGAAGGTACTCCCTTTCACTGATTCAATCCCTGAAATGTCAACACCATGGGAAGTCAGCATTTCAAAATGTTCCTGACGAAAATCTGTGCCTACTACAGCAACGATAGACACAGGTTCAAATTTACTGGCTGAGACGGAAAAATAGGTGGCCGAACCGCCCAGAGCATCTCCTCGGTTCCCAACAGGTGTTTGCACAGTATCGTAGGCAACAGAACCTACTACAAGAATGGACATTGCAGATCTACTAACTACCCCCCAACCTTATACTGATCTTTCATGCTTAGTTGGGTGTTAGGGCGGATGTTGCCAACTAGATATCCGGGGTTGTGTGAAACGCTCACTCAACTACCCGTTCGCAGGATAGCTTGTCGGAAACTGCCGCTCGATCCAAGCAGGGGTACCGTCTTCAATGTTATACAAGTTCTCTGTATCTAACCCCATAGCAGCTGCCATTTCAGCGGCAAGCCCGCTACGGACACCTGCTGCACAAATAAATAGTAGCTTTTGATCTGTCGGAAGCTCACCAACCCGGGATAAAACCTCGTCGACAGGAATAGACATAGCTCCCTCAACATGTCCCGTACTATACTCATCTGGGCCACGCACATCCACAATTAACACCCCGTCCTTGCCGTGCATCTCAGCAGCTTCATCAAGTGTAAGCCGATAGTAGGGTTCACCTTCGTTTTTTTTAGGCACTTCTTGCCTCCAATTAGTCGTATTACGGCAACGAATCTACAGCCCTGACCTCAAGGGAGAGCAGCCAGAGGCACTCCCCCAAACTAATTCCATTATGTCGCCACTCCTAATTATACCGTCTTCACATGACAAGGGATAGAAAGATTGGAGGTTTTAACCAATACCGTGAGGGCGATCTCTCAATATCTTGTCCACAAGGAGAAACGTTGTCTAATGCTCTTGGCACACCACTCAAATCCATAAATGTAGGAATCGGAAAGTATGAAAACATCGTCTACAGATCAACAGCGAGAATTAAGGCCGAGCGTGCCTAGAGACGTCCAAATTGCGGCAATGGCTCACCTATGAGTGGAGTTGCATATCTTTTAAAAGCCGGAGTGACCATCCAATCATCTATGAATTCCGATGGCACTCTCACCGAGATACCCGCAACCTTATCCAAGGAAGTCACACCTGTAGTACATCGGTACGGGTCTCCTTGCTCTCGAATGAGAACAACGCTACCACCTGTACTCCTATCCAAAGAAGGGCTGACCGCGGCTCTGCCCACCAACTCCGCCTCCTCGGCATCTACATTAGAAACCATCGAGGGCAGCGAGCGTTGAATGGACCCCGGCTTATCATAACGAACACGCACACCAAGAGTATCTGTTAGAAGTTTCGTCAAGTAGCGCCCCGCACCTTCGTAATACTGATGCCCAAATGCATCCTGATGGGTACTTTCTACATCCCCACCAAGGGGCCCTCCATCTGAACTTCGAACATTCTCTTGCGCTACAACAATCGCGTAACCGTATCGCACGAATGCTTCCTCCACTTTAGCAACGAAACCTTCTTCATCAAAGGCAACCTCTGGGAGAACTACTACATGAGGAGCATCACGTTCATCCCGTTTCGCGAGAGCTCCGGCAGCAGCCAACCAGCCACTGTTTCGTCCGGCTACCTCTAGGACCGTGATAGGAGCCGCTCTACCCATAGATTCAGCATCAAACCCAGCTCCTAATGTAGCGGCGGCAACGAATCTAGCGGCACTCCCGTAGCCAGGACTGTGGTCGGACTCTGCAAGATCATTATCAACGGTCTTAGGCACGTGTACGAGTAGGAGATCATAGCCTGCTGTGGCAGCCTCGGTTGAAATAGTGAGAGCGTTCTCAGCAGAGTCATTGCCTCCGATCATCACCCAACAAGTGACGGAATTCTCATCGAGACGATCCCATATCATGGGAACATCAGCATCAACTAGTTTTCGACGTGATGTCCCAATTGCAGAACCCGGGGCAGACTTGATGCAGGACCACCTATCACTGGTGACAGATGTTAGGTCGACAAATTCACCACTAATAATGCCATCAACAGAATGCCTCGCCCCAAGTACTTGATCGTACCTAGAGGACTTCAACGCCTCGGTGACAACACCGTAAAGACTCCGATTGATCACCGGAGTTGGTCCGCCTGACTGGGTGACAAGCAGTGTTCCCATTGATTTTAGAACGCGACCGCTGCCGCAACAGCTCCTAGTGCCATAAAAGCCAAAGCCACTAAGGTTAGCACCGTGCTTTCAAAGGTCACCGCAGCAAGATACATTACAGGAAAGTCAACTGCGATAATCCACAGTGAAATCTGCTTTAACTTATTTTGTCGTAAATTCGTCATTCGTCTAGCACGTTAATGATGACCCAAGCTTGTATCCCGACAGTCAAAACAACCAGAATACAGTACGGGATCGCTTTAACCAGTACGTCACGTTCTTTTCCTGAAAGACCGACCAGTACCGTACCTGCCATAACCTTTGACATTGCGATGGCTGATCCAAACGAGGCTCCTATCGAATGAGTGGCCGCAATAGTAACCAAGCCGATCCCTAAAGCCTGCGCCGTGCCTATTTGCAGAGCTCCAAACATCGCGTTTGAATTGGTGTTACTACCTGTCATAAACGTTCCTAAAACCCCTATATACGGTGACAATAGTGGAAACGCTGGGCCAGTAGCTCTAGCTATTGCCTCCCCTAGCAAAGTTGTCATCCCAACGGTGGTCATGAGGAGTGCCATCATGACCATTGTCCCTACACCCACACTGTTTGAAACAACCTGGCTGTACGTTGCCTTAGCCGCGCTAATCCCTACCCCACTGTGCCACACACCTCTGAAACGATAGACCAAATATGAGATCCCCAAAGAAGCTAGTATCAGAGGTCCTGGGTGATTTAGGAACCTAATTGGAGCATAGGCCTCCACGGAAGATATTATAAAACCTTTGGCCGTAATCGTTTCCGGATAATCCAACCCAAACCGCAAATCGGAACCGAACTCTCGAACTACAGGGATCTGTGAAGCAATACTGAGAGCAAATAGTACATAGTACGGTAAGAATGCTAAGTTGAAGGTAAGAGAATTAGGGGATTGATTATCAGGCTTCAGATCAACGGGTTGATCTCCATATAAACCAAGCCTCGGAATCCGTGATAGTCCCCATCCAACCCCACATCCAACGAGGCCCGCAACCACAGCTGCAACCTGATAAGCACCAACCACAGTGGTCAACCACATCGAGACAGATATTGCTCCCCCAATCAAGAGAATGGCAAACCAGCCTTTACGGATTGCACCAAATCCGCCTTGAAGATGTGCCACGGCAAATCCGGTGACGATTGTGGGAACGGCAAACATCGCCGCCATGTGTGGACCCAGAGTGTCTGGATCAAGGCCGCTAACTAGCTGGATGGTATAGAAAGACGACCCCAAGGAACCATAGGTAACCGCCCATGAGTGTCCAACGAGAGCTATCACAGCAGCACGGACGGGCGAGAAGCCCATCATAAGTAACAAGGGCGCCACAACAGCCACCGGGAGACCGAAACCTGCCACACCTTGGACAAGTCCGCTAAAAGCCCAACCTACAATCAGTGCTTGAGCCAAAGGATCGCGGACTAACCGTGTCATCGTCGTCCCGATTACTGAGATCCCTCCCATCTTTTCGATCACGTTATAAAGAAGTACTGACGTCCAAATAATGGTAAGGACAAAGAGGCTCAAACTAAGCCCTTTTGAACTCCCTATTACAACGATGCTCTGGTCTGCACCAAACACGAAAACTGACAGTACCACGGCAGCTAGCCACGACACCGCTCCTGCTCTAGGCGCACTCCATTTTAGTTTCCCAACTAACATGGTAACGATGAGCAAGAAAACAGGGATCGCTGCAAAAGCGACGTTGGTTACAGTCAGTTCAGGTCCATCGCCGGACATATACATGCTCCATAGATTGACGAGCGGGCCGATTGTATGAGCGCTTGAGAATCCCTGTCAACGAACTAGACGATGCCAAACTACACCGTCAACAGTCAATCAATGCTGAACCACAACTGGTGATCCGTCCAGTCGAGGTTTGACACTAGATCTTAAGCCTCCATACACTCAACTTGAACCTTGCCTAAGCTTGAACCTTGCCTAAGGAGGGAGTTGTGCAATTCAGTTGGCCAAACATTGAATGGCGCGAAGAGGTGATGCGAGAAGGAATGCAAATCGAGTCTACCAACATCTCTGTTGCTGACAAGGTTGCGTTGCTCAACGCATTAAGTGAAACAGGTCTGCCGACAATCGTCGTCGGGTCATTCGTCAGTCCAAAATATACTCCCCAAATGGCACAGATCGAAAAGGTATTGGAAGCCTTTACTCCATTACCCAATGTCAAATACACAGCTCTACTGGTCAACGAGCGGTCGTACGAGCGCGCACAAGCTTTTTCGCCGCCCTTAACCATCAATGACAGCACCCCCGTACTGAGTGCCCACCTATGCGATATCTTCACGCGACGTAACTTCAATCGGTCGCAAGAAACTGAGTTCCAGTCATGGCCTAAAATCGTCGCAACGGCCAAGGAACAAGGTGCCCAGCAGGCGGAAATCCGGGTAGCTGCTGCATGGGGGTCTAATTTCAGCGGGGCATTCACGCTTTCTCAGCGTATGGATATCCTAAAACGAGAACACGAAATCTGGACTAAGGCTGGTATTCCTGTGACGACTGCAGGGTTCCTTGACCCCATGGGATGGTGCCTGCCCCATCGAGTTGAAGAGCAATTAGCTGCAATCAAAGAGGAATGGCCCGACATTCGTCGGTTCTATTTACACCTCCACAACGCGCGGGGAATGGCTCTACCAGCAGCCTATGCCGCGATGCGTATCCTTGATTCCTCGTACACACTGGAGATCGACGGTACGGTTGGCGGTATAGGCGGGTGCCCTTACTGCGGCACAGGACAAGCAACCGGGATGATCGCAACTGAAGATTTTTTCCATATGCTAGACGGTATTGGCCTCGAGACTGGTGTAGATGTTGGTAAGTTAATCAATTGTGCTTGGATGTTAGAAGACATGATAGGGAGGCCTGTTTTTGGTTCTACTTCGAAAGCCGGACCGCGTCCAACATCTCCTGAGAACTGGTTCGATCCCAATATGCCTTGTGTCGAAACCATGTCACAGGCAAAACATTTCAAGCTAGGACCAAAAGCATACGAAGGCGGGATATACCCGTGGAAAGAGCCGATAGGGCTGTAACAGGTGTGTATACGCTTCAGCCGGTACGCCGCGTCACAAACCCCTTCACTAATACAAATAGCGCGAAAGGCGTTCCCCAAAACAAGCCACCAACCAAGCCCAGTGCCGCAAATTGCCACAGGGGTTCGGAGCCTGACGCGCCAAAAGATGCACCACCAACCGGGATCAGTAGAGTCAAAAACGCTATAGCCATCAATATACCCATCCTCAACCTCGAGGCTAAAGCAACAAGGGCTGCTATTAGAAGAGGGATAACTATAGCAACTCCAAGTTCCCACAAATCGAACATGAGGTCAGTTGTTAAGGCATCTTCCACCAAGGTGAATGACAAACCTGTGAACAACCCTACTAAACTACCCAAAAACCAAATCTTTATTGCCTTCATGACAACTGCTCGCTTACCCAATCTTACGACCTCGTGATAATTAGTGTGTCAAGATCAAACAGTGTCCTAGACCCGATAATCTTTCGTGGTCCCAACGACACTGAATACGCCTCTCCGGGTAAAGACTATTCGGGAGTAGTTGAAGTCACGGACAGATCTGAGGCTTTCACTCTCTGCTCAAATCTATATGCCCCTATGCAATCACCCTGCTGATCCACAACCCCTACATACAATGGTGAGGGGTGTGAGGGTAATAGTATTCCAGACCAAGGTTGATGTTCACGGTAGGTATCACCAACTCGCAGCCGAGTACCTACTATAAGACTTTTAGGTCCGGCGTTAACAATCTCCAACCACAAAGATTTTTCAGTAAACTCAACTTGTGATGCAGCAATGTCCGTGCAGGCCGCTGTTTCCACCGAGATTTCATCATCTTCAAGGTACTCAGTTGGGGTTACATTAACTAGCAACTTCGTAGAGTCATCATCAAGAATCACTACACTAACTACACCATCCCTCCCTGTAAGTAGAGGAGGAAACATTGTTAAGAATGTGTCAGGATCCGTCGGAGGAACCGGTAGCGAACCAGTACCCTGAGTATTTGGAGTCAACGTCACTGTAGGTATCGACGTAGGTGTTGCTGTAGGTGTGGGCGTAGGTGTGGGCGTAGGTGTGGGCGGAGGTGTGGGCGTAGGTGTGGATGTAGGCGGAGGCGTTGGGGTAAGAACCGGGGACTCTGCTAATGCTGGGGCAGGTGTAGCCGGGATTGCTGCAGTTGTTGCTGCGGGGGCTCTGGCACGAATATTGGGCTTTTGCACATCGACGGTTTTACCAAATTTGGACACATGAAAAGTTACGCGCAACGTAACTTCGGGTGACAAATCGCTCCCCAGTCCAAAAATGTCCATCGTGTTCCATTCAGGGTCACCAGATACTGTCATTTTCCTTATGTGATTGTCACTTGTACGTATCCAATATTCAACGTCAAGTGTGCTGTCTGCGGACACATCCGAACCCATCAGATCAGTTGATGGAACCGCTACCTCGATTCGGTAATGCTCCATGCCGTTTAAGTTTTCATAACCTATCAGCTTAGGCATTCGGAGTAACGAGGTATCCATATTGATGACGCTGATGGGGTTTTCCCAAAGGATCTCAAGGGGTACAGAATCCCAGTAAGGGCTCCCATGTTCTTTCAAATAATGGGTGCCATCCAATATTACTAGATCTGCACGAACAGTTTCTCCCAGCAGTCGCACAGTTTGAACGCCCGTGAAATCCTGATTGTTGGCCACATCACCTCTCAATTTTGTTAGGACGGTGATGTCTACTCCCTCCGCCTTTAACCTGGTCTCTTGATCAGCTTCCAGCTGGTAGGATCCAACTGCAGTCAAATTGCTTAAGGCCTGTTCAATAATGCTAACGGGGTTTATCGGAACTTTAGTAGGTGCTGGGGTGTGTGTAGGCGTAAGGGTTGGAGGACGTGTTGGGATTTGGGTTGGCATAGCTTTTGCCGTAGCTTGCATCATGGATTCCGCTATCTCCCGGGCCTTCTCTTCCAGCAAGGCTTCTTCAGCTTGTTTCTTTACAATCCTGGCATGTACCGTAGCTTCAATATCCGGTGTTGCCGTAGGATTAGTTTCGGCAGTCTCATCACATGCAATAACGCTGAACAGCAAGAGGCCAATACCAATTAAACTTCGTCTGCCTTTAATCACAACTAGGTCACCGTGTGGTTGTAAAGATGGTCAGGGTTACTTCTTCTCCAAAAATTCAGAAAAACCTTCCGCAATAGGTGGGGGGGCTAGATTCTCCGAGACCGCAATATATTCATTCGCGTGCATGTCACGCCAAGGGGTTCCAACATTATCGATCATCAATCGCTTAATACCTTGAACCATCCGCGGGTCATTGTTTGCTATGTGACCAGCAATCTCTATCGCTTTGGGCATAAGTTTATCCGGGTCTACTAAGTAGTTCAGCAAACCTATCTCGTTCGCTTCAGGAGCCTCAACAACACGCGCAGTAAAGAGTAATTCTTTTGCTATTGGCCAACCTACTTGCATCGGAAGATTCCATGTCGAATTTACCCTCCCATACGAGGCCGCCAGAAATTTGAAACTAGCATTCTCAGACCCGATTCGTATATCTAAACTTGATGCCACTACAGCGCCACCTCCATACGCGAGGCCATTAATGGCACCGATAGTGGGCTTTTTACAAGTCGCCAGATGCCACATACGGCGTCCTCGATCTGGGTCATCAGCTGTTCCATCACTCTCACGAGCAATACGTGCCATTTCATGGATATCTGCTCCAGCTGAAAACGCACGCTCTCCCGCACCGGTAATAATGATCACTGACACAGAGGCGTCTACCTCACAGACGCTAATCGCCTCATCTAATTCACTATACATTTGACGATTAAGGGCATTAAGTACCTCAGGCCTGTTAAGAACGATAGTAGCGATCCCTGCTGCACGCTCCAACACAACAAATTCGTAGGTCATACGGACAACTCCTAGCTGACCAGATTATAGGTATCCATGGGACGCACGGTCAACGCCATTTACAGTGTTAACCTCAATATATACATCTAGTTTGACCATTAATTGGTACATCCTAGTCAGGGCAGCGAAGTGTAGAAAAATGCCGTGTATAATACGGCGCTACAAACGGTCAAAATGCCATAGATGGAGGCAATTATGTCAACCAGCTTCTCTCCAATCCCGAAGCCACCAATTGATAAATTCGAAGTCACACCAAACCTGAACTACGACACTGATCTGGACGGGTTTGACTGGCAGACCATTATGGATGAGTTGGACTGGCTGCCAGGTGGTGGACTAAACAAAGCTCATGAAGCAATCGACCGACATGCCCTGAACCCCGAGACCGCAAACAAGCTCGCAATGATCTGGGAAGGGAAAAATGGTGAACGTGAAGATTACACTTTCGCCGATATGAAAGAGCAGTCTGACAAGTTTGCCAATGTGCTCAAGAGTCTCGGCATAGAACTCGGAGACCGCGTCTTTATTTTCATGGAGCGCGTACCCGAATTATATTTCGCATTCTTTGGCATTTTGAAAGCTGGCGCAGTCGCCGGACCACTGTTTTCAGCCTTTGGACCCGACCCTGTCAAAGATCGTATGGAAGATGCTGGAGCTAAGATTCTTGTGACTCAGCCTGACTTACGGCGCAAGGTGACCGAGATTATCCCCCATCTTCCCGAACTTCAACACATCATCGTTGTAAACAAAGACAATCGGGATCCAGAACCTTTGGATGCCCAGGACCTCAGCTACGAAGTGGAGATGGCGAAAGCGTCGGCAGAATTTCAGATCACAAATACCAGTCAAAACGACTACTCCATCATGCACTACACGTCTGGGACTACTGGCAAGCCAAAAGGAGCTATCCACCGTCACCATGCAGTGATTCAACAATACTCTACCGGCAAATGGGCGCTGGATTTTCACCCCGATGATTTATATTGGTGTACCGCTGACCCAGGCTGGGTGACGGGCACATCATATGGCATGATTGCACCTTGGACCAACGGGGTTACTCAGCTCATATATGAAGGTGGTTTCAGAGCCAGTTACTGGTACGAGCTTATACAAAAATACAAGGTTACGGTTTGGTACACGGCGCCAACAGCAATTCGGATGTTGATGAAAGCCGGAGATGAACTCCCCAAAAAATACGACTTCTCCTCCTTGAGATTCGCTGCCAGCGTTGGGGAGCCACTTAACCCAGAAGCAGTTGTCTGGGGCAAAGATGTGCTTGGCCACGTCTTCCATGATAACTGGTGGCAAACTGAGACCGGTGCAATCCTATGTGCTAACTACGCATCTTCCGAGATACGTCCAGGCTCGATGGGTAGACCGATTCCAGGTGTTGAACTGGCAATACTTGATGAAGATTTCAAGCCTGTTGGCCCGGGTCAGGACGGAAACTTGGCCGTACGGCCTGGGTGGCCGTCAATGTTCCAACACTACTGGCAAAAAACTGATATGTATAACTCAAGATTCAAGAGGGGTTGGTACATAACCGGTGATACTGCAAATGTGGATAAAGATGGCTATTTCTGGTTCGTCGGTAGAGCCGATGACGTAATTAACACAGCAGGTCATCTGGTAGGACCATTTGAAGTAGAGAGCGCGCTAATTGAACACGAAGCAGTCGCCGAGGCAGGCGTTATCGGTAAGCCAGACCCTATCGCGATGGAACTTGTAAAAGCGTTCGTTAGCCTGAAGGAAGGCTTCGAACCAAGCGAGAAGCTACGACGCGACATTATGCGGTTCGTTAGAAGTAAGATGGCCGCGGCTGTTGCCCCTCGAGAAATTGAGTTCATTGACTCACTACCCAAGACAAGAAGCGGGAAAATTATGCGCCGCCTACTGAAAGCAAGAGAACTTGGTCTACCGGAGGGTGACACCAGCACTCTGGAAGACGACTAATACCTACTTTACAGTCTTTAGATGCCAATTTAATTGGTATCTAGGTCTTGGGCAGACAAACATGTAGATTGGCCGAGCGGCGTCTGGTATGCTTGCGGCGGCAGCCGATCCTTCGCGGTTGGTTGCCATGAGGCCCTATCCACGCTTCCAAATGTTTTGAGAGACTGGCAAGTGCCTGCTTGGGAGGGCTAGGTACGAGCTAGTCTTACCACGTGTGGATAGGGCCCAACTACTATATTTCCTTTTTGGACATCAAGGGGTCAAGGTGTTCTTTGGTCTAGAACCGGTAATTGCAGGCCACTAGAACGATCTGTATCCTACGGTAGTAATATGGAAACGGTAATGCGCATTATTGACTCCCCCATTCCATGGGCTGTCGCCGGGATACTCATTGGCTTCTTTCTTGGAGTAACCTCGCTGTCAGTCTGGCTATTGGCCTTAGGGTTTGGAGTCTTCATAATCTACCTGCAGATACATGGTCCTGCTGAACAACATAGCGAAGGACGACTATTTGCCAGCGGCCCGGTACTCATGGTTTTTTGGGTACTTGGTTTCGTCATTAAAGACGTAATTTGACATCTCGATCGTGAGCAACGTAACGCCAGACCGTGTCTCCCTTTTTGTTACGTGCGTTGTCGATCAGTTTTATCCTGAGGTTGGTGAAGCCACAACTGCCATACTCCGCAAACTGGGTATCGACGTTGAGTTCATCGAATCTCAGACATGTTGTGGACAACCAGCTTTCAACACAGGATATTGGAAAGAAGCACGGCCTCTAGCCCTAAAATTCTTGGATGAGTACGGCGAAAAGCCATATATTGTGATGCCTTCGGGATCTTGCGCAAGCATGGTGAAAGTTTTTTATGAGGAATTGTTTCAAAATGACGCTGAAACCCTCCGCCGAGTCCATGATATAGGACCAAAGGTTTATGAACTCTCAGAATTTCTAGCTGACGTCATCGGGGTAAATAACCTGCCTGCAAGCAACAAGAGCGGACGCAAGGTGACTTACCACGAAGCCTGTCATCTACGCCGTGAACTTGGTGCTGTAACCCAAGCGCGAAGCCTAATTAACACGGTGCCAGGGATGGATATTGTGGAGATGGAACAAGCTGAGGTCTGCTGCGGGTTTGGTGGCACGTTCGCAGTGAAGTACCCGGAGATTTCAGGAGCAATGCTACAAGATAAGATCGATAACATACGTGACTCGGAAGCGGACACAGTAGTCGCATGTGACAGCACTTGCTTAATGCATATAGCAGGCGGGCTTGAGAAACAGAACGTACCAGTCGAATGTGTACATTTAGCGCAATTACTTGATGAGGCCATTGAATGACTTCCACTACCAAGAATTTCAAATCGGCCGCAAAGACAGTGATCAAAGACACCGAGGTCCAGTCCCATTTGAAGGGATTGTATAGCGGGTTCAACATGGCACGCATACACGAAGCCGAAGCTACGCCGAACTGGGAGGATCTCCAAAACAGAGCACAAGCCATCAAATTCCACACTATCGAGAACCTCGACTATTACCTAGATATGGCCGCTACGAATGTGGAAAAAGCTGGAGGACAGGTCTACTTCGCAAAAGATGCAGCTGCGGCAAGCGAATACGTGCTCAAAGTGGCTAAAGAAAATGGTGTCCGCACAGTAATCAAGGGCAAATCAATGATCTCTGAGGAGATGGAACTTAACCAACAGCTTGCTGAAAAAGAAATCGAAGCGATTGAAACTGATCTCGGTGAATACTTAATCCAATTAGCAGGTCAGACCCCTTACCACATCATTGTGCCCGCTATTCACATGTCCCGGGGAGAAGTAGCAGAGATCCTCAGCGACAACCTTGGTACTCCCAAAGATGCAACGATTGAAGAGATGGCAGGAGCAGCGCGAGATGAGTTAAGAGATAAATTTGTTCAGGCTGACATGGGAATCACAGGAGCGAATTTTTTGGTAGCAGAGACCGGCACACTCACATTAGTTACTAATGAAGGTAACGGCCGTATGAGCACTTCAATGCCTAAGACGCACATCGCGATCATGGGTATGGAGAAAATCGTTCCTTCAATGGAAGACATGGGCATCTTCCTCCGCCTACTGATCCGTTCAGCAACTGGCCAACGGATTTCCAGTTACGTGACTCAGGTTACAGGGCCTAGGGCATCAGAAGAAGAGGACGGGCCAGATGAGTTCCATTTGGTCATCGTCGACAACGGGCGTACAAAGATGTTGGCAGATCCAAATCTTAGAGAAGCTCTTAACTGCATCCGATGCGGGGCTTGTCTCAACGCTTGCCCAGTGTATCGCAAAGTGGGTGGTCATTCGTATGGATGGGTCTACTCTGGCCCAATCGGGGCAATTGTGTCGCCAGTACTTACCAATGTTCCAGATGCAAAGGACCTCCCATACGCATCAAGCCTCTGCGGAGCATGCAAGGAAGCGTGTCCTGTAAAAATCAACATACCTCGAATGTTGCTGTATCTGCGAAACGAACTCACAGAAGGCAACTACGATCCTACGAGAAAAAAATCGTCTATCGGCGAATTCATCGCATTTAAGGGGTGGGGCCTAATCGTAAAGGACCCTGTATTTATGCGAATAGCAAATTGGCTGGGCCGGTTGGGTCAATGGCCGTTGGTGCGCGCTGGGCAACTACGAAACTTGCCTCCTCCCCTATCAGCCTGGACACGCTACCGAACCTTCCCCCGTCTAGTAAAACCATTCCGTGATCGGTGGAAATCTAACGAACAATAGATGCCAGTTACCGAGACTTCAAGACTTGGTGTGAACGCATTCGTAAATAGAAACCACCACTGATAAATCCGGAGACTATTACTAGCAGTACCAATGCTCCACCGGGGCCTGGGTCCAAACGCTGGGGGGCTATGTCAACCGGGACAACGAATACTTCAGACCCTACACCCGGAGCTTCCACTGTAATATGGAGGCGCCAAATACCAGGACTTTTGACAGTGAGCCTACCTACATAGTCCATCGTATTAATCGGATTGTTTAGCGCTACAACTTGGTAATGAGGTTGAGCTTCGCCGTCGTAGGCAACGATCATTATCTTAGCGTTGTCAATAAACTCTCGAGTCCCATTGTTACGAACCCTGACAGTGAATTTGTTCGGGCCAACAACTGGTACGTCAGGGATCACCTCAACTTCAATCCAGAGCGAGCCCTCAACTCCGCGATAGGTGATTAACGCTTCTGGCTCTAGAGCCATAGCCGCTATAGGGAACCCTACTGCCATGACCACCATGCACAAACTAAAAAAACGAGTAAATCTCGCTACGTTACAAATACTCATGAACGGAATGTCAAAGTGGGTTGGGCCTTAGGGGTGATCATTGCGACTGTGAATTCTACAAGAATCAAACGATGTTGTAATAACTGTTCGTCGATCCAGAGTAGTAGGATTCCTGCAATTCCTCAATAAGGTAACTATCCGTCCAGTAAGTAAACAGCATCATTCTCGCTTGAAATCAATCGACAAGAGCGCTCTGTGATAAAATTTTTGCAAAGTTAGTCTGGACACTAAGGAAAGGGCCCAACCTGTGACAAATTACAGCTGTTCCGATTGCGGCATGGAAGTAACAAACATAACCTGCAGCAAGTGCGACTCAGAGCTAGAGTATAAAGTGATCACGAAAGACGATGGGAGCACAGTCGGTATCTCCGAATGTCCCGAAGGACATGGCAAGATTAAGTCACCGATGTGCTGTGGTCATGATATGGCGGCTGCCGACTAGAGGATTAGCATTTAGCTAACGTAGGCCATCTTGTAATCGCTAGGGCGTGCGGGGGTTGTTATCAATGAGCGAGTCGAATGGATCGTCAGTAGCGGCAATTGCGAAACGCCACTTCAACGAAGTACAAGAGATAGCGGGGGCCATAGACCTCTCGGTTCTTGATGAAATTGTGACCTGCCTACGGAATGCTCGATTACGTGGGGCCATGGTGTACGTTATGGGCAATGGAGGAAGTGCTGCGACTGCCTCCCACATGGCCACTGACATCGGCAAGAATACGAGCATACCAGGCAAAGATCCGATTAAGATTATCAGCCTAGGAGATAACCTACCCTGGGTAACAGCGTTATCAAATGACGAAGGGTACGACAAAGTATTCTCTGGCCAACTTGATAATTTCTTATCTGAAGGTGACGTAGTGATTGCTATATCGGCCAGTGGGAATTCTACCAATATACTGAATGCGGTCGAGTTGGCCAATGCACGAGATGCCACAACCATTGGAATAGTGGGATTCGATGGTGGCACACTAGCTGAAGCCGTGGACCTGAGCCTTCACGCTCCCTCTACTATAGGATCATATGGGCCATCTGAGGACGTCCACATGATGGTCCAGCACATAATCACCGAATGTCTGAAAGAACTATAAGCTCCCCTAACAAAGGTCCAAGAAATCGGCCGGACCAAGCTGTGATACTGGCTGGAGGACGCGGTACTCGGCTTCGGCCACTTACAGACCATACTCCGAAACCGATGATACAGTTTCACGGCAAACCATTTCTGGAGTACCTAATTGAGATGCTCAGGGATGAAGGGTTTGGACGAATTCTAATATTGCTCGGGTACATGCCGGATGCGATTGAAGGGTACTTTGGGACTGGTAAGAAATGGGGAGTGGAGATCACATACTCTGTATCGCCTGTAGAAAATGAGACGGGCCGCAGAGTCAAGTTGGCTGAACCACTTCTGGACGATATTTTCCTTTTGATGTATTGCGATAATTACTGGCCGATACGCATCGATGACATGTGGCAGCATTTCAGTAGTTCAGATGCCGATGCCATGCTCACTGTTTACAAAAACACTGACGGATACTCTGTAGACAACACAAAAATCAATAACGAGGGTTTCATCGAAATCTACGACAAAAGCCGATCATTGCCAGGGCTGCTCGGAGTGGAAATCGGCTATGCGATCATTACTAAAGCGGTCCTCGAACTACTACCAAGGGAGAATGTATCATTTGAACAAGCGACCTACCCTACGCTGGCGAATAGCAGTAAGCTACTCGCCTACACTACTTCCCATCGCTACTACAGTGTAGGGTCACACATCCGTCTTCCCCTGACAAATGAGTTTCTTGGACGCCGTGCAAGTATTTTTATAGACCGGGATGGAGTACTCAACCAAAAGCCGCCTAGGGCTCAATACGTGGTATCTTGGGATAAGTTCCAATGGCTCCCTGGAGCAAAGCAGGCATTGGCACTACTTTCTCAAGCCGGCTACAGGATCATGGTGGTCTCAAACCAGGCGGGGATCGCTCGTGGCGCAATGACAGAATTGGCTCTATCAGATATACACGAAGGGATGAAAGCAGAAACGCTTAAGGCCGGCGGCAAGATCGACGCAGTCTATTACTGCCCGCACGACTGGGATGAGAACTGTGTATGCCGTAAACCGCAGCCTGGAATGCTTCTGAAAGCCCAACAAGACTACCACTTGGATCTCACTCGAACGCCTTTTATTGGTGATGACGAAAGAGATGGTGAAGCAGCGAATGCAGTAGGCAGCCCTTTCATGATGGTGTCTAAAGACATGTCCCTGCTTGACCACGTTACAAAACTCGTGGGGAACGACATTACTGGATAACTTAGACTTGAATAAGTATTCAAGCCTAAACTGGCTAAACTGCATGGGGTTCATTTTGACATATGCGCGTACTACTAACCGGACATAACGGCTACATCGGATCAGTACTTGGGAGTTATCTACAAGAGGCTAGTCATGATGTCGTAGGACTCGATACCGGCTATTTTCAAGAGTGCACACTGCCACCTAACAAGACGAATTTCCCTGTTATTTGGAAGGACCTACGAGATCTTGAACTAGTAGACTTAGAGGGATTCGAAGCGGTTATCCATCTCGCTGCACTGAGCAACGATCCCTTAGGTGATCTCAACAAACGGTGGACCGACGAGATCAACCGTGAAGCGTCCGTTCGGTTAGCAAATCTATGCAAGGCTGCTGGGATCAGACGATTCCTCTTCTCTTCATCGTGCATCATGTACGGTGCTGCTACAACTGGCCTAGTAAATGAAGAGTCCCCGCTCGACCCTAAGACGGATTATGCAACCTCAAAAGTGGAGAGTGAATATGCAATCTCCAAGCTTGCAGATAAGCATTTTTCCCCAACTTTCCTCCGTAATGGGACGGTGTATGGCCGATCCCCTCGTATGCGTTTCGATACTGTACTCAACAACCTGATGGGCTCGGCTCTTACATCCGGTAAGGTTGTACTTTACAGCGACGGCAAACCTTGGCGCCCTGTGGTTCATGTCCAAGATGTATCAAAAGCATTCATCCATCTTCTTGAAGCACCAGTCGAGGTGATTCACAACCAAGCGTTCAACACTGGAGCTGACCACCTCAATAAGACGATAATTGAGTTGGCTGAAATAGTGGTTGGACTCGTACCTGGTTGCGAGCTTGAGATTCTAGCAAAACCGGGCGCAGATCAACGAACCTACAAAGCTGATTTCAATAAATTCGCTACCAGTTTCCCGAACTTCACGTTCCAGTGGTCGCCAAGAGACGGTGCGCAAGAATTATCAGACGCTCTTAGGGAAATCCGCCTCTCCGACTCCGACTATCAAAACCACCACTTTACACGGCTTCGGTGGCTTAGTTTCTTACTGAAAACGGGCCGGCTAGATCCGTCACTGCGGTGGCAACCTGAAGATGTCCCAAAGACTTGATGATGGAGGGTGTCATGATTGAGGGTGTAAAGATAGTTCCACTACGCCAGATTGTAGATGAGCGGGGCAAAATAATGCACATGATGAAGGCAACAGACCCTCACTTTACTACCTTTGGGGAGATCTATTTCTCTTGTGCTTGGCCTGGCACGGTCAAAGCGTGGCATATTCATCAATCGATGACGGTCAACAACGCTGTAATATCTGGAAGAGCTAAGTTAGTGATGTACGATGCACGAGAGGGCTCTCCTACAAAAGGAGTGCTTCAAGAAGTCTTTATGGGAGAGGACAACTACGTTCTAGTACAAATTCCCCCAGGCATCGCAAATGGGTACAAAGCGTACGGCGATAAACTAGTAGTCTTGGCTAACTGCGCATCGGAGCCGCATGACCCTGATGAGATGAAGCGACTAAGTCCCTTTGACGAAAATATCGGTTACGACTGGTCTTTGCAGCATGGGTAGCCGAGAGAGCCGCATTCGCCTAGTTATTTCCCGGACACCACTCCGCATTGCATTTGCAGGAGGAGGCACTGACCTCCCTGACTACTACAGACGAGGGTATGGCGCGGTTCTAAGTACACCGATTGACAAATATGTTTACGTGACAGTCAAACGACACGGCACTCTGTTTAATGAGATGTATCGCCTGAATTATTCCGAAACTGAGAACGCTGACAGGCTTGAGGACATTAACAATGGCATCGCACGCGAGTGCTTACGGATGTTACAAATTGAACCACCAGTCTATATCAGTACGGTCGCGGATCTACCTGCGTCAACAGGCCTAGGATCATCAAGCAGCTTTACGGTTGGCCTCCTCAACGCCTTACACGCTCTCCGAGGAGAGCAGGTGTCTGCAGCACAGCTAGCAAATGAGGCAGCGACTATCGAGATCGAGATACTAGGTAGACCGATTGGCAAACAAGACCAGTATGCTGCAGCGTTCGGAGGACTCAACTACTTCCGGTTCATGCCCGATGATTCCGTAACAGTGGAACCACAGACTATGAACGACGGAACCACCGAGGAGATGTTCAGCCATTTGATGCTGTTCTGGACAGGTATTTCGAGAGACTCTGCCACTATCTTGTCAGAGCAACTTACCAATATTGACAATAGATTAGATGAATTAGCAACGATGAGGGGACATGCTGCCGAACTCAAGAGAATGCTGTCAAACAACTTTGATGCAATTGGGTTTGGACGCCTTCTTGGAGCCACCTGGCAACTGAAACGCCGACTTGCGGACACTATTACTAATGCTAGGATAGACAACTGGTATCAGAAGGCTATAGAAGCTGGCGCGCTTGGAGGTAAACTGTGTGGTGCAGGGGGTGGAGGTTTCCTTTTATTCATTGTTGAACCCAGCCACCAGCAAAATGTGCGAGAGGCGCTGTCCGACATGACGGAGATCGAATTCAATTATGATGCGCGAGGCTCACAAGTCGTGTTTGCCGAGTGAAGTGAGAGTTAGGCAGTGACTAAATCACTTGTCACCGGTGCAACAGGCTTTATAGGTGCAAACCTTGTCCGACGGCTATTACGGGACGGCCACGAAGTCTATGCTCTCACGAGAGAGAGTAGTGATTGGACTCGTCTTAAAACTGTAAGAGATCAAATTGGGACTGTCCAATGTTTGGTGACCGATACCAAAGCGGTAGCAGAAACCATCCGAAAAGTGAAGCCGGATTTGGT
>JAKUTR010000059.1 GCA_022448725.1 SAR202 cluster bacterium | reverse complement strand
AGTGATCCCAGAGTTTGTAGGTGGGAATGTGGATAGCACGGATTGGACTACACAGACGTACTGGGGACGGAATGTTTTCAAGCACAACCACGAGTACATCGGAATACTGCTACTACTCCTTTCGTTCGTCTCATTTGTCGGCGGAACTGCACGACCTGCTCTACGCTGGTTCTTCGCTGGATTAGGGGCCACTGGTTTGTTATTCACGCTAGGAACCCATACCCCGTTGTGGAGCTTATTCTATGAACTAGTTCCTGGTATAGGATTATTTCGCGCACCTTCTCAGGTAATTTTCCTAGTCGGATTTTCCGTTGTGACTCTAGCCGCATTCGGTGTAGACCGAATACTGGTTACAAAAGAAGAGGGAGTAGGTTGGCGGGCGGTAGAGCGGGTTCTGTGGGTTGGGACAGGATGCTTAGGACTACTGCTATTACTCGCTAGCACAGGTGTTCTTACATCTGTATGGACTACTGTGCTTTACTCAGACATCACACCTGAACGCCAAGAGATACTCCAGAACAGTCTGCCATTTCTGGTAAGGGGAGCTGGCATAGTCTTTCTGTTTTCTATGGCCACCTCAGGTATAACATGGTTACTAAGGAGGGGATATATAGGCTCGGTAGGATGGCTCACAGTCCTGTTAATTCTAATTTCTGCAGACGCTCTACGGATCGACAAACCTTATGTAAACACGATGGATTTTGAGCAATGGGCTGCACCAACAGAAAACATCCAAGCCATCCTCCAACGTGAACAGGGCAACCCTGAGCCCTATCGACTCCTTTCTTTTCGACAGAGAAGTCAGGACGTTGCCCCGGCATTACACGGTATAGAACTCGCAGCAGGCCACCACCCGAATGATCTCTCTCGTTATCGGGAATTGATAGGGATGACCGGGTCATCAGAACCGCGGAACCTTTACGAGAACTCTAATATTCGTCGGTTGCTGAACGTGAGATACATCCTATGGCCAGACTTGGAGATGGGCGGTTCTATACAAGGTCCTGCGATCGCTCAGCTCCAGTTGCAAGACGGTAGACCCTTTGAAACCATTTTCTCCGACCCTGGTCTTCCGAGAGCCCGCCTCGTGGGTAATTCAGTAATCAAAACTGATAATGAAGCGATCCCCTACATGCTCTCCGATTTATTTGATCCCGAACTGGAGGTGGTACTCAATGAACCAGCACCAATTGATCTCATGGGGAGGCCAGTAACCGGGGAAGTTTCTTGGATCGAACGCACTACAAACCGACTGAGTCTTGAAGTTTCAACGGAAGATCCAGCACTGCTCGTTATCGCAGATAACTGGTTCCCGGCATGGAAAGCTGAAATAGATGGCACACCGGTGGATATCCTTAGGGCGTACCACTCACTCCGTGCTATCCCAATCTCACCAGGTGAACACCAAGTGGTTTTGACGTACCGTTCAGAGCTCCTAGTACGAAGCCTGTGGATAAGCATCATCCTCTTCTTCGGCATCGCCGGAGCTGCTGCCTTTGACTTCTTTAGGATTTTTAAGTCTAGGAGGACTAGCTGAAGACGTGGGTGAAGCACTTCAGCCAAATGGTAATCACGGTCCTCGTGACATGGTTCATCATAAGTCGTGTTGGGCTCGACACAGCTGCACTAAGAGAACTCAATACAGATCTGCTAACACCCAATTTCCCACTTTTCGTAGCTTCCTCATTACTACTCATGATTGGGTACGCGATTTCAGCAACAAACTGGGCGTATATCGTCAACGATCTTGGTGGTCCTCAAATACCAAAGGCAGACGCGATACGCCTCTTTATGATCGCGAATCTAGGGAGATATATCCCTGGCAAGATATGGCAGATCGCCGGCCTTACGGCTCTAGCAAAGGATAGGGGAGTACCCCCAGGTACTGCGGTTGGGGCAGCTGTACTTGGGCAAGGAATCGCTCTCGTAGCAGCAGCCGGATTGGGCATTGGTTTGTATGATGTAATCTTGCCTCCTGGTTACTTTGGCTTGATCTCAATAGTCCTTATCGGGAGCGTGGTAGTCCTAGCTACGATACCAGTATCGTTCAAAGCTGGCGCAAAACTCTGGCTTCGTTTCATGGGCAGCCAAACAATCGAAACCCCTAGTCCAACCTCAGGCTTACGCTGGCTCCTTTTATACTTTGTCAATTGGATTGTGTACGCACTCGCATTCTGGATGATGGTGGCAAGCTTTGATTCCGACATTTCATTGATACCAGTAGCTGCTGCCTTTCCTGCAGCTTACGTCCTTGGCTATCTCATGATTTTTGCACCCGCTGGACTCGGAGTACGAGAGGGTTTCTTGATTGTCTTTTTATCACCCCATCTCGGTTTGGGACCTTCTGGAGTCATCGCGGTTGTTGCGCGTCTTTGGACTACGCTAACCGAAGTGGTTCCAGCGTCTGTCTTCTGGTTTCAACACATAACATCTAAAAGGGCAGGGGAGGAGCTAGTTCAGTGAGCA
>JAKUTR010000058.1 GCA_022448725.1 SAR202 cluster bacterium | reverse complement strand
AGAGCGGACCGGTGTTGCTTTGACTGACAGTAGTTCTGAGGGGATTAGTATCGCCGCTTGGGGGGTGAGCTGTAAAGCCGGGGATGAGGGAGTAAGCAGCAATCAAGAACATCCTGCCAATGTCATACCCTGGTAGGTATTGCGTGACCGATTCGGGATAGTAATACGTGGCATCGATCTCGACGTGGGGAGCGATTGGGAATCTGAGGTCCGTGATGTTTTGTCTCCCCGTACTCGCATGGTGAGCCTCAGCCATATTTCGCGAAATAACGGTCGCCGGCTGAGGTCCGAAGCTTGTGCAGAACTTGGTCAGTTCCTCCGTTCGCGAAGCGTTCTGTTCCACCTCGATGGTGCTCAGGGACCTGGTTGTGTTCCTATAAATTTCCGCACGCTTGGTTGTGATTGTTACAGCACATGTGGCCATAAATGGCTTATGGGGCCGAAGGGCACTGGGGCGTTATTCGTTCGGGAAGATCAACTGGATAACATTCAATTGTCATGGGCGGGCAGTCACAGTCACGCAGCAATGGATTATGATGGTTCCTACTCGCTGATACCGTCTGCTGCCCGGTATGAATTTGGTACAAGAGCGCTCGCAGATTTTGCGGGTTTTCAACGTGCGGTAGAGTGGATGACCGAAATCGGGTGGGATCGCATACACCAGAGGATTCAGGACTTGGTGGGGTATGCTATTGAACGGACCAACGAATCTGCCCAGTTACATGTGGGGTCACCAAAATCCGAAGAAGATCGCTCCGGAGTGTTTGTGGTTCGTCTCCCTGCGGGTTGTGATGCCAACAAGGTGTATGAACAACTCGGAGTAGGACCCAGGATCGTGACTTCCCCCGTGCGACAGGAGGGAGATCTTCGGTTGGCTATCCATTTCTTCAATACCAAGCAAGAAATCGATTCCGCGCTGCACACCATCGAGCGTGCTTGTTAGGGCTTGATCAGAACCTGCCGGATCAATTGGAGGCTCTGACCAAGCCTTAACCAGTTACTACTGCAGCTACTACAGTGTTTAGCGTGGGGCCATGTTGCTGTTGAAGATGTCGCGGTGCAACTTCCAACTGCCCCCTTCATGCTTCCAAATAACAATGTATTTTCCGTGGTCCATGTGGCTGCCGTCTTTGCCATTTAGCACAAAGCGTCCGACCTCATGGGCAGTCTCACCAAACACCTCTACCTCATCTGTCGTGAGATTGACAGCGCCCGCGCCGCTGTCCCACATGGCCTGTAAGCCGTCCCTGATCCCCATGGGTCCCTGATAAGGGTTAGCGTTGGGCGCCATGAACATGCCGTCTGCGGTGTAGAGTGCGATACAGGCATCGGCGTCCTGTGCCGCGACACAATCTGACAACTTTTGATTAGCGGCTTTAATTTCTTCAGCCACGTTGCCTTGAGCCGCCATCGTGCCGAATCCTACGATCGAAAAAATCATTGCAGCGAACGAAGTTTGTAAGAATTTCCTCATGTTCGAACCTCCTTAAGTCTGACCTGCCTAGCCCGCCATAAAAAATATGGGCGCACAAAATATAAGTGCGGGGGAGTTGACTCAATCCGATTCTATCTCAAGTCACAGTAAAGTGACCATAAGATGACGGTAATGCTTGTGCTTACTTGGACGTTTGTACTCCTAGCAAGTAAAAACCCCATAAGCTTGTAAGTGCTTATAGGGCATTGTTTACCGAATTAGCCCTCACCCGTATCGAGGTTGGGTTACCCGTGGGTTACGAAAGGTTACGTGAGGGTTACCCGCTTCATGTCCGCTTATCGGCTACGGATCTATCCGTCATCACTGCACCCGTAAGGGTACACATCAAACGTCCTCGGTGATATGTAATTTCATTCCCATATGACTATCTCTGAATCCTAATGCTTTGTAAAACTCTATAGCATCAGGTCTTTGTTGATCAGTCGTTAATTGAACCAAATGAGCTCCCTTATCTATACTTCTTTTAATTGCCCATTTGAATATCTTTTTCCCAAAACCCTTTCCTCTAAATTTCTTGTGAATTCTTACTGCTTCGATTTGAGCCCTTAAACCACCTCGGTATGTCAAATATGGTATAAAGGTAAGTTGGAGGGTACCAATTATTTCTTTATTAAAATTCTCAAGAATGATTAATTCTTGGTTTTTATCTTGAAGAATATTTTGGAATGCATCATAGTAACTCTTTGGTAATGGAACTTTATAATCTTCTCTTTTGGAACCAAGTTCATCATCGGCTAACATTTTTACTATATTCGGTATATCACCCTCTTTTGCCTTTCTGAATATTAACTCCATATTATTCTGCATATTAAAATCTACCCATCATCCCACAAACAAAAAACCCCACGAATGTGGTAATCACTATAAATGTAATTTCATTCCTATATGGCTATCTCTGAATCCTAATGCTTTGTAAAACTCTATAGCATCAGGTCTCTGTTTATCAGTCGTTAATTGAACCAAATGAGCTCCCTTATCTATACTTCTTTTAATTGCCCATTTGAATATCTTTTTCCCAA
>JAKUTR010000057.1 GCA_022448725.1 SAR202 cluster bacterium | reverse complement strand
AAAAGCTTGAGCAAGTCGTCTCTATTTCCCTCCACGAGAGGAATATGAAACATTAAAACGACCAGCTTATCCATCGGCACGAACTTCAGGTCGCTTTCGACAAACTGAAGAACATGAGGATTGAAATCGGCGAAATATGTGCTCGATTGGCTGGCATCGTTCCAGACTGAAGTGCAGTTATCGAGGGCAATGAAATGAACAGGGCCATAGTTAAAACTATAGTTTGCGGGTCCATAGACACGCTGAAAACAGTCGTCTGACTCTGCGTCCGTCTTGGCTGCCTCATCCTGTTCGTGAACATCATGATTCCCAAGAATGTTATACCATGGCAATCCGATCTTTGCGATGACCTGATTGTATAGGCTTGAATATCGTGGATCGCCAAGGTCGCCGAGAGAAACCCCAAATGCCGGGGCATCAACTCGTTTGCCAATGCCAATTAGGTTCTCAATCACATCATGAGCCATGTGTCCGATTTCCTCGGGATTTCCAGGTTGTGGATCACCAAAAACCAACACTCGAAAAGATTCAGGCTCAGGATTGTGATACAGAGGAAAGTCAATGGATCTTGGAAGAGGACCTGTCGGTGAAAGACCTTTAACCTTTAATCCCGGATTTGATCCTTGGGGTTTATACACATAATAAAATTGAGGCAACATGTCGGCGCTGATTGAAGTCATGTAATCGCGAGGTTTAATCACAAAAACTTCTGAATCGCTCTCAACCTCAATTTGATATCTCCCCTCTTTGTCTGTTTGGACTACCTGAAGTCCATTAGAGACACAAACTTTGGATAGTCCTTTTTCATGACTGTCCTTGATGCCATTTTCATTTGCATCTAAAAAAACTACACCTTTGGCCGTTTCAGCTAAGATGGAGATGGGACAAAGAAGCGAGAAAATCAGGTAGATATAAGTGATCCGTTGCATTAGATGAAATGAAGTGAAGTCATTACGGAAAACAATGGATTGGCTGACGTATTTCATATTGGTTCTAGTATTATAAGAGCGGCTGCGATTGTTGTGAGTAGGAGGTGTTTCATTTTCCTTCTTCTTTTAAATAAGGATCAAGATGAAACCGTGTTTGATTCAACTGCTTACTGTATTCGATGGTTAGTTTTTGGATTGAAGAAATTTCGCACCAGGATTCCTCAACAATTTTCCTCTGATCTCCATGGAGCAACATGGTGCCGGCATGGAACAGGAGCCTTGGTTTTGAGTTGCTGGTAACTGTAAACCCATCGGTAATCAGTGTGCCGCCGTCTAAAATAATTTCGGTCGATGGTTTAAAACCCAGATCTACACCCCAACCGAATTGAATTTTTCCAGCAACGTTGTAGACGGCCTGGTTCCGGATGATAATCTTGCCATTGCTCCTAACACCAAGGTAATGACCTCCAAGAATATTTACCCGGGATTGCCCGGATGCGATCAGCGTACCCGGGGAATTCTCACGGTCACCAAAGACAACATTGCTTTCAATTGTACAGATCCCGGTTTGACTCAAATGAACTTTTCCGGCTCCAACAGCATTCTGTTGGTAACCAGATCCGATATAGAACGGTTTCCCCTTTACCCAAAGATTTCCTCCCTCTGCGATGGATAGAACTCCATTTTCGGATACCTGCAGTGCCCCAATCCGGGTATGACTGGAAAGGATCACCTCAACTGGGGTATTGATGGATACCTCCACTTCGGAAGAAAGCATCTCAGAAAATATTTTTTCCCAGTGATCACTTCCCCCCGTCCAGACCAAGTTGCCCGAATCTCCTGGATTGACACCAGGTATCGGCTTGTCATTTGGGTTTACGTCGGATGGCTTTAATGGGATATCGGAGACAACACGAAAAATTCGCTGATCCTCAAAGAACTGGCCGTACATGTCTTCGGACCGAACCCTAACGGTATGTACCCCGGCCTTTATATCCGATGGCAAGCGTGCTACCCAAATGTGCTTGGATTCACTGGCGGCGTGTCCAGAGGGCAGTCTATCCACTAGGTAGGGGTCTTTGCGTGCCTCACGCTTCATATCGATCCAATCGTCCTTCCCGTCGATACTCATCCGAATGCGGGAGCGCTCATTGCCCATGAACACATTGGCGACCACCTCGGACTGTCCAATGTCCGATTTGCTAACCTTCTCTGGTGTCCAGATATGCATCTGGTGGTCCTCTGGCGTTCTTGCCCCATGAAAGGTAAGTTTGTATTGGCTGTCCTGGATGTGAAGCATTAGGTGACCATTCGGTGAACCACAGTGCATGGTAGACGCAGGAATCCCGAACATATTGGGCGGTCCAAGCCAGTGAATGCCGCAAAGTGCACCACAAGTGATATGGTGATGTTCCGGATTCCCGTCTCCGCGTTCCATGAACCATTGAATCATCTCATGGTAGTGCCCCGACAGTGAGAGAGTGTTTGGCCGCCCCTCCAAAAGCTTGAGCAAGTCGTCTCTATTTCCCTCCACGAGAGGAATATGAAACATTAAAACGACCAGCTTATCCATCGGTACGAATTTCAGGTCACTTTCGACAAACTGAAGAACATGAGGATTGAAATCGGCGAAATATGTG
>JAKUTR010000056.1 GCA_022448725.1 SAR202 cluster bacterium | reverse complement strand
CAAGAGGGTTTAGATTTCCAGTGCCATCTGAGGAGACTTCCGCTGTTGTGTTCGAGAAATTGCTGGACTCCCCTTGTGTTTGGAGTTTCTCAAGGCATAGTATAGGCCGAATATCGAATAGTATGAGGAGTTAACCGACATGAGCCATGCCACTACGTCTTGGGCTATGGAGACATTTCATTTAGCAGGCGTAGATCTGAAATTAATCAAAGGAGGGCATGGGGCGCCTCTGTTGATCTTACACGATGAGATGGGCCATCCAGGATGGCTAAGATTTCATGAATCATTAGCTGAAAACTTCACTCTATACATACCTCAACATCCGGGGTTCGGAGAGTCTCCGCCGGTAGATTGGGTCATGAATATGCGTGATCTCGCTGGTTGGTATTTAGAAGCTTTAGACGATTTAGGATTGGGTCCGGTCAATGTTTTAGGGTCATCAATCGGCGGATGGTTAGCAGCTGAAATGGCGACCATGTGTCCAACCCAGTTTAAGAACCTAGTTCTATTAGCGGCAACCGGGGTCAGACCTCCTCAAGGTGAAATATTTGACATATTTCAGGTGGTAGCAAAAAGTTATCTGGAAGCTAGTGTTCTAGACAAGTCACAAACTCCCGAATTTTCTGACGTTTGTCCCGATGAACCAAGTCCAGAAGTACTCGATGCTTGGGATGCTGCAAGAGAAGGCGCCTGTCTCCTAAGTTGGCGTCCATACATGCATTATCCGAATCTTCCTCATCTCCTATCGAGGTTAAAAAACTTACCAACTTTGATAATTTGGGGTCGAGACGATGCTATCGTCCCGCTGAGTGCAGGTGAACTGTACCATTCGTCGATTCCTGGCTCCGAACTAGTGGTCCTAGATCACTGTGGCCACCGACCAGACATCGAAAAGCCCAATGAAGTAGTCGAAGTTGTTAACAGATTTCTAGGCACTTAACACACGCCGGACCTCAAATATATAGCTGATTGGAGATTAATCATGCTGATCGGTCATTTCACTGAACAACCGTGGCAAGACGACAAATCTGGATTGATGGGCACACAAAGCACAGACCTAAGCATTAGCAATGGACTCTACGATCCAAATGTTGGCGCGCATCTCTACAACCGGTATTTGGATGAGAAGGTCTACGCAGAAGAAATGGGGTTTGATGCGTTGATGTTGAATGAACATCACAGTACACCGTTTTGCATGCAAGGCGTTACCAACGTCGGAGCATCGATATTGGCACGCATAACCAAAAAGGCCAAAATTATCATTCTCGGGAATGTCTTGCCGATCTGGGACGACCCTCTGTGGCTAGCAGAACAATTGGCGATGATCGATATGATTTCCCATGGTCGATTGGTATCCGGATTTGTGCGCGGAGGGGGAAGGGAGAGCTTTGCACATAATTCACCCCCTCATTACAACCGTGAGCGATTTCAAGAGGCCCACGATTTCTTGATTAAAGCATGGACAACGCCGGGCCCTTGGCGTTGGGAAGGCAAACACTATCACTACAGGTACGTCAATCCTTGGGCACGCCCTTTACAACAGCCTCACCCCCAAATATGGATCCCATCAACGGTTAGCGTAGAAACCGTTAAATGGACCGCCGAACACCGTTATCCGCTGGTCCTATTGGCAACTAAGCTTGAACCTACCCGCGATGCTTTCCAACTTTACCATGACACGGCTACCGAACTTGGATATAAGTCAGGCTCACAAAACGTAGCATATCTTTGGAAAGTTCACGTCGATGAGACCGAAGAAAAGGCCGAAGAAGTAGGGCGCAAGTATCTATCTGGAGTAAGTAATCCTTTCTTGGCAGGTAATGAAGGCGAGGTGAATTCTGCAATTATGAGCCTGCCGGGTCATACCTCTCGCACCTCACGTCGGCTATCAACTACGGCGTTCGGGCCAGCTGGAAGGTTTGGAACTAACAGGCGTCCCTTTGAAGACCAGGTCAATGACAATACGATAATCACTGGCACTCCTAAAACGGTACTACCTAAGATACGCTCGGTATTGGAATACCTTAGACCTGGTAGTGTTTTCTTCTGGGACGGGGACGGATCCATGTCTCACGATGACCAGATGCGCAGCCTCAGACTCATGGGAGAGGAAGTCTTGCCGGCAGTCAGAGAGATGGGTAAAGAGTTGGAACTCTTTAGTCCGTTTGAAGTTGATCCATCTACGGGAGAAAAAGTCATCGAGGCCGATTCCTTGGTGAGTTGATCGCACTTCGGTCGTACATTTCGGTTATTGTTTTGATGGGTTTAAGAAAAATTCTCGCATTTGAGAGGGATTCTCTTGTTTCAGCGACACCCCCATCGGGAAGGTATCGGGGGGTGGAGTACTTTACGGGTATGGGTATGCTCATCAGCCAGCTACTGACGCCGGGAGTCTAATCACCGCCTGGCTTTGTTTATTGCTCCTGCTTGGCACTCCATTCATTGTTGTTGTCCTGGTGACGACATGAAATTGATATCAAAGGTGTTGTGGATAATCCGAAGCACCATACTTGAGATAGCGGCGGTCTGGGGATTTTTCTTAATCGTGGGTTCGATGTGGCTCGTCATTTTTGAATCGCACAATAATTATCGGCGCCCAAGAGGGTTTAGATTTCCAGTGCCATCTGAGGAGACTTCCGCTGTTGTGTTCGAGAAATTGCTGGACTCCCCTTGT
>JAKUTR010000055.1 GCA_022448725.1 SAR202 cluster bacterium | reverse complement strand
AGCAAAGTTGCTTGCCTTGGCGCGCTGTATTACAAGGGAAGCTAACGTGTCAAAGTTGCTTACATTTAGAAATCGGAATCTTTTAATACTGGTTCCAATTATTTCCTCTCTGTTATTGGTAGTGCTCGCGTGTGGAGGGGACGATGGGGATACTGCCTCTGCCTCTTCCGCTGCAGCTCCAGCAGCTAAACCTCCCGCCACTACTGCTGCAGCGCAACATGCTAACGCTGCTGCGTCTAAGGCTCCAGCAGCGACTGGTGGACCCTCTCGCACCCTGACGGCTGCGCTGAAAACCGTTGGAACCCCAATAGGTACTCCCGGGCTTTCTGTACCTGGTTGTGCAAATGAGAAGTATTTTTACAGTGCTTTTGACACTATTTTGCAATGGCATGTTGATGGCAAGGTGGTTCCTGCAGTGGAGGAATGATGGGAGGTTGAATCAGATCTTTCTAGTTTCACCTGGCACATTAGGCCAGGGATACCCTTCCACACAGGTGGTGCTGGCGGAGGCGGTAAAGATTGGGGTGAAGTGACTGCCGAAGACGTGGCATTTAGCTTTGATCAAGTGAACTCAAATACCAATCCAGAATCTGTCCATGACGTTGCTGGTGATATGTCATGTTGTTACGGACCGACAACTGTGATTGACACCTACACTGCAGAGACCGAGATCATAGCCTACGACAGTAGGGCACCTGGTTGGTTGATGACAAACCTCAGGGATAGTTTCGGAATCAGCAGTAAGAAAGTTTACGACGAGTTTGGCAGTGATGGCATGAGGGAAGTGTTTGTTGGGTCCGGACCTTACCAGATACTGGAATGGACCCAGGGTGACAGAGTCGTGCTTGAAGCAGTTGATCATTATCGAAAGACTCCTGATGTAAAAACTGTCACACTTCTTGAGGTACCTGAAGAAGCATCACGTATAGCGATGTTCAAAGCTGGCGAGGCTCATATAACCCACACATCTCTTCCGAACGTTAGTGTTTTAGAAGATGCTGGTGGTGTAAAACGTCTTCTTGAAGTTAGCATTAGACATATCGGTATGAATCCCAACTTCCTAGAGAAGATTAACCCGAAGACGGGAGAAAAGCTGGATAATCCAGGATTTGATCCTTCATTCCCATGGGTTAGTGACCCGTTTGCAGATGGCTGTAACTGGGATGTTCTCTTGGAAGTAGTTCCCGATGAGGCGGATGTCTGTGATGAGATGAATAACCCAAGGAAAGTCCGGAGAGCCATGTCGATGGCTATCGACAGGGACGCACTGGTAGAAGGACTTTTGAATGGGCTTGGTAAGCCTGGTTGTAACTGGGCGATATCAGTTGATAATGCTGCTCATAAAGACGAGTGGTGTATGAAACATGATCCAGATGGGGCAAGAGCGCTTATGGAAGAAGCTGGTCAAGGACCTTTCACCATAGGTATATGGGTAGGAAATGAGCCGCAAGAAATTCACCAGGCTGTGAGTAGCATGTGGGAACAGGAATTAGGAATAACAACTGAATACCACACTGGACCTTTCAGCGTATGGCAACCAACGTTCGTTGACCGTTCCTTCCAGCATCTGGTCTTTGACGGTGAGCAGGGTGGGATGCCAGCCCACTATGCAAAGGGACGAGAAGCTCAGGCATGGTTTGCCGGTGGAATAATGTGGAGTGGTGGAATACCGTTCTACCAGCGAATATACGGCAATATGCTTGGTGAATCTGACGAAGGCAAGCGTACGGCTATGGCAATTGAGTTCGGGGATCACGAAGAGTTCTGGGACTGGGATCCAACCCTGTGGGAGGAACCGATATACACCGTATATACCGGTTCGTACATGGATTGGGAGCTAGAGAGCACCTCTATGCATACTCAGTCGTCTAACTTTATCTATCCGTTAGAAGACATTACGTTGAAGTAGTTAGATAGCTTCAGTTAGAAATTAGGGGGCATGCTTGAGCATTTTTCAGGCGTGCCCCCTTTAGCTTGTTACTCGTACGATTTAGTAGACTCACGCTTATATGGCAAAAGTAATTCTTAGAAGAATAGTTCTTGGGTTCATTGCACTGTTTGTCGCGATGTTGATACTTTTTTCGTTATCTCGAGCGACAGGAGATCCTCGTTATATTTTTATTGGTCCAGAGGGGAGTGGGATCGACCCCGAAGTCTGGGATCTTATGGGTGAAAAACTCCATCTCGACAAACCTGTTCCAGTACAGTTCGCTTACTGGGTTAGCGATATGGTGCGTGGAGATTTTGGTGAAAGCATAGCCCTTCAGAGACCTGTTTTACAGGTAATAAAAGATCGACTACCCAACACACTAAAACTTGCCGTGGCATCCTGGATTTTGGGTACGATTATTGGCGTTCCGCTTGGCGTCTTTTCGGCAACCAATCGGGGTAAGTTCCTGGATTATTTGTTCAGAGGATTTGCGTTACTGGGGCAATCACTGCCAATTTTTTGGGTGGGAATTGTCCTGATCTTTTTTTTCGCCGCACAACTTCAATGGTTACCTGCGGGAACCAAAGGAGAGGGGGGGTTTATTTCGTTCAAGCATCTTTTACATCCAGCCATTACTTTGGCCTGGTACCCAGCGGCATCTTATCTGCGAATAACTCGTACAGCGATGTTGGAAGTATTGGATACGGAGTACGTAAAACTTGCAAGAGCAAAGGGTGTTGGGATGTATACAGTGTGG
>JAKUTR010000054.1 GCA_022448725.1 SAR202 cluster bacterium | reverse complement strand
GAATGCGCCTAAGTGTCGTGGGAGGAATTGGGATTTCTTGGCAACCGCAGGTGCTCATTGCGGACGAACCCACCACTTCTTTAGATGTTACGATTCAAGCACAATACCTGAAACTGCTGAAAGACATCCAAAAAGACTCGGACCTGTCGCTGATATTCATCACACATGATTTCGGTATAGTAGCCAAGATGTGTGACAGAGTAGCGGTGATGTACGCTGGGCGCATCGTTGAGCACGGAAGCGTTCGAGACATATTCAACAACCCATCTCATCCATACACGGAAGCACTCCTAGCCTCCGTTCCAAAGATGGACAGAGATGTGGATCGACTATTTTCCATAGAAGGACAGCCACCTCCACTACATGATCTGCCTGTAGGCTGTGCCTTCGCCGACCGTTGCCCGGTAGTGATGGATAAATGCCGTGAGCAGTATCCTGATTCGGTTACCGTATCTGACAGCCACATCGCATCATGTTGGAGAGCTACAGAATGACAACACTCGAACAGACACCCCAATATACAGAACCCGGGACTGTAATCCTCGAAGCTCAAAACCTCAAGAAATACTTCCCGGTAACAAAAGGACTGTTGATATCCAAGGTAACTGGACACATCAAGGCTGTCGACGGAATATCTTTTGAGCTCCGCGCCGGCGAAACTCTCGGTATCGTTGGTGAGTCTGGCTGTGGTAAAAGCACCACCGCCAAAATGATGCTAATGCTTGAAGAGCCAACGGACGGCAACATCTTGTTTGAAGGTCAAGACGTTCACAGTTCCGATGCTTCAGTACGAAAGTCTTATCGCAGTTCAGTACAAGCAGTATTCCAAGACCCTTGGAGTTCATTGAACCCCCGAATGAGAGTCAAGGACATCATCGCCGAGCCCATGGTGATTAACTGGGATATCACCAGAGCAGAGCAGCAAGAACGAGTCCTTAAGCTCCTGAACGACGTCGGTCTGAACGAATACCATTCGAACCTCTTCCCTCATGAGTTTTCAGGAGGACAGCGACAACGTCTGGCGATCGCGCGGGCGTTGGCTCTGAACCCTAGAGTAATCGTTCTTGATGAGCCAGTATCAGCATTGGATGTCTCGATCAGAGCTCAGATAATGAATCTGCTGAAAGACCTACAGAGCGAGTACAACGTAGCCTATATGCTCATTGCCCATGACCTAGCAACGGTACGATACATGTGCACATGGGTTGCGGTCATGTACTTAGGGCAAGTGGTAGAGCTATCCCCAGTGCAAGACCTTTACGTTAATCCGTCTCATCCTTACACAAAGGCTCTGATGTCAGCAGCGTTGCCATCCCACCCCGATATGGACCAGGAAGAGATCATCCTTCAAGGCGAGGTTCCTTCACCATTAAACCCTCCGCCCGGTTGTTACTTCCACCCCCGTTGTCCTGCGGCCATGGATCATTGCGCTGTGGACAAGCCAGTAACCAAAGAGATCTCTCCCGGGCATACGGTAAATTGCCATCTGTTTTAAAGTTTAAAATACCTAAAACCATCAAAAAAACCGGGGGCAAAGCTCCCGGTTTTTTGTTTTAAACCACCTAATGCTAGAATTCTACGAGACATCATGACCAAGACGACCGTAAAAAAACGAGGCCCTCGTACTAAAAGCAAAGCTGATATTGCCAGAAGCATCCAGATGATGACCGAACAATACGGCCCTTTCGACCAGGAGCCTCGCCTCCCTCCAACTGACGAGTTAGTCTTCACTATACTGTCGCAACACACGTCTGACATTAACTCTAGCCGGGCCTACCATCGCTTGATGGATAGGTTCGTGACTTTGGAAACTGTAGCTTCCGCTGACATCCCTGAAATCGAAAGAGCCATAGCCCCAGGTGGGCTTGCCAAAATTAAGGCACCCCGTATCAAAAAAGTCTTAAACAGAATTCAGGAGTTAAACGGCTCGTTAGATCTATCGTTTCTGCGCGAGATGCCACTGGAAGACGCCAAAGCATGGTTGCGACAATTGCCCGGCATCGGGCCAAAGTCGGCTGGAATCGTGCTAAGCTTCTCATTAGGCATGCCAGCTATGGCAATTGACACTCACATCTACCGGGTATCGCAGCGGCTAGGCCTTATCGGACCGAAGGTGAGTGCAGACAAAGCCCACGATCTGCTCGAAGAAAAAGTAGAGCCCGACGCGGTGTTCAACTTTCACGTTTCGTATATCAACCATGGCCGTCAAGTGTGCCGAGCTCAGCGACCATTATGCCCCGAGTGCGTCGTTGGAAGACTCTGTCCATCACGCAAGAAGTTTATGAGCAAGTCAGACCTAACAACATTAGAAGCCCAAGAACGCCAGTCTATATCAGGAATTAGCGGGGCACCAATTCCGCATGTTCCACAATCTAAAACACCCGATCTGAAGAGTTAGAGAGATGAAAGTAGGGATCATCAACATCACTGGTTACGCAGGCAGCGAGTTAGCTCGCATACTATACAGGCATCCGGAAGTGGAAGTCGTTTCGGTCACTGGTAGGAGCTCCGCTGGTCAACAACTGAACGAAGTATTCCCTCATTTGACGGCCTTGGACTTAACTATTGAACCTGAGCTGAGCGGCAGTCTAGATTTGGTCTTCTCAGCCCTGCCTCACAAAGCTAGCGCGGAAGCGTGCATCCCAGTACTGAAGCAAGGCGTTAAGGTGGGCGACATCAGTGCGGACTTCCGAATTAAACAACCTGATCAGTACCAGGAATGGTATGGAGTCGACCATCCTGACCCCACTTTACTAGAAGAGGCAGTATA
>JAKUTR010000053.1 GCA_022448725.1 SAR202 cluster bacterium | reverse complement strand
CAGGCCCAATTACGACTCTGCACGATTCAGGCTCCAATCGCACTACGAACCGAGGCTCGCCTTCCGTGATGCCTAATCCTCGGCGTTGTCCAACGGTAAAATATTCTATACCCTCATGGCGGCCCACCACGGTCCCATCCAACTCAACAATATCCCCCGGATTTGTCTCAAGACGCTGCTTCAAGAAAGTCTTATAGTTACCCATCGGGATAAAACATATATCTTGGCTATCAGGCTTAGAAGCATTTAGCAGCCAAGATCCTTCGGCTATCTGCCGTATCTCATCTTTAGGATATTCACCTACCCGCATAAGAGTACGCGCCAGTTAGTTCTGTCCCATTCCAAACAGCACGTACGACTGGTCTTTTGACGAATCAACAGCTTTTCTGAGAATTATCCCTTGTGGACGATGTTCGATGCGTGCGTAGTGTCCGGTGGCTACATAGTCCGCCTCAAGCACCGCGGCTCGTTCCATTAAATGACTGAACTTGATTTTGTCATTGCAAGCTATGCATGGATGCGGAGTGCGCCCAAGTTGATATTCGGAGGTAAAGTAATCAACTACCTTAGACTGGAACTCTTTTTGGGTGTTCAGGACATAGTGTGGAATCCCTAGGCGGCGACAAACCGAACGAGCGTCTTCAACATCGTCCAACGTACAACAACCCTGGTAGTTAGGGGGAAGTTCTTCACCTTCCAAGTTATAGAGCTTCATGGTCACGCCCACCACGTCATAACCCTGCTGCTGCAAAAGTAGCGCCGCCACAGAGGAATCCACGCCTCCACTCATAGCTACCACAACTTTCTGGGGCATCACATAAGTCTCCAAACGCATTAACTTGTATCTCAGGCTAGCATAAGGGTTAAGGACGTACAACTCTGCCCAACTCAATGCGAATACTCACCCCTTAACGCACTCGTAAATCAATCCCCCTAGTAGTCTATTAATGTTCTCTTGGTTACAATCATTCAGAGACACATGCAGGAGGGCGTATAGCCATACAGAACCCAAAGATTACATCTAGCGGCTCGTTCTGCGGAAACTGCGGTGGAGCAGTAGATCCGAGTTCAACTGAGTGTGCCAACTGCGGAGCGGTTGTCTATCTTGACCAAGATCAGATTGCCGTCCTAACAGGTAGCTACACTCCTTACTGCCGAGCATGTGGTGTCACGGTTCCGAAAGAATCAGCACTTCACTGCACGAAATGCGGTCTAGCCCCTCTTTGCAAAGATCATTTCTACCCATCTACAAGATCCTGTTCTCTGTGTCCACCAACACCTAAAGCTGATGGCAGCGAGCAAACCTCACCCAAAATAACCCGCAGCCCGTCAGGCCCATGGGGGCAACAGACCTCAACCTTGCCTTGCTATCAGTGCGGTGCGCGTTTGCGAAAAGGGGTTGGTTATTGTCCGAATTGCGGGGCAGAGCATGAGGGTATCAACGCCGCTTCCAATTACGTCGGATTCTTTCCGAGAGTTGGGGCTGGAATCATCGATGTTACGGCACCAATACTAATAAGCGCGTTCATTCTTGCATTCATTACCTTTCCAGGAATATTCGTGCTCATGCTAGTTAGCTACCACGCCATATTCACCTACTACCTTGGTCAGACCCCGGGGAAAATGTTGTTAGGGATTCAAGTAGTTGACAACAACCGTCAAAGACCGACACTTAGGCAAGTCATCCTCAGAGAGGTTGTTGGCAAGATTATCATCTTATTAGTCATGTTCATCGGCTTTATCTGGATAATATGGGATCCGAATAAGAGGGGATGGCACGACTATATAGGAAACACTTACGTGGTCAAGAAAAACGTGGATTAGCTGTATCATACAATATTCCTAGTCTGCTAAACTTTCCCCAAAATGGAACTAGGCGCAGTCCGACAGATCCACCGGTGATTGTCTAAAACCTAATGGAGGACGCTCATGCCAGTCACATTTGGCACTTCATTACCCAGCCGTGGCGAAATGGCTGGTCCGCAACAACTACGTGCTATCGCCCAACGAGCCGAAGACCTCGGCTATGACCACGTTTGGGTCAGCGACCACATCATACTGCCAAAAAAAGTCGACTCTTTTTACCCATACGCCGCCGACGGCGTTGCTACGTTCCGGCCTGACGAGCCCTACTTCGAACCACTAGCTGCACTCAACTTCATCGCTGGCTGCACAAATCGAATCCGGCTAGGCACGCACGTGCTAATCATCCCTTATCGGAACCCGGTACTCACGGCTAAGATTATTTCATCTCTCGATGTGTTATCAGATGGTCGTGTAATCTTAGGTGCAGGAGTCGGATGGATGGAAGAGGAATTCCAAGCCATGGGGCTGGATACCTACAAAGAACGAGGGGCGGTCACCGACGAGTATCTAGAGCTTTACAAAGAACTCTGGACCAGCGAAAACCCCTCATTCGACGGTAAGTACTACCAAATATCCGGCAGCGGATTCGAACCTAAACCAGCACAAAAGCCCTACCCCCCCATTTGGATTGGTGGCCACACCGGGCCAGCGATTCGCCGAGCCGCCAAATATGGCGATGGCTGGATGCCAATCGGTCTGCGGCCGCCCGCTATACTCGATCCTGAGGAATTGGGCGGAAAGATAGCTCGGCTCCGTAGACTAACGGTAGAGGCTGGACGATCCGAAGATGCAGTAGATCTCACCTTTAGTACAAGCGTAGTGTTCAACGATTCCGACATCAGCTCAAGAGAGCTGATGCAAGGTCGCCCTGAACAAATAGCTGCTGATATCCGTCAATACCAAGACTTAGGAGTGTCCAATTTC
>JAKUTR010000052.1 GCA_022448725.1 SAR202 cluster bacterium | reverse complement strand
TGATCGAAGAGATTAAAACAATGTCAGTACTTGACCTCGCAGAGGTTGTGAAGGCCCTCGAGGAAGAATTTGGTGTGAGTGCAGCTGCCCCTGTAGTAGTTGCTTCTGGATCAGGTGCAGGTGGTGATGCAGATGGTGCCGCTGCTGAGGAAAAAGATGAATTCGATGTTGTGCTTAAAGATATTGGGGCGAATAAAATTTCCGTTATTAAGGCTGTTCGTGAGTTGACCCCTCTGGGCCTCAAGGAGGCCAAGGATCTCGTAGAGGCTGCCCCTAAGCCCATTCTTGAAGGAGCATCGAAAGATGATGCTGATGCAGCTAAGTCTAAACTCGAAGAGGCTGGTGCTGTTGTAGAAGTATCCTAGAGCACAAGTTTGTAGGTTATCTATTAGGTGCTCAAAGTTACTTGAATGTGAGATAAAAAGTGAGAGCCTCTGGCAATCTGCCAGAGGCTCTCACTTCAATTTAATCCGTTACATATGAAATCCCAAGTTGTAGCTAAACCTAAACGTGGTTAGAACAAGTTATGGGATTGGCCACCGTCGACATTGAAGCATGCGCCAGTGATTAAGTCCGCTTGTTGCGAAGCAAGAAAGGCTACCGTAGCCCCTACGGGTGCGGGCCAGCCAAACCTGCCCATTGGAAGATTGCGTTCTATAAACTCATTCACGGCCTCGGTTGTGTTGTTTTCGATGAACCGATCCCAACTTCCTCCCGGAAACAGGATGGAGCCAGGGGCGACAGAATTCACGGTTACTCCATCCTTAGCGACAGTCATTCCTGAGTGTTTTGATGCAGCTATCATTGCAGCCTTGGCTGTCATATAAGGTGCGGTTCCGCCATATTCTCGTCCGTATATCGAGGAAATGTTGATTACCCGTCCCCAACCTCGTTGTTGCATTTTAGGGACCACCAGTTTCATTAGTGATACTGCCGACCATAAGTTTATGTCCATGACGTCGTGAAAATCTTTAAGAGATGAATCCACGAGGTCTGAGGTTCCAAGACTGCCGCCGACGTTGTTCACTAAAATTTCTATTGGGCCAAGATCGGACTCCACTTTTGACGTTAAATGGGCTGATTCGTTCTCGTCTCCGAGGTCTGCAATATATGCCCCAACATTTACCCCTGTTGTTCTGAGTTCGGTTGCAGTTTTATTTAATTGCTCCTCTCCTCTTGCGCAGATAGCGATATTTACACCTTCCGCAGCTAGATGAAGCGCTGATTCACGTCCAAGCCCGCGGCTTCCGCCTGTGACAAGTGCGACTTTGCCAGAAATCCCTAAATCCATATTAGTGTTACGCTCCTTCTGAGAGAATATTTTGTGATTCGGGTTATTGTTTGTACTGAATAATGATTCTACATACTTGATATTTCGGGCAGTTTGGTAATGGTTACGTAACGGGGCGTTGATACGTTGATTATGGTCATGGTGATCTTAAAAAGAGATCAAAGTGGTTCTAAAGGTGCGTTAAACAAGGAGTTTGGCGTGGTCGAATCGTCTTGACTGGCGTTTTTGCGTTGGTGTATCTTGACCGGGTGCCGTTGGAGAATCCTGCGGTAATTTGTTGACTATAAGTATAAAATGTAAATCTTCGTGTGTGATCGGTTTGGGTTTTTGACCTGGGCGCGTTCTCGCGAGATGAACAGATAATAAATTGAAATTGCGTTCGTGGACTTTGTCTGCGTACACGCAAACCTTGAAGAAGGAAGTATCTTGTACAAAGAAACTTTCAGGAGGGCGCCGATGCTAAGCTCCGCAATTCCAAAGCGGTTGGTAGTTTCTTTCGTTTTGGTGGGCTTGGTTTCCCTATTTATGACATCGTTTGCGGGCTTGACCTCTGAACGTGTCTCGGCTCAGGCTACTGGCACGAGTCTAAAAGGGCTCAACTTTGGCTCTACGATCACCGTGCAAGCGGGGGATGTAATTGTCGTAACGGCGGATCCTATTGATGAAAACGGTGATGTTAATACGGCCTTAGCCAATGTCACTTACACGTGGACTGCCACTTGTGGATCGCTGAGTTCAACAAGTACATCGTCGCCGAGTTCTACGTTTACAGTCGCTTCTGGTGGGTCATGTACGGGAGCTATTACCGTTACTTCAACCCAAGGTGGCGGAGGTGAAACTCATCCGACTACGGGAACGCTTTCGATGACTGTGAACGTTAATGCATTGGCTGCAGCTGATCCTGTACCAACGTACACAGATCCTTCTCCAGTCCCTGAGATCGTACCTGATGGTCTAACTGCAGACGATGTAGCGGTAATTATTCCGTCGGCAGGGGGCTCATTTACTGAAATGGACGGCACCGCATCTATTGCCGGCCCTGCCGGGGCTGTTGCTAACGGCACCGCTGCTGCGGTAGGTATTGTCAGCGTGGCGACATCTGGTTTACCGTCTCCCCCTGCGGCAGCTGCTGAAGGTGCGTCTTCTGGAACGTTCACATTTGGTAGTTCAGCGATCAATGTTCAGTGGTACGACGCTACTGGGGCTGCTCAGGCTACATACAGCTTGAACAAGCCTGCTGAGATTTGTTTACCTTTCACTCAGGACGACCTTAATGGCGCAGCTGGTGGACCCGATGGTTTGGATGTATGGCGACACAATGGGACCGAGTGGGTGTCATTGAACGCTACTGCAAACGTCGGATCGGGAACCGTATGTGGTAATTCATCCGGTTTCTCGTCCTTTGCTCTAGGTCTTGACGTAGCGGCTCCTGGCGCAGCTACTGGCGATAGTAGTAGTGGTGCTGGTGACGTCTCCCTGCCAGGAACAGGCGGATATTCCCCAACCGCAACCACCTTAATGCTGCTTCTAATGGCTGGCGTTGCTCTGGTTGTTACAGGATCAATTACAGCCAAGCGTGTTCTGTGGGCGCGAGACCTCTCATAGTCGTTGCAAAACTAAGCTAAGAACTTTTGGAAAGGGATCCGCAACTCGGATCCCTTTTCTT
>JAKUTR010000051.1 GCA_022448725.1 SAR202 cluster bacterium | reverse complement strand
AATATATTTGGTTCGTTTTCACCATTTATTGGTACTTACCAAGGCCGTACACTTCTTTCGCCTTAAAGTCGCCTTACTTTGCTATGTTGGCTAACTTTCTCGATAATGTGAATAGGCTCACATCCTGGCTCTGCTAGGTGACTGGCTTCGCAGTTCTCCCTGCGTTGCTGGAATAGTTGGCCTACCCGTGCGGGAGCGCCTCGTTGCGAACACGGTGGGGTGCTTCCGTCTTCGGTTCATCTATTCTCAGCGCCCCCTGCCTCCAACTGCTTTTCAACATCTGACACATACCCTTCCAGTTCCCGTTGTATGTCCTCGAGAGTAGTGTCATCAGTTTCCTCTTTTTCCTGATCGATAAACGGCTGACCAATAGCCCTTGTCGTCTCTGATTGCTGTTGCTCTTCTTCTCTGATCACATGTTCGCCACCTAGTTCCACGGGGATCGATTTATATCCCCACAACCACTGAGGTAGGAACCTACTGAATAGCCTGTCCGAGGGAGACATAGGGAGGCTAATGGTGAGCCTAGATATTCCTTGCTCCTCGGCCCATGCATCGAACTTATCGGGGTCGTTCCATGCTTTAGTTGCGAGGTAGAGCTCTTCCCATTTTGTCGATGGGCGTTCTTGGTTAGGAACCTTCTCTACCAGATCGGCGTACCACAACCGCTCCGCCATTGGTGCTCGTTCTGTGTTATCCCACCCGGGTGAAGCAAAGACCACCTGGGCGAACCGTTGTACCAATCCAAGCATCGGTTTCGTATCCCACTCAGTGACGTAGTAACCAACACAATCTAGGGCATAGCGTTCACGTTCTGGTGGAACCTGCCCTCTCTCGGAACCGATGTCCCGGGGCCATTCAAACTCCAGTAAATCCGATACGGCGATACCACCTTCTTTGATCAAGCGCATGTACTTTTCAACAGTAGGTTTCTTTATATGGGATTCGTGCTTACAGGGGAGTAAACGGTTAGATTCTTCGTCTGTCAGGACATCCACAAAGTCCTGGCAGAGCTGGTTAGTCACCGCCTGCGGACGACCTGCTAATCCACCGTTAAGAGCGAGGTCGGCAATACGCACGAAGTCGACTGTATTTATGGAGTTTCTAACCATTTTGATAGGTCTTTTATATATATGTCTTTATAGTATTTGAAAATATGTACTTCATATATTTTTGGTATACCGATCTATATTTATATATGGTAATTCGTAACATTCTATTCATATGCGCGCCACTAAACAAGTTGAGGAGCTGCTAAGGCAACGGAAACAACGCGGTGTGAAGTGGTCGAATACATTACGATTTCAAAGGAGTCAGCGAGACTTAAGGTAGGCCTCAGAAGGTTTTACCAGCTGATCGAATCAGGTGTGATCTGGTGTCGGTGAAAATTGGTTTTCCCCACCATGCAGCGATGTCACCGCTCGTTCCAAGAAACGTTAATAATCACGAAGCGAACCACCGTCCGGGGGATCGAGGAAGTCGAGTGATGATTGCCACTTCCCATAAGGCATCTCTATTTCCAAAACTATCGGAACCCACCCAAACTCTTTGCCCGGCGGAGCATCGACGATCAGTCCATTATCTAATTCAACTAAATGAAGATTATCGACTGAGCTCGGGGTGTCCAAAAAGTCTTGATTGGTCCCCCAGCCTTTATGCATCTCTTCAATTTTCGCCTGTATATCGTTCAGATAGTCTTCAGTGTAAATCTCTGGATAATCTACAGTTAATTCCTGGAACGTCGGCTGGTGCCTGAACTTATACCACCTGTACTTTACCTTGCTTCCGTCATCTAAAACCGTCTCATAAATGATCGGATCACAACCAGGATTTGAATCACACTCCCAACAAGAATAATCTCCAAGGTTTGAATCAATTGCAAATAGCTTGTCAGTGTTAGATTTTATTTCATCCAACCTTGACTTATCCCGATCAGTCGTGACATGCGGCATGATAGAAGTTGTGTATTGCTGGTCATACGGCTCCATTTTTTTAAGTTTTCCGGAACTTCACTTTCCAAAACCGGTATGAACTCATAGTCCTCTAGAGAACTTCCCGCTTCGACTCTATAATACGGATTTGAGAATCTTTGCTCGCCGGGTGTTGGAGTTGGTGAAAAAATGACAAATATCGAGCCGGTAGGGTTGGCCATCGGGTACTCTGAGCGAAATAGTAGATAAGAGGTACACAGTTTGGACAATAGCTGTCTGGCGATGGTAATCGTTACGGCCCAAGGAGTGACTGAAATCTCGTGAAGGTTTTAATAACAGGGGATACTGGTTTCATAGGGACGAATCTGAAGCAGCACGTCGGTGACTTAGGCCACGAAGTGATTGGTTTCTCGACTAGAAACGGATTTGACATTATGGATCGTGGCCAAGTGGAATCAGCGGTGTCTGGGATGGATGTAGTGATCCACGGCGCTGCCTTTGCCGATCCGGCTGCTAGCATCGATCAACCAGAAAAAACAATCCACATAAATTTGCTAGGAACCCTTAATGTTCTTAAGGCCTGCGCAATCAACGATGTTCCCTGCACGAACATCAGCAGTTGTGAGATATATGGAGATGGGGAAGGGCCTATCACTGAGGAGGCACCCTTCAAGCCCCCCAATCCATATGCTATGTCCAAGGCTGCTGCAGACCTTCTCACACACACATTCCACAGAGCCTATGAAGCTGACGTTCGTTCCGTAAGGCTTTTTAATCCTTACGGGCCCTTGCAGCAACTAAACAAGATTGTGCCACGCTTCTTCTTTCAGGCACGAAAGAACGCCCCGATAACTGTTTACGGAGACGATTCGGATACCAGGGACTACGTTTTTGTAGGCGACGTCGTTAGAGGCATATGGGCATCAAGTGATGCTCCTGCCGGTACCTCAGTGAATCTCGCAACGGGGGTAGCTACCACAAGTCGGGAGATGGCCGAATTGATACGGAGCTTGACTGGCAGCACATCAAGTATAGAGATTGTGCCATACCCGGCTAACTTCGGGGGAATATTTCGCCAGGTTAGTTCGAGTGAAAGTGCAGAAAAAATGATTGGATGGAAACCTGAAGTTCCCCTTGACGAAGGCGTTTTGCGCACAATGAATTGGCTGGAACACTTGGATGAATAAAGAAAGCGTCATCTTGTCTTTGGTGGAAGCAGCCCAGAAAGAAGCCAGCGAACCTTTTGTGGCAGGTGA
>JAKUTR010000050.1 GCA_022448725.1 SAR202 cluster bacterium | reverse complement strand
TTGTTTTCTGAGACGAATGTAATCAGTATCCGACTGCAGGCAAACGAGCGTAAAGGCAGGTATTTGATTATTACTTACCTTCCACACCACCTTCGGAGGTCCAGATCTGCTCACATGAGAAGTCAGTTCCACTGAAACGGCAAATCTCATAACCTGTACCAGGTACATCACCGTTATCGTCAAACGTGTGAGATCCGCTGGCACCATCGTAACTCGAGCCTATGCTCGCAAGATCATCACGAAGATCACCATCAGAGTCAGCTTTACCCGCATGAGCAATAATGTTCACCGCATCGTAAGTCTCGTGAGTGTAAATACCTTCTGTATTTCCTCCAGCTGCAGCATAAGCAGCTTCAAAAGTAGACTTTGCGCTTGAGTCTTTACCTGGGCGAGGCTTCGTAGCAACTAAGCCATCTACCGCAGCAGTGTCAGTGAATGAATCCACGAACGCAGCATCGGCTACACCATCAGCTCCATAAAGATCACCACTAAAGCCCTGCGAGAGCAACTCTTCCATAATAGCTGCACCGTCAGTCGCATAAGACATCAAGACAACGGAATCACATCCACCGTCTACTACAGCCTGAGCGAGAGTCGATGCATCGTAAGAACCTTCTGTAGGATCGTATCCAACTTCAGTACACACGCTTCCCCAGGCACCTTTGAAGTTTTCAGCAAGCCCAGCCCCGTAATCATTAGTCATGTAAAGAACGCCAGGATTACTGCTTCCTACTGACTTGACTACATCTACCAGTGCGACAGATTGCTGAGCATCACTTGGAACAACACGGAAAAGATAACCATCATCATCCGCCGTAGTCACAGCAGGCGAAGTGCTCGCATAAGAAACCATAGGTACACCGGCCGGAGCAGCAACTGCAATCGCTCCAAGCGTTGCACCAGAACACGCAGCTCCAACTATACCGACAACACCCGAGTCGATCAGGGACTGAGCGGAGGTAGCAGCCTGCGTACCATCACAACCTGAGTCCGCAACTATAAGCTCAAACTCATGGCTCTTTTGAGAGTCGTTCAAAGCGGTTATAGCAACGTTGGCTGCATCCTCAAAACCAGGAGCATATACAGCTATAGGACCCGTCTGGGGACTCAAAAGACCAATCTTAACCACTGTCGCTGGAGCTTCTTCTGTCTTTTCGGGCTTGGCCGGTTCCGCAGTAGCGGTAGGCGCAGCAGGTGCAGCAGGTGCAGCAGGTGCAGCAGAATCATCACCTCCGCCACACGCAACTACTAGAGAAGTAACAATTAGCCCAACCATAATCAAAAATAATTTAGTCGTAAATTTCATTATATTTCTCGCTTTCGTTACATCCCAGTAACTTAATTTAGTACCGAGGTTCTAGACGACATGCGATGCAACAGAAAATCCATTACATATGACTGATGTCAACATTATTGCACAAATGATGACTTTAATGCACGTCTTCTGAATAAAAGATTTTTATCTTCGAAGTGAATGTCCCCAAACATGTTTGGAAAACTAATCTAGTCGCTATCACTAGAACCCGTGGAAGATGGTCGTGACAATATGAACCAAGTGCCGATAATCGCTAGAGACGTTATGGGGATCTTGAACAAAAGGCCGTATTCAGGAACCCATAGTGAAATACCCGTGAACACCCATATGCAGAGAATGGATATAACCTTCGCCCTTACTGGCATACTTCCTGTTTCTAGGTAATTTTTGACCAATTTCCCAAATATACGATGCTCTGTTACCCAGCGATACATCCGGTCATTTGATCTGGCAAAGCACGAAGCAGAAATGATAAGGAATATCGTTCCTGGAAGACCGGGCAAGATGTAACCAGCTATACCAAGACCAAGAAACAGTAATCCGGCAAAATACAGCAGGTATTTACGTACACCTGTAATCAAGTTAGCGCCTTGCGAATCTAAAATACGAAGTAGTAGAAGTATTGAATCACAGTCACATAAAAAAATCGCCTTGATCAGACGTAAAACAAGGCAACCAAGATAAACATAAATTTTCCGATTGTGAACCGCTTCTTGAGTGATCCGGCACTTTCAAACCTATATCTATAGCTAAAATGTGGCTCCAGACTCACGGATAATAACGATCCCGCTATACAACGATCAAAATCAATATAGAAAGTTCTAATGAAAAGACCAAACATCGTATTAATAAACTGTGACGATCTGGGATACGGCGATCTCGGGATTTATGGCTCCAAAATTAATAAAACGCCCACAATAGATGCAATGGCAGCCGAAGGTATGCGTTTCACAGACTTCTACACTGCGTCTCCGGTGTGTTCTCCATCACGCGGTGCTCTACTGACTGGTTGTTACCCTCCACGAATAAGCTTCGGTGATTTCGAAGGCAACTGGGTACTAATGCCAGGTCAATCCGTCGGACTGAACCCCGACGAAACCACGATCGCGGGGACACTAAAACAAGTAGGCTACAGCACCAAAATCATTGGCAAATGGCACGTAGGTGATCAACCAGAATTCCTGCCAACTAAGCACGGATTCGATAGTTACTATGGTTTACCGTACAGCAACGACATGGGACGGCAAGTTGAGGATCCCGGCCCTGCTGATAATCCAACAATTCCTGCACGAATGAAACAGCTCAACGATCGGCCGCCACTACCGCTTCTTAGGGACAATGAGGTAATTCAGGAACAGCCAGACCTCCGTGCTCTAAGCGAACGATACGCCGAAGAAGCAATACGTTTTATACGGGATAACAAGGATGGACCTTTCTTTCTTTATTTCGCCCACATGTACGTGCATCTACCTCTCTACGCACCGGAAAATCTAGTGAAAACTTCAAACAATGGCGACTATGGCGCATGTGTAGCCGGTGTTGACTGGGTGTCCAAGGTATTAATGCACGAACTCAAGGAACAGGGTATAGACGAGGACACGCTAGTGATTTTCACCAGCGATAATGGGTCTCGCATGCAAAATCAAGGTGGCAGCAATGGCAATTTAAGAGGCATCAAAGGAACAACATGGGAAGGAGGGCAAAGAGTGCCCTGCATAATGCGGTGGCCAGGTAAGATTCCGGCAGGAACAGTTAGAAATGACATCATATCGTCAATTGATTTCTTGCCCACCATAGCGGAAATTTCGGGTGCGGAAATTCCTCCAAACACAATTATCGATGGAGTAGACATGTCACCACTCATGTTCACTGATGGCGATATAACTGCACCACGTGACCAGTTTGTTTACCACATGGGGAATCGACTAGAAGCCATAAGAAAAGGCAAATGGAAGCTTCATATAACGCGAGAGTTAAGACCAGACCAGAGAACAGGCGTTGTAACAGAAAAAGCAATTAACGAAGCAGCCGGGACAATCCCTGGACTATTCAATCTGGAGACAGACATCGGTGAAACAAATAACGTCTACCATGA
>JAKUTR010000005.1 GCA_022448725.1 SAR202 cluster bacterium | reverse complement strand
TGGCGGTGGCCGTGTCGGCAACCGCTGGTAATTTAGAGCACTAAGGCTGGATTGATTAAACCGTAGGACCACTGTAGAAGCGGACCTCGGTCACTCGGGGACATCAGTTTACGCCGGAGACTCTTAAAGGCAGGCGCGATTAACGCGCCTGCCTTTTCTTCACCCTGAAGTTCAGCACTGTGCGACGTCGTAAACGGTTGCGTAAAATGGGATTTCTCGACATTAGACGTTGATAGTGCATAATGGGGCCACCCTAGATTGGTGTTGATGATTGTTACAACAGGGTATGGCGGTGGAAAATCAAAGCTAACAGACTGTAGAGAACCTCGTTTTATACTGTGAAACGATCTTCATTAATTCTGAGACCGATCAGTCTATTAGAGATCCTACGAATTCTTAGGTGTAAGGATCGATGGGAAGGCTAACATTTACAAGGGTGATCCTGAAACGGATCATCGCAGACTGGAAGTTGCTCCTAACCGTGTTCGCCGGTGTTGTTCTTTCAACGACTATCGGCGCAGGCTCTCCTATATATCTTGATTCTCTTGAACAACTTGCGTTCAATGCTTCCATAGATCGGCTCGATGCCCCGTCCATCAATATCACTAACGTTGAGATTCTTGCGACAAGCAAATCAATCAGTGAGGCTGAGGACGCAGTAAACGATGCAATTGAGGCCAATATAGCTTTAGTGTATGGCGGTCATGAGAGATTCTTGCGTACCTCTTCAGGAATTCTTGGTACAGATACGCTCCCTATACCTAAAGGTGCTGGCACGGGTATTTACGTAAAGCGAGGTTATACCCAATATCTCGCTGGACTTGAGTCACGGGTCTGGTTTACCCAAGGACGTAATGCGACATCGCAAGTCTCAAGAAACAACTTGGACGGGGTTATTATAGAGGCGGTTGTCCATCGGAGCATGGCTGATCGCTACGAATTAGGTGTCGATGACCTTGTGGAGATGGGGACGGAGTTAAACAGTGTCAACGCTGCCCTTCCCGAGGCGGACGACTTTATGGACATTGATGAGGAAGAATCGAGGGACACTACCTTTGACGCGCCACCGGTTGTAACGGCAAAGATCGTTGGTATTTTCGAGGTTAACGATTCGCAAGGAGTCCCATGGACCCTAGAATCCGAGCTATTAGACCCGCAGCCTTTTCTAACTCAACCCCCATTCTTGACGGTTGATGTGCCCGATCATGTACCTCTGGTTCTATTCACTGATAGAGAGGGTCTCACGACGTGGATGCAAGTGGGGTTGGATACGTTCCTTGGTCAGGACGCCTACGTACGCAGTGCACCTGTAATTGTTTGGACCCCCAACAACCCAAGCCCGTCCTCCATCGATGCTGGGCTATTGCTAAGGGCTGGTTATTTGGTCCATATCACCAGTATTGATGACCATGTAACTGTGCGTGAAGGGTCCCTAGCTTCTGACCATGTTGTAGTTTCTGATCAAGGATCTAAGGCAGAAGTTATGTTAGTCGGCAATCTTGACAAGCGACTTCAAGTCACGCTCGGGGATGTCGTGAATTTTAGTCCTGCGCTTGGTCAGGATAAGGTGCTCAATGGGCGCATAGTGGGATTGCTCGATGAAGATGACAAAAAATCCCTGTATTGGCGCAACGCATCCCCCATGATGTCCTGGGATAGCGAAGATGAGGATCCGCCCTTCATGGTTGTATTTGACAAGGATCTCTCCGCGGGCCAGTTAATCGTTACTGAAGAAGCGCTGACTCAAGCTTTATCGATCTACCCAGGCATAACCGTATCAGCTCAATGGGACATCAAGATTGATAAACAAATGATTAAGGAATGGACTCCATCTGAAGCAAGGGATAACTTCGAGGCATTTTCTAAGGCAATTGTCGAAAGGTTGCCTGATGCTAAGGCCAACACGAGCTTCGTTACAAGCCTTTCATCTGCGGGTGCTGAAAGGAGTTTTTTCTCCCGTATTCCTATGCTTTTGCTCCTGACGGTCATGGTAATAGTTGTCCTTTGCTTTGTCGCTATCCTTGTTTCTTATCTCACACAGAGTCGCGAGGATGACTCCTCAATTTTCAAGACGCTAGGTGCTGGCTTACATCAACTATTCCGACTGTTTTTCTTCGAAGCAGCCATAATGGTTGGTATTGCGGTTTTGATTGCTCCTTTTCTCGCTTTTGCAATGGTGACAATTTCCGGAGTGCTACACTTCTTTGACCAGATGAATGCTGGTAACACGCTTCCTGCTCGTCTCACGTTGACACCTTTCTTGGTTTCAGTGGGCATCGGTGTGATATGTATCGTAATTGTTGTCCTACCCAACGTACTCAGTGCACGTGGTGGAGTGTTGTTGCGGCGGTTGTTGACCTCCCGCCCGACCAATTTGCCAGCGTTCCAGAGACTAAACCTTGATGTTGCATTGCTATTAATAGGTGGATTGACTTTCTGGGAACTTCAATCACGTGGAAGGTTCGTTTCTGGTGGTCTTTTCAGTGAGTTGCAAGTCAACGAGGTGCTGCTACTTGCTCCTGTTTTGTTTATGGTGGTTGTCGCCTTAGTATTTATGAGGTTCTTTCCACTTATCGTTCAGTACGTCAGTGGAGAGTCACCTAAACTTGTTAACGTTCTCGCCATGGTGGGGATCCTTGGTTTTGCTATAGGGGTTGGGTGGCTAGAGTGGGGGCAGGCCATATTCAACTGGGTGATACTGGGGAGTCTGTCCATGGGTTTGGGAGTAGCTTATTGGTACACCTCTAGTGTTTCTGTGCGTAGGTGGTTCATCTACTTGTCGGCTCAGTTAGTCCTGATTATTGGATTACTGTCACTGAAGCCATTCCCATCCGAAGATGTACTCCTATTACCTGGGGTTGCGTTGATTCTGCTAGTACCCGCACAGATCCTTTTCGCCGTTTTTCAGAAGGCCAACCGAAGTTCGCCAATTTGGCTATCGATGGCGTTAGCTCACATGGCTCGAAATACTATGCAGTACACGTGGCTAATTCTTTTATTAGTACTTGCTACGGGCCTCAGCATACTTGCAACGACCCTTGGAGGGACCCTAGAGAGGAGTCAGACGGAGCGTATCTTGTATGAAGATGCAGCTGATTTGAGAATTTCCTTGACTCCTATGTATATGGGTGGGGCCAATGGGTTGCGCGAATTGGCCCTTTCGAAGCCAGAGGTTATCGATACTGCTCTTTCCTTCAGAGGTGACGGTCACGTTGGTCCATTCTCAGCTGAAATTCTTGCCGTAGAGCCGGATAAGATAGCTGACGTTGCATGGTTCAGAAACGATTTTTCTGAGAGTAGTCTTAACGAGCTAATGCAAAGTATTGGTCCAGCCCCTGAGCGTGGCAAAATAGGGCTTCCTGAAGGAACACATTCTCTGGGATTGTGGATCAAGCCCAGGCCTTTAAAGGCTAGTTTTGAAGTGTTGGCTCAAGTAGAGAATCAGCAGGGTAATATTGACACAGTCTTCTTTAATGCGCTGCGATCAGATGATTGGCACTACCTGCAGGGCGAGATTGATGAAGACTTCGATGGTCCACATAAAATTAATTCTATACAACTCTTTGAAGCTGGTACGGATGTAGCTGCTGGTCTTGGTGGTTTACCGGCTACGCCGGGAATATTCTATATAGATGACATCACAGCCATTGTTGGGTTCAACAACGAAGAGGTTGTTATTGAGGATTTTGAAGATGAGACCATGATGTGGGAACCAGTCATAACGACTGCGGCAGCTAGTGAGACGGTTAGTCACACAACTTTAGATCCCTACAATGGTATTCAGTCAGCGATGTTCTCTTTCGGAGGGCAGGCTGTACAAGGTATCCGTGCAATGTTTCCTGTTGGGCAACCAGGACCAGTTCCGGCAATTCTTAGTTCCTCGGTCGTTGGGCCTGGGCGTGAAATTGGAGACACCTTCGTTGCTAATATCCGTGACATGTGGATACCTATCGTAGTCAAAGAGACTGCTGACCTTTTCCCCACGATGGACCCCAATAATGGGTTTATGATTATGGAGCTAAATGGACTGTTAGACCGATCGAACGTGATTCTTGAGTTCCGCCGGTTCAGACCTGAGGAACTTCTATTGGAACTGAGTATTCAAGACGATGACGTGAAAGAGTTCCGTGATTCGTTGAAGGATGATATTGGTAATCAAGGAGGGGCCGTTAGTGATGGGCTAACGAGGTTGAGAGAACTCCGCCTTGATCCGTTCTCGGCTGCCGGATGGCAACCCATGATGTATCTTGCTCCGGTAATAGCTGTAGTCGCGGCGATTGTAGGCTATGTAACCTATCTACTGCTGTTCGCTAAGCGGAGTGGTGTTGAAATGGGAGCGCTTAGGACGATGGGATTATCGAAGAACCAATTGCTGCGACTACTTAGCTTTGAACATTTAACTATCGCTGCCGTTGGGATCGGAGTAGGTACCTGGACAGGGTTTCAGATGAGTCAACTAGCAGTTTCGCCTTTAGCGATAACTGAGTCTGGTAGTACTGTAAACCCGCCTTTTATCCTTGTGACCAATTGGTTCGTGATGGCGCCAACCTTTGTAGCTCTCGTCGCTGTTTTTGGAGCAGCAGTGTACTTACTGCATCGAGGTATTGGAGAGTTGGATTTGAGGGTGGTATCAAGGTTTGGAGAATAGTATTTGAACAGTAGTATAAACAAACGTGTATCTGCCATCGTGTTCGGGGCATTAACCGCTGTTGCGCTTGTTGGTAGAAGAAGTATGGCCCACTGGAAAATGCTGGCTTACGTACTAGTAGGCGTGGTTCTTGCATGCACCATCCTAGCTGGAATGGTTGTTTACTTCGATGCGTTGAGGGAGCTCGCACTAAAGAATTCTCTCGCTCACCGTTCGAGCACGGATCTGGATATCAAGATCCGTGTTAACCGGGGGCCAACCAGTATCGAAGAGTATGAGAAGGTGCTCCCTGTTGTTGAACATCGCATAGCCAATCATGCCCAGTGGATGCTGCTGGACCAGATCGCAGGGGGTAAGAGTCCCACCTTTTCATTAGTGGATCCTGGTAATGAAGAGGCTGCGTGGGAAGGAATTGACCGTGCTTTCTTTACTTTCGTGCCTAAGCTGAATAACTATATGGCTATTACAGACGGGCGAGCACCTGGTGACGGATCATCGGTACCTCGGGGTACACCCCTTCTACTGGAAGCTCTTGTACCTGCTGAAGTGGCACGTGAATTTGGTGTTGATGTAGGAAGTGTGTTCTCTGCAGTCCCTTACGGGACATCTGAAATCCCTTTTGTGGGTGTGACTATAACTGGTCTCATCCAGGACCGATTATCCAGTGTTGAGTGGGATTTTTACACTGATGAAATCCTTCGTTCTCGAAGCCGTACCTCGGACCTCCGTACGATGCCTTTTTACATTACTCAAGACGCGTATCTCAATGCACTTGGTCCTTCTATGGGACGGATGAACAGCACATACTTATGGCTCCTTGATACGGATATAAATAGGATCAATGCTGATAACTCACGCCTGACGCTTGCGAATTTACAGGTGATGGCTCGTGGAGGTTCAGCACAACTTCAGGCGTACACTCAGACCTCAAGACTCAATGCGGTACTAACAGACTTCGATCGACGCCTCTTTTTCAGTAAATTGCCAATGTTTGTAGTTCTGATCTTGATTGCCCTGGTAATTCTTTACTATGTGATGACTATGTCGTCGCTGGTTGTGGAAAATCAGCGTAGTGAGGTTGCTCTATTTCGCAGTCGAGGATCTGACACCTCACATGTGCTAACGGTTTTCGTGTTAGAAGGTATTGTCATTGCACTGATAGCAGTAATCGTAGCCCCCATTCTGGCTGTTACGACTATTAGCCTTCTTGGATTGACACCAGCTTTCAATGATTTGACTGGTGGGGCCCTGTTGTCGGCTCGCCTCACGCCCGGTGCATACGGGCTTAGTTTCGCAGGGGGGTTAATAAGCTTCGTGGCACTTATGCTGCCAGCAATACAGGCCTCGCGTTTTGGCGTAACCCAGCAACGCCAGCAAGCCTCTCGCCCTTCTTTACTTCCAACATTCCAGCGATATTACCTTGATGTTTTGTTGCTACTTGTAAGCATGTTCTTATTCCGACAGCTGACAGAGCAAGGCTCAGTTGTAGCTCGAGATGTCTTCGGTTCCGAGACTGCGGACGTATTGCTGTTAGCGGTTCCTGGTCTAGCACTCATTGCATCAGCCATGGTCCTACTACGGCTATTTCCTTTGGTTATGAAGGTGGTTAGTGTTATCTCTTCTCGTTGGATGCCTGTATGGTCTGTGGTGACAGTATGGCAGATGTCACGTGAGCCTACTCACTATGCTCGTCTTTCGCTATTGTTGATTTTGACTGCGGGTTTAGGAATTTTCGCTTCTAGTTTTGGTACAACCCTGGAACGTAGCTTTCAGGAGCGTATCTCCTACTTGACTGGCAGTGATGTGAGATTGACAACTGTGCGCTACACCGGTGATAGGGATGGTCCTAACAGTAAGCAACCCGAAGGACATCTAGTGGCCGAGGATGCGTTCAGTCAAGTGAGCGGAGTGGAGGTTGTAAGTTCAGTTTATCGTCACCCAGGCCGGGATGTTACTAAGGCTGAAGGAGGAGGCTTTGAACTGATCGCAGTCAACGCGGCTAATTTTACGGACGTGGCGTGGTTCCGCGAGGATTTTGCGAACGAAGATATCTCTAAGCTGTTTGCCAAGCTTACGGGAACACCCTTCGAAACATCTATAGGGCTCCCGATTGCTGATGACGCTGACAGTTTGTACGCTGTTGCGCGAACTGACCGACTTAAGCCCACTACAGCTCTCACTATCAAGTTAAGGAACAGTATCTCACAGCGTCTCCCTTTGCGACTGGGGTTCTTTGAAAACAGTGAAATGAGTCTATATGAGGCGCCTCTACATAGGGATCGAAGTCCCGATTTTTTTTCACACGAGCCAATAGTTATTGAGTCGATTGCCGTAGAAGAAGTCTTTCTAGGCAGGCGTCTTGATCAAGGGACTTTGTTAGTTGACGAGATCGGCACCAAGAGTGCAGCTGGTATTAAGCAGATTCTTGAGCCATTTGACGAGATAGATCGATGGGACATACTCAAGTCTACAGATCAGTCTTTGACTGACGAGCTTCACGATAGCTTAGCTGTGTTGGATGTTGATGGATTGGCTATCTTCTCCTGGAAACAAGGTGATCCACTCACGCCAAGGGGTATATTCTTTGGGCACGAACCAGAACCGATCCCTGTGCTGGCAAGTGTGGGCTTTTTACAGAAAGAGGCGCGTCAGGTCCATGACAGTTTTGAGGCTATGATTGACCAGACTCGTGTTCCGATCAAGATTGTTGGGGAGATCGAACTTTTCCCGAGTATCCTATCTGATAGAGCGAAGTACCTAGTCGCAGATATCGCCGGCGTAAACGCCTTTGCAGTTAGTAGTTCTTCTGTCAAACCATTCGTTCCCAATGAAATATGGCTCTCGTCTGATACATCTGGTCAGGAACGAATCGATCTCCTCTCAAAGCTCAAGGATGTCAATGGATTTAACGTGATAACAGTTCTTGACAGGGAGGAACGCTTCCGGGCTAATGATGCTTATGTAGACCCGTTGGTTGATGCGGGATGGCGCGCCCTTCTGTTCATTGCTTTCTCATCAGTATTGCTTCTAAGTTGCCTAGGGTTCCTGGTCCACATTTACTCATCTTTCCGAAGTCGGCAGATACAGTTTGCCCTAATGAGGACTTTAGGTCTCTCGGGCAAACAGCTTGTTGTCATGATGTGGTTAGAGCAGACGCTTGTAATCGCAGTGGGTCTTTTACTAGGTACGTGGATGGGTGGTCGATTGGGTGCAACCATTATTCCGTTCCTGGGGCATAATGACTTCGGAGGCAAAGTTGTACCACCTTTCGTGATGCAGATTGATTGGGAATCCTTAGGATTCATTTACTTGGCAATGTTGGTAGTTTTTGCCATTATCACCGCCGGTCTCATTCTGATCATTCAACGTATCTCGCTTTCTGGGGTACTGAGGTTAGGAGAGCAGGCTTAGAATGGTGAGTTCAATTAAATAGACTAGCTGCACTCAGTTACAAGGACTGTCGAAGTGTAGGACTTCCATGCTTCGACTTTTTATTCCTGTCCCTGATCAACTACAGATTCATAACGCTAGTTATTGCATTAACGTTACTTGCTCACCTAAGGATTCTCCAAATTCTGCTGCCTGCCAGCCACGTACTTCGGGTGATTCCATCTCATCCTCGAGGGAGCTTAGGTTCCGAGCGATGCGTTCCAAACTAACCGCGGGCCATAGTAGCGCTGGGTCTAGTTGTAGTTGATAGCCGAGCCCAGCACGCCATGTTTTTAGTATCTTGAGCCTCTCGCGGCTTTCGGTTCGTTGGGCAGCCGTTAAACGTGGGGCATTCGGTCTGTTAGGTCTGGTGAGAGGAAGGGCGGTTAACCCCTCGTTGATAGCTTCCTTTAATTCAGTCAACAGAGGCTGGCGGCCAAACCTTCCCAGTCCCTTAACCTTTCTAAGATCGGCCTCAGTTGTCGATGAGATTGTGAGAAGAGTCGAATCAGGAATAACCTTAAATGGAGGAAGATCAGCAGCCCGAGCTTTCTGGTCACGGTAATGAAGGAGTCGTTTAAGTACAGCCAATCCCTGGCCATCCAATTCCCGGCTTCCTTTTACTCGAAAAACGGCGTTCTCAAGATCGGGGGGCGAGTACTTTATATTTGACTGTCTCGTAAACTCCTCATTCACCCATGAAGTGCGGCCAAGTTCGGAAATCTTGGAGGCAAGTACATCTTGTAACTCAATTAGATAGAGAACGTCCCCAGTAGCATAGTTTAAAGATTCTGTGTTCAGTGGGCGCCTGGCCCAGTCCTGACGCTGAATACTTTTTTCCTTGGTTATCGTAATGTCCATGACATCCTGAAGAACAGCAGCTAGTCCTAACCGTTTCAGGCCGATGAATGCAGCGGCGATGTGAGTATCAAAAAGATTGCATATACGAAAGCCCCAATCTCTGTCCAAACTCCTAACGTCATAGTCGCCTGCGTGTAGAACCTTTGTAATAGAGTCATCCCGAAGTAAGTCACCCAGAGGGTTTATTCCCTCAAGGTTGATGGGGTCAATGATGTAGGTTTGTCCAGGGATTCCAATCTGAACTAGACAGACCCGTTCGGGGTAGCCAAAAAAGCTGTTTGATTCGAGGTCAAACGCAACCACCCGCTGTCTGGAGATAATGTCAACTACCTGCTGTAGACGAACGTCGCTGGTGACTATCTCTACGGTGTTCGCGATTGTTCTCGTGCCTTTCGTAGTATTGCTATTTTGGTATAAAAACTACAGTGTGAAGATGTCTGGCGTTTTGCTATCTTAGGTGAAAGGGCCCAGATCCGAGTCCTGTATACTTCGATAGAAACGTTTGCCCATCAGGTACCTCACTTCTAGCTCGACGTCATAGACGTATCGCTCAGGATCAGTCTGGGGGTCACATTCTTCGAGAGTCACCTCCACTTCATTGATGCCTTGCACAGGCCAGGTTTGTTGATTCAAGTGGTATACGAAGAAATAGCCACGTAGTTTACCGTACTGTGAAGTTTTACCGTAATGGGTGTTAATGGTTCTTCTAAGCGAATCGGGTAGGGGTATCCCATTTAGTTTTACACTGTAGATGTCCCGTTCTGTTGAATTTGTAACACGAACTCGAAGAATGATTTCATCAATTCGACTGGCCGCACTCCACTTTTCTATATCATCACTTATTCGTAACTGTACCGATGTCGGCTCATTCACTTCCATAGATGAAGGTAATTGCATGACAACGCCTGGCTCAAGAGTTTCGGGTTCTATACGTTCTGCGGCGGTAGGCACAAAATAGAACTTAGTTTTTGGTGCCATGATGTCTGGATGTGGTAATTCTCGAAGTTTGGCGAAATAATCATCACCATAAGGCCACATCCCGTGCCAGTAAGCAATGTAAATACCGTCAATGCCCTGTGCCCAGTAGTTACTCGCGGCGGCTCTCAGGACTTCAATCGTCCCATGAGCCATACGGTCTGACCGGACTAGGCTATGAAGTCCCGCGTGTACTCGGACCTCAGTACCCTTAGCTGCTTCGACAAGCGGAGTGAAGTCTGTCATCTGGTCAATGGTCTCCGCGCTTTCAAACGTGTTCCCTACTACTACGTCTACTATACCGAGAGAGATCCATCTACGGACGTCAAGACCAATCGCATGAGCACCTTCCATGCTGGCGGGTACGCGCACAACCAGTTCTCGATTACTGTTACTTGATTTAACAACATCATGAACCTTTTGGATCCATTCAGTCATAACGGCGCGCCCGATATCCATTTCGGTTGGGTGAAAGTAGGCTCGCCCGTAGTTCAACTGTAATTCGAATCCGTCGATATCGTAACCTTCCACAACCTCTTTAATGATTGCGAAACGCTCGTCGCGAACTTCTTCATGCATGAAATCAGCGAGCTGATTCGTCCGCAAGCTAGGATCAATACCCCCCTTTGCACCGATGTCAAACTGTTTATTGTTAAATCGGAAGTCCGAGCCACGCACATCCACCTCAGGATCCCCGCTTGGTACCTGTACAAGCAATGTTGGGTACAGAAGTAGTCCCTTCTCGTGGGCGCGGTTTAGAATAATCTTGAGTGGGTCAGCACCACGGTCAATCAGCGAAGCTGCGTTGCGATGTGCGCGGTGGAAGACGGGGTGTGTCCAGACGTCCCTATTATGCCCCCACAGTTCTCCAATCTGGGTGTTATACAGCTGAGTCCGTCCATCACCAAGGCAGAACATCAGGGCCTCGACGGGAGTTCCAACTAACTCGTCAACTGCCGACTCATACTCTTCCCTCGCGATTGGAGGTTCGTACTGGTAAATTAGTGGGTGCCGACCGTCGTTATAAAACATCAATCTCGGCTTGGCCATTAGTCTCCTCTTTTCCCCTTCAAGTAGACAAGAAGTCTGTTACTTATTTTGGGTGATGTGATCTTGGGGATACCGCTTGATACGGGTCCCTCAGGTCTCGTAGTCCCGTAACCCTAAAGTAGTTGTACCCCTACCTCACGGCCGATTGAACGGATGTATTGTTGCCCTGCGATTGTATCCTGATAATCAAAGTGTTCCACGTGGACTGTAATGTTCTGCTGTAGTTCTCCGAGCCGGATGAGGGCGGTATGGTAATCCATGATACCGGTACCTGGAACCGCTTCATCAATGTGGGAGATAGGGTTACCTTTTTCTGACCGCGCCTCACCGCCTATCCCTCCTCCACTAATCTTAACGTCCTTAGCGTGAAAGGAAGCAATGTATAGACCGAGCTCGTCGAAAACTTTGTTGACCAGTGTGGTGTTACCAAAATACATATCAGCAGTTGTAAGATTCATAATGTCGATAAGCACCTTGAGGCGTGGGGAATTCACCTGCTCAAGAAGATCCATGTACCGCTCAATGGAGCCGAGTGGGCTGTAATACAGCGGGTGCGCGGCAACATCTACCCCCTCCTCCTCAGCGATCTTGACGAGATCTATCACACCCCTGACCCTATTCTCCCACGTTTTCTCAGACCATATCTCAGGTGATGGCCAACCAGTCTCTTTGCCCCAACCAAAGCCGATGCAATGAGCCCCAACAATAGCACCTATCTGCAGTTGTCGGCGGAGGACCTCTAGGGCCTCCTGGTGTAGGGCATGATCTGGCGATCCTAAGTTTCTTCCAATGTAGAATGGAGCAAGTTCACCTACGTTTAGACCATTATCGTCAAGGAAAGATCTGGCTTCTTGAGCCTCTACGTCTGACCAGCTCGGAAATGCTTTAATTGAAAATGTTGTAACCCCCATCTCTTGTGCCTTTTGGATGAGAGTTGCTCGATCTGTGGAACCGGTTGATCCCATTTGTAGATGGTCGCCAATAGGCGGACTCATGAGTAATGCCATACTAAGCCTTTGGCATCTGAGTGCCTGTTGCTTTCATGTGGACCCGATATATCGAAGTGCGTGCGGTGACGTATAGCGTTCGGTTTGTACTGTCTCCCCAGGCCAAATTTGCAGGTAGTTCAGGTAAGCGTATCTTCCCTATGAGTTGGCCTGCCGAGTCAAACACCCATACTCCGCCAGGGCCTGTACAGTAAACTCGGCCATCAGTGTCTACCTTCATACCATCTGGGACGCCGGGTTCACCATGTTGAGGGAGCTCTGCAAAAATGCGGCGGTTTGCCAGACTGCCGTCAGGAAGCACGCTGAAGGCGCTGATATGCTTGTGCATCCGCGTATTCGACACGTAGAGAATGCTCTCGTCGGGGGACAAAGCAAGTCCGTTAGGGTACTCAAAAGGCGCAGCCCGATGGACTTCACCGTGAGGTGTCACGCTATATACGTGATTATCATAAGGAATGGTCGCAGGTGTGTGTCTAGGCCAGGAGCCGGGATCAGTGAAGTAAAGTGTGCCATCGGAGCGAAATACCAAGTCATTAGGGCTAGCCAGTTGCTGGCCATGCCACGACGCCGCGACCGTGCCTATGCTTCCATCTGGCTCCATTCGGCTAATTCGGCGATGTAGGCCATCGCACATTACTAGTTGGCCATTCAGGTCCAGGGTCATTCCGTTAGATCCAGCAGTGCTCTTCCGAATAATAGACAGGTCACGATTATTTACATTAAGGCGATAGATATAGGGTTCATCTGTGAACATTAAGTACCCGTCTGGGTGCCATACAGGTCCTTCAGTGAACCCATGTCCTGTGCTGAGTGGATCCTCGTCTATCAGATCCACAATTTCGGCAAGAAGATTACTCATTACGTATCATGCCCATCATAAGAATTGAGTCTAAATCATTGAATAGCTCTGCCCACCATCGGCTACGATACAGGCCCCAGTTATAAGCCCGGCACGTTCTGATGCTAGGAAAGCTGCAAGATCTCCGACAGGCTCTGGCCATCCAAATCGTCCCATTGGAAGGTTCTGGTCTATGAACTCTTCGACGACCTCCGGGGAGTTCTCGTTTTGAAATCGCTCCCACGAGCCACCTGGGTGGGAAACGGATCCCGGGGCAATACTGTTGACAAGTACGTTGTCTTTGGCTAATGCAACACCTGCGTGTTTTGTTGCGGCAATTAGCGCCGCCTTTGAGGTCATGTAGCCAATATGGCCCCCGTGTTCGCGTCCCCAAATTGACGCGATATTAATTATCCTACCCCACTGTTGTTTTCGCATGTGCGGTAAGACGAGTTGCATGAGTTCGTATCCACCAAATAGGTTTAGGTCCAGAGTCATTCTTAAGTCATTGGTTGAGGTTCCCGTGATATCCTCACGGACAAGACTGCCTCCAACGTTATTGACTAAGATATCGATCTTACCTATATCGGATACTATTTTTTGGTGCATTGCTGTTGCTTGATCGGTATTGGAGACGTCTGTCACCACACCTACAGCAGTAACTCCTAGTCCTTGCAACTCTGAAACGGTTGTATCAAGAGTCTCTTTAGTGCGACCACAGATCGCAACATTAACACCTTCACTTGCTAAAGAGATCGCGCACTGTCGTCCAAGCCCCCTACTCCCCCCAGTTACAAGTGCAACCCTACCTGCTATCCCAAGATCCATTTGATCCTCCATGGGGTGACCGTTATTTGGCCAACCATATGTCTTTGGAAACCCTAGTAGTATAACTATCCTAGTTCTATACGACTATGTAATGGCTGCACGTGCGCAATCCTCGTCTTGTTGAGGGGTGCCCCCTCCAACACCGCAGGCCCCGATAAGTTCATCTCCTCTGAAGATTGGTACGGCTCCTTGTCCCATAATGAAGCGTCCACCGTATTGCAGTTGCAGTGACTGGAAGGTCGGTCTAGTTGATCGCTCCTCAAGTTCCCCACTAGGCTGTCCAAACATGACAGAACAGACAGCCTTTCCGCGACTTCCCTCCACAGCAAGAATCAATGCGCCATCCATTCTTTGTGTGGTCACTAAGTTACTTCCTGAGTCAACCACCGAGACAGCGATTTTGATTCCCATCTTTTCCGCTTGAGATATAGCGGTGGTGCAGATTTCTAAAGCTTCAGCGAGCGTAACATCAGACATATCATTCCCCTTTCATTTACGCACAATGCCACTCGGTCCCCGCGTAGGTGTTGAGATATTAAGTGGGAGAATGCTCCGAATCCACTATGCGAGCTACTTTACGCCCCATGCGGACACTATAGTTTGTACCACGGTCCTCAGGGTACACCTGCGTTGTGTTTGCAAGATAGACGCCTTTAATCGGCATTTTGTGTTCTGGTAGTAACTGAGAATAGTGCGTACCGATGATTGGCTGCGCGGCATCCACGTGGTGGAGGTAAGTCTCCTCAATCCAGGAAGGGTCGAAGTTTTGGTTGATATGCCGTAGGTGTGGGACATACTCCTTGAGGAGTTGGGTTTTGTTTAGATGGTAGAGAGGATTTTCGCGTGTTAGGTAGTTAGTAAGGTAGACGATGTGTTTTCCACCATAGAGTTCAGTCGGGACCATGTTTGTGTGCTCGATTACACCAACAAATGGTATCGATCGGTCGGCAACGTTAAGCCAGTAGATGTGAGATAAGGGGCGATCAAGGATGAGTATAAGAAGTACTGCAGAGAGATATCGTGTTTTCTCAAACTTTGCTACATATTCTTCAGGAAGTTCTGGAAGCAACTTACGTGTAAAGATGAAGGATTGAGTTGTAGCTATAACCGCGTCGAAGTTCTCTTGGCGTTTGGTCCCTTGATCTACTAGTTTGACCTCAAGACCGTCTAGACACCCATTAGAGGTGCTGATTTTTGTAACTTCGGTTCCCGTACATACCAGACTACCATGTTCCCGAATCCTATCCACGAGGCAGTCGAATATTTCCCCGAAGCTCCCGACAGGATAACCAAGCATCTCTTTTGAAAGGCCTTTACCACGTGAGGCAAACCGAGTTGCAATCTTGCCCCAAACCCATGGCATTCCAATCTCTTGAAAATACTCGTCCCCGAACTTGCCTCGTAGCATCGGCTCCCAAAAAATGTCGTACGCTTCCTGCCCGGCCTTTCGTCGTAACCAGTCCGCTGCTGCTTCTGTTTCTAGCGATTTCCAATCTTTGATTCCACGGATCGCGAGTGTGGAAAGCCCAAGCCGAATGCGACTCAAAATGCTTAACGGTTTGAACTTTAGTAAGTCCATGGGCGTCACAAAATTGTAGATTTTGCCATCGTACAAGGTTCCAACCTTTGAATCGTACCAACGCATCTTGTTGCCTAGTCCGATTTCGCCCATAAGATCAACAATGTCTGTGTCGCTAGTGAAAAGGTGATGGTAACCACGTTCCAAACGACCACCCCCTACATCGAAAGTGGAGGCTTGTCCTCCAAGGAATGGAGCCCTCTCATAAACGATAACGTGGTGGCCTTTCTTACTTAGCTCGTAAGCTGCAGTTAGCCCGGTTACCCCCGCTCCAATTACACCGACCCGCATCAGCGTCCGCTACCGTTAGCATCGATGTCAGATAGGCTATCCGCAGCGGTATTGTTACTGTCCCTAGCCCGCATAAACAAGGATCGTATCGAGAGTTGCCCGCTCCAAAGGAATAGCTGACCAAGGACTATCATTGGTAAGAGAAGAGATGCGTGCACCACTGCTATATAACCTCCAGCCAGAGCACGGTCGATGGACGCTAAAGGAAGCAGCACAAGCGCTTCTCGGGCAACGAGCTCAAAGAGGCCTATACCACCAGGTGCTGCCGGGATAGAACTGCCTATATTACCGATTGCTGTGACTAGAATCATTGCTACCATCATTTCGGTCGGGTTTTGGTACAAATGTTGGAAGCCGAAGGAATAGCCAATGGTGAAGAACATCCCCGCCTCAAGGAGCCAAATAGGGAGCGACAATGATACAAGTATTGGGATTGCAGTTGGGCTTTGTAGCGACTTGAGCGCGTGTAACATCATATTTAGTTGTGCCGAACTCACACGCTGAGCCCTAGTAGGGAGATGGTTTAGCAGTGGAATCATAATCCGGCGTGTTCCATCAGGCGTATACGCCATCCATACTAAGCTTCCCAAGGCGGCAAGAAAAGGGACACTCATGATAACTACCAGCAGTGTCCACGGTACACTTGATTGCTCTTCGAATCCCTTGGCCACACCAACCAGAGGAACGAAGAGCGCTGCTATAGCAATGAATAAAATTAAGGTAAAAGCGTCTAGAAGGCGTTCGAGAAATATAGTGACCAGTGCAGACGCTTTACTGACACCTTCACGTTCACCGATGTAGTAGCTGCGAACAAACTCACCCAGCCGCATGGGGAGAAGATTATTGGCCATATATCCCACTACCACGACGGGGTACAGCCTCTTTACTTTAATTGGTTTCATGTGTTTAAGGAGCCACTGCCAACGTAGGGCGCGAAACCAAACAGAAATTAGATACAGGGCAATCGCGGGTGCAACGTATATGTAATTGGCACCGCGAAGCGCATCCAGCAGCCGCTGGACGTCAAGAGTGAAGAAAAACAGGGCCAAGAGGACAGTACTCAGTCCAAGCCCGACCCAAACTCGAATGCCGCTCACTGTGACCAAACCATACCTGCTTATCGTAGGGCGCAGGATTGATCTAAGGCTTTAAGGAACTGCCTGACCTGCCATGACCCCGGTGAGTCGCTCATTGTCTAGAGCTACCTCTCCGTTCACCAACACATAGTGTATACCGATAGGATACTGTTTCGGGTCGTCATATGTCGCTGTATCGATCACTTTGTTAGCATCAAAGATCGTAATATCAGCAAAGAACCCTTTCTCGATTCGACCTCGTTTAGCAAGGCTGAATCGTTGTGCAGGCCGATCTGTCATCCTGTGGATGATCGCTTCAAGGCTCAGTGTATGGAACGTGCGCCTGAGACGACCAAGAAACCGAGGGAAGGCACCATATGAGCGTGGGTGTGGCATGGAGCCTGCGGGAGTGATATCGCTGCAAACCATATAATCGTCGCGAGCCAGCAGTTCCATTGCATCCTGGCTCACTTGACGCCAAAGCCCGTAGCTGGTCGGTGGCGGCATGGTGTACCCAACGTTTAGGTCCTGTTCAAGCATGATCCTACACAGCGCATCACCCAATGATATGCCTAGTTCCTTTGCGTAATCCGGTAGGCTCAGGCCCTCCAGCCTCGTGTTGCCGGGTACATATGAGAAGACAATTTCATCCAGTGAACGCAGGTAGTAGAATTCGGTTTCCAAGTATTCGATAATTTTTGCTCTGCTGGCTGCGTTTTTTAGGTGCTGTATGATCTCTTCTGGGCCACCGTCCTGAGCCCAGCTTGGGAAAAAACTGACGGGAATAGTGCTTCCACTAGGGTATGGATAGATGTCCAATGTAACGTCTACTCCCTGAGCCTTTGCTTTGTCTACATCCGCCATAAGCAACTGAACCTGGCCTGCAGTTTTTGGATCAGTACGGAAGTGGGCTAAATGTAGTTTGACTCCTGAACGGCGCGCTATCTCGAGTGCCTCTAGTACCCCACCTCCCTCGTGTGCCCGTTCGGGGTTTGCTCTACGAGGCTCGGCCATGTAGACGCCACCAAGGTCTCGAACGAGTTCACATATCTCGATCAACTCTTCGGTGCTTGTCCATGGCCCGGGATAGTAGCTTGATCCGGTAGTAAAGCCAACGGCGCCTTGTTCCATTCCTTCCCTAACTAAACGCTTGTAGTTGCTCATTAATGGACCGGCTAGTGGGACATCTCTGAAGCCTGCCGTCTCAAGTCTCACCGTGCCGTTAGGCACTAAATACACAGTATTGATGGCAACTTTCTTATGGTAGTTTGCTCGAAACGCAGTAACGCTGCTCATGTCAACGTCTGTGGGTGGCTCACCCAGCAATCCTTTGAGCCAGTAGCGGTATGTCAGATAGTTCTCATGAGACAAAGGTGCGTACGACATGCCGTCAATCCCTAGAAACTCTGTGGTTATACCCTGACGGAGGCCGCAAGCATGCTGAGGATTCACAAGTAAATCACCCTCAGAGTGGGTATGTGTATCAATGAATCCGGGTGCTACAGTGAACCCCTGCGCATCAATAACCCTGCGGGTGTTGGTATCACTCAAGTCCCCGATGTATTCGATTCTATCGCCCACGATACCGACGTCAGCGGCAAAGCCTTTTCTCTCTGTACCATCGACCACCGTACCTCCGGTAATTATCACGTCAAACACAATGTCTCCTCCTAGCTCGAATAATGGGAATGATCTGAGGTGAATATTGGTACCTGGACACTATGAATGAGCCCAAGGCATCCACTCCCGCCATTCTGCGATGATAGTACGGTGGTGAAACAGTGAGTAAGGGTCTGGCCTCGGTATGAGAGGTTCGCGGAGTAGACGCATATTAGCCTGTTTGGGAGTACGCCCAGCCTTCCTGTGATTACAGGGGACGCAGGCACTTACAACGTTAGCCCAGGTGTGTGGTCCACGTTGTGAACGAGGAACAATGTGGTCGATTGTCAAACCCCTCTCCTCTTTGCCACAATACTGACATGTGAAGTTGTCACGATAGAAGACAGCTCTACGTGAAAGCTTACGCTGCGTTACCGGCCGTTTGACCATATACATGAGTCGGATGACCGAAGGTATACCAAATGAATCTGAAACGGTATGGATGTCTCCTCGCCCGTTCGTAAGCATCTCTGCTTTCCCTACACCCATCAAGACCATTGCGCGCCTGACATTGCACACATTTAGTGGCTGGTAGTTCTGATTAAGGATCAGCACCGGTGTGTCCAACATCATCGTCGCGAAATTAACTCCTGTCGTCCATGTTCTCCTTAAGTATATCCATCGAGGTCTTGAAATCATCGGGAATGAACCCAAGAGCGCTGCCTGGTAAGGCTTCTGTGAAGTCAACAAATATGCCGACCAGAGTTGACTCTGTCAACGCCGTTTCAAGATCATATCTAACTGATTCAACCTGCTCGTCGATGGCGTCACGGCTACCGGCGATCGTTTCTCGAAGGTCAGATAGGTACGATAATTGGTTTCCCAGGTTTTTGTCTGGAGTGAATTGTCTAACTGACCTTTCAAGGTCGGAGATAGCAGCAATTGCTTCCTTGGATTCAGCTTCAGTGAGATCTTGGTGTATAGCGCCCTTAACCTGTTCAGTCTTTTGAAGAATTTCGGCAAGCTGGTTTTTGTCCGGTACTGTTTGCTCTAAAGAGCTAATAATAGAGTTAATGTTGGTCTGAGCGGTCACTAACTGTCTAGGCATTAGATCAACAACATCTTGCGTGTCGAATGTGTAAGTCAGACGTGCAAGAATGATAATCACAGTTCCTGCTATCGCTGCACCGATTAGAAGTCCAAGGATCAACCCACCAGCCCTGTCGATAACTACAGTCGTCCCTAACGTGGCGATTCCTATTACTGGTTTAACGATTTTCCACAGTATACGGCCTACCCACAGCACCGAGGCAATGACAATGATGAAGGAGAAAGTGGTAAGGATCTGGTCGTTTGAGACCGTATCCTTAAGTGCGTCCCCGATCGCAGGTCCAATCTGGCCGGCTAAATACCAACCCAGGAAGGCAAGGATGGCGTAGACGATTGAGTCAAGGATGCCAGACTTTATGCCTCGGAGGGCCCCGATTACAACGATAGCGAGTAAAGCGTAGTCAAGCCAATTCACAGCAGTTCACTTGCGCAGAGTGTAGCACAGGAGGGGAATTCAAAGAATGGGTTATAGTAGTTCTCCCCAGAGGGCCCCGATTATCATAGCCACGCCGACTGTGATAACGAACCATCCAAATTTGATGGTGGAAGACAGTGCTAGTAAGCCTCTGATAGTGATGATCCCAACGATGAAGGCTACCAAAGCTGCGATGATCGCCTCTAAGTTGATTATCAGGTTGTGATTGATTCCCACAAATAAAGCGGACCCAATGCTCGCAGGGATGCTGAGCAGGAAGCTGAGTACCAATGCGTCTTTGATTCTTAACCGCCGTGTGACAAGCACAACTACTGTCATCCCCGAACGACTGAGGCCGGGTATAACTGCGAGGCCCTGCGCCACACCGGTGGCAACAATGTCGGGAGTCTTAATTTGATCAATATTGCGATAGCCGGTGGGCTTACTACGTATCTGTAGGTAGCCGGTGATTAGCATAAATGTGCCAACCACCCCCATCACGGCAGCACCTGTGATTGTCGAGATGCTACCTAAAGTTAAAAGAAGAGGTGCTGCAACAATTGCACTTACCAATGTGGCAAGGAAGCAGAAACGTAGTAGTGGTGAAGGCTTGCGTGGATAGGATACCAAGTCACGTATAAGCATCAAGATATCCCGTCGCAGTACAACCACCGCCGCGGGTACGGTGCCGGCATGCAGCCACAGTGCGAAACCTATAGCTTCATCTAAAGGTTTGTCGAAGGAAAATGCGTAAACTGCTGCTACAACTCCCTCTGAGCTAACAGGTAGCCACTCCAACATTCCCTGCAGAGATCCGAGGACAATTGCTTCTATCACATTGTAAGCCGGCGGTATAAGTAAAGCAGTCGATGCGGCAGTTGGAGGATATCATCAAGTATCTCGTAACCGATGTCTTGGCACATCGCAGCGAGGTAGTCGTGACCATTCTTATCCACCGTTAGGCAGAAAGGGATCACGTTCTTTGCACGAGCCTCGTCAAAAGCTCTCTTGGTATCATGAACGGCGTATTCTTTTTCCACACCCTCGCGTGAATACCCGCGGTCCTGGGGTCGACCATCACTGATAAGGAAAAGCAATTTGGTCTTAGCATCATGGGAGTCGAGTTTTGCCGTCGCGTGACGGATTGCTGGGCCCATGCGAGTTGCGTGGAGAGGAGAGATTCGATCTATTCGTTTTTTCACGTTGTCCGCGAAGGGCTGGTCAATGTCCTTGACAGTGTAGAATTCGACATTCTCACGACCGTACCCTGAGAAGGCGTAGATCCCATACACATCCCCTATGCTTTCCAGGGCATTGATGAGCATTACGCACGCCTCTTTCTCAAGATCAATAATGCGTTTGTATGAACGGCGTACACCCTCTGAGCGACGTGTTCTCAGCCAAGTCATATACTCGACCGGGTCATCGGGGGCATCCCACTCTTCCCCACGTCGCGATTCATCTATCGCCTCGGCGGTGGAGGCACTGGTATCCATTAAAAAGACGACAGCTACGTCTCGCTGGACTTTGTTACGCCTCCAATAAAGCTTGTCGCTAGGACTTGCGCCAGTTTTTATATCAACCATCGCTTCAATCACATCGTCTATATCTATCTCCTCCCCATCTTCCAGCTTTCGCTGTCTGCGGAACATTTCTGGAACAAGGAGTTCGAACTGTCGGCGTATCTGATTGACTAGAGCTGAGTAATCTGCGAGTGTCTGGCCATAGTACGCAGGGTCCCCTTCGGGCATCACTTTTTCTCGCACAAGACACCACCTCGGCTTGTAGTCATCCGCTCGGAAGTCCCACTCGTCATAGGCGAAGGTTTGAGGTTCCTCCGAGTCGATTTCACCACCTTCCTCGTCAATGTGAGACAGTGGCCCTTGTCCTCGATTCGGATTGGTTGGCTGTGAGGACATCTGTGCTTCTTTCAGCATGTTCTCCGCAAGTTCAGCTGTCATATCCTCCGTGCCATCACCGTTACCGGAAGCCTCCATTTCAACGCTATTTGAGATCAGTTCTTGCAACATCTCCTGCGTAATTTGTTGAGGGTCTCCGCTTTCGGATGATCCATCCCCCTGCTGAAGTCGTAGTTGCTCGAGCAGTTGTACCATCTCCGGTTTGAAGTCGCCACGATAGTCGACGTCTTGGCTAGGTTCGTATTCTTTGTCATCTGTGGTTTCTGTCTCACTGGACTGTTCCGGTAGGTTGCCGCCCATGCCTTGTAGAATCTGCTCGATGGTGTTTTCATCGTCTTCTGCAGTGATCTCGTAGTCCTCTTGCTCTCCAGTATCAATGTCGTGCCATTCTTCATCCTCGATCTCCCGATTAGGGATTTTGGAAAGGATGGCATAGGCTCTGAGCATCGCCTCCGCGGTATCCTCGACCGTTGTTCGATGTAAGAGGATTTTCTTGGCAATTGAAGCTAACCGTTCAGCCTCGAAGTGGTACTCCTGTGGGATTGCCACGTTGGACGATGATCGGAGGGTTACCCGGACTAGGAATTCAACTAGCGTTTCTCTCGCTGTCATTTCCTTGATGTTAGGCCGGCTGTTGAGCGCATCTTCCTGAACCTTCTCATAGCTGCGTCTCATACCTAGATATTCAGTTACAACACGAGAGTCTAACCGTCCTCCTTCTAGGAGGGTGAAAAGATCAAGAGCCAGTTGCCGGTCAGAGACTAGATTGAAGAGTCTTTGGACATCGGTAACCCACTCAATGGTTTTGTCATCGTGTGTATCATTTGCCTCAAGCACACGCTTTTCCAGTTCGTGCCTCAGGTTACTAAACTGGGTTGCTGGCAGATCAAAAAGGAAGTGAAAGCTACCGAACTCCAAGCGTGCAACTTGGTGAGTAGAGATGACTTTAAACAGGTCAAAATTTTCGTCCTTGGTCGGATAGCGGTCAGCGACATTGGGGACATAAACAGTCGTGCCTTCGGTTGTGGGCGTATCGGTGGAGAACCAGCCTATGCGCTTCTCTGCTAGTTCCGTACTTGCGGCTACCTCAATATCTGAACCCGCTAAAGCCTGACAGTACATCTGCATTAGTTCTTGGACCCGGTCGAATTCGACACTGGCTGAAAGCGACTCCAACATCCCTTGCGCAGTTGAAGACTCCAGCCGGAAGTAGGCAAGCCCACCTTCGTGATTTTGTTTGAGGATTCCAACACCTTCGATATACCACTGCTCAAGTTGGGAGACGCTAACTCGCCCTAGGGTTTGGGGTGTGGTCTTGATGAATTCAGGTACAGCCTGTGGTTCGTGCAGTAGTAAATCCTCCGACATTGCTAGGACAGGCTCATGATAATCTGCGCTTAGCTCAGATAAGGCATGGGACATGTCCAGCATGGTGCCAGGGACGTTACTAATCTCACTCGCTCTTAGTCTATCAGCTAGGGTGATAAATCTGTGTCTCTGGCCAGCTTGTATTCTTGGAAGTGAGCGTGCGGTTGCATCAAATAGATTCTTCACCTGCCGCCATCCAGTCTCTGCAGTTGACGATGCTAGTGCAATAAACTCTTCATCAGCTTCCCCGAGTATTGGAAAGATATCCAAGCTTAAATTCAGGCAATCAGTGGCGACATCGTAGGATCGTCGTGAAATGTATTCCAGAAAGGAGACGAAGCTATCCAGGTTCTTGATCTCTAGGTTTTCGGTAAGCTGCGGGGAGTTTTCGAAGAACTTGCAAGCTAGTGTGCTTGATTTCCATGTACCCTTGTACAGGCGTTGACCCATCGTTGCCCACTCAGCAACGTGTCGGGCCCGTAATTTCTTAAGTACTAAGGGGCTAGAAATTAAATAGCAGGTTGCTACTGTCGATGAATCTTCACAGATACTCTCACCTGCTCGCGCCCATTCCTCGAAGCGGTTGAAGGGCATCAAAGTTACGATAGAAGGACTGGTTTTATAGTACTGTGCGGCTACTTCCCATGAACGGACGGATTGACGGGCGATCCTGATACCCACGTTAGCCCACACATCAAGTTGGTCCGTTTTGAGTACGAGAGACATTGAAAGCCACGCTTTGGCAAATTCTTCACCGGCACCGGGCGCGATTTGGTGAAGTTCCTCGTACACCGTTTCTTTATGTTGTAAAGGTGTCAGTTCCTCCACGGTGCCCTGTCTCCTACAGTCTCCAAAATGCTTAGAAAGCGTTCGAGAATCATCGCGGTCGCTCCGTAAATCACAGTTCCTTCATAGACGTAGACGGGCATCGATTGAATTTCGTTTCCCACCAACCGGGTATCACTGCGGTAGTTATTGGTGTCAAAAAGGGCATGTAATGGTATTTCCTTTACCTCGGCAACCTCTTTATTGGGTTTGAAGTTGTAGGGCCAAACGAAACTGCCAACATACGGTGAGACGTTGTAGTCGGTGATTGTTTTGAAGTCATCTAACTCACCTAGAACCGTAATATCCTTTGATTGGATACCCATTTCTTCGTATGTTTCCCGAAGAGCCGTATCAAGTAGGTCAGAGTCGCCTTCTTCGTGACCGCCGCCAGGGAAAGCAATTTCCCCCTTATGTTTGGTAACTTGATGGCTACGACGGTTAAACATCACGTGGTAAATGCCTTCTTTTGAGTAGACCAGAATCATCACACCAGCGAGCTTTAAGTTAGTGTCGACGATAGAGCGTTTGGGAGTCATAGTGAGCAAGTCCCTGATTTTGGACTCTACCGTAGTTGTTACCATCGGTCTCCAGCTTAGTATTAACAAACTGCGGGGAACTTTCTTATCGGCAGAATAGCCCCATCTATAGTGAGATCGTCAGGTTGTTATTCGAAAATTGACTTGATTACCTCGTCGATGCTCGCCTGAAGGGTGTAGTCGTCAGTGACAGCCCAGTTGACGGAAACTTGGCATGCTCGTCGGGGTTCTACCCCTTGCGCAATCATTCGCCCAGCGTAAATTAACAGGCGGGTGCTTGCCCCTTCCGCCAAGCCGTGTTCCTTGAGGTTTCGTATTTTCTCACCTAGTTTTGCCAGCCCCTCGGCAATCGTGAGGTCGATGCCAGCTTCATGGGCGACGATTTCTGCTTCAACTTCTTTTTCAGGGTAATCGAACTCAATAGCAACAAAGCGTTGGCGAGTACTATGTTTTAGATCTTTGAGAGCACTCTGATATCCAGGGTTGTAAGACATCACCAACAGGAAACCATCTGCCGCCTCCAGTAGTTCACCACGCTTTTCTATAGGGAGTATGCGACGATGGTCTGTAAGGGGATGAATCAGTACGGTAGTATCCTTCCTCGCCTCAACAATCTCATCTAGATAGCAGATGCCACCCGCTTTGACAGCGCGGGTAAGAGGTCCATCAATCCAGATGGTTTCGTCACCCTGCAATAAATATCGGCCCACAAGGTCGCTAGCCGTTAAATCTTCGTGGCATGCTATGGTTACGAGAGGCAGATTCTTACTGTCCTGTGAGTCGTTTGTGGTAGCGTCTTTTCCAGAGATTTTGGTGCGAGACTGGCCTAGCCGGTAGGACATGTACTCAACGAACCTAGTCTTTCCACAGCCTGTTGGACCTTTGAAGAGTACCGGAATCTTGGATTCATATGCTGCTTCGAATAGTTGAATCTCATCTCCCGTTGGAACGTAGTATGGCTCCTCAGTGAGGTGATATTCCTCAATGATGTAGCTACGAAAAAGTGTTTGTGTTGTAGTCGTCATTCTTTGGGGTTTATCTCCTAGGGGCTTTGCGGTACACGCTTCTTCCAGAGCACTGATACCGTCTTTCGCAACTCTCCCAGCGTACCATTATTGTCAATCACACCGTCGGCGTATTTCAGGCGTCCATCGTCCGTTATCTGCGATCGAATTCGAGCATGAATCGCTTCTTTATCTAGCCCGGTACGCCTCTGTACACGACTAATTGCCGTTTTCTGTTGTGCGGTCACAATCCATACTTCATTGATTTTGTTAGCCCACGTCTCCCTCAAACTATATGAGTCCAGGAGTAATGCGGACTCCACAACAGTTACTTGCACTCCCAGATTTTCGGCTGCAATAAGCTTGCTATCCACCCGCTCTTGTATTTGGGGATGGACAATGGCGTTTAGCAGGCTTAGGCGTTGGGGATCATCGAAGACGATTGCACCCAACTTATGCCGGTCGATTGTGCCATTATCTGCCACCACCTCATCACCAAAATTTTTCACGACTTCACGGAACCCGGCGGTGCCCGGTAGGTATACTTCGTGGCCGATCTGGTCTGTGTCTATTATCTCGGCGCCGAATCCACGGAGAATCCTTGAGACCTCTGATTTTCCGGTACCGATTCCACCTGTGAGCCCGATGACGAACATGCTCCCGGCTCTTTGTAAAGTCTTCGTATGATAGCAGTGACGTTAGCTGGTGGTCAAAACTGAATTTGTGTACCGCGCGGTGCGGTATAATGCGCTTCTTGGGCTAAAGTATCCCAAGGATCGTGATGCCTACCAACTACAGAGATATTCCGAGTGTTAGCAGTGTACTGGAGGATGAGCGCGTTAAGCGGCTTGTTTCTGAGTATACCCACGCCGCCGTTCTTGACGTGATTCGTAGGGAAATTGCTAGCGCACGGGAGGCTATCCGTAACGGTGAAGGTACAGGTCAGATGAGTGATCTAGTGGGAGCCATTGAACGTGAGGCATCAAATCGATGGCGGTCGTGGCCGGTTCAAGTCATTAACGCTACTGGCGTGGTTCTGCATACAAACCTAGGGCGTGCTCCCTTGAGTACTGAGGCTATTTCTGCAATGCAGACAGCTTCGGCAGGATACACTGATATTGAATTAGATCTCGAATCTGGCACACGCGGTTCCAGGCAAGCTCACCTGTCGCATATTCTCTGCCAATTAACAGGAGCAGAAGCTGCTCTTGCTGTTAACAATAACGCCTCAGCAGTTCTTCTCGGTCTGACTGCAGTCGCTAGTGGTAGCGAGGTCATTGTCTCAAGAGGGCAGGCTATCGAAATTGGAGGAGGGTTTCGAGTACCTGATGTGCTTAGCCAAAGTGGAGTTACCCTTGTAGAAGTGGGTACGACCAACAAGACATACGTGAGAGACTACGAGGAAGCGATTAATGAAAATACGGGTGCCCTTCTAGTCGTACACGCCAGTAATTTTCGTGTCACAGGGTTCACTGACACACCAGAGCTGAGAGAATTAGTCGAACTGGGACGGAGTCGCAACCTCCCTGTGCTTCATGATCTTGGCAGTGGATGTCTGTTGGATTCTAGTGACTTTGGCCTTGCCCATGAGCCAATGCCACAAGAAAGCGTAGCTATAGGCTCTGGGTTAGCTTTTTTCTCTGGCGACAAACTACTCGGTGGCCCACAAGCGGGCATAATGGTGGGAGACGGCCGACTAGTCAGTCAAGCGTCGAAGCATCCGCTTGCCCGTGCAGTCCGTATAGACAAAGTGACCTTGGCTGGCCTCGTAGCTACTCTTATGCACTACGTTAAGGACGAGGTAACCGAAAAGATTCCCATTTGGGCAATGCTTTCCCAGCCGCGGGATGTGTTGGATGGACGTGTACAACGATGGCTTGAAGCCATTGGTCAGGGTGAGTTACTGATAGACGGTGAGTCAACCATTGGAGGGGGCAGCTTACCGGGAGAAACTCTCAATACGACTCTTCTTGGGTTGAGACTCGATGATCCAGAAAGCTTCCTTGCGCTGCTCCGTTCATCCACCCCTCCGGTCATCGCACGCATTCAGGATCAATGCGTTCTCTTGGATCCAAGGACTGTGCTACCTCAACAGGACAACCAACTTATAGCTGCTGTTCAACAATCACTTGCAGAACAGGCGGGTTGATCTGCGAAGGGGGCACTAAGTTAAGTGCCGTCCTAACGACAGGGTGACGACGTCCTTCAGGTGTTTCCTTACAGAACAGCGTTTTGGAAGTTTCAGTTAGTAGACCAGAGAGTCTCGTAATTATCCCCGCGAATAGCTGCGGCCATCTCAGCTTTCTCCAAGCCACGTAACTCCGTGAGGATTGTTTGGCACGCTTCCGCGCTCTTGTCATCGCCTTCGTACTCAAAACGGGTCTGGATACGATCCCAAATTCCTAGTGCGACTAGACTTTCGACGTAACCAGGCCAGGGGATTACGGTCAAGTTACGGACTCGGGGGAAGCCAGCACGGAGTCGGCGCAGGGTACGTACTCTCTCTCGGGGGGAGGAAACTATGGGCATTATGCGTAGCATCGGTCCGTCAGTCTCATTGCTTCTGGTATCGATTACGACGGCTTTGCCGAAGGTTGGAAAGGAGACTGATATCACTTCCGCCTGGTCGACGTTCTCGAACACTTCTTCAATGTTGCTGACATAGTCTTCGTTCATCAAGGGCTGGATCCTCCACTACCTCAAGATGAGCACGGGAGCTGCTTGTAGGCAGCCCCAACGTACCACCATGATTATACCCCAAGACGCACAAACTGTGCTCAAGATCACACCAGCTCCCGGACTGTCTCCAAAAATGAAGGTAGTATGGCGTTCCAATCCCCTACGACTCCAAATCGTGCTTCCTTAAAAATGTTCGCTTCCCGGTCTTTGTTAATGGCAATAATATTCCTTGATCCGGAGCACCCAGCCATGTGCTGACTTGCGCCCGATATACCTACAGTAAGGTATACGTTTGGTGAAATGGTTCTTCCCGTGAGGCCGACTTGATAATTATGGTTAACCCAACCGGCGTCGCAAGCTGCTCGAGAAGCCCCAACAGCGCCGCCAAGAAGGTTAGCTAGCTCCTCTAGTGTAGCGAACGGTTCTGCGCCGCCTAAACCACGTCCTCCCGCTACCACAAACTCTGCATCCTCCAGGCGGACGCCTTTTGCCACTGAGCCTACCTGGCGAACACTCTTGACTTGATCCCCAGAAGAGCCAAGGTTGACCTCAACCTGGACGAGGTTGCCTGACTCCAGTGAGTCCTGGGAAGCTGGTTCGTACGATTTTTCCCGTAGGACAACGACCTGAGGGCCATCACCACTAAAAGTTACAGTTGCCATAGCGCTCCCTCCGTATACAGGTCGCGTTGCAACTACACGACCTGTATCATCATCTTCGCCAATCCGGATGCAGTCCTGTGCCAGACCTGCTCCTAAGCTAAAGGCTAGCCGAGGTCCAAAGTCGAGCCCATGGCTGTTTTTACTTACCAGTATCACTCTTGGCTCCAGCTGTTGGCACAGCTGGCTAAAGGCGGTGACTTTGGTATAGACACTAGGGTCATCTAGCTTGTGGCTTTCCATGGTGTAAATAGTCTGGGCACCCATGGAACTGGCCTCTCTTACAGCTTCTTGAAGCCTAGAGCCAGCTAGTCCAACGCCAACGTCACCCACTAAATTGCCGGCGGCTCTTATTAGTTCCGCTGTAGCCGATCCAAGCTTGCCATTGGTTGTGTCACCCACTACGAGGATATCCGTCATGCTATTTCCTTTACCCACAAGTTTTTGTTCAAAATTAAGGCCTGTCTATATGAGGCCTTCTTCACGCATTCGAAGTGCAAGTTTCCTACCTGCATCCGCATCATCCTCACCACTAATAATCTCCACTTCGTGATTACTTTCAGGCACATAAAGGTCAGTCACTACCACCTTAGGTGAAAGGCTCTCGGGATCGATATTAAGATCTGCGGCTGAGTAAATAACAGGTTCTTTACGCCCAGCTGCCATGATTCCTCGTAGAGTGGGATACCTGGGCACTCCGATCTCATTAGAAACCGTTACTAAGGCGGGTAAAGTGGTCATAATTTCCTGGTACCCATCACTCGAAACTTGTTCGATTGTGAGCGATGTTCCATCGGTATCGACTTTTTGTGCGACTGTAACGCAGGTCAACCCAAGGAATTCAGCTAATCCTAACGGGACTTGCGCATTATCCCAGTCTGATGCCTGTCGGCCACATAAAATCAGATCAGGTTCACCAAGCTTACGAATTCCTGCTGCGAGAACCGTCGCCGTCGCAAACGAGTCCAGAGTTTCAAAGTGTGTGTCTGATAGTAGGACGAGATTGTCTGCACCCATTGCTAGAGGTTTCTTTACTACGTCCATGACAAAGTCTTTTCCAACCGAGACGATAGTAATGGTCGCGGGTGTTATGTCTTTGATACGGAGTGCTGCTTCGACTGCATTTTCGTCGAATCCGTTCAATACGGGAGAACTTCCTGTGGTCTGTACGACCTGTTTTGTCTCTTGGTCGATTTTGAATCCAGAAGGAGGAGTCTCAGGATCCATGACCTGCTTCACGCAAACGATGATATCTAGCGACATCCGATACTCCTGATTAATGGTATGTCACTAATAGTACGAGGTGCTTCCCAACAGGTCTAGAGAGTTAACCAAAGTGTGGCCTGGGGGGTTTAGGGCCCGAGAGGGAGATCAATGAATTCAGTGGGTGTGGCCCTTTGAACCGCTATATGTTGGCAGTCAGGTAGCAATGGGCGCTAGATGTTGTGGTATATGGGCCTAGCAGAGAGTACGCTTTCAATTTACTAATCAGAAATAAATCTAATATTTGTATAAAATTCGGCCCATAACCTATTGACGGATGGTATCTCCGTGTATGTATAGTGCTCGCAAGCTAGTAATAGATTTCGTAAATAGTACATATGTTCTCTATTGAATCCGTAATCACGGACTTGTACAGGGCAATAAATAGTAAAAGTATAAGAACTATATAGATTTTAGGCGACTATACAGGAATGGTACTGGACACATCTTCCAAGTACCAGTAGAGATTAACCAATTTGAGAGACTAACGATCTTGGGGGGGCAATAACATGGTGACGCTAGCAAGGAAACCGGTCGATCTTGATCTACAGATAAGTGGGGTAGATGACGAGGCACTACCTGTAAGAACTAAGCGAGGGGAGTGTCCTAGGTGCACTACTCAACTTGTGCTGAGTTACGATGAACCCGAATGTCTTAACTGCGGTTATGCTGATTATGCCTATACGGAAGAATTTCCAAACCGAGGTAAAGAGAATCTTCTCACTAGTGCTACTTGTTATATTTTCCGATATGTAGGTGAATCTGAAAATCTTATGGAAACTTTGACGAAGGTGAAGGTTGTCCGAATAAATAACCGTGTTGGGTTTGATGTCAACTGCCCGTTCTGTGACCAGATAATGGAAGAATCGTCTTTGTCTGGTAAAAGATCAGAAGCTCGGGAGAGACGATTCAAGTGTGGTGAAGGCCATCGTGTGTCACTTATCCCAGGCAGAAGCGGAATGGATGGCTGGCGATAGTTCATTTGTATTGCATTTCATAGCCACCTGTTCTCTAGAATAGATATCTAGCTAAAACTGGTGTTCCTGCCAAGTGTGAAAACTTGGCTCTTGGGAGTATTTTCCTGTTTGTCATAAGGCGCTCTATCATAGAGTGCCTTATGTGGATAGCACGCAATTTTCATTTTGATCAGAATGGTCCTGTGACTGAACGGTCCTCGAGGCAATACGGTAACAAGGCTGCCAATAATCATTTTGCATCTAGTACTGGTTTGTGTCCCAGTCGAGTCTTCCTCAACTTTACGATGATGTCAACAACCTCGGTTTGGTTCGGTAGTTGAGGTTAGGAATTACGGTAGAGGTGTAATATGAAGCCCTCCGATACAACGGCCCTCATCACAGGTGCCTCAAGCGGTATTGGGTATGCAACTGCTATTCACCTTGCTAAGCAAGGATTCGATGTCATAGCCACGAGTAGAGTCTACTCTCGTCTACAACAGTTAAAGGAAGAGACGGATCGGTTGGGTTTCTCTATTACGTGTGTTGAACTTGAAATCAACTCAGATAATGCGGTTGAAGAGGTGATGTCTCGTCTGATCGATGACCATGATGGAATTGATGTTTTGGTTAACAACGCTGGATATGGACTTTTTGGACCAGTTCAGACGATTTCTGCAAACGAGCTGAGGGCTCAGTACGAGACTAATGTTATTGCACCTATGAAGCTAGCTAATACCGTATTACCTCGAATGATCAAGCAACGTAAGGGCACTATAATTAATGTGAGTTCGGTGCTGGGGCAACTCGGGACACCATACAACGGTGCTTACGTCTCATCCAAGTTCGCTTTGGAAGGAATGAGTGAGTCGCTGCGGATTGAGGTCTGGCCTTTTGGAGTCAATGTTGTTCTTGTTCAGCCAGGCCTGTACGCAACACAGTTCCAACAAAACCAAGTTCATGCGGAGCAACTGCATAACCCTGGGTTACCACTCCAGCGGTATCTGGATGCTTATTTCCAGAGACGAGGGCATAGTCGTAGGTTTGCAAAGGATCCAATTGCTGTTGCAAAAGTCATCCATAGGATAATTCGCTCTAAAAGACCTAATTTTCGTTACCCAGTTAGTTTGGAAGCCCGAACCGGTTTGTTGGCTAAGCGTTTTCTTCCAGAACGGTTATTCCAGTATCTAGTTAGTCGCTTAACCTTTCCTAGAGAGCAACAGTGAGGTTAGCTATAGGGCAACTGGAACGGGTCCCTCAAATCTTACCCGTTAAATTGCTAAGCCCGAGCTGTCAACCATGGCTTGTATAACTTTCCAGAGCGTATAGTGGAAACGTGAGATAGTTTCGTGCTTGTCGTAATTGACCGTCCCACCGAATCAGTCAGCGTAAACCTCCCGCAATCGAGGCTTAGTATCGCCGCATCCCCAATCGAATCAGGTTTTAATGTCCCCAGTTTATCGGACCGTCCAATCGTTTGAGCAGTGGTCTCAGTTGTTAGTCTGATAACCTCGTACAGAGACATGCCGAGCCACATAAATTTTGATATTGTTGTCACTTGATCGAACACCGGTCCCTCAACGTTGTAGACATGTAGATCACTGCTTATGTTGCCAGGGTAAAACCCATCTGCAAGTGCTCTTTCTGCTACTTCAAATGAGAAACTGCCGGCTCCATGACCAACGTCGAAGACGACTCCCCGGTTCCGTGCGTCAATAAAGCTATCAATTACTTTGCCAGCATCGTCAAGAATGCCGCTTTTGTTACCATGGAACGAATGGGTAACGACATCACCAGGGCGCAACAATTCGACTAGCTTTTCCATAGGAGTTGCGGTGTTACCTACGTGAATCATTACAAAGCCGCCGATTGCTTGAGCAGCCTCCAGCGCGCGTTTGATCGACTCTGTGTCGTGCTCGTGTGTTATATCCTCTGACAGCCTAGCCTTGATGCCAATAATGTAATCGCGGTTCTGGTTGCCGACCCTACTTGCCTGTCCGACATCAGCGTAGCGTAACTCCTCGAGCTCCCCAATATTGCGAGATATCATGCCGGTGAGTGAGATGTTTAGTAGCGCGTATAATCGAGTATCAGCGCGCTCAAGCACGTATTTACGGAATGCAGCAAAAGTTGCTGCGCCTGCTGATCCTGCATCGATGGCGGTGGTGACGCCCTTGGATATATTGGTGATGTCTGGATCGATGCCATAGTGTGAAACTCCCCAATAGTTGTGGACATGTAAGTCTATGAGACCAGGAACGACATACTTACCATGCGCGTCTACAACTTCCATCGCCTTAGAATCAGGAATACTCTTTCCAACAGTAGCGACTTTGCCATTATGGAAGGCGACATCTAGTAGTTCATTGATCCCTTGCGATGGATCCACCACGGTTCCACCTGTAACGAGCAGGTCATACATTTTTCATTCCCATATCTGGGACGTCGAGCCTTTCAACAGTTGTGACCTTTCGTCGATGCGCTGAATCCATCTTTAGATTTCAGGCCAGAAGCTAGTCTCGCAACTATATACGTGGTAGCTAGTCATGATTACCTATTCCAATCATGGTAAATTTTGCCCTCACGTACGGTAGCTACGGTGTTAAGTTTCTGGTCGGCAGAGGTCTGTTGGCGTTCTGCATCTATATAAGTGAAATCTCCCTCGTCGAGTCTTAGTATCGTGATATCACCGGTTGTGCCTATCCTCAGAGAGCCAAGGTCGTCATTAATTCCCATCTGTTTTGCAGGCGTGGTTGTGGCGCATCGTACGACCTCGTTAAGTGACATACCAAAATGTAGGAACTTCGACATAGTGGTTACGAGGTCGTATACGGGGCCGGTCACACTGATAGTACTGACATCGCTACTAATAGTGTCTGGCTTAAATCCTGCTGCCATCGCTGTCTCTATGGTCTCGAAAGAGCAGCTTCCTCCGCCATGGCCAACATCAAATACGATACCTCTCTCTCTCTCGGATTGGATAACATCCGTAATTTCCCCCTCCGCACTGCGTACACCACCCCAATGCCTGAATGCATGGGTGACCACGTCGCCTGGACGGAGATACTGTGTTAGCGTTTCCAGGGGCGTCTCGATGTCACCCACGTGAACCATCACAAAGCCACCAAACCCTTCAGCAGCTGCGATAGCCCGTTTTAGCGCGTCAAGTTTATCGTCTTGGTGGATGACATGAGATGAAAGCCGGACTTTTATACCGAGAACCCGGTCGCGATTTTTCGTCCCCATGGTAGCTGCCTCGTCTACCAGTGCCCATCGCATATCAAGCAGTTCACCGATATTGGCAGATATGATACCCATGGCTGAGATGTTGAGTAGTGCATAAAGACGGGTTTGCACTCGGTCAATCACCGTGCGGCGAAAGTGTTCGAAGGTTTCTGCACCGGATGAGCCGCAGTCCAACGCTGTAGTTACGCCGCGTCCTAGATTGATGGCATCCGGCTCAAGCCCATAGCAACAAACCCCCCAGTACGCGTGCACGTGCATATCTATTAGGCCGGGTGTAACGATCAAGCCGTTTGCATCGATAACGTCATGTGAATCCTGCGAGATTTCTGCCTGAACGTCAGCGATCTTCCCATTCTCAATAGCTATGTCGTAAACCCCGTTTAACTCTTGGTCAGGGTCGACGACGGTTCCGCCCTTTATAAGTAAATCGTAGGTCATGAGTACTCCACTCGTAGGATTACGTTAGTGTAGCAAAGCATCCCTCTTATGAAACTGCTAAGTTGGTGCTATTATCACTCGGACCGCTACGGGTTCTTGAATGAGGGAAGTAGGGAGGTCCTGCGAGGTGGTGGTTTGACTAGAGGTAGCACGCCCACTTTATCAGGATCGATTGGAGGGCAGGTGAACATCCATATAGTACTGGTTGCCCGGTTCACTGTAGAACTCGCTTTCAATGTCACAATACTAAGGTATTCTGAGGGTATAGAAACCACAAATCTAGCAGCCGACAGATAGGATGCCATCATGCTAATCGCTCCTGTAGAGATGCTAATTCACGCAAAAGGTAAGGACTATAGACGTACTTTCACTGTCGGATCAGTTTCCGGCGCTAGGCACGCTTCACGGAATATCCAGGGCACGCGGGAAGTTCAAGATAGACAGATTGCTGTAGATGGGCATTTTTCTTATGCAAACCTCACCAACCCATCAATTTTCAGAATTGCACGGTATCTTTTAACTCAGAGCATCGATTTTGAGGTCCAGGGGGCTCAAACTGGTGGCGAGGGAGAGGTAGTTTGTATTAAGGACGGGGATGAGATTTTCATCTCAGTTGGAAGTGATCAATGTGACCGGGAACTTGACCCTCTTTTCCCCGATAAGCCCAAACAAATGTGTCCACACCCGGTCGCTGGTGAGGCTTGGTTGTACGATGATGTACAGGCACACTGGGATGATCTAAGGATACGAAGTCAGGTGGTATTGAACGGTGTGACCGTGCCGCTGCAGGACGCCGCTCTTGGAACACTTGTATCTCTCGAATACCTATTGGATATGGAAATCGTAAGGGCATTGAAGGAAACGATGTTCCTTTACTGTGGGTCATCCGATTTTCTTGACTCGACGGTGGACATTATTAACGAGCTTGGCCTACCTGAATTCACCGGTCATGGTGTGGGCGACGAGTTCCACGTACAGCTACACGATCCTGTACTAAATCGAACTCTTTCACATTGGTTCCGTCCAACTCCCGTCGGCGATGATTTCGCTGAACGTAATATCCCGAGCAGGCGTCAGGGGTAACAACTGGAATAGGTTTCCAACGATGATTGTTGGAAAACGACGCCCTGTTGTTTCAAGAGTAGAATTATTATGCATCTGTAATTGGCTAATTATTTAAAATCACGGGCAGTTTTTCTAAAGAGATTCCGTCAGGATCTAGTTTGACGGTAGCCCCCTGTTCCACGCGGTTGCAGAATTGACTTGGAAAAATGTTCGGGACATAATTTGTTTCCTCAACGTTTCAGAGGTACATATGGCCACCTTAGAGAGAAAGCGACTAGAGAATGATGGGTATGTGGTACTTGAGGGCCTGCTTGATCCTCAAGAGGACATTGCACCGTTAGTTGACGAGTACGATGTGCGACTGAGTACTCTCTCAAAGCAATGGTTTGATGAGGGCAAACTCTCAAAAGATATTTCTGATTTACCTTTTGACCAGAGATTAACGCAAGTTGCGAAGGAGACAGAAGGGGGCTACTACCAATATTTAGACATCTCACTACCAGTATCGGGAATCACGTCTGATACTCCTATGCACACAGGGCCTGAGGCCTTCAGGCTACTCAGGAACGAAAAGCTTCTTGATGCGGTTGAAAAATTTATAGGGCCAGAGATTTTCTGCAACCCCGTTCAGCACACGCGTATTAAGCCTCCAGTGGAAGCGTTGCCAGAGGACAAGCGGTGGCATGCAGGCATAGCACGTACCCAATGGCATCAGGACTTGGGTGTAGTCACCGAAGAGGCTGATGAAAGCGAGATGTTGACAGTCTGGTTGCCCGTAACAGAATCAACAGAGGAGAATGGCTGTCTTACCGTCGTGCCCAAGAGTCATAAACATGGACTCGACCAGCACTGCATAATGGCGGAGAATGGCAAGACTGGGATTCCTGATAAGGATATATCCGGTGACCAAGTGCCACTACCGATGAAACCAGGCGATGTGCTATTTATGACGAAGTATACTCAGCATGGGTCGTTAGAAAATTTGAGTGATACGATCCGATGGAGTCTAGATCTTAGATACAATCCCGTAGGTGATGCGACGGGTCGTCCCTGGTTCCCGGGGTTTATTGCTCGTAGCCGAGAAAAACCAGAAACCGAATTGCATGATCATGACAAATGGGCTGAGAGGTGGTGGCAGACCCGCGACGAAATCGTGAAAACGGGAATTCCCTCCTTTAGGCGTTGGGACCCGAACGACCCGCTTTGCGCATAGGGATCTTTTCTATCCCTTGACCCCTTTGGGTTGTGCTGGCACACGCTTACACTGTCGGTTCGCCTAGAGTAAGAACTTTCTTGGGGTTCTCAACCATGATGTCGTTAACCTCTTCGTCTGTTAGTCTCTCACGCATGCGGGGGATCACGTTCTCAGTTAGATGGGCATAGCCATAGCCGCCGTACCGGCGGAGCTGACTTTTCGCAAAAATATCTTGGCCGACAACAATCCTGCTGCCGAACCCTGCATCGACAATCTGTTTTATAAAGTTGAGACGAGTTCCATCAGATGGGAACTCGGTTACACCGTAAGAAAAATATGACGACTCAAGCCCGAATTGATCATATTCTAAGTAGCAGCCACGCTCTGCAAGTTTCAAGATCTCGTCCAGACTTGTATAAGTCCTCCCTATGTGGCCCATAACTACCCGTGAAGGTTCAACACCTTCACCTTCTAGAATATCCATCACTTCGAATGGTGCATCAGGGGCGCGGCCAGGGTGAATGAGAATGGAAGCTCCGGTGCGCTGTTGTGCTCGCCCCGCTGCTATTAAGACTTTCCGTTCGTTTTCCCAAAGAGGCCACATACACCCCAGTTCGCCAATGATACCTGCCTGTACTCCAGTGTCACCTATTCCGGTTTTGCCCTCACGGACGATTTGTTCCTCAATTTCATCAATGGTTTTTTCGTCCATGTCTTCAGGGTGTGATGGACCGATATAGTAGCCGGCGCCGCACACTATGTGGACACCCGTTGACCGAGACACATTCGCTAGTGCCACGGGGTCCCTTCGGATACCTATGGTGGTAAGTTCGGTAATAGTGCCTCCTCCGGACCTTTTGTAGAGAGCGATCTCAGAGATGGCCGTATCTTCGTCCGTTAGTTGTAGGTTCTCATGGCTGCGGAAAGGATCGTATCGGACCCACCCTAGGTTCTTCATTGAAATTGGTTCGTGAGCCTTCTTCTTGAGCGTAGCCTCAGGTGAGCCCTGAAACACGACCGTAAAGTCGATCATGATGTGCTCATGCATAGAAGTGAGTCCAATCTCTTCGGGTTCGATTGGCCCGAGCACAGTCTGTACTTTTCCTGTCATGACACTCCTCCTAAGCTGCGGAGTGTAGAGGTTGATGGGGGTCAAGTCAATGTCATTGCAGAGGGCTGATTACCGCATTACAATGGGGCAATCGGCTTATCACCACACTGTTTTGGAGGCATCACGATTGGGTCCTAAAACCGTTACCGGAGGCCAACTTATCGGGCAGGCCTTACAGAGTGAGGGCGTTTCCACGATTTTCACCTTGGCTGGGGACCATATTCTTCCTGCTATAGACGTAATGGCTGATATGAACTTCCGGTTTATCGATACTCGTCATGAGGCTGCCGCAGCCCATATGGCAGATGCTTGGGGGAAAATTACTGGTCAGCCCGGGGTGGCGATGTACACAACTCCGGGTTTTGCTAACGCGATACCCGGATTGACGGCAGCAATGTACTCAGAAACGCCGCTGATTTCCATCAGTGGGTCTGCGCCTTTGCATGAGCTTGGTCGGGGCGCAATGCAGGAGATCGAGCAAGTCGCTATGGCTAAACCCACTACGAAAGATGCCTGGCTTGTCACCGATGCACGCCGTATCCCACATATGATCGCACAGGCACTCCGTGTCGCATACTCCAACCGTCGTGGGCCGGTGCATCTGACGATCCCGATTGATATTCAAGAGCAGGAGGTGCAGCAAGATGAGATAAGGATCTTTCCATCGGGGCAGTACCGTATTTCGAGTATGGCTCCTGCTTCTGAGTCGCAGATCCGCGATGCGATCGGAGTTTTACAAGGGTCTAAGCGTCCGGTCGTAATCGCCGGCAGTGCTGCAGCCTATACTGGTTCGGGAGAGGCGATTACAAGGTTCATAGAAACCACGAAGTTTCCCATTATGACGGAGGCGACAGCTAGAGGTATTGTTTCTGACGAACACGAATATTCTTATGGTTTCTACGATAATGGACTAAATCCTGCTGCCAAGATGTTGCGTGACGCTGACGTGATAGTGCTGCTCGGTATGAGACAAGACATCATTATGGGTTACGCGCTACCGCCAACTGTATCCACCAAGTCCAAAATTGTTCAAATTGATCCTTCATCTGCTGAGATCGGACGCAATCGAGGTGTAGATGTAGGGATAGTTGGGAATGTGGAAGCGGTAGTTGATCAACTAGCCTTGGAAGCCGGCAAGCATTCATGGACTAAGCCCACTGACTGGTTAGCAGAATTGAAATCTGTCCGCGACGACTTCCGTGAGGAACTTGAATCAAAGGCTACGGGTCAGTTGCCAATACATGCGATTGAAGTTCATCGGGTGCTTAAGTCTTTACTGCACAAGGACGATTTCATTACTTTTGATGGTGGTGATTTTTGTCATCTCGGTCGAGCCTACTTACCAGCATTGTCCCCGAGGTCGTGGCACTATTTCTCTGGAGTAGGGATGCTCGGGACCGCAATCCCCACTGCGATGGCTGCGAAATTGGCTTACCCGGATCGGAGGTCAGTCGTAATATGCGGAGACGGCGCATTTGGGTTTAACGCGATGGAGTACGATACCGCGGTACGCCACGCGATTAATATTACGACGGTTCTTGGAAACGACGCTGCTTGGGGTATTGATCGGCAGATTCAACTGCAAGTTTACGGAAAGGCAGTTGCAGTTGACTTACTGCCTCAGCGCTATGATCAGCTTGTCTCAGCACTGGGCGCATATGGGCAGCATGTTAGTGCTCCAGACGAGCTCCCAGGTGCTCTGGAGCGAGCACTTAATGCCGATAGGCCTTCTCTCGTGAACATCGATGTAGAGCGGGCGATCAGCCCCAGGGCGCAGACCGCTATCAACCGATGGAAATCTCAAACGTATCAACCGTTCTGACAGGACCTGTGGGATCTTCTCCGGGCGATTGGGGAAAGTTTGTCAAGGTTACGCCTGCATCATAATCTTGATCACCTCATCCTCGCGTTGCTGATACATGTCATAAGCTGTTTGCAAATCTCTAAATTTTAGCTGGTGGGTGATCATCTCAGCTGGATCCCACCAACCACGCTGTCTAAGTTCTACCATGGTTTTGATGTGAGTTACGACATCACCACTCTGGCTCGCTGCTGTTGAGCGGAGCTTGGCGTTCTTGTATAGGAGTTCCTTAGCGTCCAGCGGCGCCATTTGACCATCTGCCGAGTTAGGTTGCTGACCAAACATCACGATTGTACCTCCCACCTTCACGAGCCTGATCGCAGCTGCAAGCGTATCAGGGTAGCCGGCTGCTTCAATGGTGATGTCAGGCATCTCTCCCTCGGTGATTGTGTCTACTGCCTCGTCAAGAGGTTCCGCTGTTGGATTGATAGAGTGTGTTGCCCCAAACCGCTGAGAGTATTCAAGCCGATAGTTATGAAGGTCTGCAGCAATGACCTGCCTAGCGCCTGAACGTGCACAAATTGCGGTGAAGGAGAGTCCTATCGGTCCTTGGCCTAAAATGAGAATTCTTTTGCCGAGAAGTACGCCAGTTTCCTGTAGCGCGTAAAGTACTGTGCCAGAAGGTTGGCACATCAACCAGTCTCCTGCGTCACCTTCGTTGGGGATAGGAATCATTCGATTGGGTAGCGCCTCGGTGTATTCTGTGAGGCCGTTAGCGCCTAGGTGTGGGATTACGATGACCCGCTGTCCTTCAGCCCACAGGTCTGATCGGCTCTCCACGATCGAGCCGACAAGTTCATGGCACGGGAACCCCGCGTCGAGTGGGTAGTGCTCCTCCTGGAAAACCGTGCCGTATTCGTGCCGAATATCGCTTCCACATATCGACCATCTTTCCAATTTAACAATGCAGTTTTTATCCCCAGGGACCGGGTCTGGGACATCCACGATCTCGAATTTCTGTGGTCCTACTAACCGAGCAGCTTTCATGAGTATCCTCAAATATGGTGGGAAACTTCCGACGTTATACCGGACCCAGTCTACTTAGGCAACTACCAGCTAGCATGCTGAGGGTGAGTGCGGTATATTCAAGTCACTCTGTATGGGGCGATTTTAAATGTTTGATTTGACCAACAAGACCGCTGTCGTAACCGGCGGCAACGGCGGAATCGGTCTCGGCATAGCCCGTGGCCTTGCGCAGGCTGGAGCCAATATTGTGCTTGCGGCCAGAAATGCAGACAAGACTGTCAGTGCTGTAAGAGAGCTAGAGACATTTGGCGCGAAAGCAGTTGGTGTAACCACCGATGTCACTGATGTTGAATCGATTAGAAGTACAATTTCTCAGAGCATTGATCTCTTTGGCGGCCTAGATATATTGGTCAATAATGCCGGTATAAATATAAGGCAGCGTCCGGAAGAATACTCCACTGAGGATTTCCAGTCCGTTCAGGACATTAATTTGAAGGGGTTGTTTGTTTTCTGCCGCGAGGTGCATCAAAACATGGCAACCCGTGGCGGCGGGAAAATTATAAACATTGGGTCGATGGCTTCTATCTTTGGGCTAGATTGGGCGGTTTCGTACGCAGCTAGTAAAGGTGGTGTAGTGCAATTGACTAAGTCTTTAGCAGTAGCATGGGCTGCCGACAACATCCAAGTGAATGCCATTTTGCCCGGCTGGATAAGGACTGACCTGACCGCTCCAATAGAGACTAAATTCCCGGAACGGTTCAAGCAAGTATCAGAACGTATCCCTCAGCAGCGTTGGGGTGAGCCTGCCGATTTTTCTGGCATCGCAGTATTTCTGGCAAGTGGTGCGTCCGACTACGTGACTGGGACGGCAATCCCGATTGATGGTGGGTACTCAGTTTTCTAGGAGATAGATCATCTCTAACGAGATTATTTCTGCAGATGCGACTGAACTAGCTGGCCTTGTCAGAGCGAAACAGGTATCGCCGGTTGAAATAATGCAGGTGTACTTGGACCACATAGAAAGGGCCAACCGGAGCATCAACGCAGTTGTGACGCTGAACGATAGGGCTATGGAACAAGCTTATGAGGCTGAAAGAGCTTTAACTGTTGGCAGCGATAACATTGGTCTCCTCCACGGAGTCCCATTTACAGCCAAAGAAGTTTTCAACACTGCAGGTGTTCGAACCACTCGAGGGTCGGTTCTTTATTCAGATCACGTTCCCAAACAAGACGCTACGGCTGTAAAACGTCTCAAGGATGCCGGAGCTATTCTGATCGGGAAAACTAATTGTCCAGAGTTTGCTTTATCAGCCGAGACAGTCAACGACCTTTTCGGGCGTACGGTAAGCCCCTGGAACGCTGACCACACTTCTGGCGGGTCAAGTGGAGGTGAGGCTGCTGCCATAGCAGCAAGGATGTCACCGATTGGCATCGGAACCGATTTAGGTGGATCAAACCGTCTGCCATCCCATTACAACAACATCGTAGGTCTTAAGGGAACTCACGGCCGAATTCCATTGACAGGCTCATGGCCTGAATTGATGTCACGCCGTATGCATGTTGGTCCAATGGCACGGACTGTTCGAGACGTAGCTCTTGGGTTGATGGTCATGTCAGGTCCAGATGGAGAGGATCTGTACGCCTTGGGTCATGGAGCGATGCATTTGCCAACGGAACACCGACCGCTCGGTCAGTTGCTTCGGCTCCCTAAGCAACCCTTGAAAGTTGCGTACTTTTGCGAAGGACCTTTTTACCCAGTAATGGGTGAGATTAAGGAAATAGTTAAAAAGGCAGCGACGTTTCTTGACCATGACATTGGTTGCACAGTAGAAGAGGTCAGTCTTAATTGGGAAGACAGGCTACCTATAGACGTCACCATGAGTTTGCTAGTTGTTGAGGCGTCGCACTACTTTGCACCGCATGTAAGCGGTCGTGAAACCGATCTTTCGGATTCGATTACTAGTTTACTCAGTAGTCCAATGCCTTCCATGGATGATTACATGGTAGCTCTGGACAAGCACGAGGCCCTCTCGAGAGATGTGACTCGAATTCTTAATGGGTACGATCTTATTCTGTGTCCGACTTCGCCAACTACTTCGCCGCGACACGACAGTGCCCAGTTGGTTATCGACGGGCAATCCACTGGTGCCGGTCATGCTGCAAATATTACAGCTGCCTTTGGTATGACAGGCCATCCGGCGATCTCTGTCCCGTTTGGGATGTCATCAGATGGACTTCCGATAGGCGTGCAACTTGTTACAGGTCATATGGAGGACAGCCTACTACTACAAGTGTCTGCTGCCATTGAGTCTGCATCGGAAGTAAGGGAAGTAGAACCTCCTAGTACATGATGGGCGGATCGTGCTTCGTTGCCGACAAGACTGACAGACTTCTATAATCAGGAACCGCCATGCCACTCGACTACGTTAATCTAAGTATCGGCGATGTTGTGTCTTGTAGAGAGTTTGTGCTTGATCTTGACACGGTGTCAGAGTATGTTGCGGCCGTTGGTGATCGATCTAACGTGTTTGAACCGGAGTCTGTTTCCCCGATGGTACCTCCGATGGCTATTGGCGCGCTGTCTTTACGTGGGGTACTTGATGATCTTGGGATACCATCTGGAACTCTCCACGCTGGCCAAGAAATGGAATTTTTGGACAGCGTCTTAGTTGGAGAAACTCTTAAATGCCGTGCAACTATCGCCCAGAACTCAGTTCGCAGAGGGGTTAGACTTGTAGGGGTTAAGATGGATGTGGTTCGTGGAGCTCGCACGATTGTGATGAGTGCAAAGAGTATGATAATGGTGCCAGCATGACAGAAATAGGCACAGAGTTGGCACCTATAATCAGGGAGATCACACAAATTCAAATTACCGCTTATGCTGGCGCCGCAGGAGATTTCAACCCGATCCATCTTGATGAGAAATTTGCAAAAACTACGCAATTCGGGGGAACAATAGCGCATGGGATGATGATAGCAGGGCTTGTTTCTGAGTTGATTGCTACGAGTCACAAGCGCACTTGGCCTGAGTCGGGTAAGCTTAAGCTCCGCTTCAAAGCTCCAGTTAGGCCAGGTGACATAGTGACGGCGCATGCAAAAGTGAAGCAAATTCGAGGGACTGAATTAACGTATTCAGTCGGGGTTCGTAATCATAAGGATGAAGACGTGATTATCGGAGACGCGACCGTAGCGGTGGTCGTAGAATAGGTAGGAACTAGTGTGAGTGAAGGACAAATATTTCGGGTGGCCGTTGATGCAATGGGTGGAGATCACGCTCCGGAAGAGACAGTTGCCGGAGCGGTAGAGGCCGCGAGAGAAGGTAACGTACAAGTAGGACTCGTTGGAGACCCAACTGTAGTCCAGGCTGAGATAGAGAAGCACGACACCAGTGGACTGCCAATATTGCCCATTGAATCGGAGGGGTTCATTGAGGAAGGTGAGCAGCCGGCTATAGCTCTGCGTCAGAAGCCCAAAGCTTCCGTTGTTGTGGCAACGAGTCTGGTCAAGAAAGGGATGGCTGACGGAGCCGTCACAATGGGGTCGACCGGGGGCGCAATGGCGGCCGCTGCCGTCATTCTTGGAATGATGGAAGGTATAGAACGACCAGCCTTGGGGGGGCCGATAGTTGGGTTTGCCCCCAACACTGTGATACTCGATGTAGGCAGTAACGTAGACTGCCGCCCTTCTCAATTGCTAAGTTTCGGAGTGATTGGAGACCTGTGGGCTCGTATATTTTGGGATGTAAAAAATCCTCGTGTCTCTCTTTTAAGCGTCGGTTCTGAGTTCGGTAAAGGGAATAAGCAAGTACGGGAAACATCGGAATTGTTTGCTAAGAGTGGCCTTAATTTCGTGGGCAATCTTGAACCTCATGAACTTCCCGCTGGTAATGTTGATGTGGCGGTTACCGATGGCTTTGTTGGAAACGTTGTTATGAAGCTCACAGAAGGCATTGGACAAGCGTCCATTGATCTGCTCCGCGACGGGCTCCAAGGCAGGCTTTCTAATGATGAAATCGATTCACTAGCTGCCGAGTTGTATGAGAAGACACATGTTGCCAACCATAATGGTGGAGGACCTTTGCTTGGTGTGAACGGAGTGAGTATTGTTGGCCACGGAAGCGGAAAACGTGAAGAGGTTAAGCGAGCCATTGGCATTGCAAAGATGTTGCACGATTTGGGATTCACTGAGCGGCTTAGAGATGAGCTAGCAGCAGTCCACGGCAAGGTGGGTGGATAGCAATGGAACTTGAAGGAAAGACAGCGCTTATCACCGGCGCTTCGAAAGGAATAGGCCGTGAGATCGCTATTCGTCTAGCTGAAAAAGGAGCTCAGGTGGCCGTTAACTACAATTCCTCTCCCGCGGCAGCTGATGAAGTAGTAGCCAAGCTCACCAGCATAGGTGTCCGCTCGTTTCCTGTGCAGGCGGATGTTGCAGACCTCGATCAGGTGAAGTCAATGGTGAAGGAGGTCGAAAACGAATGGGGGCCGATAGAAATTCTCGTCAATAATGCAGGAATCATTGATGACACACACGTTATCCGAATGTCTGATGATGCATGGCACCGCGTAATTGATGTGAACTTACATGGTACGTTCTATACAACCCGTGCGGCTCTTCGGCAGATGATGGTTAATCGTTGGGGTCGGATCATAAACATTGGCTCGATTGTGGGTCTTCGGGGGAACGCGACCCAGACAAACTACACTGCGTCAAAAGCTGCTGTTATTGGTTTCACGAAAGCATTAGCAAAAGAAGTGGCTTCCCGTAATATCACTGCCAATGTTGTGACGCCCGGCTATTTTGAGACCGAGACAACATCCGTTCTATCAGAGGAGATGAAACAGTACTGGCGTGATCGCACACCAATGGGACGGTTTGGAGAGTTGGAAGAAGTTTCACATATGGTCGCTTTTCTCGCTCTTCCTCAAGCTAGCTACATTACAGGTCAGGTCATTTCGGTTGATGGAGGCCTTGCCGTCTAACGGATCTCCTATGGAGGATAAAGAGTTTAAATCTAAGGTAGTTCTTGTAACAGGTGGGTCTCGTGGTATAGGTAAGGGGATTGCCCTAGAGTTTGCTAAGCAGGGAGCCCATATTGCGTTTAACTACTTGCGCAATGAGAAGGCTGCTGAAGAGACCCAGAAAGAAATTGAAGCCTTTGGGGTTCGTTGCCTGAGAATGCGAGCCCATTTAGGAGATGCTAAAAAAATCAAAGCATTATTTGATGCAGTTCGTGATGAGTATGGGCGTCTTGACGTGCTTGTAAACAACGCAGCATCAGGAGTTAATTTGCCTGCGGATGAACTCCAAGAGAAACACTGGGACTGGACAATGGGCATCAACGTTAAGGCTGGATGGCTTTGTGCGATTGAAGCTTCAGAGCTTATGGTCGATGGTGGCCATATAATTAACATTACAAGCGAGGGGTCACGTAAGGTTCTGCCGAACTACTTTGCTGTGGGCACTTCGAAGTCGGCCCTTGAAGCTGTGACTCGTTACCTAGCTGTGGAACTCGCCTCTAAAGACATCTCCGTCAATGCTGTTTCTGGCGGATATGTCCAAACTGGGGCTCTGGATGCTTTCCCCGATAAGGAAAAAATGGTTGCCGAGGGCCAGAAGACCCTCAGTGGGAGAATGGTTACTGCTCAGGATATTGCCGACACAGTAATTTTTCTTTGTAGTCCCCATGCTGACATGATCCGTGGACAGATCATCCTTGTTGACGGAGGGGCAACGCTCCGGGCACACTAGATTGATCGCTTGTTTTCAATCCGGCTGGAGTGAAAAATGTACTGGTTCGCGTACCCAGCATGTTGGCCGAAATAATCTTGGGCCCACATCCGCATCTGCTTGAGCCCTGTCTTTTTCTGCCCCAGGTACCATTGCTGAAGCATTTTTTGAATCCAAGTATCAACAGGGAAAGCACTCGGTTTATCAAGAGCGAACAGTAGAATACAATTAGCTACCTTGTCTCCAACACCATTCAACATGAGGAGACTCGCGAGAGCATCGTCGTAGGAAGCGGTCCGAAGTTGGGTAAGTTGGATTTCGCTGTCAGCTACACACCGGGCAGTATCGACAAGAAACTTTGCACGGTACCCAAGCCCTATTTCCCGGAGCGCATTCTCTCCTGCACTGGCTAGCTGCTCGGGTGTGGGGTAATTATGTCTTCCAAGCCCGATCTCACTTCCGAAAGACTCGCACATATCCTCGACGTTTTTGGTAATCCTCGGCACGTTTGATGCTTGAGCACACAAAAAAGACACCACAGTTTCCCAAGGGTCTTGGCGAAGTATTCGCATACCGCGGTATCTCTCGATCGCAACTCTGATGTGGTTGTCCTTTGAGATCGAGTCGTATACAGCATCGATGTCAAAGTCCAGTGAGAAGTAGTCGCGCAGCAAAGGTCCCATGATCGAATCCAAGTCAGGATAGGATGTGAATTCCAGACCGTCACCATCAAGTTGCACATCAACGACATTACCAAAAACAACTCCGTTATACCTTTCGCCAATTTTGCGCCATCGGAAATTCTGGCCACTGAAGAGTGTGTTGTGGAGGTCGAAGGGCTGTCGTTTAAATGAGAGTCGCATTGATGCTTTTTTGTGATTGGACAGTAGCCCGGGCATACCCGCTGTGTCCAAGAGCTATCGGTAAAGCGATTTATTGATCCAGTAAGGGTATGGAGAGTTCATACAGGGTACCCCATTCAGTGATACTCAACGTCTGGGCTCGGCGTTTTGGATCGATTTTCGCTTGTGCCAGTAGTTCTCCTATAACGTCCGGATTCGTATTTAGCCTGTGTCGCAGATTGTTATGGATCTGTTTACGCGGGGCACTAAAGCCTGCACGTACGAGTTCAAAAAATCCGTCAGGAGACATGAACGGCACTAGTGGTTTGTCGTACAAATCAATTTTAACGACCGCTGATGTAACTTTGGGAGATGGCCGGAATGAGCGTGGTGGTACTGACGTGATGATGCGTGGGTTTCCGTAGACTTGTGTTGCTACCGAGAGGATCCCCATTTTACCTGGTTTAGCCGTCATGTCCAGGCCGACCTCCCGCTGTACCATTACAACCATCAGAGTTGGCTTATGATCTGCTTCAAGGAAACGTCGGACGATTGGGGAGGCTGCATAGTAGGGTAGGTTTGCAACGACCTTGTACCTGTCCTCTGCAGGGATGAGCTTATCAATCGAGATTGCACGCGCGTCTCCCTGAACAATTTCTACGTTGGTGTGATCCGAGAACTTCTCATACAGTGATGGGATCAGTTGTTCATCAATCTCTACGGTAATAACTTTCCCAGCTTTAGAGGCTAAGGCCCGAGTTAGTATCCCGCGACCAGGACCTACCTCAAGAATCGTGTCGTCACTATAAATCTCGGCAGCGGCGGTAATTTTTCCGACAACCCTTCCGTCTGTCAGAAAGTTTTGACCGAGCGCCTTTTTTGCCCGTGGCATTATCTCTGTACAGTTGTGGCGACTACCCAACTTTGGGGTCGGTAATGTGTAGGAGCCACCTGGAGGATTCCGCTGCAAATTAGGTACCAGTTCATTCTTAGTCTATCCCTTCAAATATTGACTGTTTCCAATCAACCCAATCCATGAAACCGCTCTCTTCCATCATCTTGCGATAAGCTTGAACCGCGTCTTCTGTCTGACGAACCTGGGCAGGAAAAGGAGGGCCGGAATCCATGCCGAGGGCGTTGAGAATCAGTCGTGCGGCTGGACCTTCTCCCATACTAGAAAGGATTGTCGCTTTAGAAAGGTCCGGCCGCGAGCTTGCTTGCGCCACAGGATCAAATTCGATAGCCAGTTCAAGTTCGTCGAGTTCATCAAAGCGCTCTTCACGATAAAGTTCCCATTTTCTCAGGGACAATCTAGGCGCGACATTCCCGAAAAAGTCTGTGAATCCGCGCGAACCAACCCGTCCACCGTGGCTAAGAATCCTGTTGTTGTCGAGAAAAATGAAGCGATCCTTGAACAGCCGGATCATCTTCATACAGTGTCGGTAATCTTGAGTTGACCACTTAATCGCAACCAGGTTTTCTAGATCAGAGAACCGGCTCAGTAGGGTTTCCGAGAACTCGTAGCCAGGGTGGGGCATCGCCCATGGTGTATTGTAGGCGATGATTGGGATAGTGGCTGCGTCATTTATGTATTTGAAGTGTTGAAAAATCTCCTCTTCAGTAGGCAGTAGGTAATGAGGAGGTGAGACTTGGATGCAGTCGATCCCAGCGTTCGCTGCGTACTTTGCTTTGTATGCGGCACGTCGGGCACTGAGTTCCTTGATTCCTATCCCGGTTGGGATTCGTCCTCTTGCTTCACTTACCACCAGGTCTGCCAGGGTTTCCCACTCACTGGGTTCAAGGAAATACCCTTCGCCCATGCCCCCCGCGATGATCAATACTCCTTGCCCTTCCACAATTCCGTTATCGATCAGCCAGTTTATGTGTATCCGCTGTCGGTTGAGTTGAAGATGAAATGCTTCATCGTTGAAAGTGGGCATAGATAGTAGCGCGCCCTGGAATCGCTCATCAAGAGATTTACCCATCTGCTGCTCCTTTTTGAATCTGCTAGGTACGATACTTTGTCCCACTTGATCGGACTCTTTCTAGAAGGCTCTCTTGAAATGGTTCCATTTGAAAGCCTTCCGGCTGCGGTGCACCCACATGTATGCCCTTCGACCGAAGGACGTTTGAGTTAGTGTAGTACCCAGAGTAAGTTTGCTGAATGAGAACATTAAAGAATTCGGGTAAGGCAGATTCGATCTTTGAGAGGAGGGACTCGCGTTGTTCATACGTCAGGTCCGCTAAACTTTTGCGATATGCTCGACCACTCGTAACTTCAATAGCCTGGAGGCCAGACGTAAGGAGATTCCTCGTAGCTGATGACGTAGATAAGGACGATTCTACATGTGTCGCCACATCTGCATCAGAGGCCGATGGAGACCCATTGCTTGCTGGGATGATCACGTCTATAACAGTGGACAGGAGTTTTTGCTGATCCCTCGACAAAAACGAGGTCTTTAGGGCCTTTTGAGGGTTAGTCATAGGTTCCTCGCGTTCCGCTTCATCTGTTCAGCAATATAGAGTGCGATTGCCTGAATCGTAGAAGTCGGATTCACAGCCCCCGCAGTCACAAAAACGCTTCCATCTATTATGTACAGATTGTCCACATCGTGCGTCTTACCATGCTGATTCACAACTGAAGTTGCTGGATCAATACCCATCCGAGCCGTTCCTAGGAGATGCCAGCCTGCCCCTTGCATTTGCTGATTGACGAGTACTTGTGTTGCACCAGCAGCTTCCAAAACATCCGTGCACCGGGCGACGGCGTGAGTCATCATCGTTTCACTGTTTTTACTGATAGAGTAATTAACTTTTGGAGCAGGTATTCCGTCACTATCGGTCAATGTCTTATCGAGAATGACCTCATTTTGCAATTCAGGAAGATCCTCTCCGAGGGCAGCGATTGGGATGATGTGATTGAATCTATCTGTGAATGAGGAATGGTGTTTGGATCCCCAAGGAATCGCTCTTTCCAATGGGCCGCCCAATGCGGTATTCAATGGGCCAAGTTGACGGTTAGACTGGAGTTGATATCCTCTGACAAAACCTCTAGAGCGATCCGTTTCGACATGTTCGTAACTCGTAATGGCGCAAGCGAGTGCGCCTTTATATCCTTCTAGGTCATCCTCAAAAACACCGACCGTTGCAGCTACAGGGTGGAACATAAGGTTTTTCCCTAGTAATCCACTGCTATTGGCTAGACCGTTAGGGTGTGAGGCAGAGGCTGAGTTAAGAAGTATCCGAGGTGTGCCCACACCATTTGCAGCAATAACCACAACGTTCGCGCGTTGATGGTGTACCTCCCCACTGGTATCGAAGTAGACAACCCCATCTACCTTGCCACTAGGCTTCGTGGTGATATGAGATACTCTGGAATTAGTATGTAGTACCGCGCCATTCTGAAGCGCCTTTGGCCAATACGTCAGGTCTGCCGTTGACTTGGCTCCGTTGTAACAGCCGGTTATACAAGGCCCTCCGTTGGTACACGGAGGCCGGCCATCGTAGTGTGTGGAGTTGATGGCACTCTCAGCAGGCCACCAGTGCCAGCCTAATTTTTCGAATCCTTCTACTAACTTGCTCCCCTGCTTCCCAATCGGTAGCGGCGGCATCTGGCGTGGTGACATAGGTGGGTACGCGGGGTTTCCATGTAGTCCAGCAACTCCTGTCATCTTGTCGTTAAGATCAAAATATGGTTCCAAATCAAAGTAGTTGATGGGCCAATCATCTGCGACACTATCCAAGGTCTTTACTCGGAAGTCGGATGGACGCATTCGAGGGAAGTGCGCGCCCCAGTGTATGGCACTACCCCCGACAGCGTTGTACATGAGCGGAGTTATCGGAGAGTTTTCAGTATTTATAGGGTAGTCTTCTGGCTGAGAGCGAACGTTGGGGTCGAGATGGTAATCCGAGTAGATATGTAACTCCCAGTCATCATCTGTAACCGGGTATTCACTAGGAGTGGGCCAATTGCCCTGTTCCAAACACATCACGCCAAACCCAGCTTTGGTGAGGCTCCAGGTGAAGGCACCACTGGACATGCCCGCGCCAATTACCAGGACTTCAACGACGTCGTGGTCCTGTCCCATGACTTCCTCCGGCGTGTCATTTTATCGGTATTTTCAGTTCTACCACCGAGTAAATCCTAAAGCAAGTCCAGCAGATAATCACGTGTTTCGTGAAGATCTTTGAGTGAGCTAAAGCCCCATCTCAAATCCTCAAATCCATTACGCTCATTTGAGTGGTACAGTCCGCATTACGGACAGTACCTAAATGACCATATTCTGACCTGGATAGTTGCTGTGTGGAGGCAGACTAGTATTAGCGACAGTTGAAAGCTACCGAGGTACAGCCGTGCATGGTATAATTAACGTTCGCGAAACGCAGGTTGAGCACAAGTGTGTAGTCGTCTAAATTGTAGGAGTTCAAGTGGTAGCAGAGCGAACACGGAAGTATGAAGCGGTTCTTATCCTCAGCCCCGAAGCCACTGAAGATGAGGTCAGCGGTATCGTTGATCGCATCGCAGGTTGGGTGGGTGAACGGGGAGGCGAACTTACTGAGCGAGATGTATGGGGGATAAAGAGATTCGCATACCCCATAAAGAAATTTATGGAAGGTAACTACGTTCTTACAAATTTCACTATGGCCGCTGGCAGTGCACAGGAACTTGACCGTTACTTGAATTCGTCGGAAGATATTCTCCGATCCCTTGTAGTTAAGCTGTAGGCTAGGCGGCGTCACCACTATGTCTATGAACAAGATTTTCCTCATTGGTAATGTTGGACGGGACCCCGAGATGCGGTACACGCCCAATGGCAATCCCGTGACCTCTTTCTCAGTTGCGACCAATCGAAGGTATACAACTAGTGAAGGAGAGCAGCGTGATGAGACAGAATGGTTCAACGTATCTGCCTGGAATAAGCTTGCAGAGACCTGTAACCAGTACGTGACGAAAGGTATGAAAGTGTTCGTTGATGGTAGATTGAGTACACGGGAATACACCGGTGCGGATGGTCAGCAACGAACTAGTCTCGATGTGACGGCATTTGATGTAAGATTTTTGGATCGCACCGCTGATCGTGAGGAAGGTGTCCCACCGGGCACTGGCGCAGGTGATTTTCCTGCTGGGCCTGCCCCTGATGCGGTTGAGGACCTACCCTGGTAAAGAACGAGAGGTGGATACGTGACTACGGAATATACACAACCACGACCGTCAGCTCCTAGAGGAGATGGACCAAATGGATCGAGTGCACCAGGCGGACGCGGACCTGGTGGACCAGGAGGTAGGCCAGGAGGAAGACCACGAGGAAGGTTCTTCAGGCAGCGGCGTCGGATCTGCCCTTGTGTCGAAGGTAAACAAATCGATTACAAGGACGTAGATTTTATTAAACGCTTTGTTAATGACATGGCCAAGATTGAATCGAGGCGTAAGACCGGCATGTGTTCCAAATGCCAGCGGCCCCTCGCGATAGCTGTGAAACGAGCCCGTTATCTGGCTCTGATCCCTTACGATAGGTACCATAGCGTTGGTCAAGCGAGGTCTTTTACTTAGACGGTATGGCATAGTCAGACTTTAAGAGGGCCCGTCCACAAGTGAGGACGGGCCCTCTTCTTGACAAATAGAATGAGGGACTTATGGCCACCCGGACAATAGGAATTGGTCTTCTTGGAGCTGGGGTCGTCGGTGGTGGTGTTGCGCGCACCATTTTTGAAAAGGGTAAGAGTCTGTTGTACGCATCCGGTGCTAGCATTGAGTTACGTAATGTACTAGTACGGGATCTCCATAAGTCACGTGGAATAGACTCCCTATCCGACCTTCTGACAACTAACCCTCAGGATGTTCTTGAAAATCCCGAGGTTGACGTTGTCGTCGAGGTCTTGGGCGGGCAGGTACCTGCAAAAGATTACATCTTCCAGGCCATTTCTAATGGGAAGCATGTCGTAACTGCTAATAAGGACGTGATGGCCAAGTATGGTCCAGAAATTCTGGAGGCAGCACACGCGAAGCAGGTTCGAGTCCTATTTGAGGCTACAGTGGCCGGCGGAACGCCAATTATCGCTCCACTTCAGCGTGATCTCTCGGCTAATGAGGTCATAGCTGTGAATGGCATCATAAACGGTACAACCAATTACATACTGACACGTATGGCACGTGATGGTATTGATTTTCTGGATGCTCTGGCAGAGGCGCAAGGTTTAGGATACGCGGAGCCGGATCCTACGAACGACGTTGAAGGTATTGATGCGACTTACAAACTAGCGATCCTTGCTTCCGTCGCCTTCCAGACCCCAGTGTTTGATAGCAACGTTTACTGTGAAGGTATAACCAAACTGACGTCCCGCGACTTCGTGTATGCAGCCGAGCTTGGTTACACCATAAAGCTTATCGCTGTGGCACGTAAAGACGTTGAAGGTATTCAGGCACGTGTACATCCGGCATTCATATCTTCAGACACAATGATAGCTAAGGTTGACGGAGTGCTGAATGCGATAGAAATCGAGACGGACCTTGCAGGTCGAGTTTTATTCCATGGACAAGGCGCGGGAGCAATGCCAACGACTAGCTCTATTCTCGCGGATGTTATTGATTGCTCTCGGGGTATTTTGGATGGTAAGGATTCGTCATCAATAGGCTTCCTCAGACGCAACACTCAGATCCGCCCAATTATGGATCTAGAAACTAAATACTACATCCGAATGAACGTTGTCGAGCGGCCTGGCGTGCTTGCGGAAATAACACGCGTTCTGGGTGACTTAGAAATCAGTATCGCATCTGTTATTCAGAAGGAGGTCGACTTCACCACGCTACAAGCTGAAATCGTACTCATTAGTAATCGAGCGAAAGAGTCAGCCATTCAGCAAGCGATCACCGAATTAGCAGAACTCGAAGCGGTAGCCGAAATTGGCACTATGGTAAGAGTCGAGGATTAGTAAAGTTTTAGGTCAGTAACCTTTTCACCACCAATAAGGTTCTAATAAATGGTGAAGTTAATGAAGCGAAATATAGTTAAAGTGTTTCCATTCTTTATTGTGTGGAGCATCATCTTATTAGCTGTGGTGCTTGGCTGTGGCTCTGGTGAAGGGCCGCCGCCTATTTTGGAAGAGAAATCAATCCCCCCGACTGCTCTGCCCACTGCGACAGTCACGTCAGAACCTGATCAAAACGTCGTCGATATCGCACCCGACGAACCAACACCTTCAGTGGATACGGTCCCAACCCCTGATGCAGATTACGAGTCGGTAGTAGCTATGGCGAAAATATACCAGGGCGTTATGTCACTATCTTTCCAAGATCATGCTGGATCGGGTGCCCGTTATGCTTTTGAAGGATTTGAGGAAGCACGGATTAACAATGACACCACTATGGTACCGGTGATAATCGGGTTGCTCAGATACATGCCCACTGCCAGGATGTTCGACCAAGCAATTCTTACCATCAAAGAGTTGACCAATCAGGACCTTGGATCTGAGATACAGGACTGGTCGTATTGGGCTGAATGGCTGGGCCAAAACCTTAGTGATTACCCAGCGCCTACAGGCTACATCCAACTCAAACGACGCTTTTTCTCCAGTATTGACGAAAGTTTTGACCTCTTGTTGGAGAGTGCTACCGGGAAGCTTGTTATCCACCCCTTTGAGCTTATGTGGGGGGGCGTTCCTCCAGATGGGATCCTGCCCCTTGAGTCTCCTCCAAATGTGGAGTCGGGGGAGCAGAACTACCTTAGGCCAGACGATCGAGTCTTTGGAGTGTCAATCAATGGTGAACACCGTGCGTACCCGCTGCGAATCATGAACGCTCATGAGATGGCGAATGATACTCTTGGCAGTGAACCTATTACACTGGCTTACTGCGTTCTTTGTGGTACGGGTATTGCTTTCAGCCGTAAGTTCGATGGGATTGAATCGACCTTTGGAACCTCGGGCCTGCTGTTCCAGAGCAACAAGGTGATGTATGACCGTGAAACTTTAACGCTTTGGCATCAGGGTAATGGACAACCGATTTCCGGTGATCTAACAGATACGGACTTTAGGCTCGACTTTTTCCCGACGTTGCTAACCACGTGGGAGGAGTGGCTCGAGGAGCATCCGGATACGACAGTACTATCGATCAACACGGGAGTATATCCAGAAAGTAATTATCAACCTGAGGCAGATTCAAGGTCGATTTACTATGAATATTTCAACAGCCCGGATACCATGTTCCCGGTTCCAAACCAGAGTGAAGCTCTTCAGCCAAAGGAAGTAGTTCTTACACTTAGTATTGGGAATGTCCATAAAGCCTATCAAGTCGATGCACTCAACGAGGTTAGACTCTTAAATGACACCCTCGATGATACTAATGTGATTGTGCTGGCTTCTGGAAAATCTCAGGCCGCGAGAATTTACGAAAGAGGTAACCATCAGTTTAGCCTCATCTCTGGTAACCAGAACACCACTGCATTAATGAAAGTAATGGACGAGGATGGGAAAGAATGGATTGCAACGGAAGACGCCCTGATCAACTCTGAAAGCCCAGACGAAAAGCTAGCGCGCATACCGACCCACTACGCCTTCTGGTTTAGTTGGTTCTCATTTAATGAAGAAACCGAGTTATATCGGTCAGGAAATTGAAGCACCAAGCTGTACTAGTAGACTTTGTTTTCCTTGCTCGCTCTTCTCCTATCTCATATAATCCCCGCCATCCCCTGCTATGGAGTGTCAACGCTGATGAATGTCCGTACTTTCAAGGAGATTAGACGAACGTACGGATATGACGAGGTGGCGATAGCCCCGGGTGCCATCACGATCAACCCCGAACTTGCAAACCTTGACTTTACTATTGATGGATTGACCCTTTCGACACCGGTGTTGGCATCTGCAATGGATGCCATAATCTCCCCTAAATCGGCAGTTGAATTTGATCGGCAGGGGGCGCTGGGGGTTATGAACCTTGAAGGAGTACAAACCAAGTACGAAGACCCTGATGAGGTACTGGCTGAAATTGTCTCAGCTCCTTTGGAAGAGGTAACCAAGGTATTCCAACGAGTTTACAATGCACCTATTAAAGAGAATCTAATTGGCGAACGTGTTCAGCAGATTAAGAAAAGTGGTGCAAAGTGTGCTGTCTCCCTCACCCCCGCGAACACCAAGAGGTTAGCTCCCACTGCTGTTGATGCAGGTGCAGACATGGTTGTGGTGCAGTCCACGGTGACCACAGCACGTCACAAATCACGTAGTGTTGAAGGGTTAAAATTCCCTCAACTTCTTGAGATGATTAATGTCCCGGTGGTTGTTGGCAACTGTGCCACTTACGACGTCGCGCTTGAGATCATGGAGACTGGGATACATGGTGTCCTTGTTGGGATAGGTCCTGGGGCAGCATGCACTACTCGAGAGGGCACGGGCTTAGGTATTCCACAGGTCACCGCTACATTGGACTGTGCTGCTGCCCGTGAAGAGTACTATCGGCGCAGTGGACGATACGTCCCTATAATCACCGATGGAGGAATCCGTACTGGTGGTGATTTTTGCAAATCTTTCGCGGCAGGTGCCGACGCTGTGATGATAGGGACCCCTTTCGCGCAAACAACTGAGTCACCTGGACAAGGGTATAACTGGGGTATGGCAAGCCCCGACCCAGTATTGCCACGAGGGACACGGGTGAATCCTGGTCTCAAGGGATCAATTGAGCAAGTACTGTATGGCCCTTCCTCCAAGTCTGACGGAACTATGAATTCGGTAGGGGCACTCCGAACATGTTTGGGCTACGTTGGTGCCTTCAACATTCGTGAATTTCATCAGAAGGCTGAACTCATCCATGCTCCGAGTATAAAATCCGAGGGTAAGTTCCTCCAAAATAGGGGCTAGACTTACTTGGAAGTCATTCCCGCTATAGATATTCGTGGCGGCAAGGCCGTTAGACTTTTCCAAGGAGACTACTCCAAAGAGACGGTTTTTAACGAGTCACCACTAGCCGCAGCTGAACAGTGGCTTGAATTAGGCGCAACCCGACTTCATATAGTAGATCTTGATGGAGCCAGATCGGGCGAGATGGTCAACATTGGAGTCATAGCCGAGATAGCTTCTAATTCACCGATTCCAGTCCAACTAGGAGGAGGCATTCGAGAATTAGAAGCAGCGCGCTCTGCTCTAGACCACGGCATACAACGAGTAATCGTTGGAACTGCAGCACTCCGTGGACAGAGTTTTGTAAGTTCTCTGTGTGATGAGTTGGGTGCAGAGAGAATAATCATTGGAGTCGATGCTCGTGATGGGTATGTTGCGGCTCATGGATGGACCGAGACTAGTGAGACCTCAGCTTCCGAATTGGTCTCTCAGATAGCTTCAGTGGGTGTCAATCGATTCGTGTATACCGATATCTCCCGTGATGGGACTCTAACTGCGCCGAATTTCGACTCAATTTGTTCACTCCTGAAATCAACCGATCTCAAGATGCTTGTTGCTGGAGGGATATCCAAAATCGATCACCTGGTACAACTGGCGGAGATGGGTATAGAAGGTAGTATTGTGGGGACAGCTGTGTACACCGGAGCGATTAATCTGACGGAAGCCTTGGAGGCACTAGGCGAAAATAGGTAGAATGGAAGTATGGCCATATCATTTGTTGAAAACATGCAAAGTTCTGTAAACAAACTAGACGCCCAACGTGTGCTTCGCCACGTGCCGATTATGCCTTACCATGACGTTGCAGACATTGGAGCCGGGGATGGGCACCTCACCATTCCCATCGCTAAGTATTCATACGACGGCAAAATTGTTGCCATGGACCCAGATAAGGTGAAGATAGCTTCACTCCGCGAAGCTGTTAAAGCAGCACGCCTATCGAATGTACTAACTAGGAGCATTACCGCCGGCAAGCGTCTCCCTCCAAAGAAGGAGAGTGTGGATGGCGTGGTTCTTTCTCGGGTTCTGCATCACGTCAATGATCCAGGGCATCTATTGAGAGAGGCTAAGCGCATATTAAGAGATGGAGGGTGGGCTGCCGTTATTGAACTGCATAAGCGTGCAGACGTAGAAGGACATCCACTTGAGGAGCGCCTCGCTGAAGAGGATGCAAAGTCAATGCTTCATGAAGAAGGCTTTCGCCTAAGATCAAGGTACGACCTCGGTCGCTATTACATGTTCGTTCTCCGCAAGTAGCCAATGCTTACTAAGAGAATAATCCCCTGCCTAGATATCGATAGGGGCCGGGTTGTGAAGGGTGTCAGTTTCGTTGACATCCGCGACGCTGGAGACCCTGCCGAACTAGCTGCTCTGTATGATCGAGAAGGTGCAGATGAACTCGTCTTCCTGGATATTACTGCCAGCTCTGATGAACGGGATATTATGGTTGATGTGGTCAAGCAAGTGTCAGAGCAGGTTTTCATTCCGCTGACCGTAGGAGGCGGTATGCGTTCCGTAGACGATGTGCGGCGGATGCTTGAGGCAGGAGCAGACAAAGTGTCTCTTAACACGGCAGCTGTTACAAATCCTCAACTTGTTAAGGATTCGTCGAGTTTTTTTGGCAGCCAATGTATCGTCGTAGCTATTGACTACAAACGTATTGAGTCGAAAGATCTGTCTGTGCAGACTGATTCTAGTGAGATCGGTATCGATGGGGCGTCTCAATGGGAGGTTTACACCCATGGAGGTCGTAATTCTACTGGTATTGATGCACTGAAGTGGGCGAAGCGGGTTGAGAATTTGGGGGCTGGAGAATTACTCATCACCAGTATGGATGCTGACGGTCAACTTAGTGGATATGACCTAGACTACACTTCCCAGTGCTCCAGGAGTGTTTCCATACCGGTAATTGCTAGTGGAGGCGTAGGCAGCCTTGAGCATCTGTATGAGGGTATACATTATGGGAAGGCTGATGCGGTTCTTGCCGCAAGTATCTTCCATTTTGGCAATTATAGTATCAGTGAGGCTAAGCAATATTTAGCCTCTAAGGGTATTCCCATGCGCCTGGCCAATACTAAATGAATTCAAATGGTGAAACTAAATGACAACTGCAATAAAACTGGATGATAAGGGGTTAGTAACGGCGGTCGTCCAAGATGACGATACGGGCACGGTGCTGATGGTTGGGTATATGAGTCCCGACGCAGTCAAACGCACGCTCGAGGGAGACAACGTTTGGTTCTATAGCCGTAGCCGCTCTGAACTCTGGCTCAAGGGAGAGACATCGGGCAACTTTTTGAAGGTCAGATCCCTGCATCTCGATTGTGATGGGGACGCCATTCTGGTTAAGGCTAATCCGATTGGCCCAACATGTCATACCGGCCAAGTCTCTTGTTTCTTTACCCCACTCACGGAATTACAGGAAGTCATCACTTCCGAAAAAGGCCCCGGTATACTCGACGAAGTTTTCTCGGTTATTCAATCTCGGAAAGATGAAATGCCCGAAGGGAGTTACACTTCCTCACTTTTTGAAGCTGGAGTAGATAAGATCGCTCAGAAGGTGATCGAGGAGGCAGGTGAAACTGCCTTAGCAGGGGCAAAAGGGAATAAGGATGCGATCGCCAGTGAGGTGGCGGATATGCTGTATCACACGCTGGTACTAATGGCTGAGTCCGGTGTCAAGCCTGACGACGTATGGGACAAGTTACGTGAACGTAGGGTTTGAGTTATGAACCTGACCAGTCAGCAGAATAATTTATTCGACACCTTTGGATATCTAGTATTCCCTGGTTTGTTCGCACGGGATATTGATCTCATCACCAAGGCGTTTGAGGAGAATTGGGCGAACAATGGCACCAACCACGATGGTTCGAGACGGTCATCCCTCGTTCCCTTCATTGATCAGCATGAGTACTTAAGTGCCCTACTTGATGACTCACGCCTTGATGGCATTGCAGGATCTCTTCTTGGCACCGACTACAATTATGCTGCTAGCGACGGCAATTTTTACGTAGGAGATACTGCATGGCACTCTGATCGTTATCGTTGGATGCCAGTGCTGACTTTTAAGGTGGCATTTTATCTGGATCCTGTCACCCGTGACACCGGTTGTTTGAGAGTGATCCCAGGCAGTCACAAGAGAGGGGATGTGTTTGCGGATGGGGTGCAGCCGATCGCGGAGGATTCACGGGAAGGGCGTACCGAAAATCTATGGGGTGTTCCTCCAGATGCAGTCCCTGCCATTTCTCTTGACAGTGAGCCTGGAGATCTAGTCATATTTGACCATCGTCTCAAGCATGCATCCTTCGGTGGTGGTAACCGGCGTCGCATGTTCACTTTAAATTACGAAGCTCGTGTTCCTGAAGACCAAACCGAATGGCTCATTAAGGAGATGGCAAAAGAGGCTTCATCGTGGGGAACCAGTAAACCTTATGGAGATGTCATGTTACAGACCGCTCCTCCTTCAAGAATGAAGCATCTTGAACAACACCTTGCCTATGCTGATCAGTTGATGGGACTTATTGCGGATTCAAGCAGCTAATTCTATGGCGACGATCTTTGATGCCCACCACCACATCCTGCCTCCAATGGGGGATAGTTCATCGTTTGATGAGGAGTGTCTGAAGGAGAATCTCTACCATATGAGGTTTGGGGGGCCAGGGGGAATCCGTAGAGTTCGGGATAATGCTCTTTTGGATGTGCCCGTTCTTGAGGGATCTGGAGACGGTATATCGTATCTTCCTGATGTAAATTACCGGGTCGGTGAAGCAGGGAGAATGATCTTTACCTATCAGGGAGAGGACTATTACACGCTCTTCCTACAGCCCGGGGCGACCGACATGTCATCTACCGTGGAAACCGTTATCTCCCACATGGACTACGCAGGAGTCGACCGTGCGATCATCCAGCATGACCGTGTATATGGGCGACTGGACGACTATGTGGGCCAGGCAATCTCTAACTACCCTGACCGGGTGGTTGGTCTTGCTCAGGTTGATGAGTGGAAAGGTGGGGATCCTGGGCAAGTCGAACGCCTCCGCCGTCAGGTCAATGGTCTAGGCTTTTCGGGGCTATATTTTGCAACCGGTGGTTTCATGCACAATGACTTTGCTTTCGGTATCAACGAGCCGATCCTCGAGCCTTTATGGGAAACCGTTGCTGATCTTGGGATCCCGATCCATTGGTATGCTACCAAGAACCGCCGTCCGCGCTTCGAAAACTATATTGAGGAACTGCGAGACTTGAACCGTTGGGCTAATGCTCACCCATACATACCTTCTGTGTTGACACACGGTCTTGAGAACCTCCGAATCGATTGGACGGACCCCCGTAGGTTTGACCTATTACCTGAACTGGTTGAATTGATCAGCCGTGAACATTGGCACTTGGAGCTAATGATCCATAAGATGCTTCATGATCATGAATTCTCGCCGTACCATCCTGAAGGACCGAAACTGGTGAGTCGTTTGATGGACACATTCGGCGTCGAGAAATTGCTATGGGGCTCGGACATGCCATCTTGCGAGATGATGACCACGTACCGCCACTCGCGTTTGCTATTTGAGAGCCAGTGTGAGTTTCTTACTCAAGACGAACGAAGTGCCATCCTAGGGGGCAATCTCGAGCGACTCTATCCTCCAAGTGCCTAACTTGGCTCCATAGCAGCGCGGCGAAGATGCAACACTTCGTTAAGACTACCTGATCTGAAGCCATCTAAATCCAGGGTCACGTAGTTGTAGCCGATTGACCGAAAGTGCTTCGATATCTGGTTTCGGGTGTCGGAGTCCAAAAGAATAGCGAAATCCTGTGGTGAAACCTCAATACGCGCGATATCATTGTGGTGACGCACACGCACCTCACTAATGCCCAGCGAGTGGAGATAGCCTTCAGCTTTAGATATACGTTCCAGTGCTTGTGTCGTTACAGGGCTACCATACGGTATGCGCGAGGATAGGCATGCCTGTGCAGGTTTATCCCATGTTGAAAGCCCCATTTGACGGGATAGTTGGCGAATCTCTTCCTTAGTCAGTAAAGCTTCGACGAGCGGGCTTCTGACTCCACGCTGCTTCGCAGAGTTCATACCCGGGCGAAAGTCTCCGGTGTCATCGAGGTTGTGAGCATTTATGATTTGTGAGAAAGATGCCTCAGGCAGGCCCGAAATGTGGTCGTATAATTCCTCTTTGCAGAAATAGCATCGGTTGGGGTTGTTGGCACGGTAGTCCTGTCTCTCGACTTCCTTGGTTTGGATTACTTGGTGGTTAAGGCCAAGCTCTGCTGCCATGTCTACAGCTGATCGGAGTTCAGAAGGAGCAAGACTCGGTGAATGTGCGGTGACCGCGAGAGACTTTGGGCCAAGTACCTCGTTCGCGACCGCTGCTAGGAAGGTGCTGTCCACTCCACCCGAATAAGCAACGATGACTGCGTTCATCTCGGCGATGCCACCTTTGAGGGTTGCAAGCTTGGTATGGAGTTCGGCTTCAGTATTTAACGAGGTAGTCATTTAAGAGTAAATAAGTAAGTTAGTGGAAATATTAACACGCTGCCCATGGAGTAGATGGTGGTCAGGAGCCGATGATTTTTCGATAACTGTCGACGATATCGGTCGCGCCTTTCAGGATGAGAGCTAGTTCAAGTGCCTCTTCAAAGAATTGGGCACCGTCCTTGATCCAATTCTCGGCTGACTCCATACTGCGGACACTCGTTCCAAAGGGAACGTTATATTTCTTGCAAAGGGCGAGTACTTTTTGCATTGGACCCAGTACATCTGGGTGAGTCCAGTCCCCTGGGTGTCCGAATTCTAGGGAAGTGTCACCGGGTCCTGCGTATACCATATCGACACCGGGGGTGCTTACAATTTCTTCTGCGTTCGCGTAACCAGTTCTAGTCTCGATGTGCACGACTAGTGTCGTCTCTTCGTTTTGTGCGGCGATCCACTTCTGGCGGTCGGAGGGCTTGATGTAATCACTACTGCCATACCCTGTAGCGCTTGCTCTACTGCCAGTCGGGTAAAGCTTGATGTAGTCCTTCAGAGTCTCGACGTCTTGCCGACTCTCTGTACGTGGAAGCTGGATGCCAACGATACCGCATTCCAGTAGCTTCGCAACCTCTGCTCTTTCCAGCTGGGGAGTTTTCGCAATTACGGGGAGGCCATTGTCACGAGCCGCAAGCACTGCGTCTGCAAGTGCGTCGAGACCAAAGTATACGTGTTCGAATTCAATATATACGAAGTCGTACCCGGCCTGCTGGTATAGCTTCATTAGCGAAGGGCGGGCGTACTCTCCAATAGTGCCGCCGACCAGAACTTCCCCGGCTTTCAATCTTGTTTTTAGTTGACGGCCCGGCCCGCCCTCCGGGTACAAGGTCTTAAGTCGGGCTTCTGCGTCTGCGGGTGATTTAGGCAAAATCAAGCTCCTTTTGAGATGCTAAGAGGGAGCTAAGCTCCCCCTCGGATGGCTGAGTCTACGAGCCACACATACTTGTCGTCAAACTTCCTGCAGTTGAACTAATGGCAGTAGCTTTTCCACATCAGCACGTCTTGGTTGTGCCTCAATACTCGGGCCACCGACCTTCAATCCCGCACATGCCACGCCCCACTTCGTTCCTTCAAAAGGATCCATCCCCTCAGAAATACAATGAAGCAGGCCCCCAACGAAAGTATCTCCTGCTCCACTAGTGTGCAGGATGCCATCCGGTGCCACTGCGGCGACTTGTGCCATGCGGTCACGCGTGCCTACCCAAGCCCCTTCATCTCCACACTTTAGAGCAACGGTGTTAACACCTTGATCAAGGAAGTGATCAATAACTTCTCGTTCGGTATCACGCCCAATTAAAGCTCTAGGCTCATGCGGGAAGCTTGGTGTGATGATGTCGATGTAAGGTAGAACCTCATACATGGCGCAACGAGCCTCTTCGACGGGCCACATATTTAGGCGCAAGTTCGTATCGTAGGATATGGTCACTCCAGAGTCGTGAGCGATCTTTACAGCCTCCATCACCAACTCACGGCAAGAATCTGATATCCCTTGTGTTATACCACTCACGTGTAACACCTTGGCTGCTGTAATGTAGTCCCTTTCAAGATCTTCTATTGACATCGAACTGGCGACTGCACCTTTCCGGTAGAGCACCTTCGTGCCTTCCCCTGGTGGTTGTGATGATGAGAACTCAAAGGCATTGAATCCCCGTGTCTGAGTAACATGCGTGGTATCGATACCGTCGTTAGACCAACTCTGAAGGAGGTAATCGCCTAAAGGGTCGTCACTGACTTTGCTAACGTATCCGCATGAACTCCCTAGGCGAGTTGCCATTGAGAGCACGTTGTACGTATCACCTGAGTAGGTCATATGAAGGTTTGCATCTGCGTGAAGCCGATCGTAGGAGAAGAACTCTACGAAACATTCGCCTATGGAGACGATGTCCGCCATTGTTTAGCCCTCAGCAGCTGTGACCAGCGGGTCTCGTTTCTTATTTTTGAAGAACATCAGCACTACGAACGCCAGTAGTGCCGCACTGCCTCCGTACAGGAATGCGCTCTGGATTCCGAAACTATCCGAGATCATCCCAGCTACAGACGGAGAAAAGATGCCGATGATACCCGCTCCATACATAAGTGACGTGACCGTTGATTGTGCTTTGCCCTCAGTGGCGTCAATCGCTGCAGCTATGTGGATGTGGTGCAGTGAAAACTTGAAAGCGCCTTTGAATACCACCAGGGCGAAGACCCAGGTTGGTCCTGCAAATGCAAGTAGTATCGATGCAACCGCGATAAACAATGCGGCAGGTGCAAGTACGATCTTTCTCCCGAACCGGTCAGAGGCAAAGCCCATGATAGGTTGTGCCATCAACCCCACAACTTGAGCTAACGACATTGTGATTGCTAGATCTCGATCCGAGTAGCTGAGCGTCTCTTTGAGATAAACAGGAAGGAAGCCTTCTACAGCTCCTTCCCCGATTGAGCGTAATGCAGTGGATGCGACTAGTATCGCTAGCATCGGGTTCCTCAGCAGTGTTCCTAGGGAGCGTAAGTAGGCCTGACGTGACGCAGCCTGGGATTCTATCTTGGAGAGTGATCGGAGAACCAGCCAAAGACCCAGTCCCATAATCAGAGCTGGGATGATGCTGATTTTTAGCAAATCCCTCCACACCAGTAAAGTTAGTAGACCTGCGAATACTAGTGGGCCGAGAACCTCTCCTGAAATACCTCCCATGCCGTGAAGCGAAACGGCGAACCCGCGGCGCTCTGGAAACCGACGTGACATCTCACCAACCGCAAAGGGATGGAACATCGATGGCCCGATGCCCAGCAGTAATAGAGCACCGAGCATCATCAAATAACTCTGAGAGAATCCAATAATGAAATGGGCGACGCCGAGGAGTGTTAGAGATAGTCCCAGGAACAGGGAGGACTTATCAGTGAATCGATCACCGAGATAGCCGGCATACATGTTTGAAAGCCACCCAGTTAGTGATCGGGAAGTGGCTAAGATGCCGAACTGGGTAAAGTTGAGCCCAAGATCGATCTTAATCTGGGGCATGATCAAAGCACCGAACCCCCCGTTGTACAGGTGTTTGATCATATGGCCAGCCACGATCGTGGCTGCCATTCGCTTCCGACCGGCGGTGATGTCCGCGCTGATCTCTTGGTCTTTCAACTAGTGGGGGCCTCCGGTTACAACAGCCGCCGCATTATACACGGCCACACCCAACATTATTGAGGCTTGGCGAAAGTGAGGACGCGAGCGGGGTTATGGATAAGGATGTGGTCGACATCTTCTTGGCTATATCCTCTATCGCGCATACGCGGCACGATGTGCGATTGGATGTAGCCGTAGCCGAAGCCGCCGTGCCGGATTAACTGGAACTTCAAAAAAGTATCTTGAGCTATCACCACACGATCACCGTAGCCGTGACGAATCAGGAATAAGATATCGTCCATTCGTTTACCATCGCCTGGTCTCTCGACTTTCGTGTTCCCGGGGTAATAAGAGACCTCTGTGCCGAACAGGTCCCATTCCAAGTAGCAGCCGGTCTCAGCGAGTTCTAGCAGCCGGTCCTCTGAAAATATGGTTCGGTCAATGTGGCCCATGATCACGCGTTCTGTTTGTACACCAACACCTTGTAGGATATTAATGATATCCAGAGGAGCTTTCTCATCACGACCGGGGTGTATCAGGATGGGCGCTCCTGTGATCACTTGGGCGCGGCCCGAGGCTCGTACCACTTTTTCTTCGTTGGCCGTCAATGGCCAGCTACAGCCAACCTCGCCGATCACTCCTGATCTAATACCCGTGTCTTTGTATCCTACTGTGACGTCATGGATGATCTCCTCGACGATATCATCCTCACTTTTTGTATCCATGTCCGATGGATGCGCATCTGCAACGTAGTAGGAAGCACCTGCAATGATGTGGAGACCCGTCGACCGTGAGATTTGCGCGAGACCAGAAGGGTCTCTACCAATACCATTGCTGGTTACCTCGACGATTGCCTGTCCACCTTGCTGTTTGTAAAGGGATACCTCTTCGATTGCGACATCGATGTCGTCGAGGACTGCATTATCTAGATTGTCCATTCCATAGTGCCGGATGTATGCGGATACAGGCGGTGACACCGGCGCGTGAAAAATCTTTTGAGCACTTGCCTCTGTCGGCTCTGATCTGATCGCGCAGGTATTGACAAGGAGGTGCTCATGAGTCTGAGTGATCCCCAACTCACTTGGATCGATTGGTCCTAGTACAGTTTGAACTTTACCGGCAATACTCATCGTTCCACCTTCAGTACACTAAGGAATGCCTCTTGAGGTATTTCGACACTACCGACCATCTTCATACGTTTTTTACCTTCTGCTTGTTTCTCGAGAAGTTTGCGTTTGCGCGTCACGTCGCCCCCATAACATTTCGCGAGCACATTCTTACGCAGTGCGCGTACCGTCTCCCTGGCGAGAACCTTACCGCCGATAGCTGCTTGAATAGGCACCTCGAACATTTGGCGTGGGATCAAGTCCTTGAGCTTGGCCACTAGGTCACGGCCTCGATTGTAAGCTCCTTCACGATGAACGATAAGTGAAAGCGCATCGACAGGGTATCCGTTCACGAGTATCTCTAGTTTAACTAGTTTCTCTGAGCGATAGTCCCCCACGGTGTAATCCAGGGAAGCATAGCCTTGAGTACGTGACTTGAGTTGGTCGTAGAAGTCGACCAACATCTCAGATAGGGGCATAGTAAATTCCATCATGACTCGGGTTTTGGAGACTTTCTGCCGCCCAATGTCAGAATCTGCCCCATTGTTATTAGCTGCGTCCCCTTCTCCGTATTGTATGTATTCCATACGCTTGAACTCGCCGCGCCGCTCGGTTACGAGGTCCATCATGATGCCGATAAAGTTCGCTGGTACGAGAATGGTCAAATCTACCCATGGTTCCTGTATCTCTTCGATGACGCTAGGGGAGGGTAGTTGCGAAGGGTTCTCGATCTCGTGGAATTCGCCGTCGGTCGTAACCACACGATAAGCAACGCTTGGGGAGGTTGCGATCAGCGCGATGTCATACTCTCGTTCAAGTCGTTCCTGTACCACGTCCATGTGGAGTAGGCCAAGAAAACCACATCTGAACCCCGTACCCAGTGCAACCGAGGTCTCCGGTTGGTAAGTGAGGGCAGCATCGTTAAGTTGCAGCTTTTCAAGTGCCTCACGAAGATCAAGGAAGTCCTCACCATCCGCAGGATAGAGGCCTGCAAATACCATTGGCTTAAGGGGAGTGTAAGTTGCTAGTGGCTCCTTCGCGGTGTTTTCTGCCAGAGTAATAGTGTCTCCAACGGGTGCATCTCCAACAGTTTTGAGCCCAGTAGCAATGTAGCCCACCTGTCCGCCTGTAAGCGTGTCAACCTTAACGGGCTTGGGGGTGAAGCACCCTAGCTCTAGAATCTCGCTCTGTTTACCGTTCGACATGATGTGTACCCGGTCACGAGGAAGAACCTCGCCTTCGACTGCACGGATATAGGCTACGACGCCTTTGTAGCTGTCATACTTCGAGTCAAAAATTAGTGCTCGGAAGGGGGCATTTTGGTTGCTATTGGGAGGAGGGACTCGAGTGACCACAACTTCCAGTAACTCATCCACTCCTTCGCCACTTTTACCAGAAGCAAAAAGAATCTCATCGCGGCTAAATCCGAAAGCCTTGATTACTTCTTCAGCCACACGCTCGGGTTCTGCAGCATCGAGATCGATTTTGTTGATGACGGGAATTATCTCCAAGTCCTGTTCGATCGCGAGATAAACGTTAGCAAGGGTCTGTGCTTGAATGCCCTGAGTTGCATCTACGATGAGGAGGGCCCCCTCACAAGCAGCCAGACTACGAGACACTTCGTACGAGAAGTCCACATGCCCTGGGGTGTCGATTAGGTTCAGTTGATACGTTTCCCCGTCCCTAGCTGTGTAGGACAGTCGCACCGCTTGGGCTTTGATCGTAATGCCACGCTCGCGCTCCAACTCCATTGAGTCGAGCACTTGCTCGACCATCTCTCGTTTATCTATCGCACCGGTGACCTCTAGCAGCCGGTCTGCGAGAGTCGATTTACCGTGGTCAATATGCGCAATAATGCAGAAGTTTCGAATGAGCCGTGCATCCATGTCTCGATAGTAGCATGGGTGTCCTCTTTACTCATAGACATTTTCGAGCCTCCAAGCGGGTGATACCCCGGTTAGAGTGCCATCAGGATTGGGGAGACACTAGTATTCGGAATACGTCTTTTGTTTCCGCGGTCATTCGTTTAAACCCGACCGAGATAATTTCGTCCATGGATATCTGCTCGGTGATGAGTGGTGTCGTCTGCACTTTACCCGACGAGATAAGGTCCAAAGCGCCTTCTACGTCTTCCCGGGTGAAGGCAATAGAGCCTGTAACCTCAACTTCTGAGGTAACGATGCTATTGAAGTCAAATGACGGTGTGTCGACATATATTGCTACAAGTACAACGCGGCCACCTTTGCGAGTTAACTTTATCGCGAGATCCGGCGTCGAAGCAGCTCCAGCAGCATCGATTACAACGTCAGGTCCCACCCCTTCGGTCAGTTCCTGCAGAGCTTCTATCGGGTTAGTTGTCTCGGAATTGATAGCTACTTCAGCGCCCAATTCTGACGCCATGCCAAGGCTCATGTCTCGCCTGTCGACTGCAAAAACTCGCGCTCCTTTTGCCTTTGCGATCTGCATCGAGAGTAGACCTACAGTGCCAGCACCTAGCACTGCTACAGAATCACCTTTGCTGATGTTGGCTCGTCTAACGGCGTGATGAGCGACAGACGAGGGCTCCATAAGTGCAGCTGCTTCACTTGTTACGTGTTCGGGAAGTTTGATTATTTCTGAGGCGGGCCACGTAGTGTACTGTGCTAGTCCTCCGCTTCGGTCGAATCCCAGTACCTTCCATGATGGACATAGCTGCATCTCACCACGTTTACACCACCAGCAAGTGCCACATGACAAAAGACTATTTATAACGACCCTGTCGCCAACGCTGACGTTTGTGACACCTTCGCCAAGCGCGGATATGGTTCCTGTCATTTCATGTCCAGTGATGAGTGGTATAAGTTCCTGGCGGAGGAACTTGGGTCCGTAGAGGTATTCTTCGATGTCAGTTGCACATATACCGCAGTAGTCAACACGAATTTGTGCTTCTCCAGGTGCAGCGACCGGTTCAGGCACTTCTTCCAGCCGGAGGTCCTTGTTACCGTGGAATCTCAGAGCTTTCATACAAACCTCATCTACGTAAGAGTTCTAAATTTCTCGCCAGTGTATATCGCCTGATACCCAGTGAGTTATTGATTTATTCGTGTCAGGATAATCTCATGTAACCAGTTAAATGTCTCGGGTCTGAAGTGTTGTCAGTGGCTCCCACAAAAATATCATCTTGCCTATCAATACTTGGGATCGCTCTTGACACCCTATAGCACCCTACATAGACTCGTCGTCACTCATCTTGGAGGTGGGCCATGCATTACCAACTCGAACGCAACTACGGATGCCGCGTTTCCGACTCCTGGACGTATCGTGGTCTCAGGGCCGCTGTTCTTGAGAACGAACTACTACGCATCGTCATCTTGCTGGATAAAGGAGCTGATATATACCAGTTCGTGCATAAACCCAGCGACGTTGACTTTATGTGGCGAGACCCACACGGGGTACGTGATCCAAAAAGCTACGTTTCTACCACGGGAGACAACGTTGGTGTTTGGATGGATTATTACGAAGGAGGCTGGCAGACGGTATTTCCTGGAGGAGGATTCCCCTCCAGTTACAAGGGAGCTGATATGGGCCTTCATGGTGAGGCGAATATCGTGCCCTGGGATGCTGTGATAGTCGAGGATACCCCAGAGCAAGTTGCCATCAAATGCTGGGTTAGAACCGCTCGCACCCCATACTATTTTGAGAAAACTCTTACACTAAAAACTGGGTCGCCGATTCTGGAACTGGATCAGACTCTAACCAACGAAGGCGAGGAAACAGGCTACTGCGTTTGGGGGGAGCATATTGCGCTGGGGCCACCTTTCCTCAGTCCAGACTGCGTCATAGATTTACCAGGGGGCACACTCATCAACCATGGAGAGCAGCATCATCCCAACGCAACTCTCAAACTCGGTTCCGAGACCCCTTGGCCTTTTACTGAGGACCAACAGGGTAACCGTGTAGATGTTAGCAAGATCTCTCCCAAAGATGCTCGACGCTACGATATGTCCTATATCGCCGATATGCCAGAGGGTTGGTATGCAGTTACCAATAGCAAGCTAGGGGTCGGTTTTGGTGTGAGGTGGCCCAAAGATGTTTATAAATTCTTGTGGTATTGGCAATGCTTTGGTGGGGGGTATGGATATCCTTTCTGGGGACGTACCTACAATATCGGTCTCGAGCCGTTCTCGAGTTGGACTAACCAGGGCATCGCTGATGCCACTAGCAACGGCACTGTAATGGTGCTAGAGCCTGGTGAAAAAGTAAGTTCTAATGTGAAAGCCATAGCATACGAGGGCAGTGAACGTGTTAGCCGGATTACGGAAGATGGAGAGGTATTAAGGCAATAACTGTGTCCCCTTGCGATAGTCTTGGAAGGTTCGCCTATGACATCTGAACTTTTTGATATCGAGATACTGCGACCGCGATGGAACCGTATTCGAGATTGGTTGGAGACTGAAGGTCTGGGGGCGATTTTCGTATATTCTCCGGCTGCCGAGCACAAGTGGGGTCAGACGGGCCATGTCGCATACCTGACTGGTTGGGCTAATCACGATCGCATTGTTGACTCTGCCGTAGTCGTTCCACTCGAAGGGGATCCCGTCTTAATGTTCGCGGGCCTGCCGTACATGCTTGAGCAAATTGAAGAAGTGTCTCCCGTTAAGAACGTCCGTCTCGTGAAGGCTGTTGATCCCAATGCCGTGGCTATGGATGCAAAGACGGCCGGGGGCACTGGTCCACGCTCCTTTGCTGACGAAGCTATCGCTGTAATGCGGGACAACGAAATTTTCGATAAGGGCATAGCTTTGGCTGGTGTGGATAACATGCCAGTTCCCTTTTTTGAGGCACTTCATGATGCATGGGGTGATCTGATGGTGCGCAGTGACGACATCGTGGCCAGTATTCGAGCCGTCAAGACCCCCGAAGAATTGGAGTTGATTCGTCATGCCGCTCGTCTCGGTGACATAGGTTTCAGCAAACTGGTCGAAGTTGCTCGGCCTGGTATGAGCGGAATCGAGATTGTGGCAGAGATGGAGTATGCGGTTCGGAGAGAAGGCGCAGATCATGCCAAATACTGGCTGGGCTCAGGCCCCGATACGCAGTGGGAGGATTTCAGGCTTGACATCCGCCCTCATCTACGGACGTTGCAGGATGGAGATTTCGTTAACACCTGCTCCTATATCGTTTACAAAGGTTATTGGAGCCATGGCCAACGTGCTGGAACAATCGGTCGGAAGAGCCAGTATCTAGAAGAACAGATGCGAATCGCTATCGAGGCACAGACCGCTGGTATCGAGATGATGCGACCCGGTAACCGTGCGGGGGACATTGCCCGAGCTATCCGTGAAAACTGTGAGGCAGCAGGATGGTCACTTCTTGGTGGACGCGTCGGACATGGCATAGGTATGGATTACAGCGAGAGACCGAGTCCTGCAGAAAGTAACGACACTGCGCTAGAAGCTGGTAACACGATAATCCTTCACTCTGCGTTTGCTTTGCCCAACTCAGGCAAGATGTTCGTACCGCTCGGTGACCATATGCATGTAGGAGAGCAAGGGCCCGAATTCTTGATGGAGTTCCCCAGAGGACCTTTCGTAGCCGAAAGTTAGGTAGCTTCGGCTACCCTGCTTCCAAATCGGCTAATGATGAGGCCTGCTACGATCAGCATGAGGCCGACAATGGTTGATGTGAATATCTCCTCACCAACTATGCGGTTGATGAGTAACAAGGAGACGAACGGAGTCAGGTAGATGAGATTTGCTACCTGTGCGGTCGTTCGAGACAGAGACAGCCCCTTTAGCCAAAGAACGAATGCAAGCCCCATCTCGAAGACTCCGGCGTAAGCTGCGCCGCCGATGCCAAGCAGGTCGACCGCAAAAATATCACTGGTTGTCACTGTGAAGGCTGTGACGAAAACGAGGCCGAACACGAAGTTGAGAAAAAGCTTGGTGACTTCGTCCCGATCGTCTTTTAGGTTAGCGAGCCAGTATGTAGCCCACATGAAAGCGGTTCCCAGTGCTAGTGTTGATCCTATCGGATCGCTAAACCGAAAACCCAGTATGTCTCCCCGAGTAGATATGATGAATACCCCGAGGAAACTCACCAAGACAGATAGGATACCCAGGCGCCCAATTCGTTGCTTTAGCACTGGTATGGACATCAAAGTTACGACGATTGGCCACGTATAGTTCAATGGCTGGACCTCTTGAGCTGGTAGGAGGTCGTAAGCCTTGAACAATGCGAGGTAGTAGATAAAGGGATTGAGCAACCCGAGTGCAGCCGATCGAAGATATTGCGTTCGCGTATAGGTTCGGAGTAGATGCAGCTTGCCTTGTATCAAGACGATCATGAACATTACTAGCACTGACACAAGGGTCGCGTAGAAGACTAGTTGTGCGACATCGAGGTATCGAAGCGATACTTTAAAAGCCGTTGCGACGGTGGACCACATCAACACCGCGCTGCCAGCGTATAAGTATGCCTGCGTCTGCTTGCTCATTTCTGGCAGTATAAACACTTGTGAACGACGTGTAGAATGCCCTAAGGAGGAGAAATGGATAACACAAGCTATAGCACCGCAGGGTTCTCCGATCGCGGAATCGATCAGGCTTTGGATATTGTGGCAGATGTTGGGTTCCCACAGGTCGAAGTGTCGGGGAGACAGCCACACCTCGGGAGTAGACTCACTGGTAACGAATTGTCCGTTTTTCTCTCAGGAGTTGCATCTAGAGGGCTCAAAGTGCGAACTATGCACGCGCCATCTGGTCGTACGACCCTGGGAACGACCGATCAGGACTGGCGTAAGCAGGAGATCGCGATCCTGCATGATTACATATTGTTTCTATCAGACCTTGGTGGGACTGACATGGTCATCCACCCAATCCCGAACCCTATATTTGTGGAGAATGCCTATGCTCCGGAAACCCCCGAACTGGTAAGGGAGGGAGTATCTATCTCGTTGGATGCACTAGTCCCTGTTGCGCAGCAAGCGGGAGTCCGGATCAATCTCGAGAATTTACCCTACCACTGCGATTATCCTTACCGCACGATGGCAGAATTGCGGCCATTAGTCGATCCATATCCGTCCGAGCATCTGGGTTTGATAATCGACACAGGCCACGTGGGAGTATTGGGTAACGAGATAGTTGACGAGATTCGGTCTGCTGGCCCTCGTCTTTCCGGTACGCACCTGCATGATGTCGAGGGATCCGAAGATGGAACCGATCACAGGGGCCCTACACGTGGTTTTCTCGATTGGGATGATCTGCTTGGTACTCTCAAGGAGATTGATTATCAGGGGCCGTATACGTTCGAGACATCGATACCTGCAGCAGATGAAACTTCCGAACAGTTGGCTTCCTTTACGCGCCAGTTTGCAGTTGATCGAGGGATGACCGATTAGTTATTCGTAAACGACCAGATCAGTCCTTCTTTTCTGGATCATCTCCCAATCGTAGGTTACTCCGAGCCCCGGTCCTTGTGGAACTGGGAAGTGGCCGTCAGTAGCGTCATCGATCTGGTCACTGTAGCCGTCAGTGTATATGGGCAGTTGATTGGAGTTTGGTCCCTTGGCCCGAGAGCCTGATAGTTCGTAGTAGTTGGTGTTGCGGATGGCGGCCATACATTGCCGCTGAGCTGGTCCCGGGCTATGGAGTTCGATGTCGAGGCCCAGCCCCTCAGCTGCGTGGGCCAGCTTCATCGTCCCTGTGATTCCGTTGTACTGTACGTCGCCGCGTACCAAGTCCGTTGCTCCACTGACCATAAAGTCGACGCGTGGCTCTAGACCACGAACGTGCTCAGAGATGAGGAGCGGTGTGCTGAGAAGGTCCCGTAGCCGTTGATGACCGTGCTGAGATATTCCACCATCTGCCATAGGGTCCTCGTACCACAGGTACGTTGCTTCATCGCATGCACGGCCCACTTTGAAAGCGTCTGCGAACGTTTGAAGAGCATTATATGGGTCTGACATCAGGTCCATCTCATCACCCACGCGCTCTCGGACGGTGAGGATAGCCTCGATTTCCCGGTCGACCCGCCCGTTCTCCCAACCGTGAATCTTGAAGGCGGGATACCCGAGTTCTTTACACTGCACAGCGAAGTCTCCCATCTCTTCAGGGGTCGCAAGATCTTCGTGCTCTGATGCATGCACACTCGCCACATATGTTGGCAAAGTCTTTCGGAATCCACCCAGGAGACGATGTATAGGTGCATCGTGGTAGCGGCCTGCAAGGTCCCAGAGAGCAATATCTACCGGTGCGATGCCAACCTCTGCCTGCTGTCGAGCGGCCTGCTTAATTCTCGAATAGACGTATTCTCGTGCGAGAGCATCGACACCTATCAATGACTTGGCAAATGTAGCAATCCCTGTAAACTCGAACACGTTGGCAGAGGCGTACTCGCCAACGACCCCTACGTCTGTCAGTACCCTTATGGCGCAAGCAGTGTTAGTAATCGTGCTACCGGGCTTATATATAGCGCCTTCATTGCCATGGGCTAGGTCGGTAAGTTCGTATTCGAACTGGTGTATCTCGATCTTTGTAATCTTGGGTGTTGGCATGATCTATAAAGTCTCCGTGAGGAATTCGGCGACTCGCTCCGCAACCGTGGACTCGTGATCGGTCAGTCGGTGATCGGCGCCGGCGATTTCAGTGAACTGAGCAGGATGTTTAAAGTTATCGAGTTCGCGTTGCAGATCCAGTGAGGGGACCACCCGGTCCTCACTACCTACGATGAATAGTTTTGCGCGTTTGTCGTCTCGTATACTCGATCTCTGAACGGCTCCAACCGGTGGAGCAATAAAAACTAGGCTTTTCGCCCCTTTGGTGTACTTGAGGTTGTGCAACATGGCGGCAGCTCCAAACGAATATCCAACTATACCGACTCTTTTATCGTCCACGCCGGTGAAGTTACGAGTAAAGCTTAGGGCGTGCTTCACATCTTCGGATACTCCCTCTGCGTCTGTGAATTCACCCTCACTTTGACCGACTCCGCGGAAATCGAAACGAAGGCTACCCATTCCTCTCTGGCTTGCCTCGAATGCGATAGTGCTCACTATCATATTATTCATGTCGCCACCTAGCATCGGGTGAGGGTGGCACAGAACTACGGAGGGAACTTTTGCGGAGTCTTCAGGAGCGGACACCACGCCGTCGAGCATGATCTTGCCGGTACTGTAGATCCCGATTGCCGTATGCCGCATCATGGTGGGAGCATGGTAGGAGACGCTATGGTCTTTGACAAGCCCGATTGCTAGAATCATGTTTAATAGGTCAAAAGGAGTTCCGTTGATGCGAATCGTAGAACTTAGAAGTGATACAAAAACACTACCGACGCCGGCCATGCGTGAGGCGATGGCTACATCGGAGTACGGTGACGACATGGTTGGTGATGATCCGACGGTGAATCGGCTCGAAGCTATGTCAGCAGATATTCTCGGTAAGGAAGCCGCAGTTCTGCTCAGTAGTGGAACGATGGGTAATCTCGTGGCGATCCTAGCAATGTGCCAGCGAGGGGACGACATTATCATAGGTGATAAGTCCCACATCTATCGCGCGGAAGCTGGAGGAGCATCTGCACTCGGTGGTGTTTCATACCATCCAATTCCAAATCAGCCGGATGGAACCCTTGACCCAGAGCAAGTAGAAGCTAACATCCACCCCCCTGACCAACACTACTCTCCGACCACGCTTATTGCTTTGGAAAATACCCACAACGCCTGTGATGGACGCCCATTGACGCCCAACGAAATCAAATCAGTTGCCGATGTCGCGCATTCCTACGATATCCCGATACATGTGGACGGTGCCCGGTTATTCAACGCATCTGTTGCGCTGGAGACACCTGTATCTGAGCTAGTAAAGGATGTAGACTCGGTCACCTTTTGTTTGTCCAAGGGGCTAGGCTGTCCGACAGGATCGATACTTGCGGGTGATAGCGAAACTATCGATAAAGCTCGCAGGGTGAGGAAGATTCTAGGAGGAGCGATGAGACAGGCTGGCATCATTGCAGCTCCTGGGATAGTCGCTCTAGAGTCGATGATCGACCGTTTGGCCGAAGACCACTCGAACGCTAGAACGCTTGCTCTTGGGCTATCGAAGATACCTGGTTTCGACGTTGACGCTGATGACGTCTACACAAACCTCGTGTTTGTTAATACGACCGATGAGTTACCTTCCGGGGTACCGCAGAAGCTTGCTGAGCAGGGCGTAATGGTAGGTGATCGTGGTAACAACCTGTGGCGACTTGTAACCCATAACGATGTCTCTTCGGAAGATATCGACTATACGCTCTCTGTAATCGAGGCTACGGTCAAGGCGATGAGGAACTAACGCCAGAGATTCTCCGAACGATCCTGAGGTGTGACCGAGTGGCGGGAATGGGCGGCTTCTGGGAAGAGACCTCCAGTCATCCCTTATGCTGCTGATCGAACCTACGGTAGGAGTGGGGAATGGCAAGGCTGGCCTGATTTCCTGGGGTACGGATGACTCCAAGGGAGCACATCACATACGTTCCTGAGAACCCTAGCTTTCCGAAGACTAAGCTTGGTAATTCACGATGATATCGACATCTTCGAGCACGGCGGTGCTACCTAGTTTTGGTGGGCGCGCTTCGAGTGATAGTTGAAGTGTATTTGCCCCTACGCGTGGCAGGACGTCCCGTAGATGGAACTCGAGAAGAGTGTCATAAGGGAACATTGGGTGTGGACGTGATCGTAGGCAGGTCTCTTCGGCCAGGGACTGCCCGTTCATTTTGATTACCAGTTTGTCGGCTGAGACCATGCTGTGCAACCGAATTTGCAAAACAACATTCGAAACCTGGTCGCTTGCACAGTCGTCGGCAACGTAGAAGGGAACTTCAGAGACACTTTCTGGGCTAGAGAGAGGTAGTTCCAAGGGCAGTGGTCTGTCGAATCCCACTCTTTGTCCGTTGGGCGTGTCCCTATTGACGAAATAGTGCTTGGTTTTGTGTGCAATCAAGTCTCTATCACCCATTTCTGACAGCGTACTCCGTTCACGTTCGCCAAGAGGCCAGCGCATGAACCATGTGTACATACCATCGCACCCTTTTGCCCAATGGTTGGCGAAGGCGGCACGCATCATCTCCGGGGTTGCCATCTCGCGTGTGTGGTAATGCCGGTCTTCATTGTTGTAGTAAGCCATGAGAATTGGATAGACGGCCACACCTGCCTGGTGTGCAGACTCTATGAGCCACTCGATTGGAGTGTCGCAATCGAGGATGTTGTGTGCGTAGACGAGTGGTGCCACATAGTCCACCAATCCTTCATTTAGCCATGTCTCTATATCGAATCCAGCCGCGTCATTGAGTTCGGAGGTCGGGTAAACACGCGCGCCCACCGTTCCATTGTTGTCACGAGCTAAGGAGCTTGCCTCGCGGAGCCACTCTGTGAGGACGGGTGTGTACTCACTAACGTCTTCTGGCTGAAGCAAGGGTGCGCATCCAGCAGGCGGAGCTGCAAAGTCGAGTTCTATTCCATCGGTTGGGAAATCCGCTACGAGTTCTTTGACTATGCCCATCAAGTGCGCTCGAACCTCGTCGTGAACCCAGCCACGGCCTCCGTGCCTGGGATTCATCGACTCAGGCATTGTGCCGTACTCACCAAGACGAAGACTGGGGATAAATTCCATCCCCTTCTGATGGGCACGGTCGATGAGTAACTGGAGTGGGCTCAGCCCACGGTCGATTAGGCTCTGAAGGGAGTTGTATGCTCGCCACTCGTAGTGTCCTCGGAACGATTCACGATCCGCTCCAAACCGAAGGCTTGCACTAGTGTCGTAAAAGAGACCATCCATGCGGGCTACGCCATAGATGAAGGTGTCGACAGCGGTACCAGCAACCTGGTCTATCACACTGTGGAAGTCGCGCAGGTCTATGGGGGGCTCGAAGTTCCACAGAAAGTAGTGGCGTGCATCGTCGAAGTAGATGGTGCGTTTCATAGGCATTAGCTTTGGAAGGATTGCTTCAATAGACCCAGATGTCAAACCTCGGTTGGATACGGAGTATATTCCACGAGTAGTTCAACGTCCTCGACGGTAATGCTTCCATCCAATCCATCAGGACGGCCGTCGAGGCTAATGGTTAGTTCGTTGAGGCCTTGCCGAGGCGTGACTTTCCTTAGTCGGAACTCCAGCCAGCGGGCCTGGTAAGGTGCGATTTGACCTCCGTAAGAGGAAACGACTTGTTCTTCATTTAGAGAATCCCCGTTCAAGGTATAGGTGATCTGGTCGTCACGAGCGGAGTTGTCTAGCTTGATACGCAGCAGTAGCTGCCGAATGCGTCGGGCATTTCCGATAGGATCGTCAGCTATTTCAAATGTGAAGCTCGATTTCTCACCTACCTCGATGGGTTGTGGGACCTGGCCATCCCAGCCAACCGTTGCCATCGTGTCGCTTCGCCACCTTAGGAAGTAGTGTTTGTCACTTTCTTCCAACAGGTCCGGGTCACCTATCTGCGTTAGGAGACCACGCTGGTCGTCACCAAGCGGCCATTTGAGGAACCACGCACACAGCCCGTCGACGCCTTTTTTGTAATTGTTTGCCGCCGCCGCCCGCACCATGGCAGGGGTCGCGTGCTGTACTTCAATGAACCGTCGCACGCCTTCTGATTGGTAGTATGGGTGCAGGAAACCATAAACGGATGTGTCTGTATCCTGTGCTGCCTCGACTAGCCACTCGATTGGAGGATCGCAGTCGAGACGGAAAGGGTCATACGTCATGGGCAGCACGTAATCGAGTAAACCCTTGTCGAGCCAGTCTCTCACGTCATGGCCCGCGTTCAGACACATCTCTTCGGTTGGGAGTACTCGAGCACCAAGTATTCCGGGGCTCCCAGGCCTACCGCGGACCGTCTCGGATATCTCCTCTACAAGGTTGGTCATAACGTCGAGCTTGTCTCGAGCTTCCTCACGAGGGAAGGAGTGGGCAGTAAATATGAAATCAAGTTCTACGCCGTCGGTTGCGTAATCGCGGGCTAGCTCTCCAGCTACGGCGAGATTGTGTTCCCGAACTTCCTTATGAGAGTGATCTGCTCCATTAAAGAGCAGACCCGAACCCGCAATGCTAGGGTTACTAGCCCAGGGTTCGGCAGTTGGTACGCGGTGCTCGTCTTTAAGCCCTAGATATGAGTGCATGCGGAGGCTAGCGATAAACTCCATTCCCTTGGCGTGAGCCCTATCGATCAGAACCGTAAGGGGATCGAGGCCGCGGTCGATGAGTCCCTGCATGTTCTTTACCGTGCGCCATTCGTATGTGAATTCGTGCCCTCCAGTTTCCAACATGCTTCCTTCGAACATGCGGCCAGCTCGGGATGGGTAGAAGAGTCCATCGCCTCTCTCGACCCCGTAGACGAAGGTGTTGACGCTAGTACCGGCTATCTCATCGATTGGCCGCCATGCCTCTTCCAAAGACATTGGTGGCTCGTGCACGAATAGGTAGTAATGCCGTGCGTCATTGAAATAGAGGATCCGTTGTTTTTTCACTGCGCTTGATCTCCCAACTTGGATTCGAGTACTGCATTATGGTCGTGTAGGGTCCAAAGATACGTTTGGAACGAGGTTGGTGCAAGTTTGACGTGATAGTATCCGCCTTGTGGACGGGATTGTGACATGTTCCTCAGGGCCGTTGCCAAAATTACTACAATCTTTGCTTGCTAAGCCTGTAGTGCAGCACACGGTGCGTACCTAGAATCAGGAGTACAAAATGCCGCGAAGTGGGAAGGTTAGAAGAGTTATCGATAATGACGACGCATGGATCCTGGCATTCATTGATCCTCCGCTGACGCCGGAGAAGATCTGGTCCGACATGGTTGCACCGCACGAGGGCTCACCCGTCGATGCGCTCCTTTACTCAATTGGTGGCCATGATGTGTATGACTACGAGACTAAGATTGGTTTGACTGGTGCGGAAGCTTATGTGAACGCTGAGAATCGGAACAGTGCAAACCGCGGTGCAAATCTTGCCTATCTAATGCGTAACCATGGTGGGCCATTGACCGTGTTGACTGAGCAATGCCACCGTCTTGGCATTGACTTCATGCCATCGCTCCGAATGAATGAGCATTACCCCATACCTTACGATGATCCTTCATACGGAAAAGTGCGGATCGAGCACCCTGAATGGACCATAGGCAGAGGCAAGGACCTGCCGGAGAATAGCACCGAATGGGGAGTTGGACGGGGTCTCGACTATGCGGTCCCAGAGGTAAGAGACTATATTTGCAGCATCCTCATAGAGACGATAGAGCGCTGGGACGTTGATGGACTCGAACTAGACTTCTTCCGCCACCCCACGTATTTCAACATCCAGGAGGCATATTCGAACCGCTACCTGATGACGGACTTGGTACGGCGCGTTCGCAGGCGAATGGATGAGATTGGGCTTCAGCGAGGTAAAGGCCTCGATCTGATGGTTCGTGTACCTGCCACGATTGAGAGATGCGAAGGATTGGGCCTCGACATCCTCAAGTGGATTGACGAAGGGCTTGTAGACATCGTCGTCGCAGGGGGTGGGTTCATCCCATTCGAGATGCCAATGGAGCAATTCGTAGAAGCTGCTCGGGGAACGGATACCCTTGTCTACGGGTGTCTCGAAGGCTACCGCCCAGCCGTTGACGAACTCACCTTGAGAGCTATCGCGTCACGGTACTGGTCTGCTGGGATAGATGGTCTCTATTTGTTCAATTTTTATAGTATGCCCCGAGACTGGAAGCGTGACGTACTTGGGCGCCTGACTGACCGGGAGGGGCTCAAACGATTGATGAAGCGTTATGAGACGGACCCTCGCGATCGATTCTCTCCTACTGGTTATCTGCAGCTCACGTTCCTCAATGCTATTCCTCGTACTCAGCTACCCGTCACTCTAAGAGAAACGTCCAATGGTGAGGGATTGGTTGTCAAGATGGACATTACTGAAGATTTTGAAAAGGCCACAGCCGAGGGTGCAATGGGTACCTGTACGTTAAGCCTTCTGTTTGACAACCTCTCTAGCGACGATGATGTTCGGATCAAGCTCAATGGAACGGATTTGGGTACAGTGAGCCGCTCCACCGATGGTTGGACCCGGGAGTTTTACCAAGATTCTTGGAACGTCTATCCTTCTGGTACCCTCACGGAACACATGCCAGGGGTTTCTTTGGACGTCGATGTTACTGCGCCTCCGCTGACTAGCGGCATAAACGAAATCGAAGTTGGATTGGTATCATCAGATTCATCGAGGCAAAAGGATCTGGTTTTGCAGCAGATCCGCCTGTGGGTTCGGTACGAGTAGTTGGACGAAACCTTAAGCAGTGAGGGTAAGTTCAAGCAGTGAGGGTAAGTTCTGGTAGTTTACGACTTATGAATTCCTGATCCAGAACCAAGCGAAGATACCTAGAACTACCACTGCGCCAACCGAAATCAGGAAAGGTAGGCCGATCGGATCTTGGAGCGTTTCGGCAATAACTCCGCTACCTACTGATCCGATGACGACCCCCAGGGAGTAGACGGCGTAGAACACTCCGAACGCCAATCCCCTTCTATCAGCCCCAGATGACTCACTAACGATAGCTGCCGTAGTAGGGAAAACGAGCCCGTACCCCAGGCCAAAAGTGGCCATCCCCAGAGCTACACCCGTATAGTCTGCCAGAAGCCCTACCACTGCGAGTGACACGGCAATCAACGCCAGCCCGCCCATCAATGGGCCCAGGCGTCCTTTCCTATCACTAAGTCGGCTGATCGGGCTCCCCATAGCAATCAGGGCGATTATGGCAAAGATGCCAAACGTGCTACCGACGCGTGCCGAGGAGACTCCCTGGGCCTCCAGCATTATCGGCATGTATGCGACTAAAGCTCCTAGACCAATAGTGAATGCTAGTGCAGTCGCATACGCACCCAGCATGGGATTTATTGTCAAAATGCTTCGATCTTGCGAGACGACTGTGTCAACGGGTTTCCCCTCTTGGAGGTTGCGGGTAGCCGCCCAAAAAACGACGTATGTGACAGCCAGTGAACCAGAGGCAAGAAGAAAGACGGACTCTGCACCTACCGAGTCCTTCAGGATTCCCGCAATCGGTGGTCCAATAAGAGCAGCAATGGCGATAGTTGCTCCAGTGAGGCCCATTGAGTGAGCCCGGCTCCCTGAACGAGTGCTATCCCCAACGATCGCAAAGGCGCCCGGCGCGAGCATGGCAGCCGCCAATCCATGTAGTGCGCGAGATATCAATAACTGATCCGGAGATTGTGCCATCGCGTATGTTGCAACTGCGATGCTGGTTATTCCCAGTCCGATAAGTACTGGGACCCGCCTTCCGAACCGGTCGATCACAAAGCCTGCCCCGAGGTTGCCAAACATGTTGGTGAACGAATAGGCACCAACGATAATCCCCGCAAACGCGGCAGATGCTCCTAATCCCTCTGCAAATGGTGAAACAGTTGGGAACTGCATGAACAGGTCAAGGAAGGCAACTAGTACGACCAGGCGAGCTACCCACATGACGTGGCGTGCGGATGTTGTGTGGGTTGCGTCTGAGGCCAAGGAAAAATCCTGTGGGGGAGGGTCGTAATAGTCTAACTGGTTTCAGCAGCCGGAGCCACCAAAAAGGTTGAGTCTAGGAGTTGGTGAGACACTTAATTACCGGGCGAAATGATGAACATAGCAAGCGAATTCAAGGGATAACTGGGAGCACGATATGAGATGGATGAAGGTTGTCGTGGAAAACAGTTTGATTGGCATAAAGCAGGCCTTCCTCTGAGTAGTCGTCACCACCTGTATTGTGATTACGATCGAAGTTGGGAAAATCGCTGCTGGTCACATCGACGCGTATTCTGTGCCCTGGCATAAACAAGTTGCTCGTAGGATTCATTTCTATCTGATACTCATAAATAAATCCTGGTTCTATGAGTGTCGGTTTGTCGAATGACTCCCGGTAGCGCGCCCGGATGATCCCATGACTTATCTCTTGAACGAATCCGTTTGGCCAGACGTTTTGTAACTTCACCACAAAGTCGGTGTCCCGCGCCGATGATGCGGCGTGCAAATTCACCGTTATGGGCCCTGTTACCTCAACGCCTGTTTGTAGTGGAAGGGTTGAATATGTGAGAACGTCGTGACGACCATCGAGAGCCCGTTGGTCATATGGTTCTTGTTGCCCTCCAGGTGAGTAGAGTGTCATGACAGGGTCACGCGGGTTGTAGACATATTTGTCAGGCGGTTCTTCTCCCGGTATTTCCTGTGACAGCCCACCCACCTGATGGAAGTAGTAATTCGTGTACTTGGTTCGGGTAAGAGGCCACTCGTTCTCATGCCTCCAAACGTTGGCACCCATGACAAAAAGTCGAATCTTTGGCCAGTCTTCGATTGCAGTAACGTCGTCGTAAAGCCACCGACGGTACCATTGTGAGGTTATCTCGAAGTAGTCGAGATGCGCATCGGTGCCGAAATCAATCTCTCCTACCAGGCTTGGCCAATCCATAGCGTCATGACTCCATGGACCGATTATGAGGTATTGGTTGTCTCGGACTAGTTCTGTAGGTGCGTTTTGGCTAAGACCCGTAAAATTCTTGATCGTACCAATCTGTTGGTCATACCAGCCTGTCTGCGACAATGCTGGTACGGTTATCCGCTCGTGTTTCCGTTCGAAATCGAAGTGATCTGTAGCGTGGTCACTTAACCACTCACGCCAGTGTGGGCCTATACCGAACATCGCTTCATCAGGTATATCCTGGAGTGGCAAATACCACATCCATTTGCTGCGATGAAGATTTGTCCACTCCTCCTCTGCTGCATCCGGTGTCCGTGGGCCTGTGGGGTGGTTGGCACGGACGCGAGCGTCGGGTGAAAGAGTATTCACGCTCCACCATAGAACGCGGCCTAAACGCAGGACTGCGCTTTTCTCACGATCGAGTAGGTTGGCGGCGATCACTTGTGGGTTGATTGCCCTCAACGATGGAGGTTGCATGTGGGCCAACTCTAGCTGGGTCCAACCATCGTATGAGCCGCCTGTAGTGCCCACCTTACCCGTCGACCATGGTAATGCTGCCGCCCACTCCACAGCGTCATAACCGTCCACATCGTCTCTGTGGTTACTACTGTAGAACCCCGGCATGAAATCACCATCAGAGGAATACCGGCCCCGAACGTCTTGCACTATGTATAGGAAACCTTGCTCTGCGAGTTTCGGTCCCTTCTGTTGAAAACTCTCACGGGTTTTATCATACGGAGTACGTTCGAGTATTACGGGGAATTTACCGGGTGCATCAGGGCGGTATACATCGGATCGTAAGATGGTACCGTCGCGGGTGGTGCACTCGAGAGATGTTTCAATCCGGATCTTGTGAGTCATCGAGGTACCTTACTCAGCACGGTGATGTCAGTCAACGTCAGTTTGTTGACGCCCCTTGAGCCACGAATATACACTCGTTGTGCTAACTGCAATACCCCCTAGGAGAACACGATGGCGACCTCAATAGATGAAGTAACGATTGAATTTCTACAGGACTTCGCGGCTGCATGGACGGCGCACGATCTCGACAAGCTCATGTCCTTTATGCATCGAGACTGCACCTTCAAACTATCGGCTGGTCCAGACCAGGACGGAGCTAGTTTTGTAGGTTACGAGAACGTTCAAGCGGGTTACGCTAAGGTGCTCGAGATGTTCCCAGATGGGTCTTGGGGTGACGATAGTCATTTCGTGGCCGGTGATCGTGGTGTCTCAGAATGGACTTTCCGCGCGACTGGAGCTGATGGCAGTCAAGTTGAAGTAGATGGTTGTGATATTTTCCATTTTAAGGACGGTAAGATCTCCGTAAAAAACTCCTTTCGGAAGATCCGTAGCTAGATAATTACATCTGCTACTTACATTACATCTGTTAGTGTGTCCTTGATTGAGGGGCAGCTTTTGGATACTTGGGACCGTGTCATAGTGGTGGCTTCGAAGACCAACATTTGAGCACCCTGTGAATATTGACACGATCGCACTGCCAGAGCTAAAATTTTACCTTGCTCAAGTAGCTAAGATCCCCCTTTTCAAGTAGGGGTTGAGTGACATGCACCTTAACGTATCCCAACTTATGAGAGAACCAAGCGGGTCGACCCGACATCACAGCCTTGACGATACGGTAGTTTCATCCGAGGGTGTGGATGAGATAAAAATTGTTGCCGATGTGAAGCTGATGCGGACCCTGCGTGGAGTATGGATTAGCGTGAAGGCTGGATCAGATGTCAGGTGCACATGCGCCCGATGTTTGGTTGAATACCTTCAGCCGATTCGTATCACGATCGAGGAGGAAGCTCTCTTAAGCGAAGATGTTGCCGCTGGCTTAATCGATTTCGACGAAGCTGACGAGCCACCACTGATCGACGAAAATAGGGAGCTCGACCTTAGTGACATTCTTCATCAATATGCCTCTATTGCTACACCCATGCAGCCCATCTGTAGAGAGGACTGCAAAGGTCTGTGTGAGTTGTGTGGGATCAATTTAAACGAGATGAAGTGCGAATGTAACACGGAACTTCGCGATCCTCGTTGGGACGTGCTTCGCGAGGTTGTGTCCGTATCCGAGTCGTAAAATAAGTTAGCGGAAGAAAGGAGCCCGTCATGGCTGGCGGCCCAGTACCAAAGAAAAAACACTCAAGAGGACGACGCGGGAAGCGACGAGCCAATCAAGGCTTGAGTATTCCCACTGTGGTTGATTGCCCTGATTGTGAAGGCAAGATGCGCCCACACCACGTCTGCCCGACCTGCGGGTATTACAATGGTCGCGAGGTGATCTCGTCGGAGTCCTCCGAGATCGAATAAAGAGGCCGTAGAGTGACACTTCACTTCAAACCAGTTGCACGTGGGAATGGCACCGCGTACCTGTTTCCAGGACAGGGTACTCAGACTGTCGGTATGGGCGAAGAGCTCTACGATAACTCTAAAGCCGCCCGTTCAGTTTTCCACGAGGTCGATAAGGCACTTGAGAGGCCCCTCTCTAAGATGTTGTTTGAAGGTCCTGCAGACGAACTTAAGGAGACAGAAAACGCACAGCCAGCGATCCTAGCTGTGAGTCTTGCATCAGTGAAAGCGATGCAAGATCACCTAGGTCCTGACACTGTTCCAAGTCCACAATTCGTCGCGGGGCACAGTTTGGGTGAATATACTGCCTTGGCCGTTGCAGGCGTTCTTGACATTGCTGAGACGGCGTGGCTCGTTCAAGAGAGAGGTCGTCTAATGCAAGAGGCTTGCCAGAGTCAGGTGGGCGCAATGGCGGCAGTCATTGGCTTGGACCAGATGACGCTTGAGCAAATTTGCCGTGAAGCAGGCACTGTCATCTCAACCGTTAATACGCCTGACCAGATCGTCATTTCTGGTGACAGACGGTCCTTAGCGAATGCTCTGGATATGGCGACTGCTCGTGGAGCCAGGAAGGCTATGCCATTGCGTGTTGCAGGAGCTTTTCACTCTCCGCTTATGGAGCCGGCCCAAGCAGGCCTCATCGACGCAGTCGAGGCTTTGACATTCAAGGATCCCTCTGTTCCAATCATCGCGAATTGTACGGCAAGGCCCCTTACCAAAGGATCGGCAGTAAAGAATGAACTTATAGCCGGGATCTGCAACTGTGTTAACTGGAGCCAGTCTGTTACCTATATGCTCAAATCAGGTGTTGATCACTTTATTGAGATAGGTCCAGGACGAGTTTTGAGCGGGATGGTCAAGCGGATGGATAGTGAAGTAAGGGTTGAGAACATTGGGGACTGGGACTCACTTCTTACGTTCAATCGGAACTAACTAAGATATCGGTACGATTTACACATTGACTCCAACATCTGCCACGAGAACGCCTGAGCCTCTTGCCAATAACAAACGTAGATCACGTGTGGTAACCCTCCAAGTCTTGTATGAATTGGATAGTAGTGAACACAATCTTGAGACGGTGCTATCTACTTACCCTGACGATATTGCTCTTCCTAAGACAGCGAGGACGTTTTCTAGAAATCTTGTCGCGGGGGTACTTGCACACCGTGAGGAAATCGATAAGATAATAGAGACCTTTGCTCCCTCGTGGCCAGTTCACCAGATGGCGACGGTGGATCGGAACATACTGAGAATTGCAATCTATGAGATTCGGTTTGGAGGCCATACCCCGCCGAAAGTAGCGATTAACGAGGCAGTTGAAATCGCAAAAATTTTTGGAGCCGATGGGACACCGAAGTTCGTGAACGGTGTGCTCGGTTCTGTGATGGAAGAAGTTAAAGAAACACTCTAGACTTACAAACTGGGTTCTACTGGGAGGTACTGAATGGCGTCCGTTATGGAGAGAGTACAAAGTGTCGTCGCTGAGAAGCTAAGCGTTGACGAAGAAGAGGTCACACCGGGAGCTTCTTTTACCGAGGACTTGAATGCTGACTCACTTGACCTTGTAGAGTTGATAATGGCGTTCGAAGAGGAATTCGGTACTGACGATAGTCCCCTTGAAATCTCGGACGAGGATGCCGAGGGAATAACTAACGTTCAAGCAGCCATCGATTACCTCAAAGCCAATGGTGTTGATGACAACTAGTCGCCCCTAGAAGCAGTTCTCAGATGATTGGCTGATGACTTGATAGGGTCCAGTCTGTCTAAGTCCTAGCGTCTACCACTGAACGAATATGGGCATCACAACGTGCACATAGTTGTCCCTGCCCAATGGCTTAAGAACGCCGGGGCTAGATGGACCAGTCACTTCGAGCACCACTTGTTTAGTTTCAAGGATACTCAGGACGTCTGTAAGGTATTTACTACTGAACGCAATCTTTGAGTCACCTTCGCCCTCCACGTCAGCATCGAGTTCACTCTGGTTTTCTCCGATTTCCTCAGATTTTGACTGAATCGATATTTTGCCAGAGCCGTTGTCGGCAGAATCGATGACCAAGCGAACGATCCCACTTCCGTCCCGAGCGAAGATAGAGGCTGCGCGCGTGGCACGGGTGAATTCTTCTAAGTCGACTATAGCGCGGCTACCAAAGTCGGCGGGTATGAGCTGTGAGTAGTTGGGGAAGGTACCTTGCAGTAAATTAGCTACAATCTCAATATTGTTGAGCTTAAAAAGAGCCTGGCTTTTTGATTGTGTAACAGTGAATTCTACGGGGTCATCCGTGCCGCCTATCAACCTGCTAACGTCTTGAAGAGCGCGTGCTGGGACGATGAAATCAACGTCTTCGGAGATGGATTCCTCAAGCTTGCCCTTATAGACTGCAAGTCTAAAGCCGTCGGCCGCTGCGAAAGTGAACTGGTCACCACTGAGTTCAACCTTAATACCGGTAAGTACTGGGCGAGAGTCCTCTGTGGCTGCTGCAATCACCACGTGTTCGATAGCCTCGCTCATTGTTTTTGAGTCAACCCTGGCCACAATTCCCGAGTCGACACTTGGGATGGGCGGGAACTCATCGGCAGCAGTTCCGTTTATCTGTGCATCGAACCGGGCACAGCTCATTGAGAGCCCGACGGGCTGATCGATGTCTGTGAGGTCAATGCGTTCTGCAGGGAGGGAACTTACAAACTCGGTAAGTAAACGTGCAGGGACCGTGAGCGCCCCATCCTCTTCGATTTGTGCCCCTATCCAGGTACTAATGGCGATCTCTTGGTTAGTGGCAGTTAGTTTCAGGCGCCCGTCGTCACACTTTATAAGTACATTTTGCATGACGGGATAGGTTGTCCTCGTAGCCACCGCTCTACCCACGATGGAGAGGCCAAGGTTAAGATTCTCTTGCAGGCAGGAAAGACGCATCACAGACTCCGGTCCGGACGAGAGTAGGGGTAGTATATGGACGTGTGGTAGTTGCGTCAACAGGATCAAGTTCTGAACTAAGGTCTGAGATACTAGATCAGGTGGTTAACCGCATGTATGAGAGTTTGGTTCGTTAACTCTTGATTACGGGGGGACTAGGCGCATCACCATCGTATGCAATGTAGGTGACGCTAAGCTCAAGGCTGTCCCCTACACCGACAACTTGTTTCTTGTTGAGGAAGGGGTTGAGTGCGATACTGCCCCAGTCATGAGCGTACCAATGTGGGATCCCATCTTTGGCCCTAGGAATCACCGTCAAGCCAGCTCGTTTATTGTGGGGACCAATACCAGATGCGTTGACCCAGACCGCATTGCCCTTACTGACTGAGTTACCTCCTATGGCACCCTCGGAATCAATTAATTTGCCACCGTCGACCACGCGTAAGCCATCAGCGATTCGAACCGTGAAGTAAGCATGGCGAGGCGGGCCAATAGAAATCTTCCAGTTGGTTGGTTCTAGCCGTGAGGTTACGGTAATCTCGTTCGATCTCTCGCTAGCGTGTATGTCAATTGTTCGTGTCTCGATGGCAAGTGTTCTGCGGTTGGGTGCGCCCCACTCGGCGGGGCCTTGCCATTCGACCTGCTGGTCAATGCTTAGGTGGTCACTTGCTAACTCCTCCCAATGCAAAGATGTTTCTAGGGTGCGGCCTGCTGCACGACCCTGGAAAGTGTCATTGACGTAGAAGTTGTAGGTGCCTCGCTCCTCACGGCTCTCACCATAAATATAGGCCACATCGAAATGGTCTGTGCCAATAGTGAGAGAACTATGATGAGGGTGATCGATCGGCGCTTCGGCTGTTAGTGCGACTCCTTCTGGGGTAAGGACTGGGAAAAGATACGCACGATGGGAGTTTTGGCTGAGTGCCGTGACTGCCTTGCCTTGCCACCGCACCCATTTGCGTCGCGCGCCAGCGGTCGCCCCGCGTGGGAGGTCGACCTCGTCAGGTTCGACGGTGAAGTTGCCCATGTGTTAGTTGTCACCGAACTGGGCGATGCTAGGAGGGAGTTCACCGTTCGGTAAGTAGAACTCCTTATGTACGTCAATGGGCACAGCACGACCTGTGTCCATCGACTCTACGGCTTTCTCGAAGATCACAGTGGGAATACAGGCCTCCCAAATATCCATAGGATTGGTACCGTTATTCAGACATAGATCGGCGAACATGGACATCTCTTCGTCAAATCCATTGTGGTACGCGTTTCCCACGATACCTGGTTCATCTGTACCTTCGAAGACGAGGTTACCAAAGCGGAGCGTCGCGGCACTAACATCGCCTGCACCGCCCTCGGCATAATGCTTAGGAATTATGCCCCCGCCTCCGGCTAGACTTGTGACGGAATTACCAGTCGCACCATTCTCAAATCGTATAAGGATTGTACTGGTATTGGTAGCTTGACCACCGTACCCCATAGCTATTACTTCTACTGGTTGAGACCGTACGACATGCCAAATCCAGTGGAGATTGTATCCTGCAAGATCCAGTATTCCGTTCGCAGCGTAAGGATCTTCACTGTGTGGGTGACCGGTTTTAGCGTTAGTCCGTGGGATACGGCACGTGAACAGTACGAACTGCGGTTTGGCGATAACCTCACGAAGGCGTTTGGTTATCGGTGAGTGTTTGAACCACCAGCCACTCATAACGTGTTTATTGGTCTCGTATGCAACCTGCTGAACTCGTTTAGCTTCTTGAATGGTCATCGCAGGTGGTTTCTCGACGAAAACATGTTTGCCAGCTTCGCAGGCTCGGACGGTCAGGTCGGCATGTGTATTATGGGTCGCGAACACCATGACGGCATCAATGTTCGGATCCGCTAGGATTCTGTCCAGGTCGGTAGTCCAATAGTCTGCGCCACCCTCTTGTGCGCGTTCCCGCGCAGGGGCTTCAACCATATCCATGGTTGCGACGAGTCTCAGGTGAGGTGAAGAGACAACGTTTTTGACATGGTATTTGCTGATGCCACCGCATCCAATAAAGGCAACGTTTAGGGTTTTAGTCATGTGGTGCCTCGCTGTTGATGTCACTTTCCGGAACATTTGGATGTTGATTATGCCATCCAGTCATTGACTGATATGAGTTAGCTACGGCTAGGATCCGGTTTTCTTCATATGCACGGCCAATAAACACTATGCCTGCCGGCAACCCGTCTTTGGAGAATCCTGATGGTACAGAGATAGCTGGTAGTCCAGCAGCATTGCCCATTGCGCCTACTACGTCCCTGCTACGAATGGAATGCCAATCACCATCGAGCGGGTACGCAAACGCTGGTCTGGAAGGGGCCACCAATGCATCGTATTTAGACAGTAGTTGGTCCATCTCGATGGCGATCATCTTGCGAATCCGCATAGCTCTCAAGTAATCGGTGGAGAGGGATGCGCTGCGCGCATACAACCCATGGCGCATTTCTGGAGCAGTCAATTCTCCTGACTTCTGACTCTCGGCAAAATTTGAGAGAACACTTGCAGACTCGGACATAAATATAGCGCTGGTGACCGCAGGATAAGGGTAGTTCGGCAATTCCACTTCTTCGATTGTTGCCATTTGACCAAGTTGTTCAGTCGCCACGATGAAAGCATCCCGAATTTCAGTATCTATGTCGTCTGTAGCGTCTTTGAGTACTGCAATATTGAAGGTCTCACGGCCCAATTGCTCGTACTTATATGGTCGGTTAGTCATTGCAATGTCAGTGCCGTCAGGACCGGAGATAGCTTCCAATATTAGGCCACAGTCGTCCGCTGTCTGGCACATTGGCCCTGGCTTGTCGAGTGTCCAAGATAAAGCCATCGCTCCGTGGCGGCTCACACGGCCATAAGTAGGGCGTAGACCACTCAGGCCACAGTTTGCTGATGGCAGGATTATCGATCCCCAAGTCTCAGACCCTATAGCGAAAGGCACTAATCCTGCTGCAACTGCAGAGCCGGACCCGCTTGATGATCCTCCAGCCCACGTCTCGCCCCCCCATGGGTTGATTCCAGGTCCAGTAAAGGTGTTATTGGCTTGAGAGTACTTGATCCCCCCGGCAAGTTCCACCATCGCGAGCTTGGCACAGAGTATAGCTCCGGCCCGTTTAAGATTTGCGGCCACAGTAGAGTCGAAGTCAAAAACCTGGTTTTTAAACATCGCAGATCCCCATGAAGTAGGGATACCGTCGGTAGCAAACAAGTCTTTTATGCCATAGGGGACACCGTGAAGAGGTCCTAGATACCGGCCAGCGGTTATTTCATCCTGTGCTTTACGGGCTTCTTCAAGTGCACGGTCCGCCGTGAGTGTCACGACGGCATTGTAATTTGGACCAATGCTCTCAAGTCGGTTGAGGAACAACTCAGTCAACTCCACGGGGGATACATACCCTGTCCTTAGCATCTCTGCTAACTTCCGCACCGGAGCAAAAACTACTTCGTTAACGGTCATTGTTATCAGAAGAGTAAGGCATAAACATTGGCAATGGTTCGTCTTCCCATTTGAGTGGTACCGCGCGCAGTAACTCGGATACCTCAGTGAGTTCTTCGACGATGCCCTTACGAACATTTTCCCACTGTTTATCGCTTAGGATATTTTTGCCGTACCACAATTTTAGTAACTCCATCCGTAGTTCTACATCCCGTACTTCTGAAGGCTCACTCATTGGAATTTTTCCTATTATCGTTGGGCATCATCGTCTGTTTGATCTGATGGTACTGCGGATGCTAAACCCGGAGAGTTGAACGCGGCATAAAAAACTTACCGAGATAGGACTTTGTGATCTGATAAGCCCCTAGTCTCATGACTCTATACCATCAAAAAGAGTTCGTATTTGCGGCTTCAGCACCTTCCCCATAGCGTTTCTTGGAAGGTCATCCAGGATGAGCACATTTTGTGGAACTTTGTATGGTGCTAAACGTTCCTTCGCCCACTCACGCAGGGAATTTCTGTCTAGCTTGGAGTTTTTGACGGTAACGATAGCTGCAGAGACGGCTCTTCCCCAAAACCTATCCTCCACGCCGACGACTGCGCACGCATCAATATCAGGATGCTTAAGAAGTTCTCGCTGAACTTCAAGGGCAGAAACATTTTCTCCACCTGAGATGATCAGATCCTGAGATGCCCTGCCCCAGATACGGTAAGTACCTTCGTCAGTCACTGAGGCAATGTCGCCTGTGTAGAACCAACCTTTCGTGTCAAACACATCGGCTGTCATATCAGGTTTCATCCAGTACTCTTTGAAAACGCTGGGCCCCTTAACAATTAATTCACCAGGATCGCGGTTTGTGACTTTGCCACCATATTGACGGCGACCTGTCTCTTCAAACTTTTTCAGGTCCAAACGGATAAGTTCGACATCTACTCCAGGTAAAGGTGTGCCGACTTGACCAGGTATTCTATCCCCGTCAAGGGGGTTTGAGAGTGCCATCCCAATTTCTGTCATACCATACCTCTCGAGCAGGCGATGTCCGGATACCTTTTCCCATCGCTCAAAGGTGTCGACTGGTAACGCGTCAGAGCCGGACACCATCAGGCGCATCGCCTTGCATCCCGCAGTCCATCGCTCTTGATCTGCTTGGGAAGCCTCGTCCCAAGCAGCTATGAGGGCTTTGTACACTGTGGGAACGGCCATGTACAGCGTTAGGTCGAGATCAGCAATACGGTTCCAGACATTCTGTGCGTCGAACCTAGGAAGGAGTTCACAAGTTGCGCCAACCCAAAGTGCACAGGCCATCGCATTTATTATCCCGTGGACATGGTGAAGGGGTAGATGATCAAGAATGTGATCATCCGGAGCCCACTCCCAAGCCTGCACCAGGGTTGTAATCTGAGATTCTATGTTGGAATGAGTAGTGACGACTCCCTTGGGATCGCTGGTGGTGCCACTGGTATAAAGGATCATAGCGTTGCGGCTAGGATCAATTTCGGGTAGAGGTCCAAGATCACCCTTGAGGAGGTCGGTAGTGCGATGAAGGGGAATCCCTTTCTCTTCTGCTAGCGGGAGGAGCGTTTCCATGTAATCAGGGTGAGCAATCAGGGCAGCGGGGCTAGTGTCTTCAACTTTGTAAGTAATCTCGCGAGTTGTTTCAGTTAGAGAGAGAGGAACAGCAGTTGCTCCGGCTTGCCAAATTCCCCATTGTGAAACGATATAGTCTCGTCCTGCAGGCACGAGGAAGATTATGCGAGCATCGTTTAGGTCATTGGTGTCATGAAGCAGATTTGTAGCGACACGTTGTGACTGTTCCACCAGCTCGCGGTAAGTCAGGGTACCCTCGGGAGCGACTATCGCCCGACGAGATAGAAAACGATTTGCTCGCTCGATTAACGGAACTGGCAAACGCCCTCCCAAACGCGCAGCGATATGCTAAAGGTATTGTAACAAAGGTCAGTGACCTTCCCAGGTCTACGATCCGGGGTCAGAATTGAGTAGAGAGGAGATTGTGTTGAGGGCGAGTTGCACATCAACGTCCACGGCGACTCGTACAGGCCCCGTTTCCTGCAAAAATATGGTGCGTCCGCGCTCTTCACCAGTGGTAACGACCGATACTTTTCCAGCATGGTAAGAGAAAGGACTGTGATCTATGGCGGCGAGGACGGCAAGTGGGTCATGCATGTGGTAAACGCTGCCTGGATGCATGGTGGACCAATTACCAAGAACCTGTCTTGCTAGACGTTGACCTTTCCCGTCGCCGGTGAAAAGCAGGTCCCATTCACTCAAAGCTACTTTCATCGTTACATCCAATCCAACCAGTGTCACCGGCACACCAGAGTTAAAGACAATATTCGCTGCCCATGGATCGTTATAGATGTTGAACTCGGCATACTCAGTGATGTTGCCTTGGCATTCCACTGCTCCTCCCATCACGATGATCTCCTCAATGGAGTCTATTAGATAGGGATCGGCTTCAATCGCCATGGCAATGTTTGTTAGTGGACCAAGGGCAACAATTTTAATGGGGGACGCCACCCCTTTGGCAGCTTCGACCATGAAGTCAACTGCTTTCGTTTGTACCGTCTTTGTCGAGGGGTTTGGGAGTTGTAACCCGAGCCCGTTGGTACCATGGAAATGGTATGCGTAGGTAAAGCTTCCATAAATTGGACTTGATGCACCCATGGCAACGGGTACGTCCTGTGCGCCAAGGAAAGTAAGCAGGCTCACGGCGTTACGAGTCGTATGTAACAACCGTGCGTTACCGCCTACGGTTGTTACACCGATCAGGTCGAGATTGATTGAGTTGAGGGCGATGATAAGCGCGAGGGCATCATCGGTGCCTGGATCCATGTCAATTATGAATCTGTTCATTATGTCGGTTCACCGTCGCTTCAGGCTCAGGAAATCTAAATGAATATGCTCGGTTGGTTAGCCCGATCCTATGAGACATCTTACCCGAGATCCAAAGCAGTCTAATCATGCCATTGACAACTATGTGAAACTCGCGGGTTTATCGACTAGAGGATTGAGTCGAGGAACCTTCATTTATATGAGTCCTATCTATTGCAAAAACACCATGAGTTCAGTCAGTACTAAAATGGTGCAGCACTTGACCTGTTTCTCGAGCCACCGATACTATGAGTCTAGGTCAGCGAACCTGTTTGTGTAGAGGTAAGCGAATGCGATCGATTATCGTGGGCCTCCTTCTATTTGGACTGGCCTCAGTTATTGCCTGCGGAGGCGATAGTGGTGTTGGAGATTCAAGCAACAACGCTACTGTCTCTTCCAACACCAAGGGCCTACACATAATCCAGGTTGTTTCACAATTTGACGATTTCGGGAATGCTATAGATGTAGATGCCGCTGGGAACATTTACATTGGAGGCTATGTTGGGGATGTTCTCCCGGGGCACGTTAATGTGGGACGTATAGACGGATTCATTCAAAAGTACGATTCTGCACTGAATGAGATATGGACGAGACAGCTTGGTACTGACAACAATGACAATGTAAGGGGCATCGCGGTAAGTACCTCAGGTAACGTCTACGCCGTCGGTGACACGATTGGTGAGTTTGATGGGTTTGATAGTGAATATTTCGGCGCGGATGCTTTTCTCACGGCGTATGGACCAGACGGTACGGAGTTGTGGACTCGTCAGTTCGGTACAGAGCTAGGTACTATCGCTGAGACCGTGTCTGTTGACTCATCAGAGAATGTGTATGTTGCCGGTTACACTGAGGGCAGTTTACCGGGATTCTCAAACTCCGGAGGTCCTTCGATAGGTGCTGTTAAGAATTGGAACGATGCTTTCGTTCGTAAGTTTGATAACAAAGGTAATGAGCTTTGGACACAGCAGTTTGGACATGAACGGCATGATGAAATCCACGGAAGCGTGACGGATGATTCTGGAAACATATTCGTTACAGGCTACACTTACGGAGAGTTTACCGGATTTACCAATACAGGTGGACGAGATCTCTTTCTCCGTAAGTACGACCCTCAAGGTAACGAGGTGTGGACTAAGCAGTTTGGCAGTACTTCCGCCTCGGGTTCGCAACCGAATGACAAGGGTCTAGGCATTGCCCTAGATAAGCGCGGAAACACCTTTGTTGTTGGCAGTTCGTCCGGAAAGTTTGGGGGGCAGAAGAGTGAAGGAATCAACGACGGATTTGTCCAGATGTTGGATGGAAATGGCGAACAGGTATGGGCTAGGCAGTTCGGTGGGGATGATGATGATGCTGCCGCATCTATCGGGGTAGATAGTGCTGGTAACTTGTTCATAGTGGGGACAACTGAGAGCCAAGTACGCGGTGGTAAGGGTAACGGCTTAGCGGATGCGTTTGTACTTAGCTACGATTCCTTAGGTAACAAAAGATGGGTCCGGCAGTTCGGTACGCGTCGAATAGATGGAGGGAAAAGCATAGCAGTAGATCATCTTGGTAACGTCTATATCGTAGGAGGGACCGAAGGAGAGATAAGCTCCGACGTTGACAAGGGAAATGACCGTGACAGTGATGCTTTCTTGATCCGTCTGACAGATGGTGGGTGACGGGAATAGCGCCTTCAGACTCAGCTAGGTGTGTGCAAGGTTTTCCCTAACGGAGGCCTCATGAGTAGAAGTTGGCTCATAGGGGGATCGGTGATCGTGGTGGCTCTTGTGATCACAAGCATTGTGCTTGTCCTTCTACAGACTGAGACTGAGTTTGCATTGAATTCACCTGAGGGCACTGTGCAGGCCTATCTCAGAGCTTTGGAGCAAGATCAGCCGGCGAGCGCACATTCCCTGCTATCTTCTCAGTTGGCTGAGGCATGTCCTCTAGAAGATTTCGTAACAGATGCTAGTTTCTCTAAATCACAGATCTCCGAACACCGTGTGATATTACTAAGCACGCAGGTTGTGAATGGAACAACGATCGTAACGGTTCGATTAAGCAGGGTTACGAACTCTGGACCATTTGGTGTTTCTGAGTCTTCTTACGACGAGGGATTTAGCTTGAAGAATGTGGCAGGATCTTGGAGGATCAGTAAAGAACCCTGGCCATTCTTCCATTGCGGCAATAAACCTGATGCAAAAGTGAATCCGCCAGTGCCCGCCTCCTAACAAAGGTAAATGATGGACGATTTCATTGCACCGATCATATTTGCTGCGATTTTCGTTGGGGTGATTGCGGCCATGATATACGGGTTGGTGTCAATCACCCGGAGATCCACGACTAGCGTTGACCCTGGTATTGGCAACGTTAGAAGGTTCTACTTTTACAGCGTTGCTTTTGTTGCGGTCATGCTTGCTGCTAACGGATTTGCTCTTTTCATCGGCCAAACCTTGAACTCGATTTCAAGTAACGACGTTATATCTAGTAGTCGGGATGGACTCGCTCTCGGCGTAGCATTCGCAGTTGTTGGTCTCCCCCTTTGGGGTGCCCATTGGTGGTTGATTAAACGCTACGTTCGCGAATACCCCGTTGAGGATCAAGCGGTCCTACGCTATTTCTATTTCTATGGGGTTAGCGCGGTTTCCTTAATAATTGGTCTTGCTTCTGCTATAGGAGCCTTAAGATGGGTAGTGGGGGTTGAAGACTTTGATGGCGCTTCTTGGGGTAGGTTGTTTGTTTTCGTTGCTGTGTGGGGCTACCATTTATTTGTAATAGAGCGTGCTGGTACAACCTCCCCTGAGACAACTGCTATTAGGCGGATCTACGTGTACGTCACAGCCGCAAGCACGCTGTCTATCTTCGCGTTCAACTTTGCTCAGCTCGCCTATCTGCTTCTTAGTATCGGCTACGATGCTCTGGTTAAGACGGAAGCCCTAATCAGCGAAGGCGTGTTCTCAGAACGAGGTCGTGGGGCCTTGTGCTTTGCTATCGTGTCCAGTGTGGCGTGGGTAACTCACCTGTACTACCTCGGTGACAGAGACCCCAATTCCATGCTCCGGCGCATATACGTTTGGGCATACTCACTATTTGGTGGCACTGTAACGGCTATCATCGTTATAGGCTTGACCGTTTACGAGACTTTAGAATGGCTAATTGGTGTGCCAGAGCACGCAAGTGCTGCATTCCACTTTGATTTCCTACCGGGGGCCGTGGCTTCACTAATCGTTAGTATGGGTGTTGTCACCGTTCACTATGCGGTCATTGTGAGAGATCGAGCATCCCACGGAACGGAGCATCAGCAATCTTCATATAAAGGTTACAGGTATGGACTCGCTGCTATAGGTCTGGTAATTCTGGTATCGGGGATATCTACTACAGTAGCCCTTCTGCTCTCCGTGCTCTCTGGTATCAACGCCGGTGAGAGCCTTGCCGGAGATCGTAGTTCGAGCAATGTTGTGGCGCAGATAGTAACACTTGTTGGATTGGGAGCATCCCTGTGGGGATACTTCTGGTGGCAGGCGCAGCAGGAAGCGTTTGGAGGTGATTCTGCGGCGATTAACGTTCTCCCGAGAAGGGTTTTTATATTTGGGGTATTGGGCGTGGGGATGATCGGCCTTCTCAGTGGTGTCAGCGCTCTTGTCTTTCTGGTTCTCCGTGCAGTTTTTGATAATGACTTCACAGATTTCTTTGGGACTTTGACGGGTCCCCTCGTCATCCTCGTGCCGGTATTAATTTTTCTTCCTTACTATTGGCTAGTCTATCGCACAGACAGGTCACTACTGCCTCGTAAGAACGAATCTATTGCCCGTCCCAAGCTAGTATCGCTGCTTGTTACCCCGGATGCCGCATCTTTGGTTCCTGTTTTAGAGAAAGCTCTTGGGTACAAGGTCGTGCAACTATTATTGGCTGAAGGAAAAGCGGACATGCCAGAACTTGGAGATAAAGCTTTTAAAGAGCTAATCCGAAATATAACTGAAGCCCCTACAGACAATGTTATTGTGGTTCCAGATAATCAGGGCTTCCGGGTTTTTTCGCACAGGTGATTCTTCAAAAATGTGCCGTATTCACATTTGATAATGCTTTAAACATGGTTTATTGATCGGAGGGAATCAAAATGGCTCGGGTTCACGTTCTTGGAGCTGGTACGCCTACCCCGACTCCTACTAGGTTTGGTTCGGCGTATGCGGTTGAGGTCGCCGGTACCCAATTAATGGTTGACTGTGGTCCTGCAGCCACCCATAAGTTAGTGAAAGCAGGCTTATGGCCGACTAATATTGATTACCTCTTCTTCACGCACCACCATTTCGACCATGATGTTGACTACCCTTGCTTCCTCTTATGCCGTTGGGACCAAAGCATAGGCAACGAGAATCGGTTAGAGGTGTATGGCCCGACTCATACTGAACGTATAACTCACGGAGTGTTGGATGATGGAGGCCTTTTTGCGCATGATTGGCAGGCAAGGGTCAATCATCCCCTCAGTCAGCAGGTGCATGTCAATCGTGGAGGAACGCTGCCGCGTAAGCCTCCAGATGTATTTGCCAAAGATATCGGTCCGGGTCGCGTTTTCTGCGGTGATACATGGGAGGTTTCTGCAGCCCCCGGACAACATGTTGAACCATATCTCGATTCTCTTGCATACCGTATTGATAGTGATGAGGGCAGCATCGTATTTACAGGAGATACCCAACCGTGCGACTCCGTCACTGACTTGGCGAACCAAGCTGATGTTATGTTGTGTATGTGCTGGGACCATCAAAATGTAATGGACGAGAACGGGGAAGCAGCAGGTCAATGTGGAACTTTGGGGGCAGCGAAAATGGCACAAAAAGCTGGAGTTAAGAAATTGGTGCTTGTTCATATAGGCCCGCGTTTGGCCTTAGATGAATCAATGGTCGAAGGTATCGGTGACATCCGACGTGAGTACGATGGAGAGATACTTTTCTCAGATGAGCTAATGTCGTTTGATGTCTAATACTTAGTAGCCAAGCTTTTTATCGCATATCCCAACTAATGGCTGATTGTTTAGGAATCGGCGAAGGTTTTCGCGGAATATCTGGCGTCTTCCTGGTTCCAGATTGACTGAATTTGATGAAGTATGTGGTGTGAGGAAAACGTTTGGCATCATCCACAACGGGCTGTCTTTCCCCAGTTCCCCGTTCTCAAAATTATCGAACGCAACTTTGTCGATTTGGCCAGTGCTAAGAGCTTCTAGAAGCGCTGATTCGTCAATTATGTGCGCTCGGGACAATACGATGATTCGCGATCCCTTTGGCATCATTGCAATGCGTCGCTTGTCGATCATCCCCTTCGTTTCAGGTGTGAGCGGTGCTGTGATCACAAGCCATTCTGATACTGTCATAAGTTCATCAACACGGTCTTGTCCCCAAACAGCCTTGACTGGCATTGTAGTTGTCTTCTCATTACGGGCAAGGGCATATACATTCATGTCGAACGAGATCACCCTTTTTGCAATAGCTTGTCCAACTCCTCCAAAGCCGAGGATAGCTATGTTCTTCCCTGTCAACTCCTCAAGGCCATCCTCATAACGGTCAGGGTCCCAGACCTTGTTGCGCTGGTCGGTGAATCGTTCTTCCATGCGGTGTGTCCAGGCGAGCATCACAGCAATCGTGTAGTCAGCCATCGGTGTAACGTGAGGACCGGGTGAGTTGGTGAGTATCACGTCGCTATCCGGTAGTCCGTGGCCGTTGGGGACGTGTACGCCAGATGCAGGTTGGTGTACCCACTTAAGTTTTTGCGCGGCTTCGAACGTCTCGATGGTCGGTATACCAAAGCACACGTCAGCGTCTACAGCTAGCCGGGGAGCTTCATCTCCCGATTTGGGAACTATGAACTCAATCTCTGGAAACTCGTTTTCTAATTCTTTGACGAAATCCTTATACCCGAACATGAGGCCTCCAACATTCGCGAATAGGATTTTCATAGATCACTCCTTGGCTGATGAGGTGTAATAATAACGTAAGGCTATAATCGGCGAAGATATTATTCCGTAATATGTAACTTAATTCTGAGGCTTCATCTTACTAGTTATGTGCGTGCATATAGTGTGGTGTTGCTGCGAGGTTTGAGAGGACAATATGAAAATCACTGAAGTTATGCCGTACCCTATTTTTGATGGCCGAAGGTCCTTCATGCTAGTCAAGGTGAGTACCGACGAAGGTATTGAGGGTTGGGGCGAGGCGGGTGTCACTTATCGTGAGTTGGCTGTAGCGGGTGCTATAACGCACTATCGAGAGTTACTAGTGGGGCAAGACCCCATGGACATAGGTGCGCACTGGCAGCGTATGTACAGAAGCCAATATTTCGAAGGAGGACGTATTCTCACCGGCGCTATTTCCGCAATTGACATCGCCCTACACGATATAAAAGGTAAGGCTTTGGGGGTACCAGTACATCAACTCCTAGGTGGTAAACAGCGTGATTATGTGCCTGCCTTTTGTACAGCTGGTGGCAATTCGAATGACGAAGTGATCGAAAATGCTAAGGAGTACATGCAGAATGGTTGGCAGGCGATCAGGGTAGGTTGGCGCTTTCCCTGGGGTGATCATCCTGTCTTCGAACCGATTGAGTCTATCGCGCCGACAGCGAAGTTAATGACCCAGGTTCGAACTGCGTTAGGTGATGATATTATCCTCGGTCTCGATTACCACCACAGATTATCAGTACCAGAAGCTGTCTCGTTTTGTAACAAGATGCCGCAAGGTAGTATCGATTTTCTAGACGATCCTATCCGAGCCGAATCGATCAAATCC
>JAKUTR010000049.1 GCA_022448725.1 SAR202 cluster bacterium | reverse complement strand
TACCGGCATCGGTTTTTGTTTTCACGTAAATCAGGTTGCTGGCTGAGGCGTCGGTGGAAATCAGGCATTCAATGTTTGTGATTTTCAATTTGATTCTTTTTCGTCGTTGTATTGTGATCAGGTCGTTCGAGTTGTAGTTAGAGGAATCCAGGGGTTCCATCACTGTATGTAGCGAAGCCCCTGTCCCAATGTGCGGGGGGATTGGCTTCGATTGCATCATGGTTCAATGTCATACCGATGCCGGGGTTTTCGGGCAGTTCAAAATAACCATCCCCTGGGACCCAAGACTCGTTTATAAACTCAGATTTCTTTTTTTTGTGATCTCCATGCCATTCTAGAATCGTAAAATTGTTGATTGAAGCGGCATGGTGAACTCCGGCAGCTGTGGAAATAAGGCCGAGAGGGTTATGGGGGGCGACGGTTACATAGTGTGCCTCGGCCACGGCGGCGATCTTTTTCGCTTCTAGAAGGCCTCCACAACACAACATGTCAGGTTGAATGATATCTACGGCATCTGCGTTCAGCAGTTCGGTGTACCTGTGAAGTCCATATAGGTTTTCACCTGTTGCGAGAGCGACTCTGAATTCTCGGCGAAGCGCCGCGGTGGACTCAATGAATTCAGCTCTGGCTGGTTCTTCGATGAACATAAGGCGATACGGAGTGATGACTTGTGCTAACTGCAGGGACAACGCAGTTTCTCTGATCGCCGCATGAACATCGACTGCTAGATCAGGACCGTTGCCTATGGCATCTCGTATAGCCGACATCCTCTCATCGGCTTCTCGAAGTACCTGCCTCCAAGGGATCTCTCTCCAATTTGAGGGTACCGGGCTGGTCTTAAATGCGGAATATCCTTCACTCATTAGTTCTCGTGCATGTTCTCCGACTGCGGATGGAGAGTCACCGTAAATGCCGTGATACACCCGAACTCGATCTCTCGTCTTGCCGCCCAATATACTGTAAACGGGTACGCCTGCCGCTTTGCCAGCGATATCCCACAGGGCGATGTCTATTCCAGATATTGCCGACCATGCAACCTGTCCGAGGGGGAATCGCATGGTGTTTTTGGCGCGTTCAAGCAGCCACTCGATTCGACTTGGATCTTGCCCGATGAACCAGGATTTCATTTCTTCGACCATTGAGAGAACACTGCGGTCGGGTCCGATGGAGTAGGCCTCACCTACACCGGTAATTTCCTCGTCGGTGTGTATCTCGAGAAATATGTTGTTTCTTTGTCCGTCATTAGCATGAAAGGTACGGATGTCAGTAATTTTCATTTTGATTTTTAGTCGTGTTTATTTTGCGTTGTGTCAATTAGTTTTTAGTGCTGAAGTATTTTGGCACATCCGTCGCTAGGATCAACTTTGGATGGTATTGATTCTGTAATATTTGTCCATGGAGTTCGATCGTGCATAACCCTTTCGACAACATATCTCCCCGTCAGGTTCGAATAGTAACTTCTATAAGTTTTGTCCTTTGGGGACTTTGGATGTTAATACTGCCTGCCAGTCAACCTGTTTCGGCTGAGGATATGTCTAGCCAGCCTGAAGTTGTGCTGATCGAGCTTGATGGGGCTATTAGTCGTGTCAGCGCCAGATTTGTTGAAAGGGGAATGGCTTTGGCGCGTGAACACAATGCGGAACTCGTTGTGCTCACGCTAGATACTCCTGGAGGCCTCTTGGATGCGACCAGAGATATCGTCGAGGAATTTCTGCTGTCAGATATACCAATTGTGGTCTATGTGGTTCCTGAGGGAGCCCAGGCAGCAAGCGCCGGTACTTTTATTGGAGCGGCAGCCCATATACTGGCCCTTGCACCAGCTACCAATATCGGAGCAGCTTCGGTAGTCAGTGTTGATGGAGAAGATTTACCTGACACTTTGAGCTTGAAGGCGACAGAGGATGCTGCTGCGTTCATACGGAGCATCGCAGAAGCTAGAGGCAGGGATATTTCTGCGTTAGAAGCTACCGTGCTGTCTGCGAAGGCATATTCGGCTTCAGAGGCGGTTGATCTAAATGTTGCTGATCTCATAGCAACAGACTATGCGAGTTTGCTTGTTCAACTGGACAGGTACGAGGTTGAATTAGGTGATCGAACCGTCATTCTTAATCTCTCGTCGGTTGACACGACGACTGTGGGAAAGACGTTCCTTGAACGACTTCTAGAGTTCGTCTCCGACCCAAATATAGCGTTTTTACTAGTGTCACTGGGTGGTACCGGGATAATTGTTGAGCTTTGGAATTTTGGACTGTGGATTCCTGGGACGCTCGGAGTGTTGTTCTTAATTCTTGGCTGGGCTGGTATTGGGCTCTTGCCATTTTCATGGGCAGGCGTGGTTTTGATGGCACTTGCGTTTTTCCTTCTTTATTTGGAGTCGACTGCACCAGGGATCGGTTATTTTGGAATCGCAGGCGTGGCCAGCCTTGTATTAGGAGGGCTTTTGATGGTTGGTTTTTTTGGTGACCCGAGTATTCCTGGGGACGCACCCTCGGTAAGCAAGTGGTTGTTAGCTTCTATCGGAGTATTCCTAGGTATCTGTATGGCTTGGATCGTTTATGAAGCCCGCAAAACAAAGCAGGTTAATCTCTACAAGAGCCCCACAAGCGCAATTGAACTGATAGGTATGGAAGGCGAGGTAACTGTCGATCTGTCGCCATCTGGTCAAATATTGATAGCCGGGGAATATTGGAGTGGTCGAATTTACGGTGATAGCGATGAGTGGTGCACAAAAGGGTCAAAGGTTGAAGTGGTTGCAATAGACGGGAATCACCTCCAAGTCAAACCGACTGAGATCTGAGGGCTTGCGTCGCTAATCGGTAATAACATATATATGAATGTGGTGCGTAAATTAGGAAGGTTAAATAATGATTATTAGTTTCGTTCGAGATTATGAGAGGATCGCTCGATTTCGCTTGGGCAAATTTGAGGGGATGAAAGGTCCTGGGATTGTTATCGCAATCCCGGTAATTCATTCGACTGAAAAGGTCGATACTCGTGTTGAAGTCCTAGATATTTCTCGTCAAACAAATATCACAAAAGACAACGTTCCGTTATCGATTGACGTTCTTGTGTACCTTCGGGTTGATATTGACAATGCCGAACGATCTGTTCTTGAGGTAGAAGACTACCGTTATGCAGTGCGCGGTCTTGCCACAACGACAATGCGGGCCGTCATCGGTGATATGGCTTTGGACGAGGTACTTTCGCAGCGTGACCGTATCAACGAACTGATACGGACTCGGCTTGATACGGAAACTGAACGTTGGGGCATCAAGGTTACTAATGTTGAGATCCGGGAAGTCGATCCTCCGGCTGATGTTCAAGATGCTATGAACCAGCAGATGAATTCTGAACGAGAGCGTCGTGCTGCGGTTCTTCAAGCTGATGGAATCAAAGAAGCAGCGATTACGGTAGCCGAGGGCGAGAAGCAAGCGGCGATTTTGAAAGCCGAAGGT
>JAKUTR010000048.1 GCA_022448725.1 SAR202 cluster bacterium | reverse complement strand
TTATGGCGCTGGCAAATAGGAGGAAGTTCTCGGCGAAGCGTTAAAAGGCAGACGCGACCAGGCGGTAATCGTCACCAAGGTGGGCGACAGTCACCTGTCGCCCGACGACGTGCGAAACTCTTGCGAAAACAGCCTTTCACGGCTGGGCACGGACTACATCGATCTGTACCTGATCCATTGGCCCAACCACGAAATTCCCATCACCGATACGATGGGAGCTTTGCAGGGTCTGGTTGATGAAGGCAAAGTTCGGGCACTGGGTGTCTGCAACTTTGGGGTCCAAGACCTATCAGATTTGCTGGAGGTCGGACATATCGAGATTAACCAGCTTCCCTACAGCTTGCTTTGGCGCCCCATCGAATACGAGATTTTTCCAAAGTGTAGGCAGAACAACATTGGCCTGATGACCTATAGTCCTCTTATGCAAGGACTCCTGACCGGCAGATACGGCAATGCTGACGAGGTGCCTGACGGGATAGCGCGCTCAAGGCACTTCGCGTCCACGAGACCACAAGCCATGCATGGCCAGCTAGGTATGGAGGAGGAGTTATTTGAAGTGATCGCCCGCTTTGGAGAAGTATGCCGTCGAATCGGTCAGCCTATGGCCCATGTGGCATTGGGATGGGTGAGGGCGCACGAAGGTGTAAGCTCGGTGTTAGTCGGCGCTCGCAACGCCGACGAGGTTGCCCTGAACCTGCCCGCCTTCGATCTCGCTCTTCCTGACGAGATAATAAAAGAGCTGGATGAGTTGACTGAAGGTATCAAGAGCAACCTGGGCAACAGCCCCGATATGTGGCACGGCGAAAACCGAATGCGATGATTTTCTTAAAAATAACAATGGGATTATTTCACATAACCTCATCGTAATCAGATAAGGAAAAATATGAATATGATTCTAGATAACAAGCTAAAAAATAAAGAGATCATTGTTCTCGATGGAGCAACTGGCAGTGAAATCGCAAGATTGGGGGCGGCGATGAATTCCTCTGCCTGGTGTGGGGTTGCTAATAAAACCCACCCGGGAATAGTTCGTGAAGTACATGAAGAGTATGTTCGTGCTGGCGCAGATATAGTAACGGCCAATACTTTTTCGACTAGTCGACATATTTTGGCGAGTGCAGGTCTTGCTGATGAAACTGTCAGCATCAACGCAAGGGCAGTAGAGTTGGCACGCGAAGCGGTGGACAATGTATCACCGGAACGACCTATTGCTGTCGCAGGTTCTATGTCTAACATGCGTGCTTGGATCCCTGGTACCGTCAGTCCTGACCCACGATTTCTTCCGACACCAGAAGAAGAATCTAACAATTACCAAGAAGTTGCTCAAACACTGGCTGAGTCTGGTGTAGATTTGATCCTGATGGAGATGATGACAGATATTGATCGTTCTAGTATGGCAATATCGGCTGCTGTGGAAACAGGTTTGCCAGTGTGGATTGGAAATAGTTGCACACTGAGAGATGATGGTAGTGCCTCTGTTTGGAACCAACATTCTGAAGAGCCACAACGTCTTTCACCTGATCACATTAAGTCAGAAGACAAGTCATATGAGACCTTGATAGAGTCTATGCTTTCGTTTCAACCTCAAGTGATGGGTGTCATGCACAGCACCATAGAAACAACAAATGCAGGACTCCAGACTCTATTTGAACATTGGCAGGGACCGGTCATGGCATACCCTGAAACTTATTCTGAAGTAGAAAAAGGAATAATTGACCAAGTAGAACCAGCAATTTTTGCTGAACATTGTCGTGATTGGGTTGAGAGCGGCGTGCAAATTATAGGTGGTTGTTGCGGTACCACCATCGAACACATACGTTCCATGGTAAATGAATTACCGGATGTTGTTGGTATTCGTCGCTAGTTATTCGAAATTGATCTGTGATATCTCATGGGTCGCAATCCGACCCATGAGATGTTAATTCGCGCTTTAATGAAGCCCTACTTTATTACCACTTCCAACCCGTGCGGGTCGGCGGCAGTGATCCTCGATCCACCAGTCAACCCAAAAGAAATAGTCCTGTCAGGATCTGCCATTGAAGCAAGGTCATTTTGTTCCCAACTAAAGCTCTTGCAATCATCACTGATAGTCAGGACCGCCACTCCCGGCGTCCGATCCACGGACTCTAGGGAGCCGATGGCAGTTAGAGGTTTATGACCCCGCAAAGCAATGAACATCTTGTTTCCCACAATGTCTGCCACGTCGGGCTTTGGGTCGGGACTGAAGCTCGTTGCCATTGATTGTGTCGCTACAACCTTATTCGTCTGCAGGTCAATGAAGTTGACGTCATTACTGACCCGCATACTAGTTACAGCAAAGAGCTTGCCATCCTGATCAGTGCAGGTAACAGCGCCATGAGTGTCTTCACCCGGGAGTTCGATCTGCACTGGGTTCGGGAATACCCCCTCGTCAGCCTTGCTGGCATCAAAGGTATAAAGGAAATCATCTCCGCCTTTAGCCCCACTCTCACCATTGGTCATTATCTTGTCATTGGGGAGGCGGGCCACACCGCAACCTATACCTGGAACGATATCTTTTCCATATACGTTCACGACAGTCATAGGTGTGGTTCCATCAGCTGAACCTACATCGACAACCAGCAAACCACCTCCAGCCATGGTTACATAGGCGAACTTACTGTCAGCAGTAAACTCGTGGCAGATAGGCCGGGCCACCGAAGTTCCCAAGTCATTGGCGAACTGGTTCAATGACAGTGTCTCCACAAAGGCGTAGTTATTATTACTGTAATCAGTCTGAATCTTGTGTAAGAATCCAGATTCACCTTTGGCGCCAATATTGGCGACTATAACCATTCTGCCATCAGCAGAAGCCGTAGAGGCGTGCGTGTTGCCTGTTCCTCCTGCTCCATTGAAACCACCTATTGTGTTCACGCACCCGACAATACTGCGACTGTCAACGTCTATGAAGAACGTGTCACCGGAACCTACATTGGCTAGAACAACGTGGCTAGCACTGCTGTAGCGGAAGTCGAGAGGGTTCTGGGTAGTGTGGTTGGCTAGAACCATGTGGGGCTTCTTGGGAGCATTACAGCCAGCCTTGGAAGCCGCTTCAGCTAGGTCGATGACCTCCGGATTCGCCTTGCTGGCATTTTCGGAGATGGCAGCACCGTCCCATATGTAGATGAGCCCACCAGAGTCAGCACTAGGGCCATCGCTAGTCCCAGACTGGTCAACAGCCCAGACTTCAAAGTAAGACTGGGAGTCTGCTGAACTTGATGCTGTAGAACTCGATTCATCCTGTGCATCTGCACATGCCACTGCTGTAACAAAAACCAGCAGTAGAATTAATCCGGATAAAAATCTAAAATTCATTTTTCCCCTCCTTTGGAGGTTTTGACTGTCATGAGGTAAAAAAAAAGACCTCTCTGGATGGAGGTCTCATTGGAACGTTGAGGTTGTATTTAAATATAGCCTACAAGTCCATGGACCTCACTTTATCCTTACAACAAGAACAGATACAGCAAACATTGCCGTATTCCATTTTTTCAATGCTGGTAAAGATTGGTCTCATAACGTTAGTTTGTAAACCTTTGTTTTCCTACACTCATTACGTTCGACGACGAATCGTAATTCATGAATTATTTGTTGTCAATTTACCCTGTATTTTCTGTATACAACTTCAAATTCGCTTTTCGCAAGATCGTTGTGAGGACGAGTCCGTTCCTGAGTAATATTTTCCTCTCCTGTTCC
>JAKUTR010000047.1 GCA_022448725.1 SAR202 cluster bacterium | reverse complement strand
TCACTTACGCACACCGATCCCGCGCGAATGTGACTGAAAGGGACTCAAATGGACTGGAGCGGACTGGTGTCAGTCACGTTTTGGTCACACCTTCTTAAAGAGTTGGGTTAGATAGGCAAGTCTGATTTAAGGCCAGTTAACTGTTCAGTTCGCGTCCTTTAAGGCGTGCACCACATACCTCGCAGTTTTTGGATTCTAAGCTTTGCATGTCGCTCCTAATTAAGTTATGCCTAAATCATACGCCTCGTATCCGAATTTGAACATAGGGTTTCAATCGAAAACACGAACGCTGAGAAGCTTAGAATGACCTAATCGGTAAAATATCGAAAAAAGTGACGGGATATCCTACGACTACTTTTTCAATTTAGCTTATTAAATCTAATATCAATTAAAAAAATTGTAAAATAGTTACCTTATGAAAATCGTTGATCTACAGACCATCCCGGTCAGAATTCCCTATAAGCATGCGGAAGTGAGTTCCCTTATCGATCGCAGTGGCATTGTTGATATCGTTGTCAAGATCACAACAGACAATGGACTGGTCGGCTGGGGGGAGGCGCAACGTGCAGCGAGTGCGTCGACGATTGAAGATGCAATTATCGCTATGAAGCCATTGGTGTTAGGTCGTGATCCATGGGACAAAGAGGCCATCGCAAGAGATGTGTATGGGCCAGCTCTGTGGCGGCTTCAGATCATGACGGCAAACTTTGCTTGGTCTGCGATTGATATGGCTTTGTGGGATATTTGTGGAAAACATGTTGGTCAGCCCCTATACCGTATGTTTGGCGGAGCGCAGCGTGAAGAGGTCGATTACTTTTACTACATGTCACGGGGAACCGATGATGAGATAGCAGCACAGGCAAAGGAAGGGCTCGACCTCGGCTACTCGGTGTTCTATCTTAAAACAGGTGTTGATGAGAATGTAGAGGAGCGCATGTTAGACACTTTGCGCCAGTCGATTGGTCCCGACAAGAAGATTCGTATCGATAGTAACGAAGTCTGGCCGTTACCAGATGCTGTTCGCTATCTTCAGGCATGGCATGCCCATTATGATATTGACTTTGCCGAAGCACCAGTTACGGTCGATCCAATTGAGAATATGGTTGACCTCAAGCGACGTGTGAGCGTTCCCCTCGCTATGAATGAGGGATTGTGGTCAGAAGAACAAGTAATGAAAGTGATTCACAGTCGATGCGCTGATTATCTTACCTTTAGTCCCGCTTGGGTGGGGTCACTGCGACGATTTTACTTGCTAATGCACGCAGCGCACATCGAGGGACAGTTGGTTTGCAAACACTGTCACGGCGAATTTGGAATTAGTGCAGCGGCGGGGCAACACATGATGTTGAGCGCGCCAAACGCGACTGAAGGGAATCAACAGCTAGCGTTTAACATGGCGGACGATATTCTCACGGAACCGTTACCGATCGCCAAGGGACCGAAGTGGGGGCGAATCGAAGGTCCTGGCCTCGGAGTTGAAGTAGACGAAGAGAAACTCTCTCACTATCACGAGGAATATGTCCGCTTTGGAGAATTTCCGACCTACCAAATTTAGTCATGCACTATAGTTGGGAGCGGGTTTTAGAGATCTAAACGATTAATATAGATGTGGTCTCAACATGGAGTAATCAAGTCTTGAATATGAAGGTAAAGCCCCACGGGATTTATCCGATTTTGTACGCATTTTATGATGAATGAGTACATACTTAAGTTTGGAAATGTAAACAGTAATGGACGTAGTTATAACCATAATTCTGGATGGAACTTCAGATACATTCTTGCAGAAGATGATGAGGATGCAATAGGTATCCTGTATCACTTCTATCTGTATGAATGGGAACGTCTGCGGTTAGGTATTCCTAAACGTGCACCAGTAGGTGGTAGACGACCCAGTATTCCTCTCGCATACCCATTGGAAGATGTAGAAGGGAAGAATTGGTGGAGCCGAGGAGGATCGAACTCCCGACCTTCGCATTGCGAAACCAACCTTCAAACTAGCAGTCACATTTAATCAATCACTTACGCACACCGATCCCGCGCGAATGTGACTGAAAGGGACTCAAATGGACTGGAGCGGACTGGTGTCAGTCACATTCTGGTCACACACCACCCGACCCCCTTTAAATAAAACAACGAATTCAGATATCCACCCCACGCAGTGGTGGGATATTCTGGAAGCCTAAAAGATGATCTTAGTAATGGAGAAGAAATACTATAGGGCTCTATCTCAATGTCCCCAAACGGGAAAATGAGTAATCTATGGATAATCTAGATCATTCGAGACCTTTAGATGTTCATCGTGTCAGTGAACATCCGGATGTTTGAGGATGTTGTTTCCTAGGTGATCATTGGTCACCCATCAATTTGTCGACCACGAACCTGAATGCCAGCAAGCATGTAATGAAGCTTCATCTCCCTCAACCCGGCTATAACGAGTCGGACCGTGCCCAAGGAAATTTCCGCCTGGCACTCAAGGTATCACTGTGTTTTGTACTCCTGATTTGGATTGTTGCACTGCTGGACTGGGGATTAGGACTGGATCTAACCCGTTTCGGCGTGCGTCCCGGTTCACTTTCAGGCTTGCCCGGTGTTCTGGTCGCACCACTACTGCACGGAGACTTCCCCCATCTGATTTCGAACTCACTGCCGCTTCTCGTCCTGGCAACTGGGATGCTCTACCTGTACCCGCAATCGTCTTTTAAGGTAATTCCGGCAGTCTATCTGGGGCCGGGCTTCGCAGTTTGGCTGTTCGGGCGACCAACCCTGCACATCGGCGCCAGCGGATTGATCTATGGGCTTGCGATGTACATTCTCGTATCAGGAGTCATCCGACGGGATACCCGGGCTGTAAGCGCCTCCATGCTCGTTTTTTTCCTATACGGCACATTACTCTGGGGCCTGTTGCCAAGCCATTCGAATATTTCTTGGGAGACACACTTGATTGCGGCTCTTATTGGCTTGGTGCTTGCCGTCTTTTTTCGCCGAATAGATGTTCCTTTGCGAAAACGTTACGACTGGGAGAATGAACCCCATGACGACAGCGACCAACCCCTGAACTGAACATATGCCGAACACTTCAATACTACCTCGAACGGTTCCCCTCCAAGTAATTCAGCAACTGAATATCAAACCCAAACTCGTTAAGGTTGTTGTGCCCTGCACCTTCGAAAAACCAGGCGGTCTTAGGCTCTGGTGCTGCTTCAAAGACTCTTTTTCCAAACGACACGTGAATGACCTCATCCTGTTCCCCGTGCATCACCACAACGGGAGAGGTAATCCTGTTTATGATGGCAAGCGTGTCGTAACGGTCCCGGACCAACCACCTGACAGGAAGAAACCAGTATTGCCTTTGTGCAACATCGGCAATTGAAGTGTACGGTGTCTCTAGAATTACCGCATGAAATTGGTGCGCCGACGCTGCTTTCACAGCAATTCCACAACCCAAGGATTCGCCGTACAGGATTACCTTCCGGTAGGGTATTTCCTTGCTGGCCAAGAAATCGAGTGCTGCCCTCGCGGCGGTGTATAAACCCGTCTCTGTGGGTTTACCCGGATTTCCACCGTATCCCCGGTATTCAAGCAATAAGAACCCGTAACCTGACTCCATGATTCTGCGAAATTTTTCTACCCTGTGCCCGATATGCCCGGCATACCCGTGGCACAAGAGAAACGTGCGGCCAGCACGGGTGGGGGCCGGTCGAATAAACCAGGCTGTTAGCTCGAGCCCGTCTTCAGTCTTGAGTGTTACTTCTTCCAGCCCAATTGCGGCATACTGGGATAGGTCAGGTCTTTCATTTGAAGGAAAATACAGTAAAGATCTCTGCATAAAAAAGAGCACCAATATCAACAACGCATAAAGAAGCATGCCGCTAATCAGAAAA
>JAKUTR010000046.1 GCA_022448725.1 SAR202 cluster bacterium | reverse complement strand
GATCCCCATGCCCGGGTTGGATTCGACACGGAGCCGGTTCTACAGACCGTTCCTATTGCGATGGCTGGATTTGGTAAGGACCAGATCAAGAACCTAGATCCCACAGCGATGGGTGGTTTCGATATGGACCGATTGAAGGCGCTAGATCCCACGGCGATGGCTGGATTTGGTAAGGACCAGATTAAGAACCTGGATCCCACAGCGATGGGTGGTTTTGATAAGGAACGTCTGCAGGGCTTAGATCCTACAGCGATGGCAGGATTCGACAAGGACCAGGTCAAGAACCTGGACCCCACAGCGATGGCCGGATTTGGTAAGGATCAGATCAAGAACATCGATGCGGAAGCTACCGCTGGATTCAAGAAGGATCAGGTCAAAAATCTTGATGCTGAAGCAGTTACTGGATTCAAACGTGAGCAAGTAACGAGTATGACTGTGGATGCAATGTCAGGGTTTGAAGCTAAGCAGGTTAAGAACCTTGAAGCCTCGGCAAAGAAGGGGATGGGTGACAAGGTCAAGGACTTCAAGGACTTTGATATTGATGTTAAGAAAGAACTCGTCCAAGAATCGAAGATGCTGCTTGGAGGTGTAGGGTCGTTTGAGGAGCTTGCAAAAGTAGCTGCGAACAAAGCTGCGACAGCCAACCAAGCTGAACTCAAGAGCCTTGGTTGGGACAAAGCGGCTGAGAAAATTGCTGCAGTCTCGTTCGGAGCTGCTAGTAAAGCGGCTGGTACCAGTGCTATCCCGGCATCTGCTGTAAGCGCCATTGCGAGTATATTTGGTGGTACAGGGACAGGGAGTTTTTCTCTATTTGGGAAGTAAGGGTTTAGTGACCATCTGACCTGAATTGGAAGAATTGTTGTTCAGATAGGTGCCTAGTTTTTAAATAGGAGAGGCTAACTACCGTTAGCCTCTCCTATTTGTTTACAGGTTTCGTCCCATTTTGTTTGGATATTATCCGGTGTATAGTCCACTTATGAATGTTTCAGTGCTATTAGGAGAATGATGAAATCCCCAGAGATATCGAATGAATTTGAAGGGCCTAAGCCCTGTAATATGTACGATCTGGCTAGTGTTCTTGACAACGCCAACCTCGTGATGCGGGTACATGAATCGCCGGATGGAGGTCCTTACACACGTCCCACCATCGGTTACGACTGGGCTCATATCTACAATCAGGAGAACCTTGAGAATATCCGGGTAATCACTCATGATGATCGCGTTGTATCGCAGGTGGCTATCCTCCCTTCTATCGTCCAGACTCCTCGTGGCGATATCTCCGTGGGAGGTATCAATTGCTTCGCGACAAATCCTGACTTTAGGCGTCAAGGTCTGGGCGAGGCAGTTCTGCTAGATTCACATGAGAAGATGCGTCGTGATGGACACCACATTGGCCTTCTTACCACCGAGATATATGACTATTACCGTAAGTATTACTGGGAGACTGCAGGGAGAGAGAGAACTTACGCGTTTGACCGTGGAAACGTCGATCTTCTCCCAGATCTTGGAGATTACGAGGTTACGTCAGACAGGATGCCTTTTAATGGGCAGATTTACGATTTAAGTCTTGCCAGGCCGATTATGGCAAAGCGGTCACGGAGTATGCATGATGTCGTAAGCTCCCATCGCCTACACCACTCTTTCGTGGCGCATCGTGGTGGTGAGTTAATCGCATACCTTGCGTTTCGGGATGAAGGAACACCGGTTGGATGGGATTATCTGGGTGACCCACGAGATGTAGCAGCTTTGATTCGTTATGCATTCAAGGAATTTGACGATCTCGGTCAGACCACCTCAGGAAGGGTAGGGCCTGCACGTCCCACTCTCGAATTCTTTGTGAGGACATCTGATGGCCTGGATCCTGTTTCGGCTTACCTTAATGGACGCGGCATCCCACACACACTTGGATACATTGGTATGGCAATCATGCTCGATGCTCAGGGCTTATGGGAATCGCTGGGGATTACAGAAGTAGGATTAGATGGTGCCCCTGACAATTGGGAAGTGACCAGCGGTTCAAAGATGTTGAAAATGGATGACAGAGAACTTACTCGACTTGTATTTGGGCCCGAGCGTTACCCAGACTTCGCTCCTGGGGTATTCCCGATTGACTTCTATCAGTGGCCTTTGGATATCGTCTAACGGCCTCCCCTGTCCCTTCACGGTATCGTATTGGATCCTTTAAAGGGCAAGTCTCTATGCTCGGGTGGCCTTGTATCGGTAAAGAGCGGCCAAAGACTTTCCGTCGCGAATCTTATGGTTGGCTAGCATTTCCTGGACCTCGGCCCAATTTTTCACGTGAACCTCGATGATCTCGTCAGGTTCATGCTTTATACCGACCTCACGCTTGAGATATGCAACGAACAAATGCATCTGCTGGTTGGCGAACCCGGGTGCGGTGAAAATAGTGCCAAGCGATTCCAATCGCTGTGCTTCCCACCCGATCTCTTCGATCACTTCTCGAGCCATTGTCTCTTCAGGAGATTCACCTGGCTCAAGGGTTCCGGCCGGTACCTCCCAGATCCATTCACCAATGGTCGGTCTGTACTGATTTATGAGCACGATCTTTCCCTCGGGGGTAACTGGCACTGCTGCTGCTGCCCCAGGGTGTTCGATCACATTATAGATTTCGCCTGAACTTCGATCACGCTCAACGAGCGTTATGATTCGGCCTTTGTAAATCTCCCGGCGGTCACCCTGTGTGAGTTGGTCAGTCAATTAGCTACCCCATTTATCGCGTAGTCGAAGATTTCGTAACTTTTAACACCAGATTGGGCGCGTGCAACGTACTCAGGGCTTAGCTGCTCCGATATGATCATTGGCACGAAGCGTTCGGCGAGGCCTCCGTGTGATCTTAAGCTGAATCCCTGTAATTCGCTTAGGTCGTGCTCAGCCTCAGCTCCACCAATTGCTGTAGCTGCATCGGAGATCACTACTACATCACCTTCTCTGTCGAGTGGGAGATCGAACTTCTCGCATACGGTTGCTTTGTCATACACGGCTTCGACTCCTGGTAGGTTGCTAGCTACATCTATGACGTCACTAGTTGATACGTCGTCATTGCAATAGACTCGGGCAAACCCACCTAGCGCTCCATGGTGAACGACGTATGGATCGGTTATTGGGAGAATCACCCGGGTAGAGCTCGGGCCTAATTGAGAGTCAAGTGCGTCTTGTAAATATAGGACGTTCGGAGAACCATCAGGTTTAGACTTGTGGCTCATCCCATGGTCGGCGGTGATTGCTACCGTGGCTCCTAGATCAACAAGTTGACCAAAGGCCAAATCGAGTTGGGAATATAGATGGTTGATTTCAGGGGTGTTCGGTCCAAATTTGTGCTGAATGTAATCAGTGAGTGACAAATACATTAGAGACGGTCGGTCTCGTTCCAGAATCTTGATGCCTGCCTCAAGCACGAAGAGGGATAGATCTGCAGAATAGACGTCTGGTACAGGGAGTCCAACTAGATCAACCACATTTGCTATTCCATTGCTCTCTACAGAGCACTGGTCCGATTTCTCTGCGGAAAATGCCATCGATCCACGAGCGAAGTCCAGACCTCTTCCGAGCAGTCTTCTCAGTTTGTCCTTTGCGGTGATTGCTACGACTCTTTCCCCGGCTCTAGAGAAACACTCTAGTATAGTGTCCGACCGAAGATGAACAGGGTCGTTCATCATGACTGCATCCCCTGTATCTGGGTCAAGAAAGTAGTTTCCTGAAATTCCATGTACAGCTGGAGGGCTGCCGGTCACGATGGACATGTTGTTTGGGTTTGTCAGACTGGGCATTGACCCCTCAGCTATGACACCAAACCCGGTCTGCTGGAAGCGTTCCACGTTCGGCAAGATGCCGTTCGCTATGCCGTGCTCAAAGTAAGTGGGGTCACCACCATCGATGCATACGACAACGATCGGTCGCCCTTTGTGTTTGTAGGTAATCCCGTTTAACTCAACTGGTGATTTCATCTCTGATCACCGGAGGACGAATGTTTTGCGTATAGGTTCATAAATAGTGCCTGGAATCGTTTTGCTACTGTTGGTTGTACTTGCTACTAGGTTGCGAAAAACTTGGCGCCACTCGTTAGTGTCACCGTCGCCGTAAGTGGCGCGATAGATGATGACTCCATGTGCATCGATTGCTAACTTCGTTGATCTGTTGAGAACGTTGAGTTTACGTATCATATCTCCTGAGGGGGGGGCGACGGCACCAGGGGAATTGGTCGCAAGCTGGTCCTATGCCAGATCTTCGATACTTTCGGATGGATCTGAGCCT
>JAKUTR010000045.1 GCA_022448725.1 SAR202 cluster bacterium | reverse complement strand
AAGCATTACTACTACCCTGGTTGGTGGGAACCTGGATCTACGACGAGCCTGATGATCAGCAGAGAGGCTTGGGATGAGCTACCAACTGCGTACCAGGAAATCTTAAAGACCGCATGCGGTGACATCCTCTCCTGGACACTGGCTGCGTATGATGAAGCTGATCCCGCTGCGCTCCAGCGCTTGATCCAAGATCATGGCGTCACGCTCCATGAGTTTTCGTCAGAGATCATGGAGGCAGCATGGAGGGAATCGAACGCTTACCTAGAGGAGCAAGCTGCGGCTGATCCTGTATTCCGGACAGTGTATGAGTCCTTCAGCGCGTTTCGAAACCAAGCGTTTCCCTATTCCGCAGGGAATGAAGGTTCGTACGCGAGGTTTACATTCCCCAAAATCGAAGCAGGATGAGTGGGGAAAGACGTAAAGTCAGCCCAGTAATCCACTACACGAACTGGTAACTCAATTGAGATTATTCAAAAGGTTAACTCTGGTTGCGTTTTTATTCTCATTAATCCTTCCAGGGAAGCTATATGCTCAAGGTGTACCAACGCCTGATGAGAACCTGCTCTCTGGCTTCGATTGGCGTTATGTGGGTCCTGCAATTGCAGGTGGAAGGATTACAGATGTGGAAATTGTGCTGGACGACCCATCCCATTGGTTCATTGGTGCTGCATCTGGAGGCGTTTTTGAATCTAGAAATCGGGGAGTAACCTGGGAGCCGATCTTTGATGATGCACCGAATTTGAGTATCGGTGATATCGCTCTGGCGCCTTCTGATCCCTTGGAGATCTGGATTGGAACTGGAGAGGCTAATAATCGAAACTCATCCCCTTGGGGCGCGGGCGTATTTCATTCTTCAGATGGCGGGAAGACCTGGGTCCTTAAGGGTCTAGAAGATACTAGACACATAGGAAAGGTGATTGTTCACCCAACAGATCCCGAAACTGTTTGGGTCGCAGCAGTGGGACATCTGTGGGGTCCAAACTCAGAGCGCGGTGTCTATAAGACAACGGACAGAGGTGCTACCTGGACCAAATCTCTGTATCTGGACTCAAACACCGGAGTCATTGATATAGCGCTGCATCCTTCTGATCCCAATGTGCTTTACGCTGCCACCTATACCAGGCGCCGCCGGGCATGGGGCTTTTTAGGAGGAGGTCCGAACGGAGGTATCTATCGCAGTCTTGATGGGGGTGAGTCTTGGGACAGAATGTCAGAGGGCTTACCTGAGGGAGATATTGGCCGAATCGGATTTGAGGTGTGGCAACGAGATCCGAATGTGGTTGTCGCAATTATAGAAGCAGAGGATGGTGGGGTATTCCGGTCAGGAGATAGGGGAGAGACGTGGGAACGGATTAACACTTTAAACCCTCGTCCTATGTACTACAGCCAGATTCGCTTGGATCCAAATGACCAGGACCGGATGTACGTCTTAGGCACCAATCTCCATCGCTCAGTGGATGGTGGTGAGACTTTTGAGGTTATGCCGATGGAGCTGGAATACAATACGGGTGTCCACGTAGACCATCATGACCTCTGGATCGATCCTTCCGACTCAAGACATATGGTATTGGGCAATGATGGAGGACTCTACTACACGTATGATTCTGGGGATAATTGGCAGTTTACGGGCAATCTTCCTATTCAACAGCTGTATGATATTTCCTTAAATATGGAAGATCCGTATCAGATAATTGGAGGTCTACAGGATAACAATCACTACATGGGACCCTCGACGACACGTCGCTATCACGGGGTGCTCAATCATGATTGGAGGGTCATTGATTACGGGGATGGAATGACGAGTCAGGCTGATCCCACCGATCCCACTACTGTCTACGTGAGCTCACAGGGAGGGGCCATACTGAGGGTTGATACCCGAACTTTAGATAGAAAGGACATACAGCCCTTTAATCCAGACACGGCAAATGCGTTCAGGTTTTATTGGACTGCCCCAATTCATATGTCACCGCATGACCCGTCGACTTTATACTTGGGAGCCAATCGTCTTTTCATCTCACGAAATCGTGGTGAAAGCTGGGATATGACTGAGGATCTCACAAAGGCGATTCCTCAGGACGACCTAGAGGTAATGGGAGTGCTGACTGATTCCACGACTCTATCCCGCAATGATGGAGTGGGTACCTACGGCAGTATCACCAGCATATCGGAATCTCCTGCAGAATCGGGCATCATCTGGGTTGGAGCTGATGATGGGACGGTTCAAGTAAGCCGTGATCACGGCGAGAGTTGGTCGGATATTTCTGGTAATATCTCAGGCCTACCGAACCAGATGTTTGTAAGTAGAGTCGAGGCTTCAGCGGCTTATCCTGGCCGAGCCTACGTTACCTTTGATGGTCACTGGGACGATGATTACGGCCCGTATCTTTATGTCACCGAAGATTTCGGAGACTCCTGGACTTCTTTGGTTGCTGATCTGAGATCTTCTACCATAAATGTTGTTCGGGAACATCCAGGAAATCCCAACCTCCTATTTGTAGGCGCAGAAGATGGTGTCTTCGTCTCGACCGATAGGGGGAAGAGTTGGAGCCGCTTAAATAACAATATGCCTTGGGCGCCAGTTGATGATTTGGAGATTCATCCAAGGGATAACGATCTAGTTGCCGGGACACATGGTCGAGGGGTCTGGATCTTGGATAATGTTTGGGCGCTATCTGACATGAGGGAAGTATCCGAGCCTCAGGAAGCGAAATTACTCCCGGTGATTCCAGCAACTCTCTTTCAACCTAATGTGGATGTTCCGTCCCAGGGTCAGGGGATTTATCAAGCTGCCAATCGACCTTTTGGAGCAATATTGGATTATTGGTTGGACCGTCCGGTCGATGGAGGCGTTCAGATTGGTATTCAGGATTCAGATGGCACACTAGTCAGGGTAGTTCAAGGGTCAGGCTCGGTGGGACTAAACCGTATCGTATGGGATCTACGCCACCAGCCTATTCCTCACGACACCATAATCTTTGATGTCCCAAGCTTAGATGTGGGACCGAGAGGTCCTTTAGTTCTACCGGGGAACTACCGGGCGTATTTTATGGGTGCCCTAGAGCATATAGGGGAGTCGGGCACAACAGCTGTAGAGGTCCTCTGGGACCAACTTAATCCGGTGTCTGAAATCCAGGCTCGATATGATTTCACTATGAAATTATATGCTTTACAGCAGTTGGGTTACCACGCTCAAGTTCAGGCAGGACAGTTGGAGAAATCCGCTCAAGAGGCGGTCGATCAGTTCCTCGAAGAGCAAGAACTTGAAGAAGATGCAGACTTGAATGTACTGGTTGTTGAGCTAGAGGATGTCGCGAATGCTCTGAGAGGGCGGAACTCTGACTTACGAGGTTGGTGGCGAGGTCTAATCGGTGAATTCGATGGTGGACCAAGTGTGATTGGGAGTATGACGGGTCCAAATGAATCCCAACGACAGCGATTAATCTGGACGCAGCAACAGTTTGAAAATGCTATTGGTGATCTAGATCAGGCTATAGAGGGAGTAATCCCTGATCTAAACAGGATTTTAGCAGGTGCTGAGATTAGCCCGGTTGGCGTCCCAATTAGAGGGGTGGGTCTTAACTGATAGGAAGATATAGCGGGACACATTTTGGACTTCCTCGGAAAATAAGCAGGCAGGGAGAGCGCTCTTCTTGAAGATCTAAGGCCTTGCTCACTAGAAACCGCGAATGATTAGTCGCTTCAGGCAGACACTTACTCTTCTGGCTTAACGATTCCAAGGTGGCACTATGCCGTTTACTCGTGCGTATGCGATCGATTGACCGAGATGCTCGCCAAGATGTTCATTCATGATATGGAGTGCCCCTCGATAAGTCGTTGGGCCATACCAGCCTGCTATCTCGGTGTCTGCTTCTGAGTCTGAAATCGAGAGCACGGCTGAGCGCAGGTGGTCAAACGAACGCTTCAACTCAGCAACTATCTCAGCCTTTTTCGTGATTGACTGCTCGTATCCTTCGGGCTCTAAGCCAGGAGGGAGCGTGGCTCCGATCATGCGTGGTCCAGAGAAGTTAGTCATCGCGATATGGAGACAAACTTCGCCATAAGAGCGAACACCTTCGCCTGGTCTCCAGGTGTACAATCGTTCAGGCATCGCCTCGGCGAGAGCGACAAAGTCTCCTTCTGCCGACGCGAGCACCTGAAAGAATTCCGCTCTGTACCCCTTTTGAGGTAGATCTTGAGAGACAGCTGAGGAGGGGGTAGTGACACTAGCCCCGACAATGAGGCTGATCATGAAGAAGCGTGAGGATTTCATGTGACTCCGAAGGCTTTATCTAGGGTTTTACTGAGCGGATGCTCAATACTCGTAGGGTGTCATGGTTTATCCATATTAACACATGTAAACTTCCTCTTCTCGGCATATTCCCGCTAGAGAACTTCTTAAGGAAGATCCCAATGCTTCGAATTGATCTCTTATTTGCAATTTTGTTTTTCGCTACCACGGTTGCAGCCCAGGACACGCTTCGTCCTGGAGATGTAGTTGGAGGTTCGGTATCGGAGGGCGATACCGCATCCT
>JAKUTR010000044.1 GCA_022448725.1 SAR202 cluster bacterium | reverse complement strand
CAAGGCGATGGAGAGATCACGGAGGGCATAAGCGACAGTTGGGGCGAGTTTGGAGTTCGACTCTCCCCCGTCTCCACCAGGCTACTAAAAGAGGCGCTTTTAAACTCATTTGAGCTTAAAAGCGCCTCTTTCTTACTTATCTGACTTGGGGGCTCCTCTGTCTGTCGACCCCCCAAGAACGTTTTTATGGGAGAAAACTGCTTTAAGTCAGGGCGGGCAAATTCTAAGATGTTTAGATCGCTCTAAGTGCTTGGCATCATTTCCCTGAGCGCCGAAGCTACAGGGGTCGGGTCATTGATTTCTTCAATTCGTATCACCTGCTGCGCTCCGATACCAGTGGCAACTACGACACTTCCTCGTCCTGTGAGAATTTCAAAAAAACTGCGGGCTTCGGATATAGAGACGATTCTGGCTACAGGGATTTCTTTAGTACTTAACCATAAAAACTTATACAGTTGCATCACCCTGCGGTCGGTGACGGTGTAGGTTATATGGAGATTACGTAGGTACTTCATTACGCCCTTTAAGAAGAAGTACATGCCTATTACGAACGGCACGAAGGGGAAGATATAGGGCTGCTGAGTGAACTGGAGAAGATATCCAGCTGCTAGGAAGAATGGGATGCTCGATATCATCCGAGCGTAGGCCGGCCTCATAGTGGGGTGACGCAGTATTATTAGACGTTCATCGTTTACCATCGTTGGTGTTGGAGCAACGCCGGTCAAGCCCATGTAAAATCCGAGGCACATTAGGCCTGCTCCCAGCAGCAGGCACACTATTGCCACTAACTCTGGAAAGTCAGGCTCCACTAAGCCGTACCCACCGGCTAGCAGAAATGGAAAAGCTATGACGACAGTGACTATCAATCGAGAGGCTAGCCGCAAGATTACACTCATTTTGCACCCGAAATCTTCAAAGAATTCTGTTTAATCGTATTTGCAGAGAAGGCTGCCATTACTAATTCCCTTTAAATAAGGTCATTCCAGTGGTGAGCACTGTTAGAGCAATGCCGATGATCGTTAACGTGGTCGGGTCCATGATGTTGTCGATTCCAGAGGTCGCTTCACCCGCTTTCCTGTTGGAGAACAATCCTCTGCTGGGACCACTCTTGGGACTCTCATTCATCACAGGCTGAATGCCTGGTTCCCCACGCCCCATCCTCTGCTGTGACATCGCCATCTGTTCCCGGCGCATTTCGGCATCTTGCTCCATGCGCTCCCGCTCCATCTCGAGCTGCTCCCGGCGCATCTCCTCTTCCATCTCCATGCGCTCGCGATCCATCTCACGGCGTTCCTCATCCTCCCGCTCCATGCGCTCCCGCTCCATCTCGAGCTTAGCTTTCTGGCTATCCGTCATTCCATTGTTTCCTCGAGAGGGTTCCCCAACTTGCTGAGGTTGCGCCCGGCTCCATTTCCAGTCTTCGATATCAAAGTTTAATTCGGTGAATTTTCCAGGCTCTAGTCGTACATCCCGTGGTCTTTGGTATTCCCTACCTTCGTATGTCACACTGAATCGCAACATTACGTTCGAGTATTTACCGTCGGTAGGATCAACTACACCTATTTCATATCTCCCTTGTCTTATATCTTCTAAAGCTACTTCCTGTACTGGAGGTTGCAGGCCATATCCTGGTCCAACGGTGACTCGCACAAAGCCATCGTTTAATTTTTCACGATTGAGGCTGACGTAGCCTTCGAAAATGTGTTCGGGTTGCCCTTGCTCGTGGTTTGCCCCAGTCGATGTTGGAGATGCTACTGTAGTTAACAGTATGCTTAATATGAAGACAATCGCCGCGGCACGGAACATGCCTAGCCTCCTAATTTTAAAAACGATAGGCCTGCGGAGCGCTTTCTAAGGTCCGCACAGGTGATGATAGGTTCAGCACTACCACGACCTTATAACGCAAAATGACTTCTTATAGCAAGCGGATAAGTGGGGTGATTGTGTTGTTAGTAGGATAATTTAATGGGTGCGAGAATCATTAGCGCAACCATAAATTATCGAATCTCAGTGAAATCCATTCACCTGAATAGATTTCGCTTTGTTTTCCAGAGAACCTTATTTTGTCACCCTTCCGTCAATCTGTTTTCCTACTTGCCTTTTATAACGGCTTTATGCTCCCCACCAGATTATTCAGGCGGGACACGAAATCGTCGAACTTTGCAGTTCTCTACGTTCCCTCTTCATTTTGCAGGCAGACTGCTTCAAGCATGATGCCTTCCGGATCAAGCCAGAATGTAGCGAAGTAATAAGTACGATACTGAGGGAATACTTGTGGGGGATGAACTACTTTGGATCCCAACTCGACGGCTTTTGTGTGGGCATCATGTACTGTGGCCCGTGACTCCACCATGAAAGCTAAGTGTTGAAGTCCCGTTTGGTGTCGTGAATATGTTGATTGTTCTAAGGCTGGATAGAAGAAGAGAGACGCTCCAAGTCCATCGTTGATAGGTCTATATGCGAATTGGTCTTCAGCCGCGATATGCGATTCAAACCCTAAGAGAGGCATAAAGATGTCGTAATAACCTTTGGCTTTTCGAAGGTCACGGACATTTATACCAACGTGTCTGAGCATAGGCGATTTCTCCTTCCCTGGTATGCAATTGGGTTCGTTAAGATTGACATCTATTTTTTATGCCGGATAGTTGAAACGCCATCCAAATGTCATGCCGATAAGGTTACAACTTCTCTCAACTTATTGGTAACCAATGTCACTTGATTTCACCAGTTCATCACTTGTTTCTAGTAATGACAGGATGACGGGGCCGTTATGAACGTAGTGTTGGCGCTCTCCAGGAGATCCAAATTATTATTCCGAGCCTTCCCTTGTAATATTCGACATCGAGGTGTTTGACATGACCGCTGCGGCCTAAAGGCCATTCGGTTAAAAATTGGACATAAGATTACCGCTATTTACCGAAGAACTTTCGGGCATCGGTGTCTTCTAATTCATCGAGTCCGTACGTTGCGTTTTCATAAGCATGAGGCAATGGTTCGCTGGTAATTTCAGCAAGGGTTAGTTCTTGCGTTCGAGTGCGTGACACAAAAGCCAGGTTCCTATTAGAATCGATGTGGGCGATTTCTAATCGCTTCTTTTGCATCACCAATTTAACTGCCAAAAAAGTGGTGGCCATAACGGTAGCGATACTTGTTAGTGATTGATATATCGCAAAGATTAGGTCTATATCCATGACGGTATTGTGCGTGTTCCAAGAGTGACCTTTGTTGGACGTGGTTATGGATTAATGGACTGCTGCTGATTGGCTAACCTTTTGTTAACACGAGCTTCTTACTTAGGATGAACAATCGATGAAACAGCCTATTACGGGATTGTTAATAGCTTTTGCTTTAGTAGTGTTGGTGGCGTGTGCCACTAACCCTGACGGTAGTATGGGTGAAACCGAGGTCGAACACAAAGACCCTAGCGGGATGGAATCTGCAGCAAAGCAGCTTGGAGTGACCGTCGAAGCATTGCGCGATGCCCTTGGGCCACCGCCGCCAGACACTAAATCCGCAGCCCGGAAGTTAGGGATTAGCGAGTCACAGTTAAACCAGGCCTTAGGGAGACCTTCTGCAGGCCAGGATGAAGAAAGGCGAACGCAAGGTGGTACGCGGGATAAAGTTGCTAACAAAGAAAGACCAGCTCCAGGTGGACAGAATTCTAAAGGTCCCGATAAAGAAAGACCGCGCTCGGGTGGCCCACCTCCAAAAGGTCCCGGTAACGGCGGTAGGGGTGAAGATAGGTATGCTTGTGTAATCGCCTCTAGTGGTCATTGTATATTTACCGGAATACCTCACGATACGGGGCTAAAACAGGGTACAGATGAAGTCTTTGATCGTGATGGAAATTTCCTCTTTTCTGTGAACGAATCGGTGGCCGCTAACTCTTCGGGTGAAATACTAGTAGCTTCAGGGAAACCTGCCTCCGAAGGGGACGATCTTATAGAGTCGTCTCAGGACGGAATGACTAGTGATGAGAAGGCCTTTCATAAGGTGATGGCCGTAATGTTTCCGATTCGAAACGCCCTCATGTACGATATCGCAACCGTAACTCAACCTGAATGGGACGAGCTAGTAAAGGACCTTTCACGACGGTCCATTAAAGATACAACGTATGTTGACGGGCCCACACCTAGAGATAACTACTATGGTAGACAAGGCGTTTTTGATTTGGCCAAGAATCCAGATGGTAAAGATATACATCACGAGGTAATGAAGTTTCTCGAAGAATCAGGTCTTTATCTACTCTGTCATGTGACAAGCGATGAATTCAATCAAATACTCAAAGACACTCATCCTGAAGGTCATGACCCATGTGAAGACGCGATGATTGTAACGAAAATACCGTTTTGATTCCTGTACTGGTAACTACCATATTCGATTAAAGACTGCCAAAATATACACATTATTTTATAGGCGACTTATCCGATTGTATTGAGGCGGTTAACGTTATGAATTAGTTATTTAAACGAGGTTTTGAAGGCTAGGATTGAAACCAATCGGGGCTGAGGCCTGTCAGTTATTTGTGTCTTCCGTGTCCTGTTGAGTTCATGATACGTGAATCGAAACCACCAGAGGTTGCTACTTGAGGATTCCGACCGTGTAACCAAACAGTAGCAATATTGTCGGGAATGTTTAGACGATAACGGAGAAAGGAATGGCGGATAGCAATACTAAGCCATTTCCCGATAGTCTACATGATTGACCAAATGTGTAAAATACCATTACACACCTATGACTCTTCATCTTGCCTTATCGATGATCTTTTTGCTTATGTGCGTCAGTGTCCCTGTATTACACATTGGCCTTTATCGGTATCTATCTGGAAGGCTCTCTAAAGACATG
>JAKUTR010000043.1 GCA_022448725.1 SAR202 cluster bacterium | reverse complement strand
TAGTAATCTGTCAGAGGTTATAATTGATCCTAACATTCGGCTTAGAAAATGGTCAACATAGTTGACACGCCTGATTACCCTGCTTACGATGCGTTTCAGGAACGTATGACTGAACCTTGCTGCACTCCAACTCGTGGGCGATCAATTCCTAGCATCTCGGGATTGGCTCCTATCACCCTGAGTGTACGGTCAAAAACCGAACTCGGCGCTAATATGATACGCCTAGAAGGCGATTTCCTCATGGGCACTCGTAGCAAAGACCGTAACAAGCGTGATGGAGAGGATCCCGTTCGAAAAATTGAACTGAGCCCTTTTTATATTGATGCTACAGCAGTCACGAATGAAGAGTTCGCTGATTTTGTTGATGCTACTGGTTTTGTGACGGAAGCAGAGCAGTTTGGATGGTCGTTTGTCTTCTACCAATTTGTTTCAGAAAAGGTGGGAGAAACGGTAAAGGAAGCTGTTGCAGAGACTCCCTGGTGGCGGAAGGTGCACGGAGCTTGGTGGCGACAACCTGAAGGCCCCGGTACCTCTATCAGTAATCGGAACCGTCATCCCGTCGTCCACGTTTCATGGAATGACGCGGCTGCATACTCGGAGTGGGCGGGCAAGAGGCTTCCAACAGAGGCTGAGTGGGAATTTGCGGCACGAGGTGGACTGGAGCAGGCGGCATACCCCTGGGGCGAGGAGTTAACGCCTGAGGGAGTCCACAAATGTAACATTTGGCAGGGTGATTTTCCGAACCTAAATACTCTTGCTGATGGATTTGACGGTACAGCTCCGGTAGAAAGTTTTGAACCCAATGGGTACGGGATTTATGAGACCTCTGGCAATGTTTGGGAATGGTGCTCGGATTGGTTTAGTCGGACGGCACATGTAGGTGGCCCCAGGAAGGATCCTCAGGGAGCTCGACGGGGTGTTGCTAAAGTGACCAAGGGCGGTTCGTACCTGTGCCACCAGTCTTACTGCAACCGATATAGGGTTGCAGCTCGCACATCCGTAACCCCCGATAGTTCCTCAGGACATATGGGCTTCCGCTGCGTGGCGGATGCCTGACTTCGGTCCCTCGTTGGTTAGATGTTAGACTTGACCTCGTGGACAGAATAACGGTAATAAGCTTTGGGCCATTAGGTCTCTCGATTGGACTTGGTTTGGCACGTCTTGACCTAAAGGACACAGAGATAGTTGCAAGTTCTGGCAGTAGTGCCTGGAGAGCGCAAGCAAAAAAATCAGGAGCCTTTGCGAGGATAGAGTCTAATTTAGCCAATGTTCTAGAGAATACAGACTTAATAGTTGTAGATGTTCCAACATCCGATGTCCCAGGTTTGTTCAAAGTCTTCGGAGAGATACTTGACAATAGGGTGATTGTTACGGATACAGGTTTGTCGAAACGGCAAACGATTCAATGGGCGCAAGAATACTTCGGCCAACGTATCCAATTCGTTGGAGGTACGCCACTACCAATGAAACGCATGGTTAGTATTGATGATGCAAGCAGTGATGCGTTTGTGGATTCTGAGTACTGCATTGTCCCATCTGATAACGCAACGCCCGAAGCAATCAAAATGGTTGTAGGGATTGCGGAAGGTTTAGGAGCGCAACCCCTTTTCATTAGCGCTGATGAACACGATTCTTTTACTACCGCTACCACATTACTACCCCGGATTTTGTCTTCGGCTTTGATGGCTTCTTTATCGAAAGCGCAATCGTGGCCCGAGGTCGCTAGGTTAGCTGGTAGTGAGTTAGAGGACGCTTTGTCAGGAGCTAGTAATACCCCTGATAACACAGCGTCGGATCTAGAGTTCAATTCCGATCATGTAGAACACTGGCTCCAGGTTCTAATTAAGGAGCTTTCGGTATACAAGGATTCGATTGCTTGTGGAGAGGCGACCTTTGAAGAGGTACTGACGAACGCATGGGAACAGCGCTTAAAGTGGAAAACGGAAACTCTCCGGGATGAGCCTGCACTAAATATTCCCTCTGCTAAAGAAACAATGATGGGAATGTTCCTTGGTAGACGCTTGGCAAGGAAAATTAATGATATGCCCGTTACTGCTAAAGAATTGGATAGTAAATATGATGGTAGAAAGGTTTCGTAAACTGTGATTAAGCTGGTGAAGAAACACGACCGGATAGAAGGAACCATCAGGCCTCCTGGAGATAAATCCATTTCACATAGAGCGGCTCTACTCAACGCCGTTGCGAATGGAAATGCAAGGGTATCTAATTTTTGTGTTGGAGATGACAGAGAATCAATGTTACGTTGCTTGCAAGGCCTCGGTGTTCAAATCACACCTGATCCTCAATGCGATGTGAGTGGCCAGCCAGATTGCTTCCTAATACAAGGTCGGGGGCTCCAAGGTCTCTTAGAACCTACCAACACTCTGGATGCAGGCAACAGTGGAACGACCATGCGTTTGGTAACCGGGCTGCTGGCTGGACAATCCTTTATCAGCGTTATTACTGGTGATGACTCGCTTCGAAGACGCCCAATGGGGCGGGTTGTTGGACCTTTGAAGGAGATGGGAGCGCAGTTTATGGGACGAGAGGGTGATTCATTGGCTCCCTTAGCCGTCCGTGGGGGTAACCTTAAAGCCATCGACTATACGCTTCCAGTACCAAGTGCTCAGGTAAAGTCTGCAGTTCTGATTGCAGGATTGTACGCAGATGGGAAAACTGTCGTTCGCTCGCCGTCGTTGTCCCGTGATCATACCGAACGGATGCTGAAATATTTGGGCGGTGATATACAAGTGGATGGACTTGTTGCGACGGTTGGACGCTCAGAATTTAATGCACGAGACATCTTGGTACCGGGGGATGTGAGTTCCGCAGCATTCTGGATGGTAGCTGGTTCCGCTCACCCGAATGCAAAGATTCGGCTTGAAGGTGTAGGGATAAACCCGACGCGTACGGGGGTTATTTCTGTACTGGAGTCAATGGGTGCGAATCTAAGTCTAGAAAACATTCGTGAAGGGGAAGCTGAACCTATAGCGGATATTGTGGTCGAGTCAAGTAATTTGCAAGGAGTAGATATTGCTGGAGAAATCATCCCCAAGGTGATTGATGAACTCCCGGTTCTGGCTTTGGCGGCAAGTCTCGCCTCAGGGTCCACAGTTATACGAGATGCAGCTGAGTTAAGAGTTAAGGAATCGGACCGTATCTCAGCGACCGTTCAGGGGCTGTCTCGTTTAGGGGTTGATATCGAGGAACACGAAGAAGGGATGGTAATTCGCGGCGCACAGAAATTAGTCGGAGCGCCTGTTAATAGTCAGGGAGACCACCGAATCGCGATGACAATGGCGATTGCTGGTTTAATAGCTGATGGGGAAACGGCGATTCATGATGCTGAAGCAGCAGCCGTTTCCTATCCAACTTTCTGGGACACACTAGCGTCCATTGGAGTCTAATACCCGTGGCTAACGATCACACCGTACCACTTTTGATTGTACTTTCAGGTCCGTCTGGAGTAGGTAAGGATGCGGTCTTACAGCGCATGCGTGAGCTTGGTAAGCCCTTCCATTATACGGTTACGGCTACGACACGCCCAATTCGCAGCGGAGAGATTGACGGGGTTGACTACGTCTTCGTCGATCGTGAGCAATTTCAGAGCATGATTGTGGATAAACAATTGCTCGAGTATGCGGAAGTGTACGGTAACTGGTACGGCGTCCCAAGCGAACCGGTCAAAGATGCGCTTGGCAAGGGCAAGGATGTGATTTTAAAGATTGATGTGCAAGGTGCTGAAAATATTCGTAAAAAAACAACTGAAGCGGTGTATGTATTTCTTGCACCACCTTCGCTTCAGGAACTCGAAAGACGGTTGAGGGAGAGGATGACCGATTCTGAAGAAGCGCTCACCCGTCGTCTTAAAACCGCAAGCGGTGAGATGCAAGATGCCAGGAAATTTGACCATGTTGTAGTGAATCGGAATGAGCGTATCGATGACGCGGTTGCAGATATCATGGGGATCGTCGAGCAAGAGCACTCTAAGAAACAGAGGACGGGGGTTCGACTATAAAAACAATGGAATTTGAGCATATTGTGTACGAAAAGCGTGGTGGTATTGCCTACATCACGATTAATAGGCCTGATGTGCTGAACGCACTGCATCCCGCTGCGAATCGTGAAATGCGAGATGCATTCCACGATTTTCGAGATGATCCGGATGTTCGTGTTGCGATCTTGAGTGGGGCGGGGGACAAGGCATTCTGCGCGGGCAACGACCTGAAATATATGGCTAAGCATGGTAAACCGGGAGAACCTTACCCTGACGCTGGCAAATACGCGCTCGGTGGTATCACGGAGAAGTTCACATGTTGGAAACCAATCATTGCTGCAGTGCACGGCTTCGCGATGGGGGGAGGTTTTGAGGTGGCTTTGGCGTGCGACATCATTGTCGCTACGGACGGGACGAAGTTTGCGTTACCAGAAACACGTGTGGGCGTTGTCGCCAGTGCCAGTGGACCTCACCGGATTGTGCGCCAACTGCCGTTGAACATAGCGATGGGCATGTTGTTGACAGGTAAGCCGATTACAGCAACTGAAGGTCATAAATGGGGTCTCGTTAACGAGGTTGTGCCTTCGCTTACTGAGCTAATTCCGGTAGCTGAACGTTGGGCTAACGAGATTCTCGAGTGCGCACCGATTTCCACCCGCGCAACAAAGCAAGTAGCCTTGATGGGTCTTAACACGACTCTGGAATCAGCGATAAATCGTGACTACAGTGAATATCGCCGTGCCCGTTTGTCCAATGATTTTATTGAAGGTCCAAGGGCCTTTGCTGAAAAACGGAAGCCTAGATGGACCGGAGAATAGGTTGGGGCTGAACAGCCCTTGTCAAATCCCACCAGTGCTAAGTGAGGTTAACAATGATTCCCAACGTGCCAAACGGCCCATCCATTCAAGCTAGCGAGATC
>JAKUTR010000042.1 GCA_022448725.1 SAR202 cluster bacterium | reverse complement strand
ATCGGGAGGATCCATCACGTACGGTCAGGGTTAATGTGATGGGGACGGTGCGTGTATTGAATTGGGCACGCGAGCTTCCGAATCTACGGCGATTTCTGTATGTGAGTTCTGGTGTATACGGTTATGGCTATAAGGGTTCTGATACAGACGTACCTGAGTACGCAATCGGTGAAGATGCCCCACTTGAACCAGGAGCAGCACTCTACGATATAAGTAAGGCAACTGGAGAGCAGGTAGTTAGGCGATTCTCGGAGCTTTACAGCATTAGTTCGGTTTGTGTGCGGCCGTCAGCAGTATACGGTCCTCTCGATCGGGATACAGTCGCTCGTCGTGTTCATCCGGTACCCTACCATATGGCACATGCTGCAGCGGTTGGAAAAAGTTTTTCTATAAATTGTCTAAGGGCATCCTATGATTGGATTTATGCTCCCGACGTTGCCCGAGCCATGATCTACCTTCTAAAAGCTAATTCGCCAGAGTTTTCGACCTACAATATTGGATATGGCCGAATGTCTACCGTTAAAGACTTGGTTGCAGGGATAAGACAAGTCGTTCCAGAATTTTGTGTCACAGAGACTGATAAATTGAATGCCGATTATTTTCAGGCGGTCGACATGCGCGGCGGTGTGTGGCGAGTCAGATCTATAAACAGGCTTGAAAAGGAATTTAGTTGGCGTCCGACGCCACATATTGAAGCGATGGCCGACTACGTCAATTGGATAAAAACTTGCTACAAATTGGAAAGACAATAACTCTAACTGTCAAATTCCTGGTCTGAGGCTAGGCGACTCGCGGCTTTTGCCTGACGTAGAAACTTTTCATTATGATGTTCTCCCGCAGTAATTGGGGGATACTTTGCAGGACTGTCGTCAGAAACTGTGCCCGGCAGTGCCTCGATTACTGTGTGTGGATTCACTTGTTGGAAATATCCGATTGTTAGGCGTCGGCTGTTTTGTGCCAGTTGCCGTGGAGGGTTTACAACACGATGTAGAGTAGATTTCCAACGATCGTTACTCCAGCGGGCGAGTAGGTCGCCGACGTTAACAACAAATGTTTGTGGAATCCAGGGTACATCTGTCCAGGTTCCTGAAGTAGACCGAATTTGTAGGCCGCCCGGGGCATCGTCCGTACTTATGATGGTGAGTACGTCGAAGTCGGTGTGCGCTCCTGCTCTTAATTGTCCCGGTTTGGGGCTTTCAATTTGTGCCGGATAGTGTAGGGCAGATAGAAGACTGAAATGACCATCTGTGTGTTGTTCAAACCATCGTGCAGGTAATCCAAGTGCTAGAGCACAAGCATTCAAAATTGTGGAGCCCAGTTTTTCCAGTTCTTTATAACACTGTTCCCAGTGCGTTCTTAAATCACGCGGTTGCTCGGGCCATAGATTAGGGGAACGCAGCATTTTTAAGGTGTCATCAGTTTCAGAGATCGTCTTTAGGGGGCCAATGTTAAAGCTCTCTTTTAGGTCAGGAGCGGTTTCCACAGAATCATCTTCTGTTGTTGCGAGAGCACCTGAGTTAAAAGGTATATAACCACGTATAACCTCAATCGATGGCTGTTTAATCACCATTTTGTCCTTAGTCGGTAGGTCAAAATAGTTTTTGACAGAGTTAGCACAATTTTGGATAGTGGATTCATTAATACCATGGCCACTAATTACGAGAAAACCCACGTTCTGAAAGGCTAGATCAATCTCACGAGCAATTCGATGTTTTGTAGTTTCATCACCAGTGAAGAGTGACCTTAAATCGACGACAGGTATATTTGAAGGGTCCATATTTTTTTGTATGCGGTAACTGAGAATGTATAATTTCTTGATTAGACTAGTTACAAATAGGTGCCGAAACTAGCTACTTTGATTCTTAGTAGGAAAGATAACCGCCGTCAACTGGCAGAGAAATGCCAGTGACATAACCAGATTCCTCTTCAGACGCAAGAAAGATTGCTGCTCCGACCATTTCCTCTGCGCGAGCAGGCCGTCCCATTGGAATGCGGGAGCGAACTTTCTCCCTTAGTTGTGAGAACTCTTCCTTATGCCAAAATCCAGTTGCGGTTTCGACTGCTCCAGGGGCTAGTGCATTGACTCGTATATTGTTTTTAACAAGGTCAAGGGCCATCGCTTTGGTAAGCATTTTGACGCCACCTTTCGCCGCTATGTAGTGAGGATATCCCGCTTGGGCTACTTCATCACATATAGAGGATATATTGATGATAGATCCTCCGCCCTGTTCAGCCATGTGGCGAGCCGCTATTTGACCAGTTAGGTACATGCCTTTCAGACTTACATCCATGACTCGATCCCACTCCTCTTCGGGGAGATCCAGAAAATTACGTGTGGTTGATATGCCAGGTCCCGATAGCAGAATATCTATACGATCAAACGTATCAATGGCAACGTTAAATAGGTTTTCAACTTGATGCTTGTTAGCAACATCTACCTCTACGTGGACTGCTTCACCACCATCTGCACGAATAATTTGGGCCGTTTGTTCTGCTGCTGACCCATTAATATCGGCACAAACTACCTTGGCACCGTGCTGTGCAAATCCTAAGGCTATTGCTTTTCCAATGCCACTTCCTGCTGCCGTGACCACTGAATTCTTACTTAGCAAACGCATGTGTACTCCTGTTGACGTTAATTTGTCGTGATTAAAATTAGTTAGCTATTCATGGCTTAGGTCTAAACTAATTTTCTAATCTTGTTTTGTCCCTTCGGGATACTTTCTGTTGAAGGTGTAGCCATAAATGTTCTGACCTCTGGCACGATCATGATTCTTTATTCGAGTAAGTCTGTCATGTGTCTTGATATCTACCCCTTCGCCCCAATTATGAGAGAGTAACGCGGAATCTGGAATTGTATTCAATGCTTCGAATCGATGGCCTGTAAAGCTAAGGCTATTGGCAGGCGGAGCACTGTCTACGGCGTTATAAGATACTTGAAGAACTGTACGAGGACGGTTCGTAAGGTTTGGGCCGGAACTGTGTAGAACATTTGAGTGAAAGAATACACAATCTCCCGGAGTCATCTCACACAAGATTAAGTCATTTCTTTCTAATAGCCATTCGACCCATTGAGGATCGGCACCCATGGAGCGACCAACGGGAATATGGTCGATTCGGCCACAGCGATGTGAGCCACGAATTATCTCTAAACAACCATTTTCTTGATCAACGGGATCGACAGCAATCATTGCGGTCAATGAATTGGGATATAGTGCACCTTCTTTGTACCAAGAACCATAGTCTTGGTGCCAGTCCCAGCGGGCTTTTGTACCAGGCGGTTTGAATGAAATTTTTGTGTGCCAATGGTAAATCTCCTCTCTAGCGAGCAGATCTCGACTTGTTTCGACTAACCTCTCGACTCTTACGAACGCGCCCAGAAGGTCGTCTGGGACACCAGAAAATGCAAAGAACTCGCTAGCATTCCCATGTGAATCCAGTGGTCCGCCAATTTCATGTTCAATAGTCGGATCTATTTGGATCAATTGTTTGAGTTGGTTAATTTCAGCATTGTTAAACAGATTAGGCACTAGTAGTAGCCCGTCACGGTTGTAAGCGTCAACTTGAGATTGTTTCAGCCGATTTAAACTTTGGGTCGGCAAAGACGTGGTCGGTAGAGTTGAAACTGAAATTGTTGGCATGGTGTTCTTTTTGTTGAGTTTGTTAGTTGTAGGCTTATTCCCGTGACTGGAAAATATCGTTTGGAAAGTCAGTAACGAGTGAGTGACTTTTGTCGATGCTAGTCAACAGGTTATGTGTGAGCTTGATGGTTTCTCCGTCATGGACAGCCCGTTGTGCGCATCAAGTGTGAGGTCATTCTGGGCGGAAATATTGATAGATATTAATTAGTATTGTCATCGATCTACTCTGATGCCGCTAGATCGTGAGTAACCAAACATTCAGACATTAAGGAGATTTTCTTGTGGTAAGCGTGGGCAATGTAATTCCGGATCTTGCATGACCCACTGAAAATATGAAGCCAACTGCTCTGCAATCGGCCGAGGTTGCCAGTCGAATTCACTGGATAACCGTCCTATATCATATGCATTCCACCGCGCCAGTCGCCGACTCGGATCGCGAATAACATCAGCTAATTCTGGTATAACCACCTCGTGGTCAAATTCAGGTACGATTGATTTGAAAGATTCAAATACGTCTGGTACTGCCGTGAACTGTCCGTAGGCCACATTGTAGATATCATGAGATAGGGTAGGAGAGACTAGCAATCTAGGAAGTATGGAGCCGATATCTTCGCTACTAATAAAGTCTGCTCCAGCTTGTAAGGTTCCAGCGGTGACTCGTAATGGTCGGTTTTCAATGACAGCTCGAACCATGTGGTAAGGCATAGCCATGATCGAGCGACCCGGTGTGGGGCGTTCCATAGGTCCGAATACACCACTGAACCGCACAGTGGCTGTGTCTAGGTTAAATATATCCCCGTAGCGACGGACAATTTGTTCGGATGCGTACTTTGAAATTGCATACAACTCCGGCTGGTCAAGAGTACCCGTTTCTAAGTGTGGCTTTTGTGATGTCTCCGCATTCGGTTCCCCATAGACATCTCCGCTGCTGACATACAAAAATCGCATAATGTTGGGCTGTGTTCGAGTCCATTCCAAGGCATTCACAGTGCCCATAATGTTTACCTCGAGAACCTTGTCAGGATGTTCCCGCTCCCACTGAGGCTGGTGTGCAATCATTGCAGCATGAACGACGTGTGTAATTGGTTGGTCATTCGGTATTAGGTTAAAACTGCTGGGTTGCCGTACATCACCTTGAATGTGAGTAATTCGATCACTGAAGGGGTCAAAAAACTCCTGTGTCAACCTGTCAGTAGCGTTGATATCTAAGCTAACGACTGTCGCGTCTAGATTGGCCGCCAATAGATTCCTGATCACATTGCTCATGACGAAACCGCAGCCACCGGTCACTAATACTCTTGTTTGGGGGTAGTCTTGCTTCATTTGATAATGTCAATAAATGGTACTGAATTA
>JAKUTR010000041.1 GCA_022448725.1 SAR202 cluster bacterium | reverse complement strand
TCAAAAGGGTGGTTTCTACGTTGCTGTAGATGGTGATCTGGAGATTGAGAAAATTGAACCAGATCCACTTCCTCCTGGGGGCATCTGGTTAGAAGTGCTTGATGACAGCGAGATACTGTTCGACGAAATGCGTGTATGTAAGCCCGGTGATTAAGTATTGCCAACATAGTCCAGGGTCTGGTTGCTCTCATAGTTGTAGTAGGAGTTCAAAAAGATAGATTTTTGTCGATTTTCATGGACGACCCGATTATTGGTGCTTGTGGCCCTCTCGCTTGTAGCCTGTAATAGTAATTTTTCTTCAACAGAAGCTACTCGACCCGCTGATGCAGTAACCGCTGTGCTAGGCAATGCGGTTACTGTAAAACCTACATCACTTCCTTCAATCAAGCCGGTGCACCCGAGCGCGACTCCTTATCCGACGTCCATCCCGCTTATTGAAGGTCCGGTTGCGGCCTCATTTGTGGCGGTTTCTCCCGACGGGAACTTTGTTGCAGCAATTAACCCAGACAGTGGCTCGGTAACCCTAGTTGATGCCGCTAACCTAACGATTAAGGCAGAAATTTTTGTTGGTGAGGATCCTCGGACTCTGTGCTTCACGCCCGATTCTAAAAAAATAGTGGTCAGCAATTGGGGGTCTTCCTCTATATCCGTAATCAGTTTAGATCGTGATATGGATGTGGATCATCATCTTGTGGGATTGATGCCATATGCGGTAGTGACAGATGGTAACGATGCATACGTCACTGAATTTGCCACGGGTAATGTGAGCGTTCTGAATCTTAAAACAGGGAAGCAAGTCAATAGGATTTCAGTTAATCCGTTTCCTGCAGGCCTAGCACTCACATCTGATCGTAAACAATTGCTCGTCACCCATTTATTTAACGGTGAAGTAACGAGCATTAATGTAAAAACTGCGAAAGTGAGTCGGGTTGTTTCGACTGGTTTGGACATCAGCTCAAATCAGTTTATTGCAATAGGACCTTTAGGAGAGAAAGCCTATTTGCCACAAACTCGCGCCAATGTTGAAAACACTGCTCTACTTTTTGACTCAACCGTGTTTCCAGTTGTAAATATTTTAGATTTGTCGGATCTCACATTGATGGTTCGTGACCGTATTACTATCGATACAGCTGATGAACCGGTTAATATGCCGTTTTCAGTGGCAATTTCAGCTGATGGAAACATCGTTTTTATCGCCAATGCTGGCAGTGATGATGTATCCGTGATAGACCAGCGTACTGGTCGTAGTGTGGCACATATAAATGTTGGAGCCAACCCGCGTGGGATAGCCATCACGCCTGATGGTTCCCGAGTCTTCGTCAACAATGTGCTAGATGGTACTTTGTCGGTGATTGACACGGATGTCTTGGTTGTTACCCGAAGTATTGAACTGACGGATATACCACTCCCTGAAACTATATTGGAAGGGAAGAAGATCTTTAATTCTGCAAGCGAACCGGTTCTCACAACAGACAATTGGATTTCATGCGCCACATGCCATTTCGATGGAATGATGGATGGTCGTACCTGGTTGGGTTTTCCAGACGGGCCAAGAAACACCCCTTCACTTCTTGGAGTGAGTCGTACATTGCCGATTCACTGGTCTGGAGATCTTGATGAGTTACAGGATGTCGAGGTTACGATACGTGAGATACAAGTTGGAAACGGTCTGATAAACGGTGAAGTACATGACACACTCGGGCTGGCTCACGCTGGAATGTCATATCAATTAGATGCACTGGCCTCTTACCTGGCTATCTTGGAGTTTCCAATATCACCTCAACCTGTGGATGGGATAGATTTGAATTTGGGCAGGCAGATGTTCACATCTCTCGGATGTGAGCGTTGTCATGTGCCTCCAATTTTTACGGATCTTGAGTTACATGAGGTTGGTACTGGGGATAGGTTGTTAGAAAAGAACCGCCATGGTCATGGAACAAACTTTGATACTCCCACCTTGATTGGTGTATGGATGACTGCTCCGTATTTTCATGACGGCAGTGCACAAACATTGGAACAAGTTTTTAGGACCGGCACCGTACACAATGTTTTCGAACAACTCAGTGTTGATGAGTTAGGATTATTAATCGATTATTTGAAAGCGCTCTCGTTGGATGACTGAGTGGAACATTGCGCTTTTATCACGCATATTCCTAAACACACACGCATATCTGTTATCTAGTATTCGCAATCTTGCATTAGTCCGTGGTGAGATTGTTACGATGGCCATCTGAGGGTGTTTGAGGAATCGTATCAATGCAAAAAATGATCGATCTCACCTAGAATCACTGGAGGCATGTATGTCAAGCGCATTGGAACATCGCTCTTTTGGACGCACTGGTGAAAAAGTCAGCGTCATCGGCCTTGGTGGCGCCGCTTTATATAAGCACTCCTATGACCGAGGGGTAGCGACGGTCAAACATGCGCTCGATCTCGGTGTTACCTATTTCGATACCTCACCCGCGTACGGTAAAGCCGGTGCCGACGGCCGTTGGGTTGAAAGGGGTAAGTCGCAGCTCATCATGGGTGAGGGGCTTGACGGAACAACTAAACCGCATCTCCTTGCAACAAAGCTTGTTAGCTATACGACTCTAGGTGGGGCTAATCCAATGGGCTACCGTACGCTAGATGACTGTCGTTTGCAATTGAGGCACAGTCTAAACGCCCTCCGACGCGATAAAGTCGATGTACTTCAGGGTCACGATATGGAGAAGGCGAAGGCGTGGGGCCCTAACGCGCTGAATGACGACGAACTTTTGGACATTGATAGGGAACACGACTACGAAAACTCAGCCATCATTCAGGCGCTCCGCGAGTCAAAGAAACAAGGGCTATGTAGCTACATTGGTCTCAGTTTCAACCAGTCTGTGGCTTTGGCTCATGTCTTTCGCCAAGTAAAACTCGATATGTGCCTGTCAGCCAGCCAGTATTCACTCTTGGATCGTCGCTCTCCACGGACCGTGCAGCCACTGGTTGATGAGCAAGGAATCGCATATGTCGTAGGAGGAATTTTCAGGGGTTTGGTTGCGTCATATGAAGCCTCTCCATTTCGCTTGTCCCTTCAGGGTCCTCTGGCTCAAACTGGAGGCATATTCTCAGATGAACGCCTTATTAAATTGGCCAAGACATCCGGCATTTCGATCGCAGCATTGACGGTTCGTTTCTTGATAGCCAATCCTAAACTTTCGACTATTCTCGTGGGGGCATCCAGACCCGAGGAGATCGAGGAGAGCGTATTGGCCGCACAGGCGGGTCCTTTACCACCAGATATTCATCAGACGCTTGAAAATCTGTATGTGGTAGATGGTTAAACTTAGGGTTAAATTAGCGAGAAGAATGCCTATTTGTCCTAGTGCGTGGAAATTGTCGGCGCGCTAGCTTTGTCGCATACTGCCGGCATGATAAGGACTTATACCAATTATGAAATTACAGATGACTTTAGTTTCATAATTGGCTCGAGAAAGTATTAAATAAATGAGTGATCAGATGATTATGAATAAGGGTTTCAGCCAGAAGTCACCCCGGGTTATTTCACTGCGAGTCATACCAGTGGCGGGGCAGGATAGTATGCTGTTGAATTTGAGTGGTGCGCACGGTCCCTACTTCACTAGAAACGTCGTCATCTTGGAAGATGAGACGGGGGCAGTAGGTGTTGGTGAAGTTCCAGGCGGTGAGCAGATCAGGTTAACAATTGAGGAATGTGAATCGATCATTGTAGGCAGTGAGATCGGTGCATACCGTGGGACCCTTAACTCAGTACGCAGTCGTTACTCTCACCTCGATACTGGAGGTAGAGGTACTCAGACTTTTGATCTCCGAACCACAGTCCATGTCATCACTGCGATCGAAGTAGCTTTGCTAGACCTCCTAGGGAAATATCTGGGACTCAGTGTTGCTGAGCTTTTGGGAGAAGGAAAACAGAGAAATCGAGTAAACGCTCTGGGATACCTTTTTTTTATTGGTGATCGGAACAAGACTGATCTCGGCTACAGGAGTGAAGCTGAGTCAGATGATGATTGGATCCGTCTTCGGAATGAAGAGGCTCTTACCCCTGAGGCTGTGGTAAGACTGGCTGAAGCTGCCCACCAGCGTTACGGATTTAAAGATTTCAAACTCAAGGGAGGCGCTCTGCGCGGAGAGGAAGAGATTGAGGCAATTAAGGCTCTCGCTAATCGCTTCCCTGAAGCCAGAATCACGATCGATCCTAATGGCGCTTGGATGCTAGAAGATGCTATTCGCCTGTGCAAAGGATTGGACTCGGTACTCACGTACGCCGAAGATCCGTGCGGTGGCGAGGGTAGGTTTTCAGGCCGCGAGGTGATGTCAGAATTTCGACGAGCAACAGGTCTGAAAACGGCCACTAATATGATTGCCACTGACTGGAGAGAAATGGCTCACACGATCTTGCTTCAGTCTGTTGACATTCCACTCGCAGACCCACATTTTTGGACAATGCAGGGATCGGTTAGAGTCGCTCAGATGTGTTATGAATGGGGTTTAACATGGGGTTCGCATTCAAACAACCATCTCGATATTTCTCTAGCGATGTTCACCCACGTTGCAGCTGCAGCGCCGGGTGAAATCACCGCGATAGATACCCATTGGATATGGCAAGACGGGCAAGCTTTGACCAAGAACCCACTCAAGATAATCGATGGGCAAATTGAGGTTCCAACTGCCCCGGGCCTTGGAATCGAGATCGATATGGACGCCTTGGAATCTGCACATCAGACTTATTTGGAGCATGGTCTAGGATCTAGAGATGACTCACGTGCGATGCAATTTCTTGTGTCCGGTTGGAGTTTCGATTGCAAGAGTCCCGCGCTAGATAGGTGACAGTATTTTCTCTTCAGCACCCTGACACCAATGTACTGATTTGTCTTAGTACGTGGCGAGTGTCGGCGCAACGTTGTTTGTCTTTTGCGAGTTAGAATGCCTTTCCATGATTAATTGGAGTACGCCTACGAGGATATTTCATGAGCAGCCCTGCTTTTACTCCTATGAACGCTGTTCCGTTCACCCGCGTTGTAATAGACGATCAATTTTGGTCGCCTCGGCAAAAGACAAACCGCAAGGTCACTATCCCGTATGTACAGTCGATGTCCGAGAAGACGGGTCGCTTTGACTCCTTCGAATT
>JAKUTR010000040.1 GCA_022448725.1 SAR202 cluster bacterium | reverse complement strand
GCAAGCGCGCTGGAACGCATGGGTGTCGGATATTGAAAACTCAGGCATAGTCTCTGCACCTAACCTCACCCATTTCGGGACTCGCACTACATTAGGTTCCGGGATTAAAGACCTTAATCAAGAATCACTGGTTGAGTGGATCACGGATCCATCCGCAATCAAAATCGGCACTCGGATGCAGGAGCACGCGGCCATCTACAAGACCGCTGACGGTAAAGCAAAACTCACCGCCGATGAAATTTCAGATATAGCGAAATACCTGTTATCACTCAAGCCTGGTTCAGGTACCACAGACCAGACAATGGGTGCGTCGACTGGCGGAGATGTAGACGCTGTTGAGTTATTCACGACGAACTGCGCTGCGTGCCACTCAACTGGAGATGACAAGATCGTAGGCCCTGGGTTGGCTGGCATAGGAGACCGAGCTGGCAACCGTGTGGATGGCCTGAGTGCCGATGAATACCTTGAACAATCACTAAGAGAACCTGATGCCTATATCGTTGATGGATTCACTCCAGGACTGATGCCGAATTGGGAAAAACTTGGTGACGATTCGATTGATGCCCTTGTAACTTATCTAAAGACCATGAAGTAACTACCTGTGCAGGCATAATTAGCGAGCCTGTCAGCGGAGCTGAATAGTGACAACAAATGCACTGACATTCCCAAGATTCTTCCCCCGTCCCCAATCGGAAACGGGCATCTGGGGCTGGATTGGGACAGTCGACCATAAACGTATCGGAACCCTATACGGAATTACGTCGTTCTTATGGTTCTTGATAGCTGGTGTTGAGGCATTACTGATACGCGTGCAACTTGCTTCAGCAGAGAACACCTTCATCGGACCTGAATTCTACAATCAACTTTTCACCATGCACGGTACGACAATGGTGTTCCTTGTGATCATGCCGTTATCCGCTGCATTCTTTAACTGGCTCATCCCATTACAGATAGGTGCCCGTGACGTGGCTTTCCCACGTCTTAACGCGCTCAGTTACTGGGTATTCCTGTTCGGTTCGTTGATCATGAATGCAGGCTGGCTCACAGGTGATGCGCCTAACGGAGGCTGGTTCGGTTACGCACCAAACTCAGGTGTGACATTTAACCCGGGACTGGGTATGACCTACTGGGTCGTCGGATTGAATATACTCGGTGTCGCTTCAATCGCAGCCGGACTCAACTTCATTGTCACGATTATGAACATGCGTGCACCAGGCATGAGCATGTTCAAAATGCCCGTATTTACATGGATGACTCTTATAACGTCTGTCCTACTGGTATTGGCCATGCCAATACTTGCGGTCGCAGGTATCCAGTTACAAACTGACCGTGTTTACGGTACCCACTTCTTCAACTCCCTAGCTGGTGGAGACCCGGTGATGTGGCAACACATATTCTGGTTGTTTGGTCACCCCGAGGTCTACATCCTCATCCTTCCTGCTATGGGCATCGTATCCGAAGTATTACCAACTTTTTCACGGAAACCATTATTTGGTTACCCATTCGTTGTTTTTGCAGGGATAGTGATCGGATTCATGGGTTGGTTCGTGTGGAGCCACCACATGTTCACTGTTGGCCTGGGACCCGCGGCAAATACCGCTTTTGCGATGTCCACGATGCTTATCGCTGTTCCAACAGGAGTGAAAATCTTCAACTGGATTGGCACACTTTGGCGAGGAAATATTCAACTTAACACGGCAATGCTGTTTTCTATCTCGTTTATCGCGATGTTCACCATTGGCGGGCTTAGCGGTGTTATGCACGCATCACCTCCTACCGACTCTCAGCAACAGGACACTTACTTCGTCGTAGCCCACTTCCATTACGTTCTCGTAGGTGGCGCCTTACTCGGAATATTCAGCGGGATCTACTTCTGGTGGCCAAAATTCACAGGCTGGTTCCTGAACGAAAAACTTGGTATCGCCAACTGGGCTTTGATGATGATCGGGTTCAATCTGCAGTTTGGCCCGCAACACTGGCTTGGTATGGATGGGATGCCACGTCGTATTTATACATACGCTGAAAACATGGGCTGGGAGGGGTCAAACCTCGCCGCATCAATTGGAGGGTTCATACTAGGTTTTGGAATACTTCTATTCATAATCAACATGATTTACTCACGAATGAATAAAAAAATAGCACCGGCTGACCCATGGGATGGACGAACCCTCGAGTGGTCCACATCCTCCCCACCTCCAGTACATGATTTTGATGAAGTACCCCAGGTGAAGTATAGAGATGATTTTTGGTTCAAGAAGCATCCCGAAACCATCTCAGAGTACTACCACAACGAGCATGATCTTGTAGTTGAAGAAGATGCCCCAGTAGGTGCTGATGATGCAGAAGAACACGGAGATGATCACGGGGGACATGGAGGCATACACCTGCCTGACAAGTCCTATTATCCATTCATACTCGGAGTAGGCATCGCCATATTCGGCATCGGGTTCCTGACAAACACCTATGTAATCGCTGCTGGTGTACCGATATTTATATGGGGTATGCTCGGCTGGTCAATGGAACCGGTAAACGACCCAACGTAATTAGCTTGGAAAACAAGAGTTCAATTTCCATCTCAAGGATTCAACGAACGTGACACAGGCCGCAATAACAGAACATCATACGCCGGTAGAGGAAACCTCCACCGGTCTGAATAACAGGAAACTCCTCATGTGGGCTTTCCTGGGTTCAGACGTCATGTTCTTCGGAGCATTCATCGCTACATACCTGGTATACCGAGGCAAGAGCCTTGTCGGTCCGTATCCATCGGAAGTTCTGAATATTCCAATAACGACGGTATCTACTTTCGTATTGCTGATGAGTTCTCTTGCAATGGTCCTAGCTCTTCACTACGTGAAAGAAGGCGAAAAGAACAAGGGAACACTTTGGATACTGGCGGTAGTGGTCTTGGGTGCAATATTCATGGGATTCCAATTCGTTGAATTCAGAGAATTCGCTCATTTGGGTTTAACGCCTAGAACAAATATTTTCGGAACGACATTCTTCATACTCACCGGTATTCACGGCGCCCACGTAACAATCGGGGTCATTTGGATGGCATTCCTCGCGTACAGCTCAAATAATGGAGCCCTCCGCTCAGACAACGCTTTGGATCTAGAAATTGCAGGCTTATACTGGCACTTCGTCGACATTGTTTGGATCGTGATTTTTACAGTTATCTATCTGATTTCAGCAAATGATGCACCACCACCTGGTATGGAAACAATTACCCACTGATAGCGATAAAAGATAGGCAGAGGATTTAATAATGGCCAGTCTTTGGCGAAAATTAACGCATCACGACGGCAACGGCTGGTGGAACCTCCCGCACACACCCAGCAATGAACCTAACCCACCCCATGAGGGCCCAATCGGTGGTGCGTGGTTAGGCAATATGTGGCGTATCCTCACACATGGCGGGGTCTCGCATGCAGGACCGGGTTTTTACTGGCTTGTTGGTCTTTTCTTATCTATCGTCACCCTTGTAGAAGTATGGTTATTCGCTGTGGAAGGACTCGGTAGCTGGTATATACCATTACTGCTGTTCCTATCGCTTTTAAAGTTTATAGGCGTAGTCGCTTTCTTCATGCACTTACGATTTGATCATCGATTGTTTACGTACCTGTTCGGAGCATCTATGGTTGTTGGGATTTTCATATTCACACTGCTCCTGCTTCTATTAGAATTCGGGAACCAACCACCGAACTAATCGGAATCCCAAGATTCTCCGATAACCCAATACTGACTTACGCAAAAGTCAAGAAACCGGGCAAGGCACAAGCCAAATCCCCACAAGACTGGCCCCAATTACAGGGTGACAGATATCAATAATGAATCGACGCTATGAATGACGGCCAAGAGCCTGACCTGATCAATAGTTTCGGGGAGTTCGCACTTGCGTGGGACTTCTCATCGCCTCCGGCCGTATTGTTCCTCTTGATAACCAGTGCTTATTTGATCGGCACCACACGCTTAGCCATTCGTTCTGATAGAGACGGACGCTTCTGGCATAAATTCACTGCAAGTCTTTTTGGTCTCATCCTCTTGGCAATCGCCCTGGCCGGCCCACTCGACTACTACTCAGGCGACCTTTTCGCTGCCCATATGTCACAGCACATCGTTATCGCCATGTTCGCTGCACCGCTCCTCTTGCTAGCTAGGCCAATGCCCGCTTACATATGGGCTTTGCCTCGTCCTTTACGCGTGGGAGTTGGAACCGCGCTGACAGACTCAGGAGTGATCATCAAGGTCATGAGGATACTTACGAGGCCAACGGTTGCGTTACCAGTCTTCATAGGCACGTTATACGCATGGCACATACCAGAAGCTTACAACCAATCTCTGAGAGATGAGTGGCTCCATCTTTTTATGCACTTCACTATGTTCACAACAGCCGTTCTGTTTTGGTGGCCAATAATAGGCCCCCCACCTATTCGCACCAAACTTACGCACCCCCAGAGAATCGTTTACCTGCTGCTAGCAGTCACTCCGACGGCGGTTCTGGCTGCAATTATCACACTGTCAAAATCGGTTTTATTCGACTTTTATCTGGACAGTCCCGGACATTTCAGCTGGTCACCCACAGAAGACCAGCGTATAGGTGGACTGCTGATGTGGATTCCAGGCAATTTCGTTTACCTGACTACTATGACCATACTTTTCTTCAGATGGTTTAAGGAAGAGGAACAAAAAACATCGCGAGAAGTGACATTACATAATCGACAAGCCAGATCGTCCAACGATTCAAAGATTACGCAGAACAAAGTAAAAAGCGACGATGATCGCACCAATTAACTTTTCGTGCTACGGCGCCGGCGTCGGGTAGGAGCCCGTCTGATGAAATAGTCATTTTCTTGCTCGAGCATTCGACTCAGAACTTCATCAGTAAGGTTCTTAAGATAAATAACACTGGCCCATGCATCTGTAAGACCAGATTGAATCTCCGCCAGCGTCATCGCCTTATTCGAATTTGCAAGTAACAACCTGAACACTGCTTCAGTGATCGGAGTACCAGGCAGGAGGAATTCAGGCTCGTTTGCACAAACGTTACCCATTACCTTCATATATTCAGCAGCAGTCCCGAAGCCCGCGGGTGTCTTGCCGTCGTCGACCACAGCTTTACCCCCTGTGGACAACCTCGAATAAACTGCATACGCAAATGATCTACCAGTAGCATCGAAGGCCTTGGCATCGA
>JAKUTR010000004.1 GCA_022448725.1 SAR202 cluster bacterium | reverse complement strand
AATGCTCCCAACTCGATGCTAGCCAAGTGCTGATAGATCGAAGCCGGTCCACTGTGGGTAGGCTAGGGGCTGGGGCGGAGGGGGGCAGAAGACTCCTACGGGAACGCAGACGTGAGCTGTCAGGAGCCTTAAAGACCATGGTGGGGGGGGTTGGAGCTGTTCCCTCAGCTAGCCTAGCTCGTACGAGATATTCGCCTCGTACTACATTCAAGTAGGCCATTCGCTGGTTTCTCCATGTGATTCCACCATCATCTGTTACGAAGCTGCGTGGTTCCGCGTGGCCTGGTTCAATCGCTATTGCCCACGCGTTCATTGCAGTTGAATCGCACCATAATTCGATGGTATTTGCACCTGCCTGAAACAGTTCTGGTTCCACCTCTAGGGTGTACCACCAATGCAAATCTCGCTCTGGTTTAATGGACTCAACCAAGTTGCCGTTTACCGATATGTGCAGAGGTAACTTTGAGCCTGGATAAGCTCTTGCCATTACATATAGCTTCACGGACGAATTAGTCTGTGGGAGATCGAGCACCTTGCGAACCCGCCGCCAAACAGTTATCTCCTCTGCTAGCGTAGGGATAGCGTGCCCAGTTTCGGTGTGATAAAGCTTACTCATTTGAAGACCCCTCGTGACCATAACTCTGGTAGCTACCGTTGTCAAAATGTAGGTTGACCACAGTACGCGCCCGTTGTTAGACTTGTTCCTAGCTGGTCTCAGTGGGCCTCGTGGGCGGTTAGCTCAGTTGGTTAGAGCGCATCGTTGACATCGATGAGGTCATTGGTTCGAATCCATTACCGCCCACCACCTACTCTATTGACCAGTAAACGACCAACTACTACAATTCCAAGTATAGCTTGATGTCTTCATCGCGGCCCCGTGGTGTAGCGGCTTAACACACTGCCCTGTCAAGGCAGAGATCGCCGGTTCGAATCCGGTCGGGGTCGCCACCATTTTCACCAATAGCCCACCGCACACTGTTTGATAGCCAACGATTAGAGACCGTGTAGGAACTACTTTGACGTTGCCAGTGGGCCTCGGTGGACCGTACCAGAGGGCCATACCACAGACTGAGTTCTTCTAATTGAACTTGGACCGCCTTAATCCAGTTATGTCAGAAGTTACCTATCACAAGAGTTTGGTTGCCGTACAACCCGAGTCGGTGAGGGTAGTTATCTAGTGGGGTAATCCCGGCGTCAGTTTCGCCCTGATTTTTTCCCATCAGGTTCTTGAACGAATATAAGTGATCAACACTCACATCGCATCATCGATGCGTAAAAAAAGGAGAGTGCGTTTGAAGGATACCGCGTTAGATTCAACAGTTAGATTTAACAGACTGAATAATTTGTTGGTGGGAACACTCACAGTTATTGGGTGACATCGCACAAAGTCGTATAAGCGATATAAATTCATGAAATAGGCAATACAAATAATAAAGAAAGCGAAATAAGCAAGTATTATTGTAGGTATGTGCCTTGGCCGTAATCTACAGGATGGGAGGTGCCTATTGGTGATCAACCCGCGAGTTCACTGTTCCACCTACCGGAGACATGACTGTGCACTTGCGATATGATTGCGACAATTCTATTGGTTCGTCTTGATAGGCAAGTTCCGTATGAAACTAACTGATTCACAGATCAATGAATTCGATCAGAGAGGTTACCTTTTTTTTCCAAATTTATTAGATCAGGAAGAGGTGACTGCCCTGCAGAATGTAGTGCCAGAAATTCTGAATCGGCCGGGGCCTGAGGTAGTCCGTGAGAAGGACGATCCTGCCGTTGCCAGACTTGCCTTCGGCGCCCACGTTTACTCAGAACCATTTGCACGCTTAGTGACCTTGCCACGATTGCTGGAACCGGTCAAGCAGTTGCTGCGAGATGAGGTGTACTTACACCAGAGCCGTATGAACCCTAAGCCTGGTTTTGGAGGGGGTGGAGGATGGGATTGGCATCAAGATTATCCTCCCTGGTATCTGATAGATGGTATGCCGGAACCAAAGTGCATCATGGCTGCAGTGTTTATTGATGACTGTACTCCGGTCACATCTCCGCTGTTAGTTGTCCCTGGTTCACAGCAGCACGGTTTACTAGATTCGAAGCTTCATGAGGACGCCAAGGATAGAGGGTACGCTCTACACCATCTAGGCCCGGAGGCGGTGGCCGAACTAGCGAATGATGGTGGTATTGAGCCGGTGATCGGGCCTGCTGGGTCCGTTGCCCTCGTCCACTGTAATGTAGTCCATGGTTCGGCTAACAATGTCTCCCCGTGGCGTCGAGCTATCATGTATCTGAACTACAATGCTGTGAGTAATGCCTGTAATAAGGAAGAGCGACCGTGGTATCAGAACAACCGAGATTTCACTCCTCTGCAGGCTAGTAGGGATGATTGCCTGGGCACAATCCATAGCTAGTCGTACTATAAGTCGCCTGATACGGTGGCCAACACACTATTAGCTTCGCGAGTTAATGAAAGATGTAGCCGCATCAAGGAACAGTTGCGACGCTAGCTGGAGCGTAATTGCTTCTCCGGACATAGATTTCCCGGCAGAACGCACGGATTTCTGTACGGTACTGATGAAATTCAAGACGTCCGGATGCTCCATCTGTCCAGGCAGTCCCATCGACTGTGCAAGGTCTTTTGGTCCTACGGAATATAGATCGATACCCTCAACGGCGATAATGTCATCGAGGTGCTGGAGTGCATCGATATGCTCGATCAGTGCGATTACAATAATCTGTGAATTCGCATGAGCCATGTACTCGGGGCGAGGCGGTCCGAAACCGAAGTGGGTGGCCCGGGAGAAGGAGAGGCTACGACGGCCTTCGGGAGCATAACGACAGCCCTCTGCAAGTTTCTGAGCATCTTGTGGTGTAGTGATATTTGGGCCGTGGATTCCCATCACACCTCGTTCGAGAAATGAGTGGATGGTTGAAAGCTCAACATTAGGCACCATACCGACTGGTGTCAGGTTGGCCATTTGCGCTACTCGACACTGGTCCTCTAGATCGCTCAAGGTAAAGGAGCCGTGCTCCCCATCAAAAATGACAAAATCATAACCCGCAATACCCAGTAGCTCTATCTGCTCCGAAGAGGGCGAATTAAACTTGCATCCGTAGGAGATTGCTCCTCTGGTCATGTTCTCTATGATGTTGTTTTTCCTAAGCTTCACCTGGTGTTCTGTCATTTGATATCACCTTCCTGATTAGGAATAGAAATAATACTCGGCCCACGGCATAATACCCCACCAAGCTCAAAGCTTTATTGCAAACAAGGGAGATCGCAGTGTTTACGGTAATTATTGGCAATAGTGGAATGGAACAAACCGCTCCGGCAATTGGCCTTTTGGAAGCTAATGGTTTTGAAGTCAGGAAAATTGCTGATGAACGGTTTGGCGCAGGAGGTCTCAGTAACACTGAAGAGATTGAGTATCTACAGGGAGCCGTCGCATCTTTGGCTTGGGGAGAGCGATACCCCGCTGCAGTGATAGACGAACTCCCCGACCTGAGAGTGATTGCCCGACTTGGCGTGGGCTTCGATAAGGTTGACTTGAGGGCTGCTACGGCAAATAAAGTTGCAGTTACCATAACACCGAATTCGAACCATGAGGCTGTAGCTGAGCATGCGTTGGCCTTCATTCTTAGCCTTGCTAAATCGATACCCCTCAAGGACAGAATGATGAGCCAAGGAGAGTGGCCAAACGACTCTAACCGACCTATCAGGGGGGCCACTCTTGGTATCGTGGGGCTCGGACGTATTGGTCGAAGCCTTGCAGTTCGGGCTAGCGCTATGAAGATGCGGATTATTGCTTTTGAGCCGGCTCCCGATTTAGGGTTCGTGGAGCGAAACTCAATTGAACTCGTCGATCTCGATAAATTACTTCGAGAGTCTGAGTATGTGAGTCTTCATTTGCCGCTTAACGATGCTACCCGAGGGATGATTGATCGGGAAAAACTCGAGTTGATGCAATCAACCGCGTGTCTTATTAATACAGCTCGAGGCGGTCTGGTGGTAGAGAAAGATCTAATCGACGCCCTAAAATCTGGCGCTATTACGGGTGTTGGGACTGATGTGTTTGAGCAGGAGCCAACGCCAGTTGGGAACCCACTATTACAACTGGATAACGTGATTGCTTCCCCGCACATTGCAGGTACAGACAATCGTTCGATGGACGATATGGGTCTTGAAGCAGCCCAGTACGTTATCGACTTGCTTGACGGCCGCTGGCCCGAGGGTGCAGTTGTGAACGGAGACGTACGTCAGGTTTGGAATTCGTAGCGTCAAAGGTTCAGAGAACTAAAGCTGGTTTAGCCCAGTACCTCGTTTCTTGGTGCAACGGGCCATCCCCAGCCTGACATCATTTCGTAAAGTTCGGACATTTCTGCTTTGTTCAGTGGAAGGGACGGAGGGCGCGAGACACCCACTGGACGTCCCATAACGGCCATCATCCCTTTTTTGACTACAGCTTGGCCACCCGTTCGTTGCCCGACCCTTCCTGCGAATTCCGTGTGTGGATCCTCAACTGATGAGTACAGTTCTTGCGCTTCTTCATAATGTCCCGACTCCATCAAAGCCCAGATCTTGAGGTCGTGTGGGGGGTGTATCTCAGAGGAGTGATTAATATACCCCTTACCACCCATCTTATGATTCAGGATAGGCGTCCCGTTGTTGTCGATGATGTTGAAGATGTCTTTTAAGTGGAATATGTCTTCATACTTGCGATCAAAAGGGACGCCCCATTTGATCGCAACCAGTTTTTCGAAATCGACCATACGTTCGAATGTTTCCGGGTAGACAGATCCGCCTGGCATTCCTCGTGTAACGTACACGAGTATTCCGATATCAATTGCTTCAGATATCTCGCCGAAGTGTCGAACTATGTCATCTTGGGTGGGACCATTGAGAACAGGAGGAGATATTTGTAACCCAATGGCTCCTAGGTCTTGAGCACGTTTTGCATCCTCGATAGTTCTGATGGTGTCCTTGTAGTGCAGACCACACATTACCGTTGCCTTGCCATCCGCAGCTTGTACCACGGTTTGAAGCAACTCTGGCCACTCATCGTCTCGGAGTTGAGGTCCTTCCCCCATTGCAGCAGCAACCTTAATTACCGCTTTGCCTTTGACGAGGCCACTCTCAACCCACCATTGAGTCAGATCCCTCATTTTCAGGTAGTCAACTTCGTAATCAGCGTCAAAGGGTGTTGGGACCGTAGCGATTGGTCCCACTATCAGTTTCTTGGTTTCTTCCCGATTCATTTGCCAACTCCATGTTTGTACCTAGCTGCATTATACAGACGAACTATAGACTCAACTAAACCTCAATACGGAGCCTTGTCTTCTTGACGTAGATGCGTCATGGGCGTTGACTAAGGTGAAGGCTACGGTTAGTCTGCTTTTACGCATGGAAACACTAGCACCCAACGTCTACAAAGTGGTCATTGGAGACAAGTTCAATAACGTTCATCTTATTACTGGCTCTGATGGTGCAGTGTTTTTCGACAGTGGTCATGATACCCAGGAGTCGCATGACGTCGTCACTTCCATGTGGGATACAGTGGGGAGGCCACTAATCAGAGCGATCGTGGTAAGTCACTGGCATGAGGATCACAGTGGAGGAGCTCGAAAACTCTCAGATTTGACGGGCGCACCTCTTTTCTCTGGACCTCGTGATAAGCCGGGTATTGAGTACAAGTTGCCCGGGACCATCATTGGGCATGTTCCTTTGGACGGAGAGCGACTTAACTTAGGGGGGCTAACACTGATATTCATCCATACGCCCGGCCATACGCACGGTTCCTTGAGTGTTCTTTATGAAGAGGAAGGCATCCTATTTACCGGCGATTTCATGAGGACGACAAAACCTTTCTCGATGGATCCTACGCACGGAGCGATGTCCGCCCAGCGGGAATCACTGAAGAAGATTCAGCAATACGATATCCGAATGATTACACCTGGGCATGGTCCTCCTGTGGATGATGCTAAACTTTTTATAAGTAGCGAACTACAATCCACCGTGGGCAGGAACTGGTAAATATGAATCAAAAACCAACCCGACACATCGACATCAAAGGGGCATTTAATATCCGTGATATAGGCGGATACCCGACCGTTCAAGGTACTGAGACTAACTGGCAGAAATTTATTAGGGCAGACTGCATCTATCGTTTGGGAGAGGAGTCTCAGCTACAACTAATTAACTACGGTGCTCGTACGATCATAGACCTACGTAGAGACGAGGAATTTAATTTGCGTAAGAATGTGTTTGCTGATCGTGCGGATATAGAGTTTCATAGAGTCGATATTGCTGGTGATGACTGGCAGGACGATCCCATCTCTAGAGAAGGAATGGAACCAAGGAAGTGGATCTTTGCCATTTACCAGAGGTTTCTAGACACGCGGGCCCACAAGTTTGCCGAGGCACTATCCACGCTGGCTCAGCCAGGGGCGCTTCCCGGTGTGTATCACTGCGAAGGTGGACAAGATCGGACTGGATTAATCTCTGCCATGTTGTTAGCAATTGCAGGCGTTGCCAACGAGACGATTATTGCTGATTACGCTTTGACTGCTCAGTATCGGGTGAACTATTTCTTCAGTGAACTAGCTCCTCCCAATGTAGATCCGGCTGAGTACACTCCTGAAGTCTATGGAGCTCGAAACTGTCCACCGGAGGCCATGGCCGACACTATCGCATACCTCGAAGCCAAATATGGAGGGCTTGAGGCCTACGTTCGGGCCGCTGGGGTAGGTGACGGTCAAGTTGAAGCGCTGAAAATGGAGCTAGTCGGCTAGCCAGAGACTTCTAACCGCGGGTACGCTTATACGATGAATGTCTCGAGTGTCATCAAAGAGCACTTGGACGACGAACAGTTCCGTATCCTGAACGGGATTGCCACCATTGCCGTGGACTTTGGGACGGGTTGCTACCTCGTTGGAGGTGCTGTCCGTGATGTGCTCAAGGGCCGGGGTAGTGGTGACCTCGATATCATGGTTGAGCATCGATTTTCAGAAATTGCAGATGCGGTTGCTGAGCAACTGGGCGGAACTGTTCTCAAGGTGACACGGTTTGGTACGGCGGCCCTAGATATTGGTGCAATACACCTAGACATTTCGACCGCGCGCTGTGAGACGTACGAAGAATCGGGAGATCTCCCTAAAGTTTTCCCAGGGACCCTTGAGCAGGATCTGGCACGCCGTGATTTTACGATCAATGCAATGGCAATTTCGCTTTCTCGGGATTCATTTGGAGATCTAATTGATCATCACGATGGAATGTCGGACCTTGAAAACGGTGTTGTTCGAGTCTTGCATAACCAAAGCTTTCAGGATGATGCTACCCGTATCCTAAGGGCGATTCGCTTTGCAGGGAGAGAAGGATACCAACTCGATGAGTACACTGAACGCTTGATTCGCAGAGATGTACGTTACCTTGAAACGGTTAGCGGCGAACGCATCCGTCACGAGATTGAGCGTATCTTTCTAGAGCCCACATCGTCGGCGATGCTCCAGGTAGCCAATGACTTGAAAATATTACAGGCAATCCACCCCGCATTAGCGTTTGAGTATAGTATCGTGGCGCCCATTACTTGTGACTTCGATGATTTGAATCTCATCTTCTATGGGCTGATCACTCGGCAGGCATCCCCAGAGGATGTAGAACCTATTATCACGAGACTAATGCTAGATTCTGTGCGAGCAGCTTTTGTAAATGACATTGTCAGTATACGGGCTATTGTGCCGTCACTTAGGTTAAGCAAATTCAACAGTGAGACGTACTACCTACTGGAAGGTTTACAGCCGTTGGCGCTGGATGCTTACGCTACGTTTACTGATGATGCTGAGGCTGTTAAGCGCATCAGACTTTATCTGGATGAACTACGCTGTGTTCGACCTTCTATTACCGGAGAGTCGCTCCTTGCTGAGGGGGTACCCGAAGGGCCATGGATTGGCCAACTCCTCAAATCGCTGCTCGCGGCTCGACTCGATGGCGATATATCGAGTTACGAAGAAGAGGTTGAATTTGTGAGACGAACTTTGTGGGGTGGTCCGTAGTTCTAGACCTTAGGGTGTTGGCCACTGTATCCTACGGCAGCAATTCAAATAGGAGCTTTTAGGAATATGCCACGTAGCGGCAAAACACGGCGAGTCTACTCTAACGACGACGGCTGGATAATGGGGACACCGTATCCCTTAACCGAGGATTATATTTGGGAAAATATGATTGGACCTCATCAAGGAACCCCAATTGAAGGTTTCATGTGGTCTGTAGGTGGGCACGATACCTACAATTACGAGACTGAAATAGGTGAACGTTTTGGTGAGGGCTACGACAACTTAGATGAGAAACAACAGGCGAGCGTCGATAATCTCAGGTACCTAGAAGAGAATCATGGAGGTCCGGTTACCCTTATAGCAGCTCAGTGTAGGCGCGCAGGTATTGATTTTTTCCCATCCGTGCGGATGAATGAGCACTATGACATGGAGATCGATTCCCCCAGCTATTCTCGACTCCGTCGTGAAAATCCGCATTACCTGATTGGTCGTGGGGAGGATATTCCTGGCCCAACCCTTGAGTGGGGTATACGTACTGGATTGAACTATGCAGTCCCTGAAGTTCGAGAGTACATGGCTAGCATCATAGTCGAGCTAATTTCACGTTTTGATGTGGATGGGATTGAGCTCGATTATATGCGACACCCAGGCTATTTTCGTATTGAGGAGGCGTACGCCAATCGCTATCTAATGACCGACTTAATCCGCTTTGTTCGGGAACAGATGGATGCAGTGAGCGCCTCAAAAGGGAAGGAACTGGATCTTATCGTTCGGGTACCCCCGACCATCCGAGACTGTACTAGAGTAGGCCTCGATGTCACTACATGGATTCAGGAAGAGTTGGTAGACGTAATGATCGCGGGCGGCGGATTCATCCCGTTTGAGACACCCGTTCATGAGTTCGTAGCTGCTGCTGAGGGAACTGGCTGTTTGATTTATGGAGCAATGGAAGCACTGCGGGGAACGGTTGATGAACTCACCTTACGGGCCGTGGCTGCTAGGTATCTGGAGCAAGGGGTGCAGGGGCTATACCTGTTTAACTTTTATAGCATGTCCCAGGAATGGCGCAACGACGTTTTGGGTGTTCTAACTGATGAGAAAAAACTATCAAGACTTGATAAACGCTACGAGTTCGACAAGAGAGGGAACGTTAAGCCTGATAGTCAGCTTGGATTTTCCTTCCAATATGGTATACCTTCAACACAATTAGCAACGACCCTGGAAACCACTGTTGTTGGTCCAAGCACATCGCTGACATTCCATATTGCTGATCGTATTGAAGAGGCTAAAGCTGAGGGGGTACTTGGTGACTGCACAGTTAGCCTTTTGTTGGAGAATATTGGGCCAGGAGATTCGATAGAGGTTTCCCTCAATGACTCAGAACTAGATCCTGATCTTTCGCAGACTTCTGCTGATGGTTGGACGCGGGATTTTTACGCGGAAGGTTGGAACACTTACCCTACCAAAATAGTTGAGGCCACAGATGAGGGTGTAGTTATCGAGTGGGTGGTCGATGCACCACCGCTGAAGGGTGGTGTAAACCATCTGGATGTGCGTCTCAGAGCAGTGGATAATGACCGGACGATGCCGTTAATACTGAAGGATGTCCGGGTCTGGATTAAATACGTCTGATAGTGTTTCGCCCAATAGTGTTAGGTCAGTAACGATCCAGAGCTAGCGGCTTCGAAGTTGCGGGAATAGTACAACCTCACGAATGCTTCGCTGCCCTGAAAATAGCATCGCAAGTCTGTCGACACCGATGCCTAGGCCGCCTGTCGGAGGCATCCCGTGCTCCAGCGCTAATAGAAAAGCCTCATCAAGACGGTCGGTATCTTCCTCGTCAAACTGAGATCTAAGGGCTTCTTGTTGCTGCATTCGATCGCGCTGGTCAACCGGGTCATTTAGCTCTGTGAAAGCATTGCAAATTTCCATCCCCGCTACGAACCCTTCGAATCGCTCGACAATTGAGTCGCTCCCTTTTTTCTTCTTTGCAAGGGGGGACATCTGGACAGGATAATCGAGGAGGAAGCTCGGTTGTATCAGATGTGGTTCTACGGTATCGGAAAGAAGTTTATCGAGTAGCCCGCCCCAACTCAGTTGTTGATCGACGTCCAAATTTATAGCGGCCATTGCACGTTTTAGGGATTCGACATCATCACACTCCAGGAAGTCGATGCCAGAGCGTGCTTTTATCTCATTCCTCAGGTCGAGCCTTGGCCAGGGTGGGCTAAAATCAATGGTCTCGTCTCCAAACGCAACGGTTGAGGAGCCGAGTACTTCTTGAGCCAGGCTATGTACGAGTTGCTCAACCATCTCCATTACGTCAGTGTAATTTGCGAAAGCTTCGTAGCTTTCCATTGTCGTAAACTCGGGGTTATGGGTTGCGTCGACACCCTCGTTCCGAAAGACTCGCCCAATCTCATAGACTTTCTCCATACCGCCAATGATGAGTTGTTTTAATGGAAGTTCTGTGGCAATCCGGAGAAAAAGATCACGGTCGAGGGCGTTATGGTGAGTCGCGAATGGCCTCGCTGTGCCGCCTGCTGGAACTTGGACCAGAATGGGCGTTTCCACCTCCATGAATCCACGGTTATCCATGAATCTTCGCATAGCGCTGATCGTGTTACTACGGAGCGAAGCTACTCTTCGAGCCTCATCGTTAGCGATGAGATCGAGATAACGTTGCCGGAAACGAGCCTCGGTATCGGTTAGGCCGTGCCACTTTTCTGGTAGGTTCCGTAATGACTTCGATAGGATTGACCAGTTTTCAACCTCAATCGTGGCCTCTCCAGTACGTGTGCGAAACACCGGCCCCTCTACCCCTATCCAGTCACCCAAATCCAGATCGCTGAGGTTATCGTAGTTATCTGGTAGATTGTTTCGTCGAAACAATATCTGGATTTTTCCGACGCCGTCCTGAACGTCTGCAAAGCTGGCTTTTCCCATACTTCGGAAACGCACGATCCGGCCAGCTACGGAGACCGAATCGGTTTTCGCATGGTCCTCGCTTTGATTGTTGTCCTCGGTCTCCTTGAGTAGATTGATTGCGTCATCAGAATTGTGTGTGCGGTGATAACTATTTGGGTACGGGTCAATACCCTCAGCCCGAAGTTTCTCCAACTTCTCCCGCCTGACACGTATTAGTTCGTTATCTGTCTCTGGCATTCTCGTCTCCGTTGAGTCGCTTACTATCATTCTAGCCGGTTAGCGGCCTAGTCGTGTAATAACATAGAATTGCCTCATGATCCTAAAGCACTCCAACATATGCTGAATTGCTTGGATCAGGGTTTAGGACCGACCAGTAGAGTGGTGCAGTCGAGTCACTGGGAGAATTGATGGCGGAATGATCCCTCTGAGATTGTCAATAAAGAATTTCATGTGCTATCGGGATGATGTTCCGGATCTCGATTTAGAGGGGATTCACGTTGCATGTCTCAGTGGCGAGAATGGTCATGGTAAGTCAGCACTTTTTGACGCTATGACTTGGGCTCTGTGGGGGAATGCTCGCGCGAGCACTCACGAAGAATTAATTCACCAGGGGCAGTCTGACATGGCTGTGGAGTTGGAGTTTAGTGCTAACGACAGCCGTTTCCGAGTTACGCGGAAGTACCAAAGTGGTCGTGGGAGAAGTGCAGGGAAAACACTACTTGAGTTGCATGAATTTGCAGACGGTACCTTTCTCCCGATTTCGGGCAGTACTGTCCGAGAGACCGAAAGAATTGTCTACGAAAAGGTCCGCATGGACTATCGAACGTTTATAAACACGGCCTTACTGCTTCAAGGCAGGGCAAATGAATTCACGAGTAGTAAGCCAGCTGATCGAAAGCAGACCCTGGGGCAGGTACTTGATCTTGGTATCTATGACGAATTAGAGGAACAAGCGAAAAAGCAAGCTCGGTCGATAAATAGAGAGATTGACTCCATCGACACCAAAATATCTGTGTATCAGCAAGAAATATTGGATAAGCCTCGGGTAGAGAAGGATCTATTGGATATTAACGCTGCTGGAAGCGATTTAGAATTCGAACTAAAGACGCAACGCAATGAAGTGAGTAGTACGGAGCGTTCTGTCACAACACTCCAAGCTCAAAGATCCGATCTCGAGGACTTGAATGTGAGGCTGGGGAATTCGCGACAAGTCAGGGAAGAGGTCAAAAGACAGTTGGACCGTAGCGAATCTCAGGTTGTGGCATATGAGGATGCCTTGAAGAAAGCCCCTGAGATTCAAGATAGACACTCATCGCTCGAACGCGCACGGTCAGAGCTTCATCGTCTGGATGAGGGCCTCAGTAAAAAAACGGTCTTGGATACCGAAAAGAATCAATTGGAGAAGAAGATTGATGTTGAGCGAGCACGGATAGCCACCCAGATTGAGGGGTTCAGTAAGCGTGAAGCGGAGTTAAATTCCAAGGTGGATGGGTTGGAACAGGTACGTATTGAGCGTGCCGATAATTCTGTCCAAGAAGAGAAAATCCTACCGCAGAACGAAGCAATCATGCTACTGCGTTCTGAGGCCGATGACATCTCCACTAAGCTCGAGTTTTTACGGCTCAAGAACCTCGACTTAAAGAAAAATATGGAAGAGATGCGTGAGAAGTTTGAGATGTTGGATGGGGAGGCTGCGATCTGTCCACTCTGCAAGGTCAAACTTACGAGTGACGGCCAAGAACATCTACGGCGCGAATACGAATCGCAAGGGCGTCAGGATAAGCAAGAATACGTTTCGAACGCAGGGGAATTCCAAAGACTTCAGAGCAAACATGAGGCAATGTTGGCCAAGGCTCAAAAACTGGCCTCTGAAGTAGAAAAGCGGCGTGATGAGATCCGTATAAAGGGTGCTAAATTAGACCAGCAAATTAATGATGCTGAGGATGCTGCCAATAAACTGGAGAGCCTAGTCCTTAGTCGTGCGGAACTTAGCGAAAAACTGGATCAAGAGGCGTTCGGGAAATCTGAACGACTACGTGTGGTAGAACTTTCTGAGCAACTTAGCGATCTGTATTACTCGGCTGATGTGCATGCTCGTACGCGTGAGGAGATAAAGTCTCTCGGTGTATACGATGAGCTGTACCGTAATCTCACCAAGGCAACTGAGTCTTTACCCAAAGAACAAGAGTTGCTTCAAGAAACACGTGCTAGATTACTTACCCTCCAGAATGAAATAGGAGACCTCGAGCAGAGACAAACCACTCTTAACGCAAACTTATTACAGTTACCAGAGTTAGAGTCCAAATTGGCTGAAGTAAATGGACGACTTCAAAAGGCTGAATCGAAGCAACAAGACCTGATTAAGCGGCAAGCCATCGAAAGTGACCGCTTACAGCGGATAGTTTCCAATGAACAGAAAGTCCATGAATACTCAGAGCGACGTGCGCAACTGGTTGAAGATAATTCTATGTACGAAGAGCTTGCGGTCGCGTTCGGCAAGAATGGAATTCAAGCCTTAATCATAGAGACCGTAATTCCTGAATTTGAAGCGGATGCTAACGAACTACTCAGCAGGCTCACAGACAATCGTATGCATCTGAAACTAGATTTGCGCCAAAGGGGAAGTGCACGACAAATGGAAGAGCTTGAGATCAAGGTTAGTGACGAGGTTGGCACCCGGAGCTATGAAACCTTTAGCGGAGGGGAAGCCTTCCGAATCGACTTTGCTCTTAGAATTGCTCTGTCAAAGATGCTTGCGAATCGTTCGGGATCTCCTCTTCCAGTCCTGTTTATTGACGAAGGATTCGGTTCACAGGATGCCACTGGTCAGGATCTGATAAAGGAGGCCATACAGTCTATCCAATCCCAGTTCGAAAAGATTATTGTAATTACTCATATCCTCGAAATCAGAGATGCTTTCCCTGTGCGTATTGAAGTGATAAAAACGGAGCGAGGCTCGACTTTCGCAGTAACTTAATTCGGAACAGCATTAATAACCGAGGCACTAACACCCACATGGGACGTTCAGGATCCAAGTAACCCCGCGTTATTATTGAGATGGGAATCCAACGGCTTGGTAGTGTGGTCCGATTCCTACTTTAACTTTGTCTCCAATCTCACATCGTAGATAGGCTGGAGTTTCTACCCGTACCTTATCCCCAGATACTAGTCGAATATGATGCAGATATGTTGGGCCTCGGAACTCGCTGGCCTCAACGGTTCCTTCACCGGGGCCTTCACCAACTACCAAATCTTGCGGCCTTAACACGAGGTCAATAGGTCCTGGTTGACTTTCCTTGGGTGCTGGGATTTTCCCAAGTTCCGTGCGGACAGTCGTATCAACAACGATGCCGCTCAGGAAGTCGGTATTGCCAAGAAAGCTAGCCACGAACCGTGTTGACGGTGTGTGATACAACTCTGCAGGACCGCCAATTTGTTCTATACGACCTTCAGACATCACTGCGAGGATGTCACCCATGAACATAGCTTCTTCCTGATCGTGGGTTACGAAGACTGTCGTAGTTTTCGTCTCACGTAAGATACTTCTAACCTCATTCCTGATCTCTACCCGTAGTCCAGTGTCAAGATTAGAGAAGGGTTCGTCTAACAATAGGACGTCCGGTTGTGGCGCTAATGAACGGGCAAGCGCTACTCGTTGTTGCTGTCCTCCTGAAATCTCGTGAGGGTAGCTGTTTGATACATCTGATATCTGAACCATCTCCATGACATCAGATAGGCGAGTATGCTGCTCGTTTTGCTGCAATCGGTGAAGACCAAAAGCAACGTTTTCCGCAACGGTCTTGTTGGGAAAGAGAGCGTACTCTTGGAAGACTATACCTACGTTTCTACGTTCAGGGGGTATGAAGATGCTTGAGCTTGATACCAGTGTATCTTGGAGGCTGATTTCACCGCTATCAGGTTGCTCAAATCCAGCCAGCATCCGAATAGTGGTGGTCTTGCCTCCACTGCTTGGGCCAACAATGGACAGAATCTCTCCCTGTAGCACTGAAAAGCTAACGGCATCAACTGCGAGTTTTCCTCCATAACTCTTAGTCAACTCACCGCACTTAACCGCTGCTTTACTCAAGAAAAGTCCCCTTTCTCCCGAGCGACCAATACTGCCATCGGCACCGACGATACCGCAATCAGTACCAATGCGGGTAGCGCTGCTTGTGCAAAAAAGGCTTCTGACGCTGCTGACCAAACAGATGTAGCTAGGGTACTAAATCCTAAACTACCCAAAATCATCGTTGCAGGGAGTTCTTTCATTGTGATGAGAAACACGATCGAACCACCCATAACCACCCCTGGGCCAGCCAACGGGATGGTTACTGATCTGACTGCTTTGAGAGACGTGTATCCGAGGCTACGGGCGGCCTCTTCCAAGCGAGGGCTTATTTGCAATAGTGATGCGCGTGTGGCACCCAATGCCGTAGGGAAGAAAAGTATCACGTAGGCGAAAATTAGTAGCCACATTGTTTGATAGATGGGCTGGGCATAGTTGGCAGCAAAGAACACAAGAGAAACGGCTACTACGATCCCAGGGAGAGCGAAGCCGATATAGCTCACTCGCTCTATTAAGGAGGCTAGTCTACCCGGGTATCTCACTATCATGATAGCGAGAGGGATACTCAATATCGAAGTTGTTACTGCTGCCAGCATTGATACAGATATTGAGTTCCAAGTATCGTGCAAGATAATCGACAATGGTTCACCGGCGGATACACCTCTAACTAGCCAATACCACAATATCGACGCCGGAACGATAATGGAAGCCATTGCAATGCCTGTCATCAAAGTTAGCGCGGGCCACTTCCAGCCTCCTAGGTTCCGTTTAGTAGGAGTTCGTGCGGTACCGGGGCCGACGCTATGGTAGCGCAGTTTTCCTCGGGTATATATGTCGATCAAAACGGTCGAAATGGCAATGATGGCTACCATTAAGGACACTAGCGCGATTAATGATCGGTCGAGAGAGGATTCATACTGTTGAAAGATTACCCAAGTGAAAGTCTTATAGCGCATTAGAGAAACCGCTCCAAAATCACTCAGAGTATACAGAGCAACTAACAAGGAACCGGCTGTTATCGCGGGCCTAAGTTGAGGGAGAGATACTCTTACGAACGTTTGAAATGTCCCATAACCGAGTGCCCGGGAAGATTCTTCCAACGCAGGGTCGAGGTTCCTTACAGCCCCTCGTATTGTAAGAAGGACGTATGGATAGCTAAGAAGGGATAGAGTGAGTGTGGCTCCCGCCAGACCGTATATCTCTGGTAAACGGTCAACACCTAAAGGACTCAGCGCTTGCTGGAGGAGGCCTCGAGGACCCAGTGCTGAGACGAACAGGTATCCGCCGACAAATGAAGGGATTACGAGGGGTAGAACCGTTATAACTGACCACATTCTGTGCAACGGAAGGTTTGTTCTTGTTGTGAGCCAGGCAAGAGGTACTGATATCAGGACTGATGTTAGAGTGACGGTAAACATTAGGAGCGCTGTACGCCCCAGGGTCACCAGGGTCCGGGGCTTGAGAAGTAACTCCCATGTTGTCTCAGAGGCATCCATGCCACGGATAATGAGATAGCTTAGTGGTAGCAGCATCACTAACCCGATTCCTATCGCAGGTGCGAGGATAATTATCGGGGGCTTGCCTACTCGCTTTGAGGAGATTAACGAAATCAGGTTCAAAGTGTTCCTCGATTACGCATCATGCTACATCTTAGCGGAACCGAGATAGTTGTACCGCTGGTATTAGTCTTGTGAAAACGAGACCGTCAGCTACCTGAAACCAATGTTCAGTCAGCAGTTTCGGGTAGCTGACGGTTTGAGGAGGATAATTGGTATCTACTCTAGGATACCTACATCTCGGAGTAGGTTCTGAGTCCCGGCTAGATCTTCAAGTGATGCCATATCGATTTTAGGTTTGTTGATATCGACGATCGGTGTCAGCAATGGATTTGCCTTGACTCCTTCTATCACAGGATATTCATATGTAGATCCCGTGAAATATTGCTGCGCTACCGTTGAGAGCATGAAATTAAGGAACTTTTCAGCATTCGATTTATTTTTAGCTGTAGATAGAATACCTGCACCTGCGACCATCATCAGACTTCCGGGGCCACCTGAAGTTAAATGATGATTTCGAGCTGCAAACCCTTCACCTTCTTCGGCTATAAACCTATGTAAGTAATAGTGATTAACGAAACCTACATCAATTTCTCCTGCTGCAGCTGCAGCAACGGTAGGTGTATTTTTTGGATATACTTTCGGATTATTGGCCTGAATACCCTCTAGCCATTCTTTAGTTTTTGCTTCGCCTAATTCAACTCTCATCGCAGTTACCATTGCCTGGAAAGAGCCGTTAGTTGGAGGCCAACCAATGCGGCCATTCCATTTGGGATCAGTAAAGTCGAGAATAGAGGTCGGAAGGTCGGAAGGGGAAACACCATTTTGGGTTGAATAGACTACAACTCTGGCCCTTCCTGACAGCCCAACCCATAATCCTTTATCTGATTTTGCCCAAGCAGGCACTTTGTCTAGTATCGTAGAACTCAAGGGACTGAGTTGTCCGTTGTTAGCAACTGCTCCCAAACCCCCCGGGTCTTGCGCGAAAAACACATCAGCAGGAGAGCTTGTTCCTTCTTCCAACAACGTAGCTGCGATTGCGCCAGTCTTTCCGTACTTGACGGAAACATTGATTCCGGTCGCCTCTTGGAACTGATTAACTATTGGACCTACAAGCTTCTCGCTTCGCCCTGAATAGATCACTAGGTTCCCTGGTGATACCTCGGTAACCGTAGATGCTGGATCTTCGCTGTCATTGCTAGAGTCTCCACAACCCAATAGAAACATCATGCCTATGGCCAGCGCACCGAAGCCCTTCGCTATAAAACCGTTCAATGGGACACCTCACTTAATCTTAAGATTCGTTGATACTAACTGCACTCTGCAGTATCCATGTGCTTATCATATTGCTAGTACTCATTATGAAGTACGTTTATATAGGATAGCGTGGAGTGTGCGGGAGTTATAATATATCAAGGATAGACGAATAACAATGATATGTGCAGACGAATAATAAAAGATGTATACACTAAGTTAATGAGCGTATCGTATCAAAAGCTGCTGATAGATCACTGATTTATAGAATGGTTGAAGCAAGGGTTTGTGGTTTGGTTATCACAAAACCTGACGTTGAAAAGGGAAAGAAAATGTCAGAGCCAGCCAAGTTTTATTAAGGATTGGGGGCTAGGGGTGAAAGGGACAAGGACCGGAGGGCGTTTGAAAGGGAAACCCGGGTTATATTGACCACTTACCAGTGGTTTTAATGCAAGACACTTGGTGTCTTCAGGTATCAAGGATGTTATTTCTTACACCAGGGTACTGGCAGGTGTCTAAATAGGTGATGGTTGGTCTTCAGAGTAAGGGGAGTTTATGTTATTAAATTGGATACTAAAGACCGGAGAAGGTGTCAATACCTCCCCCGGTCTTTAGTTCTATCCCGAGAGTCTTAAGAAGGGATGCTCGTCTCAACTTCTAGGCCGAGCGAGTCAATCCCACGCCTGACTTGTCCGAGTAGTTCCGATAGGCGCTCTTCAAGGTCGAAAAGCTTTTCACGTGCGTACTGGTCAGCTCCATCTCGACGGACTGAGGCTTCGGTATCAGCCTCTTCCAGGATTTTATAAGCTCTTCTCTGAGCATCCTGCATGACCTGCTGAGCCTCTTGTAGAGCATTCTGGTGGATCTCTTCGGCTTTCGTCTCAGCTCCTCTAGTTATCTCAGTATCATCAACCTTTTCAGCATGCTCCTGGGTGGCGGCTACTGTGATAGCTTCCGCTTGGTCAATAGCTTCGTCTTTAATACGATTAGCCTCAAGCTGTGTTTGGTTGAGAATACTCTCCTTTTGCTTGAGCACCTCTTTCGCTTCAAGTATATCGGCGGGAATAGATGTGCTCATCTGCTCTACGACACTATTCAACCTATCCACATCGACCATGACTTTCTTACGTAGGCCGGGTACCTTTGTGGACGTATTCGCGATCTCTTCCAGTTCTTCCATGACCTTTATGATATCGATGATGTGCCTCCTTGGAATTTCCTACGACGAAACGTTTATGTATTTTTCTCCGAGCCCTTCAACAACCTGATTTGGTACAAGGCCTTCCACTCTACCTCCGAGTTGCGCTACTTCTTTCACTCGACTTGCATATACGAACTGATTCTGAAGTGCACTCATCATGTATACGACTTCGATCTCTGGGTCTATATGACGCCACATGTGTGTCATCTCAAACTCTGTTTCGAAGTCATAGCCTGCTCTGAGTCCACGAACGATGAACAGAGCACCCACTGACCGAGCAAATCCAGGTGCTAGACCGGTGAATGATGAGACCTTAACGTTTGGGAGACTATCAAGTGATGTCTTCACCAATTCAATTCTTTCCTCGGTTGTGAAAAGCGCTTGCTTAGGAGGGGAGTCGTAAATGGCAACAATCAGCTCGTCAAATAGTTTTGCAGCACGACGAGCTATGTCCAAGTGTCCATTGTGAACGGGGTCAAACTTCCCAGGATAGATAGCAATTGCCACTTTATGCAGCCTTGTAGAGAGTTAATACTGTGTCGCCATACCGGCGCTCTTCCCATCGGACTAGATTACCGAACTGGTCCGATAAGGTCAGATGCCGTGAGTGCTCTGCCACTATAATGCCCAACTTGCTTATGACTCCTCTGTCATCTAATTGCTCCATCACAACCTGCCACGGATCACTATCGTAGGGAGGGTCAGCCATTACAATGTCGTACTCACCCTTCAAGCTTTTCGCTACTTGTTCTACTCGTCCTCTTGTTACAACCGCTCTATCTTCGAGTTTGAAATCTAGTAAACTCGATCGGATCTCCGCACAACGGGGAGCGCTGGATTCGACGAAATGAACGGAATCTGCACCCCGACTCAACGCCTCAAAACCGAGAATCCCAGTACCGGCATAGAGATCAAGAACACGGGCACCAGTGATTGATTGGCTGATTATGGAGAATAATGCTGACCTGACACGCTCGGACGTGGGACGAAGCCCCTCCTTGTCACGAGTACGAATCCTACGGCCTCTTTCACGACCTCCCGAGATGCGGGTATTCATGCTATCAAGTCCAACAATCGGGCTCAAAAATCTCTAGCCCGTAGATGTGATACCTAACGCTTGCAGAATCCTAGCACCGCTAGAAGCTTGCTTAAAGTACTTTTATGACCTTATTTTTAGAAAAGTATAATATTTATATAGATATCTGCCGTGGAGACGCGCGTCCGTTTCACCGAATCGTAGATATCGCTATTTAAGCCACACGGTTTAAACGGCGGCGACCTTGAAATTGTCGAAGATTTTCTTCAAGTACTGGCCAGTTGTTGAATGATCCATACTAGCAAGGTCTGATGGTGTCCCTTCGGCCACAATCTCGCCTCCTCGGTCACCCGCTCCTGGCCCCAAGTCAATTATCCAATCTGCGTTCTTTATAAGGTCCAGATGATGTTCTATGAGAATAACAGTGTTGCCGGAGTCAACTAGCCTATGGAGTACTCTTAGTAGATACGCACAGTCCTCGAACGATAGCCCGGTGGTAGGTTCATCCAAGATATATAAGGTGTTGCCAGTAGCTCGTTTTGAAAGTTCAGTGGCTAGCTTGACTCGCTGGGCCTCGCCTCCGCTTAAGGTGGTTGCAGGTTGGCCAAGCCTGATGTACCCCAGGCCGACGTCGTACATAGTTTGAAGCTTTTTGTTTAACCGAGGGATGTTTGAGAAATGTTCGAGGGCTTCGGTAACCGTCATGTTCAGCACCTCAGCGATAGTCTTATTCTTCCATCTGATTTCTAACGCTTCCCGGTTGTAACGCTGGCCATCACATACTTCGCATGGAACAGTTACATCAGGAAGAAACTGCATCTCAATTTGAATGTAACCGTCGCCAGAACATGCCTCGCAACGGCCTCCTTTAACATTAAAAGAGAAACGGCCAGCCTTGTATCCTCGTATCCGGGCTTCAGGTACGGTTGCGAACAACTCTCGTATAGGAGTGAAGGTGCCCGTGTATGTGGCGGGGTTACTTCGGGGAGTACGCCCAATAGCAGATTGGTCGATGTTCACGACTTTATCAATGAATTCTGCGCCTATAATTTCTCCTACCTCACCAGGTCTCTCACGGGACTTGTTAAGTTTCTGGGCTAGTTTTTTGTACAGAATCTCGTTTATCAGAGTACTTTTACCTGACCCTGATACACCGGTGACGCATACCAATTTGCTAAGTGGGATCTTTACTTTAAGATCCTTTAAATTATTTTCTCGCGCACCATTGATAACCAGAGCGCTTCCATTGCCAGGTCTCACTTTGTCAGGCACAGGGATCTGTTTGCGTAAGCCTAGGTATTGGCCAGTTATGGACTCTTCACAGTTGATAATGTCCTGTATCGGACCTGTCACTATCACTTTGCCGCCAAATTCCCCGGCACCTGGGCCCATATCGACAATATGGTCTGCGGCCCGCATGATTGCTTCATCATGCTCCACAATGAGTACAGTGTTACCTAAGTCACGGAGTCGCAGGAGTGTTTGAATAAGGCGATAATCGTCAGCAGGATGTAGTCCCACTGACGGTTCATCACAGACGTAGAGAACACCGATGAGCCCTGATCCGATTTGTGTAGCTAGTCTAATACGCTGGGCTTCTCCCCCACTAAGAGTTGATGCTGTTCGTTCCAATGTTAGGTAATCTAGTCCAATGTCATACAAAAACCTTAGCCTTGCCTCTATCTCTTTTAGCGCCTGAGAGGCGATGGTCATTTCCCGTTCAGTTAGAGGCTTGATAGGCCCAGAGTTTGGCGAAGTAGATGGATCCGCTAATTTAGAGTTCTGCACACTGACAAATTGATTGGTAACACCCGTGATAGATTCGCTTTCCGGGAATACACTGGTCCCGTTAGTTGACTTGGTTACGTTACCCCCAAGTGCAGCAATCCACTGAAGCGCTTCTTCGATAGATTTGCTTGTTACGTCAATGATGTTGTGGCCCCCAATCGTGACGGCTAGCGCTTCGGGACGTAGGCGCTGACCATTGCAAGATTGGCAAATTCGCTGAGACATGTATCGTTCAATTTCAGTCCTGACTTGGTCGGACTCGGTTTGACGATATCGTCGTTCAAGATTGTCGACGACTCCCTCAAATGCTGCTGCCCACTCATGTACCCGTCCTCGCTTGCTTCGGTGCCTGACTCGGATCTTCTTGCCCTTAACTCCATGGAGTAAAACATCGAACTGCTCTGTAGTCATATCCTTCACAGGTTCCGCAGTAGAAAAACCATACTTCTGTGCTACGGAATGTAGTACGCTCATCAACCATGTATCGGAAGTTCCAGAGCGCATCCAAGGTGAGATTGCACCTGCCTCGATACTGATGTTGTGGTCTGGGATTACTAGGTCGGGATCGACTTCTAGCTTGTATCCCAGTCCAGCACACTTGGAACATGCCCCGTGGGGGTTGTTGAAACTAAAGGTGCGCGGCTCAAGTTCACCTAGACTGATATTGCAATTGACACATGCGAAGTGTTCAGAAAATAGTAGCTCCTCGTCCTCTGAAACTGATACGAGCACCGTCCCTCCAGTTAATTTGAGGGCTGCTTCGACCGAGTCAGCTATTCTGCTATGCTCTAGGCGCTCACTCACTACAAGACGATCAACGATTACTTCGATAGAGTGCCACTTCCTCTTGTCAAGGTTGAATCGCTCAGAGAGTTCATGCACCTCCCCGTTCACCCTGACTCGAACAAATCCAGCCGATTGGGCGTTTTCAAAAACCTCTTTGTGTTCGCCCTTTCTGCGACGGACCATTGGGGCTAAGATCTGGATTCGTGATTTATCTGGTAAGGAAATAATTGCATCAACCATTTGCTGAACGGTCTGACTCTCCACTGTACGTCCGCACTTGTAGCAATGCGGATGACCGACTCGAGCGAACAGTAGTCGAAGATAATCAAAAACTTCGGTGACAGTACCTACAGTTGAACGGGGATTACGAGAAACGCCTTTTTGGTCAATCGAAATGGAAGGTGACAGGCCTTCTATGTAATCCACTTCTGGTTTGTCCATACGGCCTAGGAATTGCCGTGCGTAGGCAGACAAAGATTCTACGTAACGTCGCTGCCCTTCAGCGTAGATTGTGTCGAATGCGAGAGAACTCTTACCTGATCCCGACACACCCGTTATAACTACGAGTTTTTCTCGTGGGATAGTAACGTCGATGTTCTTCAGGTTATGCTCGCGGGCGCCCCGAACGACGATGTTCTCAAGCGGCATGCATAGACTCCGGGGAGGTTAACTGATCATGGAATTAGTATGCATTCTAGCACCCGCTGCCCAGGATGCGCGATTAGCTGGTGTGGGGTCCGAAGGAACAGGGAACTGTCCAACTATTTCTGAACGAGATCGATATTGGGTTTCCGTTAGCAAGGGTACAATAATTATGGAGATAGGGAGTTACATAGGTGTTGTTATTATCGTGAGTGCAACCTCATTATGTTAGAATGGACTCGTGACCCCGAACCCCTCGGGGTCGCTCTACGTTAAAGAGGAAGTTCGAGTATGGCGAGAGAGAATTTAGAGATAACGCTTGCACCACGTAGTGTGCTGGGGAAAAAGCTTGGCCAGTTGAGAAGAGACGGGTTTGTTCCTGCTCACATGTACGGTCAAAATGCTGAAGCATTAACTCTTCAGGGTGAAAGGCTGGAGATAGGCAGGCTCGTTCCAAAAGCGGGCGCGAACATAGCAGTAACGGTTGCTGTTGAGGGAACGAAAGATAAGGACGTGTGCCTTATCCGAGAAGTTCAGCGGCACCCTGTGAGTGAGGAGATTTTACACGTTGATTTTATGCGTGTAGACGTGTCTCAGAAAATCACAGCCGAGGTACCACTGACGTTGTTGGGCGAATCGCCAGCAGCGCGTGAACAAGGTGGTACCGTTATACAGCCGACTCCAACTTTACCAGTTGAAGCACTACCCCTTGAGATGCCTGAGCAGTTGAGTGTTTCTATCGAGGGGCTTCTTGAATTTGGAGATGTAGTATTGATGTCGGCCATCGAGGTGCCTGAAGGCGCTCAGATTCTTCTTGAAGACGACGACGTGGTTGCTAGAGTCCTTGCACCTAGGATTGAGGCCGAGCCTGAGACTGAACTAGAGGAAGGCGAACTTGCTGAGGGTGAGGAAGGCGAACTTGCTGAGGGTGAAGAGGGAGATGGTGACGCAGATGAGGGAGCAGGGCCTGAAGGGGCTGAGTAGCGCTGTATTAGCTAGCTGAGAAATATAAGTTACGAAGCAGAGAGGACACCCTTCAGCAAGGGTGTCCTCTCTGCTTTTACCGCGTTGAGGTATGTGGTATATCCTCCGGGCATAAGGGATAGATCAGGAAGTTTTCTTCACAGGCGACTGCATCCCTTCTATTACCGCTTGACACCTGCTATAGCTGTGCCGATACTGCAGGTAAGATTAGGATGAGTACTAGCCCTTACCCGGAGGTAAAACGATGAATCGCGACGAACTTAAGACGATGATTGGTGGCACGATTGTCACAATCCCAACCCCAATGGATGATGAATTTAATCTCGACCTTGCACGGACATACGAGCTAACCCAGTGGTGGGTCGACCAAGGATTGGGTACTGGCACGTCTCCTCTAAAGACGTCGGCCGCGATGGGGGAGGGGCCGGACCTAAGTGATGACGAGTGGCCTCATCTGTTACGTACAGTGGTCCGGGCTGCTCCTAGTGACACCAAAGTTATTTGTGCTTTAAAGACGAAAAACACCTTACATACGATCGAAGACGCCAAGAAGGCTCAGGATCTTGGTGCAATAGGTCTTCAGATTGATATACCGTTCATGCATCATGCGAACCAAGATGACTGTGTTCGTTTTTTCAGCGATATCTCGGACGCGATCGACATAGGCATCATGATATACAACACCCATTGGTTCTCTTCAGACCCTTCGGTTGAGGCGATACGCCCTGAGACAATGTTGCAACTCAAGGATGCAGAGCATGTTGTGGCTTTGAAATGGAGTGCGCCCGAAGGAACTGATATCGAGTATGAAGACATGCGCGAGTTTGCGGATACCTTTAACGTTATTGATAACTCAGGCCAGCCTGTTAGATGCCATCAGAATGGTGGCAGAGGTTACATTAGTCCTTGGATTGCTGTGTATCCTCAACATGATCTTAAGGTTTGGACTCTTCTGGAAGATGGTAAATATGATGAGGCGCAGGCCGAGAAAGATCACGTTGGCAGTGTCTTAGGGCCATGGCTTGCTAAAACTAGTGCCAAGTCTGGTGGTTACCGTCAAGGCAAAGGTTTAATGGAAGCAATGGGCAACTCTGCAGGTCCGACCCGACCCCCAACTCTTCGCTGCTCAGAGGATGAAATCGTAGAAGCGAAGAGCGTTCTTAACGAGTTGGGTTGGACGCTTTAGAGTGATCGTATAGATTGACGATCCTATTTAAGGTAGGTTTCTTATCAATCATGTGGTGGGAGACCTTCATTGCGGCTGTACCAACCGTGCGTTATTATTCCGCAGCAGTTAAAAAACCAATGAGCAAGAGAGGAACATGAACCGACAAGATTTACAACAGCGTATCCAGGGTGTACTAGTTACTACGCCCACACCCATGGACAAGACCGGCAAGATTGACTACGGGCGAATTACGGAAGTGACACAGTGGTGGGTTGAGCAAGGGCTCGGTACAAATACTGCCCCACTGAAAGTTTGTGCCGCTGGAGGTGAAGGGCCCAGTATGACCGACGAGGAATGGGAAGGAGTCATCCGTACAAGTGTCAACGCCGCTCCTGACGCAAACTTCATGGCTGCCGTAAAGACAAAGAGCAGCACGTACTTGGCGATCGAGGATGCCAAAAAGGCGCGAGACCTTGGGATTGTAGGCCTTCAAGTTGATCTGCCATTTTTTAACCATCCGAATCAAGATGACTATGTGCGCTTCTTCACTGATCTTTCAGATGGTGTTGACGATGTAGGCATTATGATCTACAACACTTTTTGGTGGGGATGCCCAGGCATCACGCCGGAGACGATGATGCGCTTGAAGGATGCGGAGAACATCGTTGCTTTGAAGTACTCTGCCCCTCCCGACAGGGAATACGAGGAGATGAAGCAGTACTCGCACATCTTTAACGTAATCAACAATGGTGGTAAGCCCGTTTTGTGTCATCAGCTTGGAGGGAGAGGATATATAACCTCGGATGCGACCGCCTATGCTCCCCATGAGCTTAAAGTGTGGGAACTTATGGAAGCAGGCAAATATGACGAGGCACAAGCAGAGATTGACCGCGTAAATGGGCGACTTGGTGTCTGGCGTACAAAGGTCAAAGAGGAGTCTGGTGGCTATCAGCATCTAAAAGCTTACATGAAAGTCGTGGGGCAGGATTGTGGCGAAACCCGCGAACCTTCTCATTGGGTGTCAGATAAGCTGATGGATGAACTACGCGAGATTTTCCGAGGACTGGGCTGGCCAGTCAAAGGATAACTCGGAAGATACCACCTTCACCTGCTCTCTACTCTAGGAGACGGTGATTCTAATAGTTCCCACCATGTTTCGAGGGATCATCTATACAGACACGTGTTCGTTGATTTCCAGAATCGTTTGGTGCGTATACTTCCCATTCTCTGCAAAGTCCGATGTTTCCGTCCTGCATCTCTTCTCGAACAGCATCTGCCTCTTCAGGTGTGACCCATAGGGTCCAGACTTGTTCGTTGCGCTTGATAAATGTGAGGCCCACTATCCCTGCTGTTCTAGCCAGGCGTCCACCTCGAATGGTTGCCGCTCGAGATGCAAAATCCTCCTTGTCGAACCCATAACTATGGAGAAATTCTACAACCCCCGGTGCGCGATCGATTAGAGAGTTATGAATAAGCAATGTTGATGTGGATTCACCCGTCACAACAGTTCCTATGGAGGTTGCTACCCCAGAATCAATTTGTTGTTTTGCCCATTCGTTGTCAGCTTCCATCACAATGTCTACATCGTTCGTTTTGAAAAGATCCTCATAACGGCCATCTTCTACATCTATTAGCCGAACTGGGTGATCGAGGCCATGGGCTATAAGGTACGCTGCTACCCAATTGGCCAACTTGATACGATTATCCTCCCACTGTGCGAACTTGATAAGTTCATCTTTTGTTGGTTCCTTCCTCTCAGTTGACCGAGGTCCTGCTGTAGGAGTCGCTATGGGAGTTGAGCCCGCTTGGTTTCCAGTAACAGCCTTTTGAGTGGGAACAGTAGTGGGAGACATCCTGTCACCGATGGCGAAAGGGTCTTCCTTGGAACCACAACTGAGCAACAGTGGAAGGACAGTAATTAACAGCGCACAAGTGAGTTTGATCATCGAGGTACCACCTTGATGTTGGCATTATACGTATTAAGTCGCCGTCTTGCGTTTACGGTGGTGAATCATACCTCTTTCTTGATCGCCACCTTGCCCGATGTTACGGTGTCATTAGGAAAGAACAAATGGAGGAGACCATGAATCGCGAGGAACTCAGAAAGATCATGCGAGGCGTGTCGGTCGCTGTCCCAACGCCCTTCGATAACAATTACGCACTAGACTTGGCTGCTGCAACTGATTTGACGCAGTGGTGGGTTGAGCAGGGTTTGGGAACTGATAAATCGATGATAAAGCTTTGCTCTGCATGGGGCCAAGGGCCTGATATCCGGGATACAGAATGGCCTGATCTCGTGCGCACTGTTGTAGACGCAGGTGGATCTGGTGTAAACGTTATGTGTGGCCTAAAGTCTAAAGATACCCTTCGGACTATCGAAGATGCCAAAATCGCGCAAGATATGGGCGCAAACAGTCTGCAGATCGAACTACCGTACAACCATAAACCAAACCAGGATCAGTATGTAAAGCACTTTACAATGATCTCGGATGCCATCGACATCGGGATTATGATCTACAACACTTACTGGTTTGGGTGTGATTCTCTTGAGCCGGAGACATTGTTACGGCTCAAAGATGCTGAACACGTTGCTGCAATAAAGTGGAATTACCCTGACCCGGACGGCTACGACAAGATGAAGGAATTTTCCGACATTTTCAACGTGATCGATAACTCAGGTCAACATGTCAAATGCTTCAAAAATGGAGGAGCCGGTATTGTAAGCGCTTTTGCGCCTGCATACCCAGCTCATGACTTGAGAGTAGCTGACTTGCTAGCGGCAGGACAGTACGATGAGGCTGAGGAGATGGTAAAGCGTGAGGACGAGGTTTTTGCACCGATCTTTGCAAAAGTATCTGCAACTGGTGGAGGCTACCGTCTCGCCAAAGCAATGATGAATATTGTCGGTCATCCATCGGGTCCTCCCCGACTGCCTACAGAACCGGTCAGTCCTGAGCATGAAGGAGAGCTACGTGAGGCAATGAAAAAAATCGGTTGGGTGTGAGGCAATAAGGACCGTTATGCGCGGAGCAGATCTATTAGCACAAACTCTGGCTAATCTAGGAGTCGACCGGATTTTCTCGTTGTCGGGTAACCAGATTATGCCAGTATACGACGCATGCATTGATGCAGGGATTAAGTTGGTGCATGTTAGACAAGAAGCTGCTGCTGTCCATATGGCGGATGCATGGGGTCGCCTTACGGGTCAACCTGGGGTGGCGTTGGTCACAGCTGGCCCTGGCTTTGCGAACTCACTTACCGGTTTATATGTTGCCCGAGTTTCGGAGTCACCGGTTGTGTTGCTTAGTGGTCATGCACCTTTACCTCAGTTAGGCCGTGGAGCGTTTCAGGAGATGGAACAGGCGGAAATGGCTAGCCATGTTTCGAAGGCATCTTGGACAGCAAAAAACGCCCTGAGTCTCGGAGATGATGTTGCTAATGCCTTTGACATAGCGTTGTCGGGACGACCAGGACCAGTTCATATCGCCTTGCCGGCAGACGCGATAAATGGTGAGGTCGATGATCTCGAAGGAGTATTGCTTCAGGTCAAGCGAAAACCGTTGGCTACGATGGAACTGGCAGCTGTTGACTTGCAGGAAGTGGTACAGCTGTTGTCTTCTGCAGATCGGCCATTGATTTTGGCTGGTTCGATGATGCTTCGAGGTGACCCGGCGGATGCAATCAAAAAATTCGGGAACGTTACAGGCATACCAGTAGTCTTTATGGAAAGCCCCCGTGGCATAAACGATCCAGCATTAGGTGCTTTTGCTGAAGTACTGGCCAGTGCTGATCTCATACTTCTGATGGGTAAAAAGCTTGATTTCACGTTGCAGCTCGGTGAGGCCATTGATCCTGAGGCCAGCATAGTGCAGATCGATCCAGACGAAGATGTTCTAAAGAGTACGGTTCGTAACGTTAATGATAGTGCACGCTTAACCACATTTAAGGCAGATCCCCTGAGTGTGCTGGGACCGCTTACAGATGTGGCGACTGAAATAGAGATAAGTGAGGCTGAATGGTTGGATGAAGTGTCCTCGGCTGTGTCACACCAACCGGAGAGTTGGTTGAATATGAGGGCAATACCTGGAGAGCCATTATGTTCCTACGAGGTTACGCAAGCTGTGCAGGAGTACTTAGATGGTGCCGATGAATCAATATTTATCTCTGATGGCGGTGAGTTTGGACAATGGGCGCAGGCATGTATCACCTCTTCAACGCGGATCATTAATGGTCCCGCGGGCTCAATCGGCACTGCCATCCCGTTTGCTATGGCAGCACGGCTTGCCCGTCCCAACGCACGAATCGTAACAATGCTTGGAGATGGGACGTTTGGTTTCCATGCCATGGAGCTAGATACAGCAGTTCGCTACGGACTTGATTTTGTTGCTGTTGTGGGCAACGATTCTGCATGGAACGCCGAGTACCAGATCCAGTTACGTGAGTACGGTGAAGACAGAACTATTGAGACAGAGCTATTGTCTTCACGCTATGACCAGGTCGCTGTTGCTCTTGGTGCCCATGGAGAGTATGTAACTAATGCCGATGATTTGCCCCAGGTGCTTGATCGTGCAGGCTCGTCGGGTCTTCCAGCGTGTATCAACGTAGTAATAAACCGTGATGCAGCTCCGGTAGTGAGGCGGGGAGTTGAATCATCCGGTACCTCAGCGACCCTACATTAGAACGCCACCACCGATACTAAAGTACCAGAAAATACCGTTGTTGAAACAATAGCATTCGTACGTCCGAAAGCCGTACCCATTCGAGAAAGATCGTTAGGCGACACAACCTTATATTTGTATGCCATGATCCCAGCGGCCAATATGGTGCCTAGGTAGTAGGGGTAGGGAAGATCGAGTAGGCCCCCTACTCCCATAAGGCACACGACCGCACCTGCGTCGAGGCTGGCGGATACGCGAAAGGCGTTCTTGATCCCGAACCGCTCAGCAACAGAATGTAGTCCGCTCGCCCGATAGAAGTCTATGTCTTGGACGTGATAGAGAATATCAAAACTTCCTGCCCATAACGCTACCGCAGTTGATAGTAAGATTGGTTCCCAACTCAAATTACCCGTTACGCCTATCCACGCAGCTGACGGTGCTATGGCCAGTGCCCATCCGAGCAAAAAGTTAGCAGCCCAGGTGAAACGTTTGGTGAAGGGATAGAAGATCAGGTATGCGGCTGCAATTGGCGCAAGTAGTAGAGCCAGGAGGTTAAGCTGGGCTGCTGCGATGAAAAAAACGAGCCCTGAAATGATAGTTAGTGCCCACATGTCAATGGGTAGGACAAGACCCCTAGGGAGGTGACGTTGCGACGTTCGGGGATTTTCTATATCGATGTGATGATCAATAATCCGGTTTGCGGACATGCCAAGCGTTCTCGCGCTCACCATTGCGATTGTTATCCACAGGAACTGTTGCCATGTTGGTAAGCCCTCCGCAGCGAGAACCATTCCACTGTAGGCGAAGGGGAGAGCAAAGACACTTTCCTGGAATTTGATCGCGTCAGGAAGGTGTAACACCCGTTGAAATACTGAGGGTCTCAATTTGGTCATTAAACTACCGAGTCAGATTCCGTAGCTTGGCCACTTAGAGTCGACGAGTTCTTTGATTTCATCGGTCATCATGATCTCGGGCGGCCACTCGCGACTACGACCCTCGATCTCAGTTTTCGCAGTTGCGTCAATTCCAATCTTACTGCCATATCTTGGGTTAGAGGATGCGTGGTCGAGATCGTCAATCGGTCCATCGACGAATATGATGTCGCGTCGGGGATCCACATTGGCTCCAAGTCTCCATGCTATTTCCGAAAGGTCATGGACGTCAACATGTTCATCAAAAACAACGATGGCTTTCACAAGTGACATCTGACCAAGGCCCCAGAGAGCATACATGACCTTCTGTACATGCCCAGGATACTCCTTCTTAACGGAGACAAGGACGTAGTTAGTGAAGATCCCCTCAGCGGGCATGTTGTAGTCGACAATTTCAGGGACCGTCATTTGTAACGCAGGTAGCATAACGCGCTCGCTAGCGTGTCCCATAAAATAGTCCTCCGTCGGTGGACGACCAACTATGGTTGTTGGGTAAATAGGTTCGCGACGATGCGTTATCGCTTCAATGTGGAACACCGGGTAGCTATCTTCCAAGGAGTAATATCCGGTGTGGTCACCGAATGGCCCTTCGCTACGGTTCTCGCCCGGTACGACGTAGCCTTCTAGAACAATCTCAGCATGGGCGGGTACCTCGAGATCACTTGTTTTACACTTCACCATCTCGACCGCTTGCTGGCGTAATATTCCAGCTACCATTATTTCATCAATTCCAGGTGGTAGAGGCATCGATCCCGCCCATATTGTCACTGGGTCGCCGCCGAGGGCAACCGCGACGTCAAGCCGATGATCTTCACGCGCCTCTCCTTCACGAAAATGACGAGCTGCATTTCTGTGGGACTGCCAATGCATGCCAGTTGTTTTGCGGTCGTAGACTTGCATACGATAAGTTCCGACATTACGGGAGCAAGTCTCCGGATCGTGACTTATAACCAGTGGAAGAGTGATGAACCGACCTGCGTCCTCCGGCCAACATTTAAGGGTTGGTAACGACTCCAGATCAACATCGGCACCTGTGATGACCACTTCTTGGCACGGAGCCTTACTCACAAGTTTTGGCTTCGTCTTAGCGATGCCCACTATTTCTCCAAGAGCTTTTAATTTGCCAGTGATACCATCAGGCGTGCCGGCTTTGGCCATCTCTAGAAGATCTTTTACTCGGTTACTAATTTCATCAATGTCTTCAACCCCTAGAGCCCACGCCATCCGTTGGTGGGTCCCGAAGAGGTTTATCGCGAGAGGGATCTCATAGCCGTCGACATTTTCGAAGAGCAGGGCAGGACCATCAGATTTAACAACCCGGTCAGTAATCTCTGTGATTTCTAGGTCCCGACTCACCTGTTGCGTGATCCGCCGGAGGTCACCCTTTTTTTCTAGGAAGGTTATGAATTCTCGTAGGTCCTTGAATGCCATCTTTACTTACCCGTCCCTGAAGCTTCACGTAAATCGCTTGAAGATAGGTTAACTCGGAACTGTGATTCAGGGATAGAATCTAGCATGCCCTTGAACTCCGCAGGTACGGGAATATTCTCTAAGGTCTTGAACATCCCGCTTGAATTCTCTCGGCCGGCGACTAGGAAACGACAGCCGGTCGTTGCCAATGTGCGAAGGGACTCTAACATCTGCTCAGCAGTGCCATAATATCGCGGTTCAAAAAGGCGTAGGGCAGTGTCGTATCCGATTATGAAAGTGCATTCTGGCATCAGTCGCGCTTTCTCGTGGAATGTTGATTTACTAGTAACAACAACGGAATGTGAGTCTTGGAATTGGCGCAACCTTTTCCAAACTATACCGACTTCCAGTGGAGGCTTGTCGACATTATGTACAGACATTTCGAAGACTACAGGGCCCCCTAGTATTTTCGACGCGGCTCTTGCCAGTTCAATATGCCCCTTATGTAAAGGATCAAAGGAGCCACAAAGTACGCCCCCACTAACGGTTCCGTTGGGGACCAGTGCACCCTCTGGTGTCAAAAGGAGGCTATGCAACTCATCTCTAAGGACAAGGTCGACCAAGTCCGTTGCATCCGAGTGTTGAGTGTTGAGTGTTTCAGAGGGCAAGATGTCTACCATTTTATCTGAAACTACCCCACTGGCCTGGGATAATGCTTGGATCACTACTCGACTAACGATTTCATCCTCGGCAGCGCGGTCTCGGAGCTCCTTAGTCAACTGCAGGTCAAAGGTGGTAATACCGTTATCATCCCAGGCTGCTACATGAAGCCGGTGCTTACCTTTCTTTTCATTATCACTTACGAGGGAAGCAGTGCAGCCAATACCCGCAGCAGGATTGTTGCTGGTTCCCTTGAGTATCAATGCGCGTTGCCTTGCTCTGTCAGCCATGGACAAGGCTGTATCACGCGACACGCTCTTGTCCGGAACGTATCCCAGAAACTCGGCAAGAGCACTTTGAGAGTACGGAACCAGTGCCTCTAAGACCGTTCTAGAGGCACCGGGGGTTTCAAGTAACATTGAGATCGCACCGGCACCACCTCCTGTGACGACAATGCAGGCCACAGTGGAACTGTTGTGAATAGCTTTAATTTGGAGTCGTAGCTGTTCGTCCACCGCATCACAGCCATGGAAGTGAGTGTGTAGTGAGTCTGTGTGGAGCTTATCACATAGGCCTGTGTTGGCTGAAGGTGATAGGCAGTACTAAGCTCGTCTGAGACGATATGTCTTAATTACTTACAGGAAGGTGGGATTCTTGGCGAGGCGTTGGGGGCAGCAAATTTCATTGCCCACTTCGATTGATTTGAAATTTAAGGTAACCATTTTTCGAAAAACCGTTGCCAGTTTTTATACATTATGTTTTCTACATCGGTACTTGAGTAGCCTCGGTGAGATAGGATGTCAGCAATCTTCTGATAGTCGGCAACGGTGTCGACATCATCGGGAGCTCCGTCCGACCCCCCCTGACCATCGGTGTCTCCGCCAATAGCGGCATGCTTTGAATTACCGGCCAGTTGGCAGACATGGTCCATGTGGTCCACGAGATCTTCAAGTGTGATCAATTCGCTAGCATAAACCGGCCGTCTTTTGATCCTGAGAAGTTCCCAGTCGATTGAGTGGTGTTTATTTAACATCCACGTGTCCATTGAGGCCCCTATTACACCACCACGCCGAATTACCTCAAGAAGGATGTCGTCTGGTTGTTGACGCTCTCCAGGCACCAATGTTCTACAGTTCTGGTGACTTGCCAGAACTGGGCCGTTAAATAACTCTAACTCTTCTCGGACTGACTGATCAGATGTGTGTGTGACGTCCAAAATAATGCCGAGCTTTTCCATCTCCCGTAGTAGCGGCTTACCTAGTGGAGTAAGTCCACCATCTGTCCCAGTTCCGGTACCGTGCGAGTAGTAACTCACGCCGTAGTGGGAGAGACTAATAACACGTAATCCCTCGTCATACCACTCGTGCACCTGTTCGGGCCATGATATTGAGTCAGCTCCCTCCATACCGATAACCATCCCGACCGGTAGGTCATCATAATTGTCCACCTCTTCCCACTTGCTCATATGGGAGGTGAATTTCGATGATGTGTCGAGAATGCGACTTTCTCCCTCCGTTTGGAGTAGTTGATAGTAGGCGAGATGGCCCCTCCCTGCTGCGTGCGCTGATTCGCGGGAACGATACTCCCCGTGGATATGGCCTGGTTTTTTGACGCAAACGGCGATTTTTACTAGTGCCACTGCGATCTTCGCTTTCCGCATTTCTGGCAGGGTAGCCATTGTGCCATCGTCAGGCCACTTGAACATACTTGGGATAGCTTCCGCTCTTCGGACTTCTTCAATTGAGAGGCGTAGGTCTCTACCAGCCTCAAGTGCACCAATTGCCATGGGGTAGTCGCCGTCGATAATCAACAAAATTCGGCCTCCTTATCTAACTCACCGAAGACGCACTAATTGCGGAGTCGTTCAGTTGTTACGAGGTCTACTTCCATCGAGTTGGCATCTATCGCAACACCATAAATATCCCGGGCTCGTTCCACGGATACGATACCTTCAAGCACATCAAGTTGGACTGAACGTGGGTCGCGCTGCTTTGGGTCACCCCAACCGCCTCCACCCGGGGTCTGGGTCTTGATAACTTCGTTATTGGAGACCGATGTGGTGACCTTTGACGGTAGGGGTTTCTCACTTCCATCCGGGGCGTTGATAACGCATTTTGAAGGTGTAGCCGAACTACCACCGAATAAACCCCAAGGCCCGATCTCAACACGGTCTGAGCTTAAGGTTAATTTGACACTTTCTCCTGTAACTCTTAGATGCCGACGTATCCCGACACCGCCTCGATTTTCACCGGGTCCTTCCGAATCAGGGACCAATCCATAAGTTTCTACTAACAAAGGGTAGGCAAGTTCGATTGATTCGACCGGAGCGTTGCGGGTGTTTGTCATATGATTTTGCACGGCGTCCATACCATCTACGTCGTGCATTGCTCCCTGACCGCCAGCATACGTTTCTATATAGTTGTAGTAGATGCCGTTGCGAGGATCGATACCTCCGATATTTAGGAGGTTCATCGTCCCAGAGCATGCAGCCAGCACCTTGTCTGGTATAACGGGAGCAAGAGCTCCTAGAAGTACGTCAGTTATTCGTTGGGTTGTTATGATATTGGCATTGCATACCGCTGTAGGGTATTGCGCTGAAAGCAAGCTACCATCGCGTACTCGGACATCTATAGGACGGTATGCCCCGGCATTTGGAGGCAATTCAGGGTCTAGGCAGGCCTTTAGGACATAGTAGACACATGCAGCAACTGATGGCCACCGGCAGTTCAGCGGTCCCAAGCACCCATCATCAGTCTCACTGAAGTCTGCCAACAGTGAATCGCCGTTAGCCTCGATCCGGACCCGAATGGTGATCTTATCAGTGACGATACCATCGCCCTCCATTACATCCTCAAACTCGTATACCCCTATCGGTATCTGTTTGAGTGCAGCTTTCATACGACGCTCAGAGTAGTTCAACATCTCGTCTAGATACTGTTCTACAGTGTCCACGCCGTATCGCGATGCAAGTTCGATCAATCTTCGTTGTGCGACATTGTTAGCAGCGAACTGAGCGAGGAGATCGCCTCGCACCTCCTTTTGGGGCCTGACATTTTGAGCAATCATGTTCCAAAGGTCGCGATCAAGCTCACCGTTGCGAAACAGGCGGACAGGTGGGATTTGGAGCCCCTCTTGAAAAATCTCACTGACCCCGAACGGCATGGATCCAGGAGCGAAGCCACCCATATCCACGTGGTGAGCCTGGTTCGCAGTGATTGCGATTAGTTGGTCGTTGAAGAAAATAGGAGATATCAGACAAAGATCGTTTAAATGTCCTGGGCCGGCAGGGTAAGGAGTATTGAGCGCAACTGCATCACCTGGTTCAAGTTCTTCGAAAGGGTACTGATCCATTGCGGACAGTACCGCTGAATGCATCGTACCAAGGTGCAGCGGAGTGCCAATCTCACTCTGGGCAACTACCACTACATCCCCGCCTCCAGTGTAAATTGCTCCGGATGTATCCCGTCGGTCCTTGATGTTAGTGGAATAACTAGATCTAACCAGGGCGGCGATCATCTCATCAGCGATGGAATAGAATCCATTACGCATTACCTCAAGAGTAATCGGATCGATTGTTGGTGTGGTCATATTAGCCTCATTAATCCGAGGTTCGTGTTAGGAGTAGGTTGAGGTATTTGTCAACCTGGGCGGTTTGATCAGGCCATACCACTGTGGTCGAATCCAACTGTTCTAATACCGCCGGGCCTGTAATAGTATCCCCGGGCAGCAACTCTGACCGGTCGTAGATATTTGTAGTTATGGGATTTCCGCCAAAGATGACGTTGCGTTCACCTGTGATCGCACGAGATGAGTCTTTTGCAGAGTTAACTGCGGTGCTAACTAAGTCAGGTCGTGGCATTGTCGCCAAAGCCGTTAGACGTAGGTTTACAACCTCAACTGAATTATCCCGGGAGTCGTAGCCGTAGGCTCGAATGTGAGCCTCGTGAAATCTTTCAAATATTTGGTCCAAGTCCGCATCGCTTAATTGGCCAGAAGCCGAAGGAACCTGCAACTCGTAGCCTTGCCCGGTATATCGAACGTCCACGGTTCGAATTAAGGTCATTTCATCTCGAAGGACACCCTCACGCTCCATTTGTGAGACTGCGTCCTTTTCGAGGTTCTGGTACCAGGATGTGATATCTGATGGTGATAGTTCGTGACCGGGTTTTAGTACAGTCTGGGCGAAATCATGTCTCAAGTCGGCCATGAGGAGCCCAAGTGCAGAAGTAACCCCCGGTGCGATCGGGACTAAAACTTTAGGGATATCCATCTCTGATGCGAGTTCAGAAACGTGCACCGGACCTGCGCCTCCAAAAGCCACTAAGCAAAATTCACGCGGGTCGTAGCCCTTGGATACCGATACTACGCGGATGCCTTTCACCATACTGGCGTTAACGACTCGGATGATGCCTTCAGCTGCGTCTTCAATCGACATGCCTAGCGGGTCTGCAAGTTTGTCCGAGATGGATTTACGGGCTAATTCAATGTCCAGGGTCATATTCCCGCCGAGTAGACTCTTGGTGCCTAAGCGGCCCAGGACAAGGTTTGCGTCCGTAACGGTCGGTTCGGCACCTCCACGGCCATAGCAGGCGGGGCCTGGATCCGCTCCGGCGCTCTGCGGCCCTACCCTCATTGCTCCCCCGGGATCGACCCAGGCGATACTGCCTCCCCCAGCTCCAAGGGTGTGGATATCGACCATAGGTACCTTGACGGGAAGGCGTTCGATCTCGCTTTCTTGCGTACGACGGACCTCGCCTTGGTACGAGAGCGAGACATCAAAGCTCGTGCCACCCATATCTATCGAAATACTGTTTGGTTGGTTGGCCTGACCTGCGATGGCAACCGCACCAATTACACCTGCAGCTGGCCCAGATAGTATTGTGTGAACTGGTCGCTCAATGGCAGTCTCAGCTCCCATAGTCCCGCCATTGGACTGCATGATGTAAAGATCAGACTTTACGCCGACCTCAGCTATGCTCTTTTGTAGTCTAGTAAGGTAGCGTTCCATCACAGGTGCGACATAAGCATTGATGACAGACGTACTCATTCGCTCATATTCTTTGAACTCGGGGAGGATTTCGTGGGAGAGGGAGAGTGGCACGTCAGGGAGTTTTGCCGCGATAACTGCACCTACCTCCTTTTCGTGTGTAGGATTTGCATAGGAATGGAGAAGGCAAACCGCGACAGCTTCAACTCCAGCAGCTTTTATTTCCTCAACTAGCGTCCCAAGATTGGCCTTGTCGAGAGGGGTATGTACTTCACCTGTATGCAATACTCGCTCGGTGATTTCAAAGCGAAGATGCCGTGGTACAAGGGGTTCTTTTCGTCGAATACGCCAGTTGTAAAGGTCGGGTCTGTCTTGCCGGCCAATTTGCAATATATCGCGAAATCCTTTCGTGACGACAAGTGCAGTTTTCGCGCCAGTGCGTTCTAGGAGTGTGTTCGTCGCAACCGTAGTTCCGTGAATGAAAAAATCGACACTTGCGGGCGACACCGCGTGGCGCTGAACGAGTTCCTGAATACCACTTGCAACACCAACAGCCTGGTTAGCGGAAGTAGAGGGGGTCTTTGCGAATTCGAGTTGGTTCGTATCCGTATTGTAGAGGGCAAGATCCGTGAAAGTGCCACCTACGTCCACGCCAAGTTTATAGGTCATTGTGTAGTCCGTGAAAGTGTAGCTAAAAAAGCTAGCCGGGAGTGTAGCATCGGGTCATGAGGGCGTCAACGGACGCATGTGTTCATTGACCCATTGATCAGGGCGTACCTAAAATGGCGACTACTAAAGAGGGACAGTAACAGCACATGCTGCCGGACCAAAAACAAAAACGTACATATGCGTTTGCTGCTTTTCGTTACAGTAATTACCGGCTTTTCTGGGTCGGTAACGCGTTTTCGAACATCGGTATATGGGTGCTAATGGCTGGGCGACTATGGCTTATGCATCTTCTTACTGATTCCCCGTTAATGCTCGGACTTGTTGCTTTCTGCGGACTAGGTCCAACCCTTATTTTGTCGATGTGGGGTGGTGTCGTTGCTGATCGTGTAAATAGGATGAGATTGGTAACGATGACTCGTGCTGCCTTTGCTCTGACAGCTTTGTTGACAGGACTCTTGATAGTCACTGAAGTTATCGAGCCGTGGCACTTACTAACAATTTCGCTTGTGAATGGTGTCCTACTGTCCTTTGACATCCCATCTCGGCAAGCGATCATTCCTAACTTAGTTCCTGCTGAACACCTTATGAATGCAGTCGTACTCCAGTCTTTGGTTTCAGCTTCCGCTACGGTTCTTGGGCCATTCTTATTTGCCCCATTGGTGTTTTGGCTTGATGTTGAAGGCGTGTTTTTTTTCGTCGCAGCTATGTACGTGCTCACCACGATCTTCTTTGCAATTGTTGACCCAACAGATCATATTGCGCGTTCAAAGACATCAATGCCTTGGAACGATCTGATTGAAGGATTTGTCTATATGTGGCACCAGAAGACTATCTTGAGCTTGGTCGCCCTTGGAGTCATAGTCGGATTGTTCGGATCCTCGTTAGGAACCCTGCTGCCAATCTTCGCGGAACTATTGGGAGAAGGCGTTGAAACTTACAGCAACCTTTTGCTTAGTATGGGAATTGGAGGGTTTGCTGTCACAGTAGCGTTGGCTTTTTGGGGCAGGATGAAAGACTCTGCGAGGCTGCAACTTATTAGTGGAGTTTCTCTAGGAATATGCCTTGTTGTGTTTGCTCTGATCGATTCCCTGTTGATAGCAGCGCCAATTATTTTGTTGGTGGGAGGCTTCGGCTCATGCTTGGGGATCATTAATAATACACTGGTTCAGAGCATGGTTTCGAACGAATTTCGGGGTCGCGTGATGAGCGTTTATATGCTTGGTTGGGGTTCGTCGGCTCTGGGGGCATTACTTGTCGGGTTCTTAGCACAACAAATTAACCCCCGGTTTGCCCTAGCCCTGGCGGGAGTGACACTTATGGTAGGTAGCGCGGTTTTCACTACTTTGAGTATGAGAACTATGGGAACTCAAGTTGCCCTAGGCCCTCAGTCTCCAACCCAGTAGAATAGGACAGTGCTACCTCTTTCCAAACTGACAGTTCTTGATCTAACAGTTAATACCCCCGGTCCGTATTGCTCGATGATATTGAGTGATTTAGGTGCGAGAGTCATTAAAATTGAACCACCCGGTGGAGATCCTCTGCGACATAGTAATGCCATTATGTTTGCTGCGATGAACCGTGGTAAGGAGAGCATCGTTCTTGACCTAAAGACTGACATTGATCGTGACTTGCTATGTCAGTTAGCGGTTGATTCAGATATCGTGCTTGAAGGGTCGCGCCCCGGTGTCGCAAAGCGGCTTGGTGCTGACTACGATACCCTCTCAGATGTTAACCCGGGCATTGTTTATTGCTCGATCTCTGGGTTCGGCCAAAGTGGACCTTGGAAGAATCGTCCAGGCCATGATCTGAATTATCTAGCTCTTAGCGGCTATCTCAGTATGCAGGCGTCTATACAAGGAGGCCGGCCTTCGCCACCTGCCGTATTGATCTCTGACCTTACCTCAGGCCTATACGCAGCGATCTCGGTTCTCGCGGCAATGACTGCTCGGTCCACAACCGAAAGAGGAGCGTTTATTGATCTTTCGATGACAGATTCTGTGATCTCGTTGATGGGATTAGAGATCAGTGGTACCGATCAAGACGAAGCTGTTAAGAAACCCAATGTCACTTTCATTCCGACGTACGGAGTTTTTACGTGTGCTGACGGTAAGTGGTTAAGTCTGGGTATCGTCCATGAAGATCATTTTTGGAATCGCTTTTGTGCTGTTGCGGGTCTCGTGGACCTTGCAGATTGGGATTTTGAAAAACGTCTAGCACAGCCGGATCAAGTGTTGGCAGCTCTTGAAGAGAGGATCGCGACCAAAATTGCTGATGAGTGGGAGCGGTTACTTCTAGATCAGGACGTCCCAGTGGCAGTAATCCGTGACTTCGCTGAGATCTTCGACCAATCTCAGTTCCAGTTTCGTGGGATGTTTCACGAAATTGATGGTAACAGGTTCGTTGCCCAGCCTATGAAGTTTTCTACAGCTTCACTTGCTCCATCGTCTGGACCGCCCTCCATTGACGAACACCGTGAAGCTATTATTTCGTCAATAGATGCTTCCTGACTCTCTGTAACCAGCGGTGAATTAGACATCGATCAACCTGTCTTGGCCTACGCGGTATGTGGTCCCTGGAATCTTGGGCCAATATTTTTAAACGTTCTTCGTTGAAAGAAAGCGTTCCTCCAAGTAACATGTGGCGCACTTGGCGCTAAGGGGGTAACACCAATGCGAGCACGGAGCATCCAGATACCGGATATGGTCACTATCAGTGCATCGAAGGTCTCATCCCCACCCCCGTGGGCTTTGATGCAGCGCCAACTCTTTTCTCTGATGGAAGAGTTCGCGAGGTTGTATGTGGTCAAGTACGCTGAAGGGGGTGGCGCTACTTTACTCGCTGAAGACTTCGATGACCTGTATGAGCAATGGTACAACTACGGTCTGTTCTATTCGTTAGGCGGGGCCGACGATATGTTGGACATTCATCTTCAGCAGTGGAACGCAACGAACCGGATCAGCAGCCAGAGCTTTAACCATCGGCCGATTCACAACGACCATTCAAAGAAATTCACTCCTTCACAGCATAATGAATTTTGGGGCATGAACCACCCGATGGAATGGCATCATCTGGGAGAAGGCCTGATGTCTTGGTATGACATGGGTGTTGCAGACCCAACCATCTCCGAGAATGTCCGTCGGTCCCGGCGTTTTGCCGCGATGTATATTGGGGAAGACCCTGAGGCTGATCTGTGGGATCCAAAACACCGAATTATCAAATCGCCGTTTCAGTCGAGCCAGGGGCCGTTATTGGAAGCAGATGTCAACTGGGCGAATACGATGCTTTTGGCGGGGAGAACCCTTGGTGGAGAGGCTAATTACTACGGCGTCCGCGCGAGCCTTTATCCAATTGTAAAAAACCTTGAAGCTAGGTGGTTCGAGAATCCCAAACGGCGCGAGCAGATCATTGATCTATTTAACAAGCTCGTACTCCAACGCGACACACCCAATACCTTAGCTGCGACGGCTCTTGTGACCGATGCGTATCTATACACAGGTGACGACAAGTATAAGAAATGGGTGCTCGACTACACTGAGGCTTGGATCGATCGTACAGCTAAGAACGGTGGTATCACGCCCGACAATGTCGATCATGATGGTGTCATCGGTGGAGGACGCGAAGGCGTCTGGTGGGGCGGGCAATACGGCTGGAACCACTATCAAGGTTACAACATTATGTTCCACGGAATTAACACAGCTGTGGAATGCTGTCAGATGCTTACAGGTGACTTTAGCTACCTTGAGCTTCTTCGTTCACAGTTGAAATTGATCGTCGACAATGCTCGTATCGAAGATGATGGGCAGTTGATTACCCCGGTGCGGTACGGACCAGAAGGTTGGATTATGACACCACCGGTAGGTAGGCATGAGAACGATGGTATCCCCATGCGGGGGGTAATGCAGGGTCCTAGTCCAATGCGTGCCCAGGAAATGATGCACCTATATCACGCTTCAATGGATAAGACGGACTACGAATTCATCACCAGTATGCGCGACCAGGACACGCGAAGGGACTGGAATGAGATTTCTGGCAACCGTGGCGAAAAAAATAGCGGGGATACTGAATTTGCACGGTTCCAGTATTACGACGGCAAGAATCCAGATTGGCCGATGAAGATACTTTCATCAGAATACGCTGATGTATTGGCTGGTTACGAGGAGATAAAGAACGACGATCGTACAAGCTACGACATAATCACCACTAACAAGATACCTCAGAATTCTGTGCGAACTAAGGGACTGACACAGGTGACGATGGGCACAGTACAGGCTACGTACAACGGAGGTCTGCTCCGCGCTGCCGTCCGATATTACGACGCAGATCAAGGACGGCCTGGTTTGCCCAGAGACGTTGCAGCGCTTGTTGATGAACTGAAGCCTGATAGAGTGGGTGTGCAACTTGTGAATACTAGTCACCATGAATCGAGACGTGTTTTGGTACAGTCGGGAGCGTTCGGAGAGCATGATTTCACGACGATTCGATATCGAGAAGTTGGTAAGGATGGGGAGACTGTTTCTTCAGTGAACGGGAAATTCTTCGCAGTTGAGTTGCCTCCATCAACATCAATAAGAATTGATGCTGGTGTTAATCGGTTCGTTAACCAACCAAGCTATGCTTTCCCTTGGCACGGAGATGCCATTCCTGTGCCCTTTCAATAGTTAACCATTGGAATATTTCTACAAGGGCTTACATGAAACGAAGCGCTAGATAACATTGGATAAAGTAAGGAGCTAACGATGCCTCAGATACCATCCATGCCTACTGTTACCGCAACCACGCTAGGTGCGCCTCCGTCTTGGGCAATTCTTGAACGCAAGCTCATAGATCTGATGACAAAAGGCGCACACCTGATGTCACAAAAGTACGCAGATCGTGCAGGTAATTGGTATTGGTCAGATGACTTGGACGACTACTATGAACGATCCTATAACTGGTGCCTGCTATATTCGATGGGAGGCGATGAAAGTCTGGTTGACCTGGCTCTTAAGCATTGGAACGCTACGACAAGACTGTTTGATGACCGCCATGGGAATAGGGCGAACAACATGGACTACCATCACGGCGTCCATCCGATGCAGCTCAAGCACAATATTCACAATGAATATTTCAGTATCGTACATCCAGGTGATGCCGAGTGGCATCACATGGGTGAGGGCAATATGGGGTTTTATGATCTAGCGTTTGGCGATCCAACGATCTATGAGAACGTTCGCCGTGCCCGACGTTTCGCTGATATGTTTCTAGGCGAGGATCCTGAGTCACCAATTTACGACCCAGAGCACAAGGTTATTCGGTCACCGATGCACGGTAGTCTGGGTGCCTTTCAGGATGCGACTGTGGAGATGGTTCAGTCTTATCTGCATGGTGGTCACGCCGCCTCACCTGAGTGGGCAGCCAAGTCAATGGGGGTACGTGCATCCCTTTACCCTGCAGTAAAGGAGCCCGAGGACCGCTGGTGGGAAGATCCGGAGAAGGCAGCCGAGATGGTTAAGCTGTTTAATCATGTTGTCTTAGATGGGGACATTGCAGCTAACCTGGCAGCTACTGGTCTTGTGACCCACGCCTATCTTTACACGGGTGATGAGAAGTACAAGCGGTGGGTTATCGACTATGTTGAGGCATGGATGGATCGTATTGAGCAAAACAATGGGGTCATTCCTGACAACGTGGGCCCTACAGGGAAGCCCGGAGAGCACCGTGAGGGCGTTTGGTGGGGGACTCTTTACGGGTGGAATAGCTATGTTGGTTGGAGTCATATATTTCATTCGTTAGCAGTTGCATCAGAATGCGCCCATCTGCTGACAGGAGACCCCAAATACCTCGATCTACTGCGGTCTCAAATCAACGTGTTACTTGATAACTCTATTGTAAGAGAGGATGGTCAGTTACTCGTCCCAAACCGTGCAACACCTGACGGATGGGTACACGCTCACGTGGAGGAGTGGGATGGCACTTCTTCAAACAATCTACGGCTCTACGAACTTGCGCATCTTTATCATGCATCGATGACGCAACAAGATTATGAACTGATAGAACGCGTCCGTGAAGGCGATAAAGAGCGCGATTGGAACCAAGAGAAATTGGGTCCGGCACGAGCTGAATGGGATACTGAGTATAGTCGGTTCCAGTACTACGATGGTAAGAACCCTGATTGGCCCGAGAAGGCACTCAGTCTCCAGTACCAGGTCGCCCTCGAAAACTATCATAGGATGGAGAACGAGAACAAAACCGTTGATGAACTCCTGGAAGAAAACAGCGAGCCAATCAATGCTGTGTATACCAAGATTCTGACTCAGGTGATGCTCGGTGCGCCTCAGTACATGTACCACGGAGGGATGCTTCGTGCCACGGTCCGGTACTACGATGCAGATCAGGTGCGTCCGGGTCTCCCCCCAGATGTAGGTGCCCTCGTTGATGAATTACGAGCAGACGGAGTGGGTGTGCAGTTAGCTAATATCAGCAGTACGGAGACTCGCCGAGTGATCGTTCAGGCGGGAGCATTTGGCGAACACACGTTTACAGATGTTGCAGTTGGTAACGAACCTCCAGTGCTAGTGAATGGAAAGTACTTTACGGTAGAGTTACCGCCGTCCACATCGATTCGTGTCCAAGCTGGGCTCAACAGGTTCGATAACCAACCGAGTTATGCCTTTCCTTGGCATGAGGATGGTATACCTGTTCCGTTTGATTAATGAACTGCATGTGAATTGGAACGGGGCACGTCCACCCGCCGGTAGCAAGTTTTCTTGAAGGGGCCATATACACATTGTAGGACGAGCGTTAGTACGTATCAGATGTAGTTGTAAGGAGGGTTTGCAATGACAGATATTAAGATCACAGCGACAAAAATCCAGACACCACCTGCCTGGGCCCTATTGCAGCGATCACTATTCGATCTCGTAGCTGCTGCAGGAGATCTTGCGACGGAAAAGTATGCTCGACCTGATGGTCGTGTGTACCACTTTTTCGATGTAGACGATGCTTATGAAAGCAGATCTATGCGAGGTGCCTTCTACGCACTTGGGGGTCCAAGCCGCTTCCTTGATATCTCAAAACGCGAGTTTAACGCAATCACATGGATGTATAGTGAGGAACGCATCTTACCCGATGGGGATCCACCCCATCCTATGTGGATGCCGCAACTCCGCAACGAGTATTGGAATCTAGACGTTCCGTTTAATGCTGACTGGTTCCACATGGGTGAAGGCAACCAGATGTTTTACGACTTCGGCGTTGCAGACCCAACAGACCCTACAAACCGTGAACGGGCTCGCAAGTTTGCTGGGATGTACATAGGTGAAGACCCTGAAGCGCCTAACTGGGACCCCGAACACAAGATGATCCGATCACCCCTGCATGGTGGCGCCGGTCCGATGGTCAACGTTCGCGATCATAAAGGAATCGTGCATATAGGTGGTGAAGTTTCTGACTATGTCCATCTTGTCCGAAACTGGCTTGACCCACGTTCGATGGGGGACTTTGGTCACCGAAACGTGCTACAGGAAAACCCCAGTACAGAGCCGCTCACCGCAACCTTCCTTTACCCGATTGTTAAGGAATTGGAACCCCGATGGTATGAAGACGAGTCACGACGTGAAGAAGTGATCGATTTATTCGAAAAGATGATTCTTCAGGGCGATGAGCCTGCTAACCTCTGCACCACAGCGTTGGTCACCAATGCTTACTTGTATACAGGTGAGGAGAAGTACAAGCGCTGGGTACTGGAGTACGTTGATTCCTGGATCCGTCGCATTGAAGAAAACGATGGAATTATTCCCGACAATGTCGGGCCGACCGGTAAGGTTGGTGAGGCACGAGAAGGTCAGTGGTGGGGTGGTCTACACGGATGGAGCGCGAGTGAACGTGCTATAGACAGACTCTTCCTAGGTTTGATTATAGGAGCTGAGTGCGCCTACCTATTGAGCGGTGGTGACGACCACTACCTTGAAGTCTTGAGATCACAGTGCCGGATGCTGCTCGACAATGCCAAGACAGGTGAAGATGGGCAATTGTTGGTACCAACGAGTTACGGTCCTAATGGCTGGGCCAGCTATGGCGAGTTCACTATACGGAGCGGGTATCCTCATCTCATGCATCTGTGGCACGCATCGATGTCGGATACAGATTATGAAATAGTTGATGCGGTCCGTCGTGGAGATAAGTCGTCTGACTGGAATGAATCTCCTGTGGCGGGTGACCGAGGCGGAGCTAATGGTGAGGCAGCGCGGTTCCAGTACTACGATGGCAAAAACCCAGACTGGCCAGTTAATGTTCTGAAAAGTGACTACCAGTACGTCTCAAGGATGCACGAATCGATGCTGTGGGATAAGCGTTCGGTTGATCAGATCATTGAGGATAATAACTGGCCTCCGAATCCAGTCGTAATCAAGGCACTTGTGCAGACCACCATGGGCACTCCAGCGACGCTATACAACGGAGGGATGCTGAGAGCTACGGTGCGCTACTTTGATGCAGACGAACATCGTCCAGGACTTCCTCCAGATGTCGCAGCTTTAGTTGATGAACTGGGATCTGAGAAAGCGGGCATACATCTCGTCAACACTAGCGTAGACGAAACTCGGAGGGTCATTGTGCAGGCTGGGGCTTTCGGTGAACACTCATTCACGACCGTGAACTATGTGGACGAGCCGCTCGACTACGATGAGGGTAATCCTGGAAGACGAAACCGGGCAGACCATAAGTCTGTGAATAGTTCAGTATCTGTAGATGGTAAGCACTTCTCAGTAGAGTTGCCACCGATGACTTCCATTCGTTTGGATTGTGGAATCGATCGATTTTCGAATGACCCGAGTTATGCATTCCCTTGGCATGATGGTAAGGTGCCGATTGAGTAAGCCGTGTGTACAATTAGCGCGACTAACTAGAAGACTAGGAGAGTAATTTTGGAGCAGCGACGTGTAGGTAATTCAGAAATTAGTGTAAGCGCTATTGGTCTTGGTTGTGTGACCTTCGGTAGAGAGATTGATCAAGAAACCTCTTTCCAGATCATGGACTATGCTCTTGAGCAAGGGATTAACTTCTTTGATACGGCCGAAGGATATGCTTCTGGAGAGATGCCCTCCGAAACTGTCATTGGGAATTGGATGAGATCGCGCGGTACCCGCAACGAAGTTGTACTTTGCACGAAGGTCAGTATCGATGGTACCTCTGAGGGGATTGCAAAAGCAGCTCAACAGAGTCTTGAACGTTTAGGGACCGACTACGTTGAAATATACAAGGCACACAACTCATTTCCGGCTGTTTCCCGTGAAGAACTGCTGGGAGCTCTTAACGAGTTGGTGGTTTCTGGAGTTACCCAGGTAATAGGGGGAAGCAATTTCAGTACAGATCAGCTACAGGAAGCTCTAGCTATTAGTGATCAGAATGGTTGGGCTAGGTTCCAGATTCTCCAACCCCCCTACAGCATGGCTCGATCCGAACACCCAGGACACATTGATCGGCCTGAGGCGCACGAAAGACTATTCCCTCTCTGTGTTGACGAGGGCGTAGCGATAACTCCTTACAGTCCGCTAGGAGCTGGATTCCTGACCGGGAAATATACAGCGGATAGGTCTAAGTTCCCGAAAGGAACTAGGTTTGATGTGATGCCTGGGCACGCGGACATATATTTTAATACCACGAATTTCGAAATGGTAGAGAAGCTACGAGCCAAATCAGAAGAGACGGGTACGCCAATAGTGAAGCTTGCAATGGGGTGGGCCATGGAGAATTCGATGGTAACTTCAGTATTAGCCGGTGCCCGCCGCCCGGCGCATCTCGATAATGCGATTGAAGCCTTCGAAATGGAACTTTCACCCGAGCTTTATAAAGAGATGAGTTCTTGGGGGGCTGGTAGCGTTAAGGAGTAGACTCTTGGTAACAGGATTCAACCATTCCGGTGTTGTCGTTGACGATCTCGACGCCATGATCGCCTTTTACACTGATGTACTCGGCTTAGAAGTACTACGGGAAGTTGAAAGCATCGCACCTCCCGGCGGAGACCACACCGGCATACCGAATGCCCGTCGTAAGCTTGTATTCGTTGGGAAACCTGGTGACCAGCACCAGCTGGAACTTGTCCACTACTATGACCCGGAACCGAGTGCGGGGCATCTACATCATCATCAGTTTGGAGCATCTCACATATGTTTTAATACTGATGACCTTGAAGGTTTACATTCAAAGCTCTCAGCACAAGGCATACGGTTCGTTACCGAACCAAAGTTCCGCGAAACCCCTGAAGGGTTCCGTATCGGCATAACCTATGCACTTGACCCGGAGGGTAATTACTTGGAGTTTATAGACCGTAAAAAGGTGGGCAGCTAGTCAATCCAATCCCCACGTGTCTTAGGTTCCCACTCTGCTTTCATTGCTTGATAGGCTTGCTCAAATTCCGGGCTCCCGTCATCCTCCCAGCGCTCTAGATTGATACCCCTTATGTCTCCTTCTTCACGTCCGGTTATTAGAGGGGGATGTGGATTCCGTGGCGTATGGATTACAGCGCCGTCAGGGAGTCGTAGGATACCGATCATCCGAAGTCGCGTATCCGCCATGGTCTTGTTTGATGCAACTTTCTGGATCATCTCTTCGTCTACGTCTAGCCCTAGCCCCGGTGCCTCTGGAACTTGGGAAAGCCCGTTGTCGACACCAATTCGCTTCGTTGTGATGTCTTCATCATACTGGTCGTCAAGGTTGATCGAATGACCACTGGCGGTGGGGAGTACCGCAGCTAAGTGCAGGGTCATCGCCTTCATGAGAGTGCCCCCTGTTAGTTGTAAGATAACTTGGGTGTCAGCGCTCGCTGCAGTCATACCCCGGCGCATTATGTCGGCTATGCTTCCACCCATCATGTAAGCATCTGCAACCCCATGTCTTATCTCGTGATAACCACCAAGTACAGGTACCCCACCGTGTACGATAGTCAGGGAAGTATGCTCAGTAAGTGACCGCCAACCGTCTAGGTTGCGTTTTGGGAGAGGATCTTCAATAAAGCCGACAATAGGATGGTGCTGTTCGATCTTTGCAATCAGGGGTTTTACAACTCCGACGGAGCGGCCTCCGCCATTGAAATCAAAATGAATTCGGAAACCATTGGGTGGATTCAGGTCTGCTGCAGCTGCAGCTTGTTCCAGAGGGTCAAATGAAGAGTTAGTATGCATTTTAAAAATCATATACCCGTCATTTATCGAGCGTTGAACCTCACTGGCGAAAACATCTGCAGGGCACGGACGTGTCCAGGCCGCGACAGCCATCCGGTCACGAACTTTCTGGCCTAGTAATTTGTAGACTGGTACCTCAAGGTACTTGCCCATCGCATCATATAATGCTGAACCAAGACCGAGATTAAAGTCGTTCATCATGAACTCAAAAGGGCTGCGGTCAATTAGGTGTTCGAATGTTGAACTGGGTGGTGGAGGACCAGGCCAATCGTAGTCTCCATAGCCAACAACCCCCACATTGGTCTGTATCTTGAAGACCAATCTACTGTCAATTCCACCCATACGTGCTCGTCCGGCGGGGTTGTCGTACCTTTGTGCGAGGCGAGGGTGAATAGGGATGACTTCGATATCAGTGATCTTCATTGTTGACTCCTTCTCAGTGTTGCTACCATAGCAGCGTAGGGGAAGGTGTCAACTGTACGCTCGTTATTAGTAATCGACGATCGTTAGTGTATAGCGCCTAAGCCCTGATCACAGGTTCAGGTGAGAGTGATTATGGTAGTCATTTAGATGAATGCAGGTGACTCTGATTGGCTAAGAAGTGCAAACCTAAAGAGAATGGTCTGACAAAGAACACCCATCGGATGCAGGATGGTTCTGAGATGGCCTATAGCATTTGTGGCTCGGGTGACCGGGTAATCCTGCTTCATGGCTGGGCTTGTAATAGTAGTTTCTGGCATCACCAGATTTCCGCGCTTGCTGAGACCCATCAGGTAATAGCGATTGATTTTCGGGGGCACGGTCACTCAAGCATTCCACAATCCGGTTACACTATCGCACGGCTTACCGCGGATATACGTGAGTTGATAGTTCAGCTAGAACTCTCACCCGCAATTGTAATAGGTCATTCAATGGGTGGAATGGTTGCGCAGCAATATGCAATCTTGCATCCAGAAGATGTTAACCGTCTTATCCTTATCGCTACAGCAGCTAACGACACTGGTAAGGCTCTTATATCTGTTGCAATAGCCGACGAAGAAAAAAAAACTGATTACCGTCACTCGTTTAATACTCATTTTGGTCATTGGTTTACATCGAACAGTAGTCCGAAGCTAATGTCATGGGTGCGTGACCAGATGCTCCAAACACCTGAGGAAGTAGCACTTAGTTTGGTTGACTCTTACCGTGATTTGGACCTGCGGTCTCGTCTACCAAGTATCAATTTGCCAACCTTAGTAATTGGTGCAAGAGACGACACATCAACTCCGTCAACAGCATCCGAAGTTATTGCGGGGTCGATACCAGAAGCGAGATGTATAGTGATTGACGGTGCAGGCCATTTCGTACAACTGGAACGCCCAGATGAGGTGAATGACGCTATCAGGGAATTCGTTTCACATGTGCCAGTCGAGAGCTAGAGTAACGCGATAATCTCAACTGCCTCTAAATCACCGTTACTTGCTTTTGCTTGTACGTAGTCACGCATAGTAGGTGCTGCGACTATAAGGCGTGCATTGTCCCGCTGTTCCAACTCACCCTGTATACCGCCGAAAACCGACGCGAGAGTTGTTGAGTCTTCCTTGATGAGCCGCGGGTTATCGTCAGTATGGGTCCAGGGGCTTGCAAACGTGTCATTGGAGATATCTTCAATGATAGAAGTGGACTTATCATCAGACTGTGCGCTGAGGTATTGGTACATGGTGGGGGCTGCAGCCATTAGGCGCGCATTTGCAAACTGATTGTCGACACCTACGACATCACCATACAGAGCACCTATTGTTTCGTCCTTCGGTCCCTGCAACCGCGTTGGGTTCTCAGGATTATGCTGCCAAGGGCCAGGGGTAGAATTATCGAAGCGCATGTGATGTCTCCATAGAAGTCTCGGCGGGGAGTATACCACCCGTCCCTTTGGTATAGTAGTTGTGCACTAAGATCATCCTTATCGATTAGGTATTCTGTTATGACGATTAACATTCCCCCAAAACCCTCACTAGACGCGCTTGAAGAGAAATGGATACAGCGCTGGAATACTGATAGCACGTACGAGTTCGGTAATTCAAAGTCTCGGGATCAGATATTTAGTATCGACACCCCGCCTCCTACTGTTAGTGGCTCCCTTCACGTAGGGCACGTCTTTTCATACACACATACGGACACGATCGCTCGTTACCAACGAATGAAAGGGAAGGATGTCTTTTACCCGATGGGTTGGGATGATAATGGTTTACCAACGGAACGTCGGGTTCAGAATTTCTACGGAGTCAGGTGTGATCCCACGATCCCTTTTGATCCTAATTTCACACCGCCAGAAAAGCCTTCGAAACAGCAAGTCCCGATATCTAGAGCCAATTTCATTGATCTATGTCATTTGCTAACCAAGGAGGATGAGAAAGCTTTTGAGGATCTATGGCGCCGATTGGGTTTGTCGGTTGACTGGTCATTAACCTATGCAACTATTGATGAAGAGGCGCAACGAATCTCCCAGCGGTTTTTCCTTAACAATTTAAGTAGAGGAGAGGCGTACCAGCAAGAAGCACCCACATTGTGGGACTGGGTCTTCCAGACAGCTGTCTCTCAAGCAGAAATAGAAGACCGTGAAGAGTCTGGTGCCTATCACGCTCTGAGATTTCGTAGCGAGAATGGTGAGGCTAGGATTGAAACTACTCGACCGGAATTGTTACCCGCTTGTGTTGCCGTTGTCGCTCATCCTGACGATGATCGATACTCAGGTCTGTTTGGCAAAACTCTTACAACACCGTTATTTGGAGTTCGTGTCCCTGTAGTTGCCCATGAATTAGCAGACCCAGAAAAGGGTTCGGGCGCAGCGATGATCTGTACATTTGGTGACACGACTGATGTGACATGGTGGCGGGAACTCCGACTCGAGACCCGTGCGATTATGGATAGAGATGGGAAACTTATCCCTCTGCAATGGGGTACTCCTGGATGGGAGAGCGAGAATGAGAAGCAAGCACAACGATACTACGACGAGATTACTGGCCTACGGGTAAAGCAGGCTCAGAAGCGGATTGTGGAATTGCTTCGAGATGCCGATGAACTGTTAAATGAACCAGAGCCAATTTCTCATGCGGTCAAGTTTTATGAGAAAGGTGATCGCCCGCTCGAGATCGTGACTAGTCGCCAGTGGTATATCAAGAACGGGGGTATTGATCCCAATATTCGAGCCCAACTTATCGAACGGGGTCAGCAACTGAGTTGGCATCCTGCGAACATGCGATCACGCTATGAGGATTGGGTTAATGGTTTGAACTCCGATTGGCTGATCAGTCGCCAACGTTTCTTCGGCGTTCCTATTCCGTTGTGGTACCCCCTAGATTCTGTTGGTTCCCCGGACTATGAAAACCCAATCGTTCCCAATGATGAAGAGTTGCCACTCGACCCTTACAAAGATGTACCTAATGGATACAGTGAAGCGCAACGTGGTAAAAGAGATGGTTTCATAGGTGATCTAGATGTTATGGATACATGGGTAACCTCATCGATAAGTCCTCAAGTGGTTGCTAAGTTTGGCGAGGACGATGATTTCATGGAGCGAATCTTCCCGATGGATCTACGTCCCCAAGCACATGACATCATCAGGACCTGGCTTTTTTATACTGTTGTTCGGTCCCATTTAGAGCACGGAACCTTACCATGGTGGAACACTGCAATATCCGGATGGGTTCTTGATCCAGATCGAAAGAAAATGTCAAAGTCGAAAGGAAATGTTGTCGTCCCTACAGAACCTATAGAACAGTATGGCTCTGATGCTGTTCGCTATTGGGCTTGTAGTGGACGTCTTGCACGTGACACTGCTTTTGACGAGAACCAAATGAAGGTGGGACGTCGTCTCGCAATTAAGCTGCTCAACGCTTGTAAGTTCGCCCTGAGCAGTGTAGGAGAGGATACTGCTTCGCTGGAGATCACCGAGCCCCTTGATAAGGCTATGTTGCTTAAGTTGGCGAATCTAGTTGATGATGTGACAGAGTCTTTTGAGAAATTCGACTATGCTCGTGCGCTTGAGGTGACAGAACGCTTTTTCTGGTCTTACACCGACAATTACATCGAGCTCGTTAAGGGGCGTGCATACGGTAATCGCGGTGAAATAGAACGTGACTCTGCCCGTAAGGCTCTTGGCATTTCCGTAGAGACCTTTCTAAAACTGTTCGCGCCGCATATGCCATTTGTTACTGAAGAAATCTGGTCTTGGTGGCGTGAAGGATCGGTTCACCGGGCAACTTGGCCTCTTTCTACTGAGATTCGTAACGAGGCCTCAACCGGGGTGGACGAAACAGCATTCGACATAGCAAGCGAAGTCCTTTCTGAAATTCGCAAGGCTAAGACTGAAGCAAACGTTTCTCTTGGAGCGCCAATTAAAGAGGTCGTTGTTAACGATACCATTTTGCGGTTGGAGGTTTTGTCTACAACCGCTCTTGACGTGTGTGATGCAGGTAAAACTGAGGAACTTCGGACGGCCGAGGCGGCTGAGTTCTTTGTATCTGTAATCCTTAATGAAAGTGATTAATTTCCACAAATGAAAAAGAGTCGCTTCCCAACACCTAACCCCTCACCTCGTGGTGATCGCAGGACGATTTATGTCAGTGATCCTTCTAGCATCGCGATACGGTATCTTCCCGACCCTACCACAGAAGATTCCCTGCGGAATTGGGTCGACGACTTAGCGGACGCAGGAACAGACACATTCATTCAGGAAGCCTACACTCAGGGCTGGACAACCTATTGGCGAACAGACGAGTACGAATATGACGCTAGGCCACAGCATAAAAGGTTTATTCCCCTTCTTGACTCAGGAGTTCAGCCCCTCCAAATTCTGCTGGACCAGAGCCATCGTCGTGGTATGGAATTCTTAGCTGGAATTAGAGTAAACGATAACCACGGGCACATTTCTGTGGAACAGGGTGTGGGAGCAGGTTCAGGTTTCTTGACAGACAACCCACAATTTCACGTCACGGATATAGCTGGCGAGACTTCGCTAGGGTCCTTCCTTGATTTTACGTACCCAGAAGTTCGAGGGTATGTTGCTTCTGTCGTAAAACACCTGCTGGACAACTTTGACGTTGATGGTATCGAACTTTGTTTCAGAGATCAGGCATATTTCCCCTATGGTACCGAGCGCGAACGTTACGCTGAAATGACTGAGTTTATTCGATCCGTCCATGATCTGGTCAGTCAAGCAAGCCGTAGCCGAAATAGACGTCTTATATTGGGTGCCAGAGTGTATGCAACAGTTGATCTATGCCAAGATCAAGGGCTTGATATTGAAGATTGGGTGACGAATGGAATAATTGACTATCTAGCACCAAGTGACATTATGTATCTCTCGGTAAATGAACCTATTGATGAATTCGGTGAGATAACTGTGGGTACAGACTGCATGCTCTATCCCGCCATAATGCCTCACTCCAGTGCTCGTAGGATTAGGTTTTTTGATAACCAACCCCTCAATCTAAACCAGAAACGAGCGGCCGCCCAAAATTTTTACGCTGCTGGAGCTGACGGCCTTTCTTTCTACAACCACTTTATGGCTATTGATTGGGCCCCCTTTTATCCAATGGCCTTGCATGAGATGAACGAACTCAGTGAACCAGACCGGGTGAAGCAATCGGGGCGTAATTATGTTTTTGAGCCTATGTTGGGTGGTCAAGGAATATTCGAAGTAGCGGGCATGACGACAAAGGGACGCCCGGCCCCGGAACGAATAGTTTTGAAAAGAGAGATAGGTTCAGCCGGTAAATTCCGTTTCCGAATATGCGAAGACTTGGCTGATGTCAGGTACGCTTCTTTGCTGTTCCGGGCTTACAATATGACTGACCACGACGAGATTAGAGTATCGCTTAACGGTCAGGTGATCGAGTACCCAAACCTTAAATTCCGTAGTGCTACGGTGCCTACGCACCTGCCTGCGACAAGTGTCAAGGCCTCTTCACAATCGTCCAATTTAGTAGACCATGAGAAACGTATTGATCAGAAGGCTGGAGCAGACAAATCATCGCACAGTTCAGCTGGTTTATCTCCCGTTCCTACTGTGCCGGATTCATTTACTACAGGTTGGTTTCATCTCACAAAACCTCCAACCAATTTTGGAGATAACTATCTTGAGGTATCTCTTGTCTCAACTGATCCGAATGCAAAAGAAGATATCGTAATCGAAGAAATCGAGGTTGATGTCATACCCTAGGCAAAGATGTGTGACATTTCGATCTCATGCGATCTTCAGTGCCCAAGTTGAGTGTAGATGTAATGCTAGTTGAGTTGGGGCGCATTGGCTAAACGTCAGTGGCCCGAGACGGAGTTGGCTTGATTAAACTTCCCAGCGAGTTGCCACGCAATGAGTCACTGCATCACTCAAGGTTATGTAGTAGACAGTCACAATTGTGCCGTCACTGAGTTGCGTTGAGATTGCGTATCCAAGGTCGGGCCTTGCATTTTCGGAAGGATAAAGCCCTCGGACTAACGTAGAACTAAGTCGGTCCCTAAAACCTGCGCCAGATATTCGCAGGGACTCCATGTCAGGGATCTCTGTAATTGCCATCGTCTGTGTGGGCGTGCCGCCGTCCTCTCGTAGGGTGATAGTGTTGTCAGTGTCCCAAGTTTCGCCACCGTCGTTGCTGAGCACTGCACGGATCCCCATTGGCTGACGACGATAACCGTAGGTACAGAGAATCCTACCGTCAGCCAGCCTCGTCAGGTCTGGTGGTGAGTGCGGAGCCCAAATGTCGGTTAGAAGTGGATCTGACCAGCTCCTGCCTGAGTCATCTGACCACATCTGTACAAAATAACCGGCAGCGTTTCGGGCTAGGCTCAACACTGTGCCTGGGTTCGTTTCAACAACAGCCTGCTCACCAACCTTCATGACACTGGACTGAATCCCCATCGGTATTAGTCTCCATCCTGTGTGCCCGTTGGTTGAAGAACGCCAGACCATGCTGCGCGTCCTTCCGGCGGTGTCGGTGCCGTACACGGGCAGTAAGACCGTTCCGTCCTGAAGTAGGGTTCCACGGGAAAATGAGCATATGTGGTTAAAACCGGGTACGTCCCACTCATTCCGTGTCCAGGTTTGGCCCTTGTCTTTGGAGTACTGTGCGACCAATTTCATCGGATTTACGGCAATTTTGTCAGGGTCCCATCTATGAGCGTGGGTCCTCATACCTAGCGACCGTGCTTCCTCTTCACGACTTAAATCCCATGCTTGCCAGCCCGTAGTGCCAGCGCAAACATACGTACCATCCGCGAGAACGGCGTTAAATCTATCGGAGTATTCCCGTGTTGCTGGTGCAGGCCAGTTGTGTGGGATCGCTGGATCTTTTGAGGCAGTCCAAGTTCGACCCCCATCTGATGATTCGTACACGGCCCATTCACCTATAACGGTGTGGTCCCGCTTGTAGGATATTGAGAAGCTAGCAGCCAGGCGGTCATCAGGCATATGGTCAAGCTGTGGAAAGGCGGCGTATACACCGTCTTTTTTGTAGATGATACTGTGCTCCATATCATTCTCCGATGCTGGATTAAGGCCGCAAGAATAACACAAGATGTTGCTCGATGATTAAGAGTCCAAAGTTAGTCCAAACAGTGGCTCCGGATCGTCTCAGGATGCGAATACCCATATGCTAGAATGAATGGGTCTTGAGATACTCCGCAGTAGCTCAGTGGTAGAGCGGTCGGCTGTTAACCGATTGGTCGTAGGTTCGAATCCTACCTGCGGAGCCAATTCCTACCTAGATTAGTTATGTGATGTTTTCTTCGCCTGATCAACGAGTTTGTCATAATTGTGGTACACCTCAGCGCGAGGGCTTATCAGCTTGCGCATCTTGTGGTGCGTCGCTACAAACAACTGCTGGAAGTGCATGTCGTGAATGTGGCGAAGAGAATACCAGCGATTCCGAATTCTGTACGCATTGCGGGATATCGACTAGAGTCTTACCGACGGTCAGTTTTATCCAAGCTATAAGTCTTGGGTTTAAAAACTACATCAAATTCAACGGGCGAGCACGTCGGTCTGAATACTGGTGGTTTGTTTCACTCCAAGTACCAGTGTTGGTGGTGCCGCTCATTTGGGTTGTTATTTTGATCCCTACGATATCCGTTACAACTAGACGCCTACACGATATTGGCCGGTCAGGGTGGTGGCAGTTTGTGCCAAACGTCTTATTAATATCAGCACTTATTTTCTGGAATATAAAATTGAAGATTAGTATGTTTAATACTGAGTTGTTATTACTAGCTATTATGTCAGGTAGTTTGGCTATTTTGATGTTAATTATACTGATAATTTGGTGGGTAAAACATGGCGACGATGGTCCAAACAAATATGGTCCAGATCCAAGGACCGTTGGGCGTGAATAGTCTATAATGCTTTGGCGGGAGACATCCTTAGAAGTAGACCCGTTTGATCAGGATACTTAATGCGTACTACTACTAACCGTTCGGCGAAACTAGACATGACGATTCCAGGAAAAGCAGAAGGTATGAGTGGGGAACAAAATCCCGTATTCGGGCAACTGAAGGTTTTCTCAGGTAACGCTAACCCGAGTCTGGCAGCGGAAGTTTGTAAACACCTGGGCATTCCTCTCGGTAAGGCCAACGTATTTAAATTTTCTAACGACAACACGTTTGTTCAATTTCTGGAAAATATCCGGCAGATGGACGTTTTCCTTATCCAACCCATGTCAACTCCAGTGAACGATAACTTGATGGAGTTATGGATTATGATTGATGCGGCGCGCAGGGCCTCAGCGGGTCGTATCACGGCAGTAATCCCTTACTATGCTTACGGGCGTACCGACAAAAAAGACCAGCCTCGGGTCCCTATCACGGGCAGGCTGGTGGCGGACTTTATTAGTGTTGCCGGTGCTGACCGAGTCTTAGCGATTGATCTACATGCGGGCCAGATTCAAGGGTTCTTCAACATACCCATGGATGAACTACCCGCGATACCGCTTTTTGCCCGGCGGGTTAAGGAAATGAACCTTACGGATATAGTCGTTACTGCTACAGACATGGGCAGTGCCAAACGCGCGCGAGAATTAGCCGATTTGCTTCATACGCCTATTGCGATCATTGATAAGCAACGGGTGGACAACGACGATAATGCCAAAGCAGTCAATCTCGTTGGTAATGTAGAAGGGAAAGAGGCCGTGATTATTGAAGATGAGATTGGAACTGGTGGTACCGTCATTGAGGCTGCAAAAACCCTTCGTGAACATGGGGCCAAAAAGATTTACTGTTTTGCAACACACGCAGTATTGTGCGCGGATGCTCCGGAGCGTCTGTCCAATAGTGGTATTGATAGAATAGTTGTTACAAATAGCCTACCGGTTGAGGGACCAAAACTAATTGATAACATCGAGGTTCTGTCGGTAGCTCCATTGATAGGGGATGCCATACATCGCATCCACAATAGCCTTTCGATCGGAGCAATGTTTCAGGGTGCTGCTATGGATGAAATCTATGGCGCTTCGCGAGGATTGGGCGGGCCTAGTAACTAGGTATCAACTGGCATCTCGCATGCTTTTGTAGACGAGACTTTCTCAGGCAGATAGTTAGCTCTGCAGGCTTGAAAAGCGACGCACTCAGCCTATAGAAAGCTCATCTGTTTGGGGCCTGACTCTGTAGTGCTCGGCTCTTCATCGCTGTTGGGAGTAGGCTCTTTATCAGTAGGAGGGGGTGCAAACATGTCTAGCTGTCTCTCCTCTGTGGTAGTTGGAAGAGTGTTCTGTAGGGGAGAGCTACGGTCAGCATTCTCAGAATCCAGTAATTCAGGAATTTGTTGAAAATCGCGCTGCAGAGCATCTTTCAGTTTTCCGTTGCGAAGAGCCGCCGCCGGGTGGTACATCGGGAGGACTGTAATGTCGTTCCACGGCATGGGTTTCCCTCGTAGCTTGCTGATGGGTTCGTTAGGGAAGAAATTCGCGGTCGAGTATCTACCTAACGTAACTATTACCTTAGGTGAGATCATTGTGATTTGGCGTTCTAGATAGGGTCCACACGCTGTTATCTCTGCTGGTAGAGGGTCCCGGTTGTTGGGTGGGCGGCATTTCAGCATGTTGGTGATGTATATGTCTTGTCGTTGTAAGTCTATCGACGCAAGCATTTCGTTTAAGAGTTGTCCTGCACGACCGACGAATGGAATTCCTTGTTGGTCTTCATTGTAGCCAGGTCCCTCACCAATAAACATGACATTCGCTTTACGATCACCATCTCCTGGCACTGCATTAGTTCTCTTGGCGCTAAGAGTGCACAATGTGCAGGAACGGACTTCTTCGTCAAGGATGTCGAAATCGGACATGGAAACCTCATAGGGGCGAAGATGACGGCATCCTAGCAGGGGCTTGATGGAGCGTCAAACACCGTTATCATCTGTTGTTTCGAGGGGGAGGTTCATCTAATCTTTACATTGGATTAAGTGTGTTTGCTCGATACTCCTGTAGAACAACATCGTCTTCCAGTACCTATGTTTCTGTAGGTTTTATTTTGGGCTCCTTGACCGTGAAAAAAGGTGGAGGTATTGTATCGAGCCACTTTAACGAAGCCTGCTTGCAGAGAGGATTTTCATGAAAGTTACTAAGATCACCAGTATGGCGCTGTCCGATGAACAGGGATTTGGTGCGCACTATGTGAAGATTGATACTGATGTTGGAATTTACGGACTTGGCGAGGTTGGCCGCACAGTATGGGGTGAAGCGATAGGGCGAGCAATTGATCATCTAGGCGAGATCGTTATTGGTGCGGATCCTTTTGCAACCGAACGTCTATGGCAACAGATGTTTCGGGGAAATTTTTTCCCTGCGGATGGCGTGTATTCTTCAGCTATTAGCGCTATCGATATTGCTCTGTGGGACATCAAGGGCAAGGCCCTTGGTATGCCGGTCTATAAATTATTAGGTGGACCGGTTCGAGACAAGGTCGTGTGCTATCCACACAATACTGGAAGTACTGTGGAAGAACTCGTTGCGAGCTGTGTGAAATCGGTCGATGAAGGATGGAAGTTTGTGCGGTGGGGGCAAGCGGAGACATCCCCAGACGGTTCGATTGTTAAAAACAAAGATGGCATTCTTGACCCTGTTCGGTCAATCGCCAAGACAGAAGAGACAGTAGCGGCCGTACGCGAAGCAGTTGGTCCCGAAATAAGCATATGTATAGACGTCCATACTCGTATTGACACAACCCACGTAATTACTATGTGTCGGAACCTGGAGAAGTACAATCCATTTTTTGTGGAAGACCCTCTTCGTTCAGAGAACCCTGAAAGTTATCGAAAACTTGAGAGGCACGTCGATGTACCTATTGCTGCAGGGGAGCAGTGGGGCAGTAAGTGGGCATTTCGTCAAGTGATAGAGGAGGAACTTATTAGCTATGCTCGTATTGACCTTTGTAATGTTGGAGGCTTGACTGAAGCTTTAAAAGTGACTCACTGGTGCGAGACACATTACATTGATATCGCTCCTCATAACCCACTTGGGCCAGTAAGTGCTGCGGCTTGTGTGGCTTTGTGCATGGCTTCGACTAATGTCGGGGTTCAGGAAATGCCGAAAGCTCCACGCACGTACGAAATCGAACTTTTCCCCCGGCAGATTGGCTGGTCTGATGGTTATGCTTTTGCGACAGATGAGCCAGGTCTTGGTGTTGACATTGATATTGAGGTAGCTGAGTCGCGGGTGGTCAGCGGGAGAGGGTGGGTGCCACAGCTTAGGCGTAGCGATGGAGCATTCACCAACTGGTAGCTAGTAGAAGCTATACGTCCTCGGGCGTTGGGCCCTCTCCGTATCTATGGTTTTGAGCCTGCAGAATATAACTTACCTTATGGGCGGATTTGTACTAACTAAGAGTCTGTTACTTCGTACACGGAGGAGGGGGAAATAGACGCTTGCCTTCTATCTGGCTACCCATCCGAGGTCGATACTGTATGCTGAGCCTGTTATTGAGCGGGCACTATCTGAAGCTAAGAATACCGTTAGATCAGCGACTTCTGTAGGTTCGACTAGTCGCTTGATCGCAGCTGGTTCCAGCATGATTTTTGATATGACTTCATCCTCTGAGAGGTCGTTGTTCTTTGCTTGGTCGGCGACCTGAGCTTGGACCAAGGGAGTACGGGTGTATCCTGGGCAAATTGCGTTAGCGGTGATACCAAACTCACCAACTTCAAGTGCTACGGTTTTCGTGAACCCAATAAGTCCATGCTTTGCCGAGTTGTAAGCGGACTTGTACGGACTGGCGACTAGGCCATGAATCGATGACATGTTTATGATCCGTCCCCACCCAGATTCTTTCATGCCAGGGAGGGCAAGCTTTGTTAATTGGAATGGAGCGACAAGCATCACCTGAATCATCTTTGCCCAAAGAGTCTCAGGGAACTCATCAACCGGTGCTACATGTTGGAATCCAGCATTGTTTACTAGAATATCTATAGTGCCGAATAAATCGAGTGCTTCGGTTGCTAGCTTGCGAGTGGAGTCCATATCTGAGAGATCGGCGTATATGTAAGTGCCGTTAACTTCTCGCGCTGCTTGGATACCCACGTCCTCGCGGACATCATTGATGATGATTTTGTTACCACCAGACGCGAACTTTCGTGCAATCTCTTTACCTATACCACTGCCACCACCAGTTATAAGCACTACTTGCTCTTTAGTTGATTCACTTGTCATATTGGTAACTCCTAACTTTGCTTTCTGAAGCTGTCGTCAATGTGAAACTATCTACTAACCCGTAGTCTTTGTCATCAATCCAGGTGACTTGGGCTTGACCCTGATTCTATAGAAGCCTATCATTCGGCTCTAAAGATAGAATTTTGAGGAGGAAGCCTTGGGGTTCCTACGTGAATTTGTCGGATCAATACTCTTCGGGATCACTTGGATTATCGTAATCATATGTGGGCTGATGTTTTTTTGGTTCCTCGTCACAAAGGCTTGGGTCGGGTGCGGGATAATGGCTGTAGTTGTTGCAGCAGTATGGGGTCTGAGTAAGGGATTTCGAAGGTTATGGCCTGAAAAATCCTCTCCGGGAGTTAATCAGTCTGACGTTTAATAACCTGAGATATAACCTCAGGTTGACGCCTTTTTAAGGTTTCAACGATGTGCTTGAATCGTCTCTCCTCCCAGAGGTGTCGCACATGCTGGCTTCGTTGATTGATTGATCTCCTATAACGGAGTTGCATGGTATCCCCCACAGTACTATCCTGCCATCAAATGTCCGCCTTTGACGTCTCAGTTCAGGTATTTGAAGCTTTCGAGAAACACGTACACCAGGCGTGGGTCAAGGAAACTGTAGTGAAAGCATTAAAATCGGAGGCGAAAGGTTCCGAAACGCACGTTAGCGTCGTGATCGCCGATGATGAGACAGTACTGGAACTGAATCGGAAGCACCGGGGTCTGAACGAGCATACAGACGTACTTTCGTTCTCTTACGTGTATGAAGGGGAATATCATGGCGACGACGGGTCACTCGTTGCCCAACTCGATGAGTTTGTCCTTCCACCTGGCGAGGAAGACCATTCGTTGGGCGAAGTGATCGTCTCATACCCCCAAACTGTGAGGCAGGCGATCGAAGCAGGCATGCCGGTTGAAGATGAATTATCGCATCTTCTCGTACATGGCATCCTTCATCTACTGGGGCATGATCATGAGCAACCCTCGGATGAAGAAGTCATGAAGTTAGCAGAGTCGCGCATACTGGGGAAGTTTCATCATTGAGAACAACAAAGGAATGCGGGAGAGATGTGCAGTGGGTTTCGCTGAGGAGATCCTGTGACTGAAGTTTTATACAGAAAATGGCGCCCTAGACAACTCAAAGAGGTTGTGGGTCAAGAGCCAATTATCCAGACGCTGCGTAACGCTGTGTCCTTGGATCGGGTTGCCCATGCGTTTCTCTTCTGCGGTCCTCGGGGGACAGGTAAGACTAGTACTGCTCGCATAATGGCAAAAGCGGTGAATTGCCTTAAGCCAAACGATGGAGAACCGGACGATGCATGCGAGATTTGCCAATCGATCAACGACGAGCAGTCACTAGACATCATTGAAATCGATGGCGCAAGCAATAATGGAGTGGACCACATTCGAGACCTTCGTGAAAAGGTTGCTTACACCCCTCAGCAAGGGAAGTACAAGGTTTACATAATTGACGAGGTTCATATGTTGTCGGGGGCGGCGTTTAATGCCCTGTTGAAGACAATTGAGGAACCACCAGGTCACGCAATTTTCATCTTGGCGACCACCGAAGTACACAAGGTGCCGTTGACGATCTTGTCACGGTGCCAGCGATATGATTTTCGGCGTATCTCTGCTGAAGATATCCAAGCTCAGCTACATAAATTAACCAGTGCTGAAGGGTATGAAGCCGAGTCCGAGTGTCTCGCTCTAATTGCACGTGCCTCTTCTGGCAGTCTCCGCGATGCCGAAAATCTTCTTGAACAAGCGATGGTTTCTTACGGTTCACCTTTGACAGAGGCCCAGGCACGTGACCTTCTTGCGATGGGAGGTGACGAGCGTGCCCTAGAGTTAGTAGGGCATCTGGTCAATAAGAGTGTTACTGAGGCACTGTCCCTGATCAATGATGCTTCTGCGGATGGCACGGACTTACGCCAGTTACAGCGGATGGCGATAAACTACCTTCGTGGGGTAGTACTGATCAAATCAGGGGTGACGGAATCGTTGGAATACTCTAACGAGGCTTTTACTCGGCTAAAGCCCATGGCTGCCTCTTCTTCTATCGACCACCTCGTGCACGTGATGCGGGTTTTCTCAAACGCGGATACTAGAGGAGACGAAGGAGTTGCGACCCTCCCAATGGAGATGGCTATTGTTGAGTCTAGTATTGAGAGAACGCCAGCAGTTACTGTAATGCCTGTAACGTCCGTTTCGAAGACATCAATGAAGCCTGACAGTCCTGTTGTCTCAGAATCTCCGCAGCAGTCTAATCAGCGGATAGAGAATGGGAGAGCGAGATCTTCTCCTTCGGTGGCGAACTCTAGCGTACCTCCACAAGGAGGAACAACCCGTGCGCCGGTACGCGAATCTGATCCTGAGTGGGATTCAGTTGTTCGGGAGTTACGACGGTCCAAAGGTGAGCGGTTCAATCTTGGAGCTCTACTACGTGCCTGTACTAGCCGCGAGATTTCGGAAGGGAAATTGATATTAAAGTTTGGTCATAAGTCTAATATGGAACGTCTACAACAAGAGATTGAAAACCCTCATAGTCGACAGGTTATTCAAGAAGCAGTTCAGAAAGTTATGGGAACATCTTATGAGATCGCTGTGATTATGGCAGATGTTGAGAGCTCTCGCCAAAGCCCTGCGCAGCGTAGTCACTTGGTGCGTAAAGCTCAGATGATGGGAGCTCGGGTTGTCAGTGAAAAGGAGGAGGAACCGGGTAATGATGAATAGAAAGATGCTGAAACAGGCACAGGATCTGCAGAAGCGGATGGCGCAGATGCAAGACGATATGGAGAACAAAACTGTAGAAACCACATCAGGAGGAGGAGTTATTAAGGTGGTCGTGAGCGGGAAGATGCATGTGGAGTCAATCACTATCGATCCGGAAGCCGTAGACCCAGAGGATGTCGAGATGCTTGAAGATCTAGTCCTTACCGCGATTAACGAAGGGCTGCTTAAGGCTCAAGAGATGGTCTCCAAGGAGATGTCTTCCCTTACTGGGGGATTCAAGATTCCTGGATTGTCATAATAGATGTTGCTGTAGATGGGTTCCTATCCTTTAGGAGGAGGGCGCATGAAGCATAACTTGGTGCCGTTATGTTGATTTACACTGTTGTGACGTCCGAATGTGGGCCCGATAACACTAGTCTTTCCTACACCTGTGGATAAGATCAATATGTATGGTGGGAATTGAGCCATTAAATGATTTCGAAGGGATATAAAGCTGCCGACCCTGTCACGAAACTCGTTGAGGAGTTGCATAAGCTCCCTGGGATAGGACCGAAGTCGGCACAGCGTCTAGCGTACTATCTCATCCGTGTTCCCGATGAACAGTCAATGCAGTTATCTGAGGCGATTGCGGCTGTTAAGCAACGAATTATTTTGTGCTCTTTTTGTGCAAATATTACCGAGAGTGATCCTTGTGATATTTGTGGTGACATGACGCGTGATCAGACGCGAATCTGTGTTGTTGAAGAGCCTCTGGATGTTCCGACATTAGAGCGTACAGGAGCGTTCAACGGTCTTTATCATGTTTTGCATGGAGTCATAGCTCCAATGAAGGGAATTGGCCCCGATGATCTACAGATTGGAGGATTGTTAGAGCGGTTAAAGGGTGGTGCTATAGAGGAAGTAGTTTTGGCTACTAATCCAAATGTAGAAGGTGAAGCGACGTCAATGTTCATCCATAATCTTATCTCACCTCTTGGGATACGGGTGACCCGGCCAGCGCGAGGATTGCCAGTGGGGGGTGATATCGAGTTTGCAGATGAAGTTACTTTGGGTCGTGCACTCGAAGGACGCCAAGAGTTCTAGTAGGTAGGCAAGCGGTTTCCGGTCGTCCGACATCCCATACTTGAGCTAATTATCCCATGCCAACTCCGCGTACTTACAACACTCAAGGCATTGTCATTAAAGACATGCAACTTGGTGATGCTGATCGGATTGTAACGGTGTATACACCCGATCGTGGTAAATTGCGCGCAGTCGTAAAAGGAGCTAGGCGTACTCAGAGTCGTAAAGGTGGGCAGCTTCAGCCGCTGACTGAGGTTCGGATATCAATAGTTATCGGGAGTAGTCTCGATAACATCACTGAAGTGGAGACGGTCAATAGTAACCGTGGTCTTCGTGAAGATCTTGGCCTGTTGTCTCAAGCGATATATGTTGCGGAGTTAGTGGACGGTTTCACTGCTGATGGAGCTGTTAACCCGCGCGAATACGAACTATTAGCAAGCATACTAGCGGCCCTCCAGGTAGTTGAAGATACCGAACAATTAATGCGTTATTGTGAGGTCCAGTTGCTTACGATGTCGGGTTTTGGCCCAGAATTTGGACAATGTGTAGAGTGTGGTGCCAATCTTGATCCACAAGACCATCTCCTTTCATGCATAGCTGGTGGCTTAGTGGGGCCAGAATGTAAAGTATCCACTGGTGATCCATTAATCCATTTATCCATGAACTCGATTAAAGTACTTCGTTTCTTTCAAGACGTCGGATTGGCCGAAGCTCAAAGCTTACCTTTGACGGAAGAGATCAAAAGCGAGGTGAAGCGGGTTTTGGCAGCTTATCTCGCCTATGTACTGGACCGTGAACCTCGGAGTGCAGGCTTTGTAACGCAAGTCGCCGCAATGGGCAAGACTGATTCAGGTGGCCCCTTGGGCTCTACATCTACTTAATTCTTCGCCGACTTCATGACTTGCGCTACTAGGTCCTTTCACAACGACGTAATTGATGCCTAGAGTAACTTTAAGCAGACTGGATTGGGGACGTCTGCGATATCGCCGGTCGGTTCCAATTCGCCCGTGGACTGGTTAATGCAAAAACTAACGATTGTATTGGTATCCTGATTTGCCACCAGCATAAAGTCGCCAGACGGATCGATCATGAAATTGCGCGGTGTCTCTCCACCGGTGGATTCGTAGCCAATCAGCGTAAGTCTTCCAGTTTCTGCGATCTTAAAGATCACGATACTATCGTGGCCGCGGTTGGAGCCGTAGAGAAATTTACCGTTGGGAGAGACATGAATGTCAGCGCAATGTGTACTGTCTTTGAAGTCTGGAGGGATAGTTGGGATCGTTTGTATTTCTTCGAGCGAGCCATTTATTCCGTCATACTCAAATGCTGTAACCGTGTTGCCCATTTCGTTGATAGCATAGGCATATTTCTCAGAAGGGTGAAAGTCGAAGTGGCGGGGGCCTTGTCCACCCGCTAAAGATATGGATGGAGGGTTGTTGGGGGTTAAAAGGCCACCATCTCGGTCAAGTTTGTATGCCAGAATTTTGTCGGTTCCCAGGTCGGCAGCGAAGGCGAAATTATCGTTGTGATCGAGTGTGATGGAGTGAGCATGCGGTCCTTCCTGACGATCCATGTTGGGACCAGAGCCTTGGTGCTGAACAAACCCAGTAGCTTCCCTCAAAGACCCATCTGATGCTATAGGTAGCATAGCGACAGTCCCGCTCGCATAATTTGCGGCCAGAAGGTAGCTACCTTGCGTATCTACGGTTAAGTGACACGGGCCAACACCTCGCGAGGGTTGCTTGTTGATATAGGTTAAAGCGCCTGTTTCACTATCTATTGAGTAAGCTGACAGATAACCCATGCCCGAGCCCGATTCATCTCCTGGTCCGGTGATAGAGAATAGGGTTTGGCGGTCCGGAGAGATTGCTAGAAAGGTAGGGTTGTTGATCTCGGCCGCGACTGTTCTGCCAGTCACTGAGCCCGTTTTGGGGTTGAATTCACATAGATAAACGCCCTCTGACTCGCCGTGGGTGTATGTGCCTACATAGAGATGTGCCATTCCTACCTCACCTTATTTTAAATTTCAGTTTGAGCCAACCTAGCAGCTTCCAATACGCTATTCCAAACTTCGTCTTCTATGGGGATACCAGTGGCCTTGCGTTCCAGTCGCGCGTTTTTTTCAGGATCTCCGGGAATCATCACCTCATCGAATCCTGGTGCTGGAGCTACGCTGCGAAGCTTATCACTCGTATCTTCAGCAAATCTAGTGAATTCTGATAATGGCTGGTGGATGTCCGCTCTAAAAGCGATGATAGTCATACCTTGCTCTTCCATGGGGGTTGCTCCCTTACCCTTCTCTCGGAAGTTTGCTGAGCCTGTTAGTGAACGGCCTAGAAATTCTACCGCTGCCATAATCCCATAACCCTTGTGCCCGCCAAACGGTAAAAGTGACCCGCCGTCATCGGTTAGGAAGGGATTCGTTGTAGAGTAGCCGGCATCATCGATAGCTGTACCGATAGGTAACTCGTGCTGCCGTATTTTATAAAGTCGTGCTTTAGATCCCGACATAGCAGTCGTGGCGAAGTCAAGGAACATGGAGGAACCATCTTCGCCAGGGAAACCAATGGCTATCGGGTTAGTATGCATCGCTTTCTCACGTCCACCGTAAGGAACAGCCATAGGTCTGGTCTCAGCAAATCCGGATGCACACACGATAGCGCACATTCCTTTCTCTGCTGCAAGTTCGACATATTCACCGACACGTCCAATGTGGTTACTTCTTACAGCGCCCACGATTGCAATGCTGTTTTCGATAGCCTTCTGGATAGCGATGTCTAAAGCGTATTTTGCTGCTACGTGCCCGAATGCCCAGTTACCATCAACTAGCGCCGTCGTTGTGGTCTCTTTCAATATATTTGGGGATGCTGTCGCATCGAGCAGACCACCCTTGATCTGCTCGATGTAGCTGAGCAGATGAAACACACCGTGGGTATCGACTCCGCAGAGGTTTGACGCCACGAGGGCATCCGCTACACGACTAGCGTTCTTGGGAGTAGTACCGGCGGCAACTAGAATCTTGACTACGATGGTATGTAGTTCAAGTGGTGACTTTATAATCATGGGCTACCAGATCACCTGTAGCTTGGTCCACCTGACCCCAAATTTCCCGTTCTCTTTGGACCAGTTAGTGGCCAAAATCGTATTGTCGTTAAGGTGAATCGCTGTAGGGAAGCCAAATTCAAAGCCAGCGAACTCATCCACTCCTGTTTCGAGTCCCTGTGGTCGGTTCCTAGCACTACTAGGATCGTACATCATTCCCTCGTGGTGAACTGTCCACCCATCCTCCGTAAATGTTACAAGAAGCATAACGATACCCTGCTGCCCGTAGCGTCTGTTATACATTACGAGGAGACGATCTTTGCAAAGAGAGAGAGTTGTCATCGTTTGCCCCATAACCCCTGTGGACTTTGGTTCACTCCACGTGAGGCCGTCGTCTCGTGAAAGAACGAAATGGTCCTCGACGTCGACCACACCCTCCATAATGTGAGTCCAGCAGGTTCCGATTATGAGACCCGGGCGAATCTCTTCTAATTTTTGCTCGAAATAGCCATGTACGCCGTTTGGGTCTTCGAAGGCAACAGAGGGTTTCTCCCAGGTGTCGCCATTGTCGTCGGAGATTCCGAGTAGGACTTGTCTCCCTAGTGTTTTTTCCGACTCCAATGTTGCTGCTGGTGCCAGTATCCGGCCGGAATGTAAAGGTAGAACGCCGTGTGATATTTCGAATCGGTCGCCCGGGAGTGGTACTACATCAGGTTTTGACCAAGTCTTCCCATCGTCTTCCGACTTGCACAGGATAGGTTCGTTGTGCCCCTCCCCAAAACGCTGGCCTTCTCGGCGGTGGTTCCGGGGACCGTATGCGTAAATCGTCCTACCGTTAGAGGAGATACTTAGCTTGAGAGCATTGGTAGCTGTGCCCTCTTTCGGTAGAATCGTACCTTCCACTGTCCATGTCTCGCCCTTATCCAGAGACCGTGCCCAATCTGATCCACCTGTAGTGTGTGCACCACCACCCACATTGAACGAGCATAGGATGTCACCGTTGGGCAACTGCACTGCTTGAGGGAAAGCGGATTCGCGCTCATCAATTCTTCCACTGCTTAGAATTTCAATTGATGGCATATGCGAACTCCAAATATAAAATTATCAGCCTATAGGCCTGCTGGATTGTACGATATCTTATACCAGCTAGCATGATCTTATACCAGCTAGCATGTAAGCTAGAGTTATGTCCCCGCAGCGCCTTGACATAGCCGCTTATGGCAATTTAACATCAATTGTGTGGGGGTAATGTGATAAATGACGTTCGTCAGATTTATCCTTTTTGCAATAGATGCGGTGAACGATTTTCTCAGTAAGAACTGTCCCTACATTGCTGGGGCTATTTCCTTTTACACACTATTTGCTTTGTTTCCATTGGTGCTGGCTGTAATTTCCGTACTGGGGTATTTGGTGCCGAGTACCGCCAATGAGCAAATCGAACTAGCTAGCAATATATCAGACGTAATTCCTGTTTCCAGCGAATTCATAGGCGAGACTGTACGGGGTGTCGTCTCAGCACGAGCGATTACTGGTGTAGCGTCGATTTTTGGTTTGCTGTGGGCTGCCACCGTAGCATTTGGTGCAATACGAAAGGGTATAAATGCAGCCTGGGGTATTACGAAACCTAGACCTTTCATCAGAGAGCGAATCATTGATTTCGCACTGGTCTTGGGAGCGGGGGTACTGCTGCTGGCGGTACTATTTAGTGGTCCAGTTCTTGGTATTGCGCGTGAGGCAACGAATGTAGTCGCGCCTGAATCTGAGTACTTCAATGCCTTTGTATGGGATCTTTTGGCTCAACTCCTGTTGCCAATCCTTGCATTTGGGACATTTTTGTTTCTGTACACGTTTCTTCCAAATAAAGAAGTTCGCTTGAAGTATGTTTGGCCTGGCGCGTTGGCTGCTTCGGTAGCATTTGATGCAACTAACTTTGCATTCGTTTGGTACGTTCAAAACTATACACCGTACAATCTTATTTATGGGTCCGTTGGTGCAGTGCTAGCGCTGATGACTTGGGTATATCTTTCGGCAATAATAGTTTTGTTTGGCGCTTTAGTGACGTCTCGGTTTACAGAATATGCGGAAAACCTTCCGAGTGAACACCAGAACCTTAAAGTACTTTGGATGGGATTCAAACGTGTTCGACTTAAAGTTGTGGAATCAACGACGATTGCATAGTGTTCTAACCCTTACAGGGGTTTTAATAGGGCTTGCCACGCTGGTTGGAGCTTGTGGCTTCAACAAATCTGCAGAGCTGGTTCCTTTAGAACCTTTACCTACTATGACGCCCATTGCCCCTACAGCCATTCCTATGCCAACAGTAGGTAACTCTCAACCCGTCCTCTCTACGACTCCAGGCACGGGATTTCATAGAATGCCATCGATTGCTGACGTGGTGGAAGAGATTCGACCGTGGGTGGTGTCAATAACTACCGAGTCCTTTAGGCGTGGATTCTTCACGACATTTCGTGATGAAGGAGCCGGGTCAGGTATCATCATCCGTACCGACGGGTATATTTTGACCAATGAGCATGTAGTGCGCTCAGCGCGGGAAATTGAAGTACATCTCCCTGATGGCGAGTCGTATAGAGCAATTGTTGTTGGAACAGACATTGTTACTGACTTAGCTGTACTTAAGATCGCCGCTAAGGGATTACCAAGTGCGAAACTTGCCGAATCGGGGAAACTTCGGGTCGGTGATTGGGTTATGACTATGGGAAACGCTCTTAACCTAAAGGGTGGCCCCACAGTAACTCTGGGAATTGTGAGTGGCCTGGGGCGATCAATAGAGACCGCACAAGGCGAGCAATTTTTCGATTTGATTCAAACAGATGCAACCATCAACACTGGTAATAGTGGGGGACCGTTAGTTGATGTTGAAGGTAATGTAGTTGGCATAAATCAGGCAGTTTTGAAGGAGGCACGTTACGGGTTTGCGATCAGTCTTGACGTGATGAGGCCGGTAATCGAAGATCTGATTGAATTCGGACGGGTACTACGTCCAGATATGGGGATCAATGGTGATGATGTTACCTCGGCTATAGCGCGCTCTTTCCAACTGCCGGTTGAAGATGGGGTTATTGTAACCGCAACGAAGCTTAACGGACCTGCTTACAAAGCAGGGATCCGTACCCGCGACATCATTACTAAGATTGATGATATTCCTACACCTGATTTGGCAAGTTTTCAACGCCTGCTATGGTCCTATGAACCAGGAGCTCAGGTAGTGGTCGAGTATTTCCACAACGGCCAAGCTGAAGTTGCAACGGTTGAATTGGGAGAGCGTCGGTAAGGCCATTAGAATTCATCTATTCTCGCAGATTTGGCTAGAATCCTGAGAGAGTTTCACGGTCTATATCGGTTATTAGAACATCTCCGCGTGTCCCCTCGATGTACGAGATCACTTTCGCTATCACTTCCTCTCCATGTCTTTTGGAATTAGAGACACAAGAAACGGCCAGGACCGTGTTCTGCCAAGAATCGAGTTCCTCCACCTCAGCAATTGACACATTGAATTTGTTGCGTATTCGAGAAATCAATGATTGCACAATCTGTCGTTTCCCCTTCAGACTGCTAGTTCCTGGTAGTTGTAGCCTAAGTTTACAGACGCAAACGTGCATTTTTGTAACACATCTATTTGGTATAACAAATATGGTTTGAAGACCGAAAACGTTTGCCCCGAAGGCTTGTCCAAATATCGGTCCGACCACGTCAATATAATTATGTTAGCGAATCATATCTCAAGGCTTAGGATTGTACGCTGTCATTCTGGGTGCTCGATACATGGTTGAATGTTTAACGGCATAGGACACTTCTTAGGCTAATGAAGTAGTACTCCTTTGTCGCTACTTTGGTTATACGGGTTTATCAGAGTTGACCCAGGGGTGCGATGCAATTATTGCAGCCGGGGATTATTCTCTTGACACTCCCTAGCACTGACCACTAGCATCCGATAAGGGATATTTCTAACATAATGATGGAAAACTACCAAAATTGGCTGAAAGCCATTGAACAGACCTTCGTTGTACGGTTTCCTAAACAAAGTTTAGCTACGTTCGGAGTCACAAATATTAAGTATTATGTTGTTACTGAGCCGATTTACGCTGATGGGGATGAAAGGGAAGGCGTTGTTCGGACAGGACAAGTGACATCTGAACGTCCTGCAATCATAACGCCCAACTACTTCAATAGCATTCAAGGATTTAGTAGTGATGCGTACGAATTTTTCAGAGAGGTTGCCCGTGATCAAGGCCCTAACAGTCCTGCGATAATGTATGAGTACAAGAATAAGCCAGAGAACCTTGAAATTGTCGGAGGCCTGGCTACCGAGATAGCACATAATATCAGTAAAGATCTGAATTCACGCCAAGAGGAAATGTCAGTTGTGATGGTGGGAGTAGATGAGTTATGGGATGTTGCTTTGCTAAAGTTCATCTACGAGTTCACTGCCTCTTCTGTATCGAGTAACGTTCAAGACTTTACTTCTAGGGGACTGTTGACACCGAGAAATGACCTTGGGGGTATACCTGCAGCTGCGGCGCAGCAACTAGAAGCTTTGTTTCAAGAAGTTGAACAAGGTGACCGTGCTTCGGTCGACATTCTAAAGCAGGAATTAGACCGCTGGGGGGTCTTCCCTTTTTACCAAGATCGATTCTTGAGTCTATTCCGTTAGAACAGCCAAGCCCGGTCCGAGTCCACCCTGGCTCATTGATATGAATTCTTTTGCTCAGGAGTATGAGGATCAGCCGATGCGGGTAGAAGGTTTGTGGTGGAGACTAGGTCGTGTAGAGGCATGAACAAAGTTAGAGTTGTACTGGTAATCCTGAATTGGATGACTCATAGACGGCTAGTGCAGCGCGGAGCGCCGTTCTTGCGCTTTCCGCATCCATCATAGGTTGACCACCAGTCACAATTCCGTCTATAAAGTCTCGTGCTGCTCCATTGAAACCTTCTATCCAGTCGTGCGCTACCTCAATCTCCTTGTTTCCTTCCTCTGTGACTACCATCAGTGGCGGCATATCAAGGACCTCCCCGGTACATCGGGTGATCATGATGGAGCCTTTCGGGCCATATATCTCAAAAAACTCGTCCATGGCGTAGTATTTGCTCTTAATAGTCATCTGGTTCGTAAGCGCGTAATCAAAGATTCCAATACAAGTACGGTCACGGAACTTCCAAGTTGTAGCAGCGGGAGCTTCAATATGGAAGTCGTTAGTTGTATTGACAATTCTGAATAACTGATCCGTGTCTCCTACCCACCACATCTGAGTTGCGTAGGATTGGACCCCATGGTCAAACACTATTCCCCCCGGGAGTGTATTAGCGACACGGCGCCATGTTAACGCGCCTGGTTCTCGGAGCCACTCAGTCCCATGATTGGTCTCGCTTCCTAGTATTGTGCGAATGCGGATAAGGTTCGGGTCACCTATAACACCGCAATCAATCAACTCTTTTGCTTTAATAATGGGGGGATAGTAGAGGAAATTTTCCGTGACACGGAAAATGGTTTTTGCTTTATTGGCGGCGTCAACGATATGGTCTGCTTCTTCCATATCTGTTGCCAGGGGTTTTTGGCACGATACGTGCTTACCAGCTTTTAATCCGGCGATTATTTGCTCGGCATGAAACTGCGTTGGGGTGAGAATTTCAATAGCGTCTATTGTATCGTCCGCAAGAAAATCTTCGTAGTTCGTGTATACAGTAGGAGCGATACCAAGCTGAGTAGCTTTTCGCTCAGCGCGTTCTTTGATCGGATCGCAAACGGCAACGATCTCACAACGATTATCGGTGGCGTAGCCGTTGGCGTTTAGCGGGAATATGGATCCGCATCCAACAATGCCTAACCGTACAGTTGACATCGAATACTCCTAGGAAAGAAACAGTCAGCTTAATCGTCTGAGGCTGGGGTTTCACAGCACCTATGTGGGGCCCAGTTACTCGAGTTCTAGTTTGACTTCTGGTTCGACGTATCCAGAGTCTTTCGCATAGACTTGGAGCCGCCCACAGGAATCAGCGACAATTATGTGATTATTTTTATCTATTTCAATCCCAGTTGGTCGCATGAATCGTCCCATTTCCGTGTAGTCCTTGACTTGGCGGTATGCCTTTATAGTGCCAGGGTCTCGCCGAATGATATACTCCCCCGCCTTCGATAAGCTTGTTGCATCCCCATAGAAGGCTGTGAGCACATCCCCGGTTGGCTCATATACTTGCACGCGCCGATTACCCCAGTCGGTCACATATACATCACCTTCACTGTCAACGGCGACATTTGCAGGATTGTTTAGCTCTCCCCCAAACTCGGTCCCAAAGGTCATCAGAAATTTACCTTCAGGAGAGAACTTCTGAACACGATGATTACCCCAATCTGCGATGTAGATATCCCCGTTGTTGTCAATCGTGATCCCCCACGGTCGGCTGAATTCGCCGTGACCAGTGCCGGAATGTCCAAACGACGAAAGGAATTCTCCATCTTTAGTGAATTGTTGTACTCGGTCGTTTCTGCTATCGACAACGAAAAGGGTATCTTCACTATCAAAATGAATACCACTAGGGCCATTTAGCATACCCTCGTCAGTGCCCGTAGATCCCCATTTTGCGACGGCCTCATTGTCAGGGTCAGCGTCTGGATAAGGCAGGGTCTTATCCGGATCGAACTTGCGGATTATATTTTCGAATTCGTCCGAAACGTATACCCATCCGTCGCTGTCAAGCGCAATCCCTGCTGGCCAGGTGAACTCTTGCCGCGCGAAATCGCCAAGGTGATGTTCCTCAAATGTAGTTTTCCCGATCCGGCCATTGTCAGGTGTGCCGGTTTGGCTGTTATGTCCGCGACTGAGTACAAATAAGATGTCATCATTGGTGATGCAGAGGTCTGTGGGGTGACGGTAGCCTCCGACGGTTCCATTGTGCTCATTAGTGGGGCGTCCAAGGGACCGGTCAAAGTGCCACGTACGACCTGCGGCTGTGGTGGTGATCATAAATGTTGCTTGTTGTGTTATTGACTAGGGTAGCGTGTGTTATTTATGTATAAGGTCAGGCTTTTCAAACGTTCCTTCAACGATAGGTTTTGCGTCGAGGCCAAACCAATCTTCAATTAGAGTGGAGTAGACGCCGCGGAAGTCCTGATTAGGGGCAAGATCCCCCTCTCGGAGATCCTCAGGAGCGAGTGATGGGTAGTCGTTATATTGTCCTCCCTTGACACTTGGTCCAAGGGTGAATGCAACGCCCCCAGCTCCATGATCGGTTCCAGTCCCGTTCTCTTTCACGCGTCTTCCGAACTCAGTGAAAATAAACATCACTACGTTCTGGTCAGAATCATGCTCTTTCAAGTCAGCCCAGAAGTCATTAACTGCACCGGCAACATCGCTCCAAAGCTTTGGGTGGTTTGGACCTTGAGCAGCGTGAGTATCATAACCGCCATGCTCAGCGTACAGCACGCGTGTGCCCAAGTTAGCTGTATGAATCTTAGCAATGTCACGGAGTTTGCCAGCTAGAGGGGTGTTTCCGTATTCGATAGAAGACTCGTACGCCAACGGTGCATCCTTTAGCATATCCGCACCCTTGAGTGCATCAAGACCTGTTTGTGCCAAGTAATCCATAACAGGGCCAGAGCCAATGGCTGGGGTGTACATGTTTGCAAACCGATCTAGCATTTTCTCGCGGAGTTGCCGTTCTTCAACCCCAGTTAGCAGTCCATAGGTTGAAAGGTCCGCTACTGATGCAACTGAGACTCCGGGTGCAACCATAGCACGCGGTAACCCTTGGCCGACGTTCACCGCTGTTACAGGATTTTCCCCTTCAGGATCGAGGTCTCGGACAGTTCGTCCTAGCCATCCTTCCATGCTGACTTTATCAGGCTCTGCGGTGTGCCAGATGTCCATGGCACGGAAGTGCGAGCGGGTCGAGTTCTCGAAACCTACGCCGTGGATAATGGACATGTCTCCGCGATCGTACACATCTTTCAAAGGACCCATCGCGGGATTGAGGCCGACCGTATCATCAATCTTCATTACGTCTTCTTCTGGGATTCCAAGGGATGATCGGTTATCGTAATAAAGGGCATTCGAGTAGGGGACTACGGTGTTGAGATAGTCATTCCCACCAGTTAACTGTAGTACCACGAGGACAGGCGCGTCCCCATTCATTTTAGTGTCCATACGCGTCTCCTGAGAGTCTAAGGATCATATCAGAATTCATATGTATCCGTATGTGAGGATCAAGGTGGCGGGATAAGGACAAATTGCTTGTCCTTGTCATACACCTGTAGCCTACCCCGGCTGTCTGTCGCGATGATTCGATCGTCTGTTGTAACTTCGACGCCTGTAACCCGTCCAAACCGCCCCATGTTTGTTACGGCGGGGTGGTTAGTATTCATTGCGAAGCTTTGCTTAGCATTATCTCTGGTAATTACGTACTCTTGAGCTTTAGAGAATTCACTAGCATCACCGCTTAAGGATGCAAGTAGGTTTCCATCACTTTCAAAGATTTGTACACGTTTATTGCCCCAATCAGCGACGTAGACGTCACCCTCGCTGTCGACAGCTACGTCAGCCGGGTGGTCAAGTTCATACCCGTCACCAATACACATCACAAATTCACCGCTAGGAGTGAACTTTTGGATTCGGTTATTACCCCAGTCTGCAACGTATATGAATCCTTGATGGTCAATCGTTATGCCCCAAGGGTGATCGAATTCGCCGTTACCGGTGCCGGCGGTTCCCCAAGTCATTAGAAAGTCACCATGTTTAGTAAATTTCTGGACACGGTTGTTACCACTATCCACCACGTATAGGTCATCATGTTGGTCGAATTCAATGCCCGCTGGTGCGTTGATTTGGCCTTCAGCACACCCGAGTGCTCCCCACTCTCCAAGCCTCTCTCCAGTTGGAATATTTTCAGGGAAAGGTACTATTCTGTCAGGGGGTAGCCAGGCTATTTTATGGTCAGCTTCGTCGCTCACGTATAGATTACCGTCTGCAGAGATAGCCAATCCAACTGGCCAGACGAATTCGCCCCTAGCGAAGTCTCCAAAGTGGTATTCGTCAATTGTCATTTTACCAATCCGGCAACCAGCATCGTGTGCTCTATCCTGAATTAAAAGAGTTCCCCAGCCACGATTGAGTACGAATAGATTATTCTCGTCAGCAACTGCGATACTTACAGGATTCATGAATCCACCGGTTGTACCATTGTGCTCCCCAGTGGGTCGTCCCAGAGAGTGGCTAAAATTCCAGGCTTTTCCGCCGCCGTAGGTTATGAGCATATTAGTTAAACTGGTATTCCCGTGTACCTGCAATGAGCGCCAATAGGTCACGTGTACGTTGCGAAGACCTGGAGTGATCATTGGGTGTCGCCCAAGATATTTTGCCCTCACTGCTCACATGATCCACGAGTTCCGTTTTGGTTTTTTCCCGAACGGATATAGGCCCCATCAAGTCTAGGCATTTTTCTACAAGCTCCTCCGGGCTCATGACTGAACTACTGGATGAGGCGATTCTGTCGATGAGAAGGTCAATCCCTGGAGTGTTAGATCTCCTAAATTGGTTGGCGGTGTAATTAACTCGGCTAACCAAAGCACCACTGTTGATCCATTCATACCCTGTGTGCCATCCCTCAACGGTCGGAGGGTTCAGAAGGTCTTGACCAAAGATTGTTGCAGTCTTGCCGAGATCAAACCATTCTTGGCTAGGCTGAGTCGGTGTTCCAATTATTTTTGTCGTGCCAGCAACTACTTCAGCTGGGCTTTTAACCTTTTGGTACACAGAATCCTGAAAAAACGATGTATTGAAAAGCGAACGTAGTACTGGACGAATTTCTAGATCGAACTCAACTAGCTTTCCCATTAGGAAACGGACGGCTTCGGGATCTCTAGGCTCTTCTATTTGCCAGGCGGGTACTTGTGGCTCGTCTGCTACGAAAAAATTGTACAGATGGCGCGCAATGAAACTGTGACACGCTGGCTGTTGAACGAGGATGTCGATTATTTCATCGCCGTCGAGATTCCCGGAGTGGCCTAGGAAAATTTTGTTATCGCGGTCATGGTCAGCGGCATCGTATTTAAACGACCAGTCAATAGATGCGTAGATATAGGAATTCAGGTCACCACCTATTGTCCAACCAGTGAATGCCCTGGCGCACTCGTATACATCTGTCTCTGTGTAGTTGCCGACACCAAGCGAGAAAAGTTCAAGTAGTTCACGGCCCCAGTTCTCGTTAACAGAACGTTTGTGGCTTTCTTGGTTGTCCAGCCATTTAATCATTGCTGGATCTTGTGCAACGGCAACTAATAGATCACGTAGACTACCAAGTCCCTTCTCACGAAACATGTTGATTTGAGCTATAACTCCGTGTGCCCAAACCTTCTGAGTAGCTGTTGCAAAAACCTGATGCCAGAATAATGCAATTTTTTCTTGAAGCGGGCGTTGACTATTAACCATGCGGTAGAACCACTCTGCTTGACCGTGTGCCGAGTAGCCTACTTGAGGGTATTCCAACATTGGCATATACCGATATAACTGATACTCGTTAATGTCAGGTTGTTCCTCAGGGTTAAGAAGCCATTCCACAGTCCACTCGTATCCGAGATCTGCAAAGGTTTCTAACTCTGTGCGATTGGCGCCGAACCCTGCTCGTCGCATCAAGTGTGCAATGAGAGCAATATCCGTTTGATTAGGCATATCTTGGATCTTAGCCGAACTGGTACTCGCGTGTACCCGTTATCAGGGCGAGTACCTTGCAAGTTACGTCTGCTCCCTTTTCGTAGTCACCATTATGCCAAGATATTTGGTCTGTCTCGGATTGGACGAAATCAATGAGTTCACGTCGGGTGCTATCTTTGACTTGGAGTGGTCCCATCTGTTCGAGACATCCATCCACAAGTTGATCTGGCGACATACCCTTACCGTTGGAAGAGGCGATACGTCGTATGATGTCTTGGACTCCCGGGAGAGAAGCATCTCCCAGTTGATCAGCCATAAAGTTGACTCGTTGGACGAAAGCTCCACTATTAATCCACTCATGTCCAGTGTGCCAGCCTTCGACACTTGGGGGATCATAGAGTTGTTGCCCCATATACGATGGTTCCAGTGAGATATTTTCCCAGCCGGGGTGAGGCTCTGGGAAGGAGCCGGTTACTCGTAGAGTCCCTGCGAATACTTCTGCTGGATTACGCACACGCTTGAAGGAGGCCTCTTTAAAAAAGTCCGAGGTAAAGATGGCTCGCAAGACTGGCTTTAGATTGTAATCTGAGTTGACAAACACGCCACATATGTCCCGAATGGCCTCAGGGTCTCGCGGGGGCTCAATTGGCCATGCTGGCACCTGTGGCTCATCTGCTACGAAGAAATTGTACAAATGTCTTGCGATGAATACGTGGCACGATGGTTGCTGCACAATCAGGTCAATTACGTCGGTCCCATCTAGGTTGCCTGAGTGCCCAAATAAAGTCTTGTCTGTCGCATCGTGGTCCTCGGCGTGAAACTCATAGTTCCATAGGTGCGGCCCCCACAAAAGCCAGTGTATCTTGGTATCAAAGGCCCATCCTGTGAAAGCACGGGATGCTTCATAGACATCTTTCTCAGTATAGTTCCCGATGCCCATAGAAAATAGTTCCATCAGTTCACGTCCCCAATTTTCATTTGGAGCCCGCTTGTGATTCTCTTGGTTATCGAGCCAGTAGAGAACTGCTGGGTTTTGGGCTAGCGACAATAGGAGTTCACGGTAGTTACCGAGTCCATGCTCCCGGAACATCTGGATTTGTTGAGCTATCTCGTAGACGCTTTCGACTTTGTTTTCACCAGTTGCGAACACTTGGTGCCAGAATAGTGCCATCTTCTCTTCTAGAGGGCGTTGAGTGGTGACCATCCGGTACAGCCATTCCATCCCGTTTGCTAGCCTAAAAGGGCGCTCAGCATCTGGGTGGTATCGATAGAGAGAGGCAGTGTCAACCTCTGGTTCACTATCAGGGTCTAACAACCATTCGACAGTCGCATCGTAACCACGCTCAGCGTGCTCATTGATCTCGGTCCGAGGTGCGCCGAAACCGCCACGCCGAATAAGGTGCGATATTAGAGCTATATCTTCTGTGTTAGGCATAAGCCAAACTCCTTCAGATGTGGCTTATTTTGCGGGTTGAAACCGCTGGGGTATTGTACTCTATTACTCCATTCATTGAGGGGTGAAACGAGGCGAACTATGAGATTCGCAGTTGATATACCAAATTTTGGCGAATACTTTCATCCGCGAACTATGGCTGAGATCGGTAAAGAGGCCGAAGATGCCGGGTGGGATGGGCTGTTCATTTGGGATCATCTCTGGCTTGGTGAAACCGACCCCTTTGTTGATCCTTGGGTTGCTCTCACTGCCATTGCTTTGAATACTGAACGAATTCGTCTAGGTACTATGGTAACCCCACTCGCACGGCGAAGTGCTTGGAAGCTCGCTCGTGAGACAGTTTCGGTGGATCAGGTATCGGACGGTCGTCTTATCTTAGGGGTTGGTTTGGGAGCTCCGCCCGATCTGGAGTTTGCTTCGTTTGGGATGGAGACTGACAATATCACTCGTGCGAGGATGCTCGATGAGGGATTGGATGTACTTACTAGTCTATGGAGTGGTGATCCCACTAGCTACCGGGGGCAGCACTATCAAATCGATAACGTCACCTTCCAACCACCTACGCTTCAACAACCGCGCATACCAATATGGGTTGCTGGAGTTTGGCCCCGGAAACCACCGTTTCGGCGAGCTGCTAGGTGGGATGGAATGTTTCCGATCAAAAATGATGGAACCGAACCGACTGACATGACATCAGAGATGCCTGTATTGATGCCCCAAGATATTGAAGATGCGGTGATTTTCACCAAATCATATCGCGTATCGGAAGGACCGTTTGACGTGGTGACTGGTATCCAGGATTCTATGATGAGCAGAAGTGAGCTTGGACGTATAGCAGCAGAGTATGAAGATGCTGGGTTGACTTGGCAAACTCATAGTTTTGGTCCATGGAATGGAACTATTGAGGAATGTCGAGCGAGGATTCGCCAGGGGCCGCCAACTATGTAAAAGGTCCGGTATCTGTACGCTAGATCTGTTGCCGATTTGGGCAACGGTTAGGGGGCTGTCTCGGTGGCTCGTAAATCCATCGAGAACAGGAGATTGATATACGTTTGAACGCTTCTTCCACTGCGTGCTATTCTACTGATGGTCGGGGTGTGGCGCAGTTTGGTAGCGCACCTGCATGGGGTGCAGGGGGTCGCTGGTTCGAGTCCAGTCACCCCGACCATTGGGTCTTTTCTAGTTATATCAGAGCATCTGTCTGAGCTACCTGCTCCTCAGTACAAATAGTTAAATCAACCCTGTTCGTCACGCCGTAGAGATCTCAGGTCCCATTTTCCCGAGCCCCTGAAGATAAGCTAGGAGCTTAGGAGTAGGAATGGACATGCAGGAAACAAAGTTTGCGAGACCAAATATCAATGTGGGAGTGGTTGGTTGTGGGAACATCAGCCCAGTTTATTTAGAGAATATCCGCAGAAACTTTTCAGATGTCATAAATCTGGTTGCATGTAGTGATTTATCAAATGAACGAGCGGTAGCGACCTCAAAAAAGTTTGATATTCCAAAAGTGTTAGATTTCCCCCAATTGCTACAAGATCCAGAAGTAGAACTTGTTCTTAATTTAACGAACCCGCTAGCCCACGCATCCGTAAATTTGAAAGCTCTTGAAGCGGGAAAGCACGTATACAGTGAGAAGCCACTTGCGATAGAACTAAAAGATGGGCAGAGAATTATTAACAAGGCAATATCCAGCAATCTGATGGTGGGCTGTGCACCAGATACCGTATTAAGTCCGGGACTTCAAACCTGTAGAAAGATAATTGATGAAGGGATAATTGGTGAACCTGTTTCGGCTATTGCATGTTTTGGTAGTCACGGTGTAGAGCGGTGGCATCCAAATCCTGAGTTCTACTACAAAAAAGGTGGTGGCCCGATGTTTGATATAGGACCGTACTATTTGAGCACCTTAGTTAACCTGCTTGGTCCTGTAAAAAGGGTAACTGGCTCTCATGCCCGTATGTTTCCCCAGCGTATAGCTGGAGATAAGAAAATTGACGTGGAGGTTTCCACGCACGTTGTTGGCCTTCTAGATTTCGAATCAGGAGCTATTGGCAATATAACCACCAGCTTTGACATGTGGGGGCCGACACGGGATGTTAGGGCGCATACAAAAAAAACCATTGAAATTTATGGCACAGAAGGGACGCTTACTGTGCCGGATCCAGTTCATCTCGGAGGACGTATTCGTCTTCTCACAATGGATGGTGATAAGGAAATGGAGTGGATAGAGATGCCCTTAGCCTATGACGAAATCAGAGAAATTCGAGGTATGGGATTAGTTGAGATGGTCTGGGCGATCAAACAGCAGCGTACTTGTAGGGTAAACGGTAATGTTGCCAATCACGTGTTGGAGATTATGCATGCAGTCCATAAATCCTCGGACATTGGCAGGCATATCGAGTTAGACACTACATGTGAAAGACCCGATGGTGTACCGACAGGATTACCTAAAGGAGTTTTTGATCGCTAACCAACTACTCTGACGGAGTCTATATGTACGGAGTAGGCTCCATGTTCTATTACAGGTGCAATAATTCTAAGGTGTATAACTAAAATGGCGCTTGAGTAGGGCGTTCTGTTGTCCATACCTTAAGGATCCGTTCTACTCCAACTAAGTCTTGATTGATCTCATAACGGCATCCGGCGAATCCTTCCTGAACTAGAGATCTGGTGGCATCAACTCTGCGAGGATCAATCTCGACACAAAGTAGTCCGCCTGGTTTCAAGTACCGAGGGGCGTCATTAAATAATTTAGCAAGGATGTCGATTCCTTCTTGTCCTCCCAATAGTGCAATTTGGGGTTCGTGTTTAACTTCTTCTTTTGAGGTCTGTATCTCGGCTGGTGTTAGGTATGGAGGATTAGACACGACCACATCGACAGGCCTATCTAAAACGTTTAACAGGTCTCCCTCAAGTAGATGGACGCGATCCTCTACGTGATGCTTCAGACAATTACCTTGAGCGATATTTAGTGCTCTTGGACTCAGGTCTGTGGCTAGTACTGTTGCCGACGGAAGGGCAACGGCAATAGCTATCGCTATACAACCGCTGCCAGTACCTACGTCTGCTATGGTGATAGGACGAGTATGAGTTTTCGCATACTCTATAACAGCCTCAACTAGTAACTCGGTTTCCTGACGAGGTATCAGTACGTCGGGGGTTATTTTGAGGTCTAGGCTAAAAAATTCGCGGTGGCCAGTGATGTATGCGAGAGGCTCTCGAGTAAGCCGGCGGGACATCAATTTCTCAAATGATTCCCTAGTTTTACCTTCAACCTTCTGGCTAAGAGAAGCGAAGAATCCAGCCCGATCCAAGGAAAGTGTATGCCTCAGGAGTACCTCAGCCTCTAGCCATGCGTCGCAGATACCTTGGTCTGAGAGTTGGCGTTGGGCGCTTAGCCAAACGTGGCGGAGGGTCACGCACCAAGTTCCTCAAGCTTAATGGCTTGTTCGTGGGTTATAAGTTCCCCAATGATGTCATCAATATCGCCGTCGAGCACAGCTTCTAGATTGTGACGAGTGTATCCTACTCTGTGGTCTGTAAGACGGTCTTGTGGAAAGTTGTAAGTGCGAACTCGCTCGGAACGATCACCGGATCCAACTTGAGACTTCCGGGCACTTGAACGCTCGTTTTGCTGTCTCTCAACCTCTTGGGCGAGCAGCCGTGAGCGGAGTACAGCCATTGCCTTTTCCCGGTTCTTGTGCTGTGAACGTTCATCCTGGCATGTAGCAACTATGCCAGTGGGTACGTGAGTAATACGTACAGCAGTAGCATTCTTTTGGACGCTTTGTCCACCATGTCCACTAGCGAAGTAGATGTCAATTTGTAGGTCATCAGGGTCAACCTGTAGATCAACCTCTTCAGCTTCTGGCAGTACCGCAACTGTGGCAGCAGAGGTATGAATACGCCCACTAGATTCGGTCTCGGGTACACGCTGAACCCGGTGGGTACCACTCTCGTGCTTTAGACGACTGTAGGCGTTATCTCCATCAATCTTGAATACGATTTCTTTGATACTCCCGAGCCCATTCGAGTTACTGTTGATTACGTCTAGATCCCAGCCCGCCCGCTGCGCATACCGCATGTACATCCTGTACATCTCGGCGGCGAACAGCCCGGCTTCTTCACCACCAGTGCCCGCACGTACCTCAACAATGACATTCTTCTCATCGTTGGGGTCTTTAGGGATCAACTCGATACGCAGTTGGTGTTCCAGATGGCCCTTGCGGTCCTGTAAATCAGATATTTCTTCACGGGCTAGTGAGGCTAATTCACGGTCAGACTCCTCACGCGCTATATCCTGAACTTCCTTAAGATCTGTGATCACCTGTCTGTATTCACGCGAAAGTAAGACCACTTTTTTTATCGCGGCATGTTCTTTAATGACATTCTGGAGGCGTGCATATTCCCCCGCTATATCAGGGTCAGCCATGAGGTGTTCAAGCTCATCGTAACGGTTTTCGAGTGATGCAAGTTTATCGAGCATGATTGCCTCGGAGGCATAATTCGACGACGAATGCGTAGTGTAGTGTTGAGTATAGCAAAGCGTGCTCCCGTTAGGATCTCACCGCCACCGGATGATGGCACCCAGAATATCGGTATCGCCTTTGTCAAGACGTGAGTAGACTTCGGGGAGCTCACTCCATTCGAATTCGTGGGTGATCATAGCTCCAATTGAGAGTTTACCCTCTGCCAGCATGCTAAGGGAAAGCTTCAAAGTGCGATTTAGGTCCCACCGATCTCCCTCGTCTCCGTAGCCGTAGGATGAACGGATTGTCACACGCTTGTTCATGTAGGGATGACCGTAAATATTATAGTCTGGTACATCCACGTGACGGGCCACTACGACGATTCTCCCATCCTGTCGAACAAGCTCAAGTCCGGTGCGTACAGCACGCCAGTTGGATGCTGCCTCGATGACGAGATCAGCACCGATACCGTCAAAATGCTGAATTATATCCTCGTGTACCCTGTCTAGTGTCGGGTCCATAACCAATTGAGCTCCCATTTTTTTAGCTACTTCTCGTCGATTTTGAGCAAGGTCAAGACCTACAGTTCGTAACCCCATAGCGTTACAGAATGCGACGGTTGATAGGCCTATTACGCCAAGACCCACGATTGCAACGTTTTCCCCCAAAGTAGGATTGCCATTACGAAGTCCGATCTGCCCTACATTTAGGATGTTCATGAAAACAGCATGTTCATCGCTTAAACTATCGGGAATTTTGTAAGCTTGTGTGGGTGACGTAACCGTATACTCTTTGTGAGTTGCCCCCACGAAGACCCTGTCACCTGTTGAGAAATGAGTGACGTTAGATCCTTTTTCAATGACCTCTCCTACCATCGAGTAGCCGTTTTCCATGGCTCCCTTCGGAAACGGGACACCTCCGTAGATCCACTCCCCAGCCTCGTCTACTGGTAGCCACCGAAATACCCGAATCTCACTGCCAGTACTCACCGTTGTTACATTGGCACGTACGAGCAGACCATCCGGTGGACAAGAGGGTATAGGGACATCCTCAAAGGATGCCTGCTTGGGACCTGTGACTACTAGACGCTTCATTCCCATTGCCGATCTCTGTAAAAAAAGATGGGTGCAATCGAGACCTGTTTTTCAAAGTCTCTCCATTGTTCAAGGTAACCATTCCAAGCTTCGGTGTCCAACATATTCGGCTTCGCTATAGCTACCGTTGTAAAGAAGCTTCGAGCATTAATAAAGTTCACCTTTCTACATATAAGGCTTTTCCCTTTAATAGGAGGACGGGTTTACGTGAACTCTCGATAACCTTTTCAGTCGGTAATATTTCTTACACACCGGAGGGTTAATGTAGAATGCGTCCTCAACTATAGGAGGTTAGGATGAACCTATCCAAGGATATAAAACGGCCATCTCGAGAGATTATTGATGCCCTGAGTGCGATTGGGGCTGATAGCGTTACGTCAACTATGGACGGTCTTGGGGTTAGTCGTACTTTTATTGAGGGACCGATAGCGCGAGTGCCGGGTTCGAAGATCTGTGGACCCGCTCTCACCATACATTTTCTGCCTATGCGAGATGACCAGATGGCTGTATTTGACCTTACAACAGAGGATTAATCTTCCGGTGAATATTCGGCAGAGGAAGAAAGTGAACAGAAATCAGCTTTGTGGGAAGTCTTTGAGTACGTTCAACCAGGTGACATCATAGTGGTTGATGGACGTGGGGACACTGCGACAGGTGCTTTTGGTGAAATGCTTATGACCTACTTCAAAGGGCGTGGCGGTGCCGGAGTGGTTATCGATACGGGGATTAGAGATTCACGAGAGATTTTTCACGACGTTAAAATGCCGGTTTGGTCCGCCGCGGTTACAACCGGAGGAGCGGGGCATTTAAACATGTATCCATCTGAATTTAACGTCCCAGTTGCTTGCGGTAACGTCCTTGTTAATCCAGGTGACATCATCATGGCTGATGATGGAGGAGCCATAGTGATTCCCCCGAAGTTGGCCCCTGCAATCATTGAAATAGCTGGAGAGCGCGATGAGCACGAGGTCTTTGTTCGTATGAAACTTGGACAGGGAGGCGATCTGAACAAATACTACCCATTTAATGAAGAAGGTCGACGTGAATACGAAGAGTGGCTGAAAGCGCAGTCAGGCTAAGTAATATGCCCAACCCCTTAAAAGTTGTAGGCCAAGGGTTATTGTCTTACCACCCTGGGCGCGGGGCGTATATGCCCACAATTACCCCGTTACCAGATGGTACGTTCATCGCAGCTCAACATGTTGGGGAAGGACTCGGTTCGCCAGACAACTACATAGAGATACTACGTTCGAAGGATGGGAGTACGTGGGAGAGTGGTCGCACGATTCACTCATCTGGCCACAAGATTTCTGAATGGTCTTACCGTGCTCCCAAAATATCTGTAGTGCCAGATGGACGTTTAGTTATGACGGCCTCACGCTTCGAAAAGATCGATAATCTTTTCGATCCGGATACCGAAGAACTCGCAAACTGCGAGATGGTTCTGACCTGGTCTTCCGATGGGGGAATAAGCTGGTCCGATCCACAGGTATTGACAGTTCCTCTTCCTCCTAGCAGGTACACCTGGAACGGAGCTGGTTCATTGGAGCAGCTTTCTCCTGATCGGTGGATGTACCCTTTTGAGACTTGGAAGCCCATTGGCCATGTGGGAATTCCCGATCAAAAAGCGGCAGCATTATTTTCGTCTGACCAAGGTAAGACATGGGAGGAATACCGAGTTGTTGCAGATGATCCTACTGGGAAAGTGTTGTGGTGGGATCAGATGAACTCTTTATTGCCTGATGGGAGAGTCTACACGATGTTTTGGACTCACCTATACGGTACTCAAGACGATCTAAATAACCACTATGCAGTATCGGAGAATCAAGGCAGGACATGGAGTGAGCCTAGACCAACGAACCTTCGTGGACAGGTGTGTACCCCGATTCCATTAGCTGATGGGCGCGTCGCTGCGATTTATAATTATCGTCACGATCCTCAGGGTATCCACGTAGCTTTAACCGAAGACCTCGAGACTTTCGACGTTGAGAACGAAGTAGTTGTGTTTGATGCGGGCAAGGAAGCAACCCTAGGAAACCCTGAAACAGAGAATTTTCTTGCAACTCACATGAAGATTGCTTTCGGGAAACCGGGTGGGACGTTACTATCCGATGGTACGCTTATGACCTACTACTGGTGTACAGCGGGTGGGGTAACGCACACACGCTGGGTCCGGCTGTCGGTATAGTAGTGGTCGCGTTATCCGTCATTGTGCGTGGATGACGATTGCTTCGTTACACGAATTTGATCAAGCCTTCGTCCGGTCGTACCTAAAACTTCTATTTTAAGAGCACCATGCGTAATGGTGTCTCCGATATTTGGTATTCGGCCAAGCCGCTCGTAAACGAAACCGCCCACAGTATCATAACCGTCACCTTCGATTTCTACGTGCAGAAGGTCCTCTAGGGCGTCCACACTAATACGCGCGTCCACAAGGAATTCATCTTTAGTTACCTGTTCAACAGTTGGTTCGTCTTCGTCGAACTCGTCATGTATCTCACCGACGATTTCCTCTAGGAGATCTTCTATGGTTACGAGACCTTCTACGCCTCCATGCTCATCGACAACGATTGCCATGTGGACTCTACTATCTTGGAACTCCTTTAGTAACTCTTCAAGTGTTTTTGTTTCAGGTATGAACTGCGCTGTTCGGACCATACTCGGCGTCAGGGTAGCGGGTGTTCCGTTGTCTCGGTTCAGTATTTCCATCACATCACGCGCATAGATAACGCCTTTGATGTGGTCAAGGTCTTCCTCGTAAGCTGGAAGTCTGCTATGACCAGATTCAACCATGAGGGTTGCCACTTCAGGGATAGGTGCACCCAGTTCAACCGCAGTGATGTCGACCCTTGGGAGCATTATTTCTCGGGCAGTTGTGGTATCAAGTCCCACAACGCCACGGATCATTCTGACTTCAAACTCCTCCAAAGGCTCAGCATCAGAATCTGCGACTATCGTTAACTCAGAAGCTAGAGGGTCTCCTATTTCCTCATCTCCGCTACCGTTAGTAGTAGAAGGAGTTTGGGTGAACGGCCCTATGATCCAGTGTGCTAACTTCAGTAAAGGTAGTGCAAAAGTGGCAATTCTTTCTCGGTGCACGCTCGCAAATTTAACCATCCCGATATGGAGAAGCCCAATCCCTAGGAGGATGAATATTTCAGTCAGGGTGAAGGATACCCACTGGTTGTTATTAGTAGCCTCACTAAGGAACACGCCAGCTACTAATGAGGTAGAAGCAGCCAAAAAACGGACAACTGAAAAAATCCCTACAGGTGTGTTCGGATTAGAGTTGAGATACGTTCGGGTGGACGAGAGATCTGCATCGGCAGAAACGATGCGCTCTAGCTGTCCCCAACGCATCAAAGACGTGATACTCGCTTGAAATAGAGTGACTACAGCGTACAAAATCAATGAGCCTACTATGACTATAATCGATGATAAGCTGCTACTGTCGGTTTCCACCTCAGTTACCTTTTTCTTCCTTTCCCTTCAACATGGGCTCTGCTGGTACTCCGGCGACTCGAGTGTTTGGCGGCACATCTTTCGTAACTACAGCACCAGCTCCAGTGGAGGCTGAATTGCCCACAGAGATTGGCGCTACCAGCACAGAATCAGATCCTATGAAAGCATCATCACCGATGATTGTTCGTAGTTTCTTTTTCCCGTCATAATTGGCCGTAATGGTGCCCGCACCAATATTCACATCCCTACCAATCTCCGCATCACCGATGTAAGAGAAGTGACCAGATTTCGTGCCCCGGCCCAATTTGCTCGCCTTGATCTCCACGTAGTTCCCGATATGCACATTAGTCTCAAGGTGAGTCCCTGCTCGTAAATGACTATAGGGTCCTACCGAGACCTCATCTTCTAGAGTTGATTCCTCAATAATAGAGGCGAGGACTGTGCAATGCATCCCAATCTGAGAGTCGTGAATCATTGAGTTAGGACCGATCACGGAGCCTCGACCAATAGTGGTCGAGCCCGTTACGTGGGTGTTTGGTCTTATTGTAGTATCAGGTTGCAATTTGGCGACACTGTCTATATACACAGTCGTTGGATCTGGCATCGTCACTCCATCCAGCATCCATCCTGCACGGATTCTGTCCTGTAGTACACGTTCAGCCGTGGCGAGTTGGACTCGGTTGTTAACGCCAACCGCTTCGGAGAGGTCTTGAAGACAAAGAGAGGCCGTGAGACCTCCATTAGTTGATGCAATTTTGACTAACTCGGGAAGGTATCGTTCTCCTTCACCAGCAGGCCTAATTTTAGAAAGATTGGGCCACAGCCAGGTTGATTGGAAACAATAGACACCTACGTTCACAGTCTTAATTCCCAGGATTTCTTGATCCGCATCTATTTCCTCAACGACACGATCCGGCCTGCCATCAGTTTGCCTGAGAACCAAGCGTCCTTCCCCGTCTGGTCGTTCGACGTGTGCTGCTAAAAGGGTCAGATCGGCTGACTGCTCAATGTGGTGTTGAATCTGGGCATTCAAGGTTGATGCCCTAATAGTTGGGAGATCACCGTTAACTACAACAATATTGTTCGCAGTGCCGAGCACTCTTTGAGCACTCATCAGAGCGTCTCCCGTGCCAAGTTGTGCCTCTTGAATGGCATACTTGACAGAGTCGCCAAGCACTGTATTAATCTCATCATGATCACTTGGAGAGACAACCACCACCACACGGTCTATACCGGCGAGTTTGAGGGAATCTACAACGTACCGAATCATTTCTTTGCCGCATACTTTATGCAAAACTTTCGGTACCTCGGATTTTATCCGGGTACCTTTGCCAGCGGCGAGAACAGCGGCTGCTAAGTTGTCCATTGCTCCAATACGAAAAAGCGCCTGACGCGAGCAGTGATGCTCTACGCGAGGCGCTCCGATTTCTGGGGACTTGGTCTGCTACTAGGGTCGTCCAAACTGAGGTCATGCTACCACCCTAGATTGAAGGTGGTCAAGCGGTAGAGGCCATATGAATGGGGACTTATTAATGTGATTTCGGACACTTGAATACGCGTGGGATGTGTAAATACAATCAGTATCTGGACAACTGGGGGATCCTACCGTATTCTGGGCCATAATTTCCGTAATAGACAGGAGGGCGTATTGGCGACGTACAGGGTGGTTGTGCGACAACCAGCAAGTGGGAATCCAGATCGTGTCCCAGGAAACTTTGATCTAGAGATGGAGGCTCTTGGTCCTCTCGATGTTGAGTTGACTGAAGTATTCACAGACGACGATGACGAGTTTCTCCTGTCGGCAAGGGAAGCTGATGCTATCTATGTCCACCGTGCCCGTTTATCTCGGTATGTTATTGAGAATCTGACGAAATGCAGGCTAATCGCGACTGGCAGTGTTGGTACAGATCTGATTGACCTGAGATCGGCGACAGAGATGGGGATACCAGTTTCAAATGTCCCAGATACGTTCATTGAAGAAGTAGCTGATCATGCCATGGTGTTGATTCTATCCGCATATCGGCGGTTGACACTCCTTGATCAAATGTCACGGAGTGGTAGATGGAGTGAAGGGCGCTCCTTACTTTATAATTACCCACGCCTTTGGGGTATGACGCTTGGGCTTATCTCGTTTGGTCACATTGCCCGAGCTGTAGCGCATAGGGCAGCTCCGTTTGGATTCCGTATCCTAGCGCACGATCCGTATGTTGGTGAGTTATCCATGACGCGTGCTGGAGTAGAGCCAGTGGGGTTGGTGGAGTTGCTTCAACGTTCGGACATCGTGTCACATCACGCTCCATCTACTCGTGAGACTTACCACATGATGGGCGAGCAGCAGTTCCGTCTTATGAAGCCCCATTCTATTTTTATCAACACAGGTCGTGGAGAAACGGTTGATGAGGGAGCGTTGGTAAAAGCCTTACAGGAAAAATGGATAGGTATGGCGGGGGTGGATGTATTGGAGACAGAGCCTGTGGAATCAGATAATCCATTGCTGGGGATGGAAAATATTATTATCACACCGCATGTGGCGTCTGCGTCAGCAAGAATGGAGCCGGAGCGGCGTAGGAGAGTTGGGCGAGAGATTGCCCTAGTGTTGCAAGGTAGATGGCCCCGAGCGTGTGTTAACCCATCGGTGCTTGAAAAGAGTGATCTGGTTCGCTGGAAGCCTTACTCGATGGATTAGAGTCTCCAGCGGCGAGGGCGATTTGCAAGCATCACGAACCCGACAAGCATTCCCACCACAGTTAAATCTAGATTCCCGGTTGCCTGGGGTGTTGTAAAGCAACCTGAACCCGTTGAGGGAGTTGAAGGATTTTGATTCTCTTCTTCAACTGTGGAGGAGGAGCTATTAGCGGGATTTGCTGCTGGTGATGGTGAAGCTCCACCCTCGTTTGTGTTTGCTTCCTGACTCTGAATAGTAGTGACACCTGCTTGAGGTGTGAGACTGAACAAGCCGAGTGCTTTCTGTGGGACTGGCGTTGGTTTAAGGGTTTGAGTATCCGGAGGTATGTATTCTGAAGCCCCTACAGTAGATCGCCATAAGTTAGTGATACCGACTCGATCTTGTCCGTACGCCCCTATAAACGCGGTGTCTAAATCATCGCCTTCCTTGATTAATGCAAGGAATTGTTGCATTTTCTCAGGTCCAAAGTGGACTACTAGCCATCGTACGACACTACGAGCCTGGCCATAGAAGATAATGATGTCTTCACCTTTGCTCGGTTGACCACGCATGAACATGATTGGCAGAATACGGTCAGTTGCAATAGCGAATTCGAGCGCGATATCGTACGCCACTGTTTGATGTAAGTTTCCGAACTCTGCAAGCCCTTCGCCTAGCCATGATGGTAAGCCTTGGCCAGTCGTATTTTCGGTGGCTCTGTGGACTATAATGTGCGTTATTTCATGGGAGGCTGTTCCAAGCGCGTCCCTTCCACCTGCGTCGAGGAGTAGCACGCCCTCTTTTACATGTGCCTGACCGTCCACAATAACACCATGTCCAATTGCACCATATCGGGGCGGGTAGGCATCGATTATTTCACGTGCGTTGTTGTAGATAGTTACGCGGACAGGATCTTCCTGTTCTGCGCCTAGGATAGGGCTTACGATGTTAAGTGTTGCGGTCACTGTTTGAAGTACGTCCTCCGCTCGCTTCTTGACCGGCCCGTGGTAGGCAACAGTAACATCGCCTTTAGAGACCTCGGCCCATTCGTAACGAGCGTCTAGATAAACGAATTCCTTGTCGTCACTTTGTAGAATGTTACTTTCGCTGTCTTTAATTTCGAAACTATAGGTGATGATCGTACCTGGCGGGATGTAGCGAGATGTGCTGTTAGTGAACCAAAAGAGCTCAGCTTTACTCTCTTTTCGTGGGGTTAACTCCAGAGTTCTGCCCCGACCACCAACTACCAGCCCACCTTGGTCGCCCATATACTCGTAAACACCTCGAGTACGCTGACCGATTTTCATTCGGAGAGCAATCTCAACAATGTCATGGGTTCCCTGCACCTCTGCCTTGACTCTAAAGCCAGTGGGAAATTCACTCACAATACTTGATGAAGTGAGTCGTATCGGGTTTGGTATGGATTGATCAGCGAAGACCTGATTTTCCACGGCGATAAGAAGTGTCAAGCAGGCTGCTATGACGCCCCAAATGCTTTTAAAGCTAATCATTCTGATAACGCTGACCTATGGTACGTACGATTAATATCAATCGCGAACTGTCTGGTCACAGAGGGGTGACCTCGTTGGAGTAGTTTACGATCTGTTCAGTCCCTGCTGATTCAAGCCCTGAAGCACGAAGTATTTGCATCAACAAGGTATTCTCATTCAAGGCCCCTGTGAAGTGTACACGACTGTTGATGACTATTTTAGGAACGCCTCGAATTGAGTAAAGGGCGGGAACATCCGAAAGACTCTCAATCTGTAGTACTTCGGTTGTTAAGTTAGATGATTCCAAGGCCATCATGCACGCTAGGATGGCCGTTTGAGGTGAGAAACGACACGTTCTGGTTACGAACACTTGGATGTGGACATCATTTTTCAAACGTCTTAGTTGTCTACGAGTATCCAGTTTCAGGGGGGACCTGATCCCCGAAGTACCGATGAACGCCTGTACGAGTACGGAGAGTTGGTTTTCCAGTGGTAAGCCAACATACCTGAGTTTACTAGGAGAATTCCCTATAAGGAGCGTTGGGATACGTGCGATATTATCCTCAACTGCAAGAGTCTGATTTGAAAAGTATTCTGTTGTCTTTAGGGATATCTTCGGACACTCAGTTATAATCTCGTTTAGCAGTGCTTCGAATTGTTCACAGTCACGGCACTCTCTCCCAGGAATGTACAACCCTCCCCCGGTAGATGTGTAGAGGTGCAATGGGACGTTCCGGCGTAGGTTAGTCTCCAGTGTTGTTCTAATTGCTTCACGCTCATTTACGTTCAGAACCGGCATTAGCGTTTGTCGTTCTCCATTGTTTGGTATACCTCAACCACTCTCTGTACGGTTGTGAAGATGGTGAGGACCGTAATAATAATAAGGGTCGCAATGATAGCTGGTGTCCACCACTGGGCGATGATCAACCCTATGCTCAAAGCCAGCACTCGCTCGGGTCGTTGCATCAGTCCAACCGCGCACTCGATCCCTAGTCCCTCAGCTCGAGCCCGGACATAACTCACCATAATAGATCCGGCCAATGAGGTGTATACCAACGCTGCACCAAAAATATTACCGTCGTCGTGATTCAAGAAGAAAATTAGTAGCCCGAGTAGAACAACTGCTTCCCCGATCCGATCCATCACCGAGTCGAAGAATGCTCCGAAATTGCTAGAAGAGTTACTTAGTCGGGCAACGGCACCGTCTAATACATCGAAGAGGCCTGAGATTAGTAAAATGACGCCTCCGACTGCGGGTTGGCCCGTCAGGAGAAATCCCCCACTCATTACAGCAAATAGAGCGCCTGTAATTGTCAGCCTATTTGGGGAAAAGCCAAGCCGAAAGAAGACCTGTGCGAGAGTGTTGACCAGCGGTGCAAAGAGATGGCGTGCTCGATACATAAGGTATATTGCGGGAGTAGGACCAGTGAAATTAATGAGGGGGAATCTTATCAGGTCTGCGTGGGTAATGACGTGATCAGGCGGTTCCGTTCGCTTTTTCAATTGCAACTTGGTAGTGTGCCATTACACGATCTGCAACATTTTCCCACCTGAAATCCTGAGCCCTTTGCAGGCCATTACGTGCGAGTCTATCGCGCATCTGAGGATCCTGCAGAAGTTTAGCTATAGATTCGGCGAGCTTGGTATAGTCTTTTGGAGGGACTAGAATTCCTTCAACGCCGTCCCGTAAAACAGAAGCATAGCCGGGTATATCGCTCGCGACAATTGGCTTTCCGGCTGCCATACCTTCAACAAGTACAATCCCAAAGCTCTCTCCGCCCGTTGCGGGAGAGCAGTAAATATCTGCTGTTACGTAGTATCGTACTTTATCTTCATCGGACACCTCCCCAACAAATACCACGTCTTCGATACCTCGTTCCGCGATAATTCTTTGGCATTCGCCATCAGGGTTACCCGGCCCAGCGACTATCAGTCTTAGGTTGGGCCAATCCCACTTGAGTTGCGAGTACGCCAAGAGCAAGTACTTTAGCCCTTTGCGTTTGTCAGATCGTCCCAGAAACAGCAAGTTGATCATGCCGTCTTGGTATTGCTCTAAAGGGTTAATACTATCCTGGAACTGTTTGATGGCGAGCCCGTTCGGAATGAGGTCATAACTGCCAGGCAAAATGTTGCTGATGTAGTCCAGAGCTGGTTGGGAGACAGTAATACGACCGTGAAGTTTCGGGAGATACCGCTTTGCGATCATACTGCCGCCGATATGGTATAGACGAGAACCGGGATATGCGTGAAAGGTGGCAACATTAGTCGTTTGCGATTGACTGAGAATACCCAGGCATACGTAGCTTGCAAATGGTTCATGTACGTGAACAACGTCAAATCGCTCTGATTCAAGTAACTTAGCCATCCTGGGTCGAAGCCAAATGGCAATTGATACGCGTGCAATCGATCCCCTGCTAGGAAGTGAGATAGGCTTACCCATTGGGATAAAACCTTTGTCATTGACCTCTGATCGATCTGAGCATGGTCCAATTATGCGAACTCTGTGCCCCCAATCTCGAAACTGGGAGGCAAGCTCACGGATGTGACTCTGGACACCACCAGGTGATGCAAAATCATAAGGGGAGATGAGGCCAATTCTAAGAAGACGGTCGCCGCTCATTCGCTGACCTGTTGAGTCTGAATTGTCAGACCTACGTCTCTTTAGTACCTACAATGAAATCTTCAACCATCTGGCGTGCGAGATCGTCCTTGTACTGCACCGGTGGTGACTTCATGAAGTACGCTGAAGGGCCCAGGATTGGACCTCCTATGCCACGGTCTCTAGCGATTTTCGCACAACGAATCGCGTCAATGACCACCCCGGCAGAGTTAGGACTATCCCAAACCTCAAGCTTCAGCTCTGCATTCAGCGGTGCGTTACCAAAACTTGTACCCTCCAATCGGATGTATGCCCATTTTCGATCAGTCAACCATGGGACGTGATCACTCGGGCCGATGTGTATGTTTTCCGCCTGGATTTCGTTATCGATTTGCGATCGCACTGATTGAGTTTTAGAGATCTTCTTGCTAACGAGGCGTTCTCTTTCGAGCATATTAAGGAAGTCAGTGTTACCACCAAAGTTTAGTTGGTACGTGTTGTCAAGTCGTACACCCCGGTCCATGAACAGCCTGGCGAGCGCGCGATGCACGATCGTTGCCCCAACTTGGGATTTAATATCATCTCCAATGATTGGAGCACTTGCGTCTCGGAAGCGCTTTTGCCAGTAATCGTTCTCGCCACTTGCAATGAAAACCGGGATACAGTTGATTACTCCGACTTTAGCGGTTAATGCTTGTTCCATATACCACCGAGTCGCTTCCTCAGAGCCCACAGGCAGAAAATTCACGATGACATCAACCTCTCGGTCTTGGAGGATGCTAGATATGTCAGCGGTGCCACCAGAGGCTTTTTTAACTAGGTCCGAAGTATATTTGCCCACACCATCGTGGGTCATACCTCGCTCCACGGTCACCCCCGTATGAGGGACATCAGCGAATTTAATGGTGTTGTTGGGCTCAGCATAGATTGCTTCAGAGAGATCGCGTCCTACTTTAGTTTCGTTGATATCGAATGCAGCAACGACTTCGATATCCCCGATTCCATACTCTCCTAGCACAGAGTGCATAATGCCAGGCACTTCATCTTCTGCACCGATGTCCTTGTAGAACTCTACACCTTGAACCAACGAGGACGCGCAGTTACCCACTCCGACGATCGCAACCTTTACGCTAGACAATCATGCACCTCTTCCTAGTGTGAAGCTCACACAGACCACACTAGATTTTAGCATATTGCCATTTGCGTATAGAGGTTTTAAGCGGATGCTAAGCGACCGTTGGGGCTTTCCGGATTTTCTGGATGTACAAAAGCCCAGCCCCCACGGTCACAACGGCAACGATCGCAATGATCGCAAATATTGTGATTGGACCTGTTCCTGATGCTTCGGGGGTTGGCTCCCTATCGAAGACGTTACCTAACATTACTGAAACAGTGCCTGTTTCTTCTCCGTTGGAGGAGTTTGCTCCATTGGAACCAAGTATTAGATCAGTGATCCCATCGCCGTTGATATCTGCAATTGCGATTGCCGAGCCGAGCCTCTCGATCGCGGATTCACCTGAAACGATCAAATTCGCTGCTTTCTTGATCTTGGCAGTTTGCTGGTTGGACCAGTGGTCACCTTCACGGAAAAAATTCACATCATCCAGTGGACCTCTTATGATGGATACCTGGCCAGTACCAATACGCTCACCAACAACAATACCCATTCCGCCAACGGCTAAATCGTTTACTCCATCACCGTCAGCGTCTCCAACGTAGACCGCGCCTCCAAAATATTCATTCTCATCCTCGCCGGGTGCTTTAATGATGTACCCGGCGTCATCGAATTTGATCTTTTCCTCACTATTTTCTAAGGGGCCGTAGAAGATCCCTATTCGAGTTATCGCGGTCCCTTCATCCTTTCCTCTACCCGTAGCATCGAAGGTACTAAACCCTGTTCCAGGGGCTCCTACTACGAGCTCATTTGAGCCATCCCCGTCTAAATCTCCGATACTTAGCGCATCACCTGCGTCTTCTCCTCTGACTGTGCCTGTTATAACGAGATCAGTCACGTCGGGGAGGTTCATTGGTCCAGATCCTATGGGGCCGAACGCTATTGCCACCTCACCAACCACTGGTCGACCAGCAAGTGTCGATCCTATAGCGAGGTCTGGTATGCCATCGTCATTGAGATCACCGATTGCTACGCCCGTGCCAGTTGCTTCGCTCATCAGCGGGCCAAGCACGGTGGCATCAGCCTCATCGCTGATAGTTATATTCCCTGGTTGGAAGGGGCCATACAGAATGTGGACGGCACCTGTCATGGCAATGTTACCGTTTGGAGATTTTGGTGCTCCTATAGCAAGGTCCGGGATCCCGTCTCCATTAAGGTCTCCAGCAGCCAGACTGGCGCCGGCAATTTCCGAGCGTCCCGGTCCGATAATGGTCAGTGGTGCATTCGTTGCTGAGATAGCTGCGTCTGTGAGTGGTCCAAAGAATACGAATACGGCACCGAGGTTGGAGACAGAGCCGGGCTCATGTTCCTTTGCACCAACAGCGAGATCCATTTGTCCATCACCATTGAGGTCCGCGACGGCAAGTGCGTCCCCGAAGTCATCAGAGGTTCCTATACCACTTATAAGGATATCCCGCTCCGGGCCGATGTTGAATTTCAGTGGCTTAGTTTCCTGAGAGTGGACCGGGGTTTCGAAGGATTTGTCCCTGTCGGAGCGTCCAAATGCGAGCGTCGTAGCAATCCCGATACCGATCAGTATCAGGCTTAAATAACGGAAACTATGTTTGCTATATTTATCCCACATACGGATCACCTATCCTGAGATGTCACTTGAGGTTGTAACCCGACCTATTTTGCACCTATCTGTAGTTAAGGTCCAACTCTACATCTCTGAGTATGACCGGGTCAGTCGAATCTGTGATACGGGATAAGGACAACTGCACAGTATTTACGCCGTGGCTTATACAGGTTCCATCAACTGATACTTCTAATACAGTCGCTGGATCTGCAATATCCTCATAATACCAAGGCCACCGATTCCAATTGAAACGAGCATCCACTTCATGCGGTGCCGTATCGCCATCGCTGGTTATAACACTTTGGACTGGTTCGCTCCAGGATGTTGTTGTCAAACTGGCTGAATCCGTGTGCACCCTTGTGCCGTTGATTCTTATATCGATGCTGTCATTGCTGAGGAAGCGTTCAAGTCTTAGGCGTAGAGTCACTTTGCGTGAGGAAGAAGTCTCATCGGTAACTCGGATGTCTAATGTTGGACCATCGGCTCCTGGATGCAAAGTTGACGGTAGTTGTAAGGGAGGTAATCCGTGGCGGAAGGAGCCAGTGATATTGCCTGAACCGATGACGCGGTCTGCGTGATCGATCTCGAAACGTTTATCAAGTCCGATCAGGCTATCTGGCGAAGAGATTTGCTTTAGGACCCGCTGTTTCCATTCTATAGATCTGCCAAAGTAGTTGAAGAGGTAAAGACCATCGGCACCAGCATCCCAGATACGGCTCGCAATTCCTGCTATTGTTTTTAACCCGCCAGCTGGTCGAAGTGATTCGATACAGCCATAAACACGTATACCTGTTCCCTGGGCTGCCTCGACGAACTCCTCAATTCGCATATCAAACGGAATAAATCCACCACCAACGATCAAGATATCGATGAGTCCATCGTCAATCCATTTAGTGATATCTATACCGAGACGTTCGCAATCAGCAATAGTTTCAGGAACTCTAACAGCCAGCTTAATCTCCCGCTGGTGCTGAGTATTCTCGTAGTTCATACGTTGTCGGATTCGAGTGACCATGTCGGTTATAAGATGGCGACTTGAGAATCCGCTGTCGATGTTGAACATTCCGGGGTGACGCTGGAAGTCCATTTCTACCCCATCGGTGTTGAAATCTTCAAAGAGTTCACAGACTAGGGAGATGATGTACTCACGAACCTGTGGGACCGCAAAATTTAGCCCATCGCGAATGCCCCACTCAATAGAGTTAGGAGTCAGTTCTTGGCCATAACCGATACGCCACTCAGGATGCTCCCGGCGCATGCGGCTAAAGCTAGGTGCATCGTAATCGACGTCGTAGTGATTATTAATTCTTACTGATGGGAAAAACCGGATTCCCTCCTCGTGTGCGACACGAGTAAGTGTGGCTAAGGGCCCCTCCCCCGCGGAAATCATGCTTCTGATATTTTGATACTGCCGTAGTTGACTATCATTAAATACAGACGGGTCCCACCCGTCACCGAATATTTCACCTACTGATGTCTCATAGAGGTGAACTTGACCTCCACCGATCGACCAAAGTAGGACATCGATTGGGGTGTCTCTATAGGTGGCGACCATGCGTTCACGAAGTATCTCCGCTGTTAAGGGAGGTTCGTTTGTATTCATTAACCAACCATCGTCGTTTATTAGCATTAATAAATTGTCTCCCCTCATATATAAGGCGACTCAGAAATCTCTCTGAGTACCCTTCGATAATGCTGGTTGTCGGAAGTTAGATATGTCTTGAAAGTCAGTGCGAGTATAGAGCTGAATAGTAAGAGCCGTGAACCTTATCTCTAATAAATATCAGTGACACTGTTGGGGCGCATGTAGGGGGCTGGGCCAATGGGAAGCCCCCACAGGTCTTCATCCCAATTTACCCGATTTACGTACCCAGATACGTTCGCCAACTTTGTGGCCTAGGATGACTTCTTCCCCCTGCGCGTTAAGTTTTATTATGCCAATGTGTACTGCAGTTTCAAGTACTGATGCGCTGCTTCCCGGTATGATGCCGCGTGGTATCAGATATTCTAGGAGCGCACGGTCGTCTTCTGGTATACGGTCGATTTCTATGGTATCGCCTGCTATGGCATCACTAAGCAAAAATGAGTCTTCTGGCACAGTGTAGCCACTACCAGGGATAGGGTCGCCAAACGGTGATTTGCCTGGATTGCCGAGTTTTTCTCGGATTTTACTTTCAAGTTCTGGTGAAATCGCATGTTCAAGACGATGTGCTTCCTCGTGAGACTGTGATAGTTCTACACCCAACACGTCTACCACTAATAGTTCCGCAAGACGGTGGCGCCTAACCATGGTCTCTGCTTCCGTCTGTCCCTCTTCTGTAAGTTCAATCTCTTTTGCTTTATTCAGGGTAATCAATCCCTCACGACTAAGTCTGCGGAGCATACCGCTAACTGATGGCAGTGAGGTGCCTAGACCTTCTCCTAAGGGGAGTTGTTTAAGTTGGTCAGCAAGTTGCGACGGCGTGACGGAGTTTCCCTGCTCTCTTAACTGGAAGATTGAAAGGAGATAGTTCTCAGCGGCCATCGATAGACGTCGCTCTACTGCCGTGGGCTTTTTAGTCGAGACCATTTGGACGTCCCTGTAGGGTGTGAACCGAGCGTAGCACTACGTTCTTGCGGCGTCAACGCCGTGGATTAACCACTGGTGTGCTAAGATTTCAAGCGAGTTTTATGACAACCGGATCTACAAATACAATTTCTTCGGGGCCACAGGTTCTGAGATTGGCGGATGAAGAACTTGCCCATCGTGACTGGGCCCGTTGGCGGTTTGCTGCTGCCCTAGCGCTGTTTGCTGGTGGTCTCGGCGCCGCCTCAATCATTGTCAATTTTCTTACGCAGTTTGAAGGGATAGGTGAACTGGAGAAAATTACCTTCGGGCAAGGCTTGCTGTTTGGGTTTGGCGGGGCTTTGGCTGGGATGGTATTGGCTGGGCCTTTTGGATTTTGGGTATATGGTGCCCGTGCTACATTTACTAATCGGCGGCGTGAACCCCGAAAAATCTGGGTATGGCTTATTATTGGGGGAGCGTTCACGCTATTCTACGCGCTCATAATGGGTGGATTCTTTCTGCCCACATCGCAGTATTTCTACCTGTTTTTCTCTAGTATTTACAGCGTTCCAAATCTCGTAGCGAAGATTTTTGATCTTTTCACAGGCGTCTTTGTCTCCCTGGCCGTTCTTAATTCCTTCAAGCTGCTCTACACGGCAGCGGTTGCAGGGGTACTATTCGGTCCAGGAGCTTGGCTAATAGATCGCTTTAATACTTCGTCGCATCCTCCAACTTCCCGGTATGGTCCTTTTGTGACCGCTAGCGTGATTGGCCTAATAGTGATCGGGTTGGCGACTTTGGCTCCTCCTGATCTTGTAGCCCGACTAGGTCCGTGATGGATACACAGGATCCGCCATACTACACAGGTTGCAGGTGCTTGACCTTATCCGACTGTTTGAAAGCTAGTCGGTGGCGGCCAGATTAATTAGTTGAGAACCTTGGGAATGTGACTTGAGGAACCCTAACGCTATTTGAAGGGCTTTTCTTGCTTCTTCAGGTGAGCAAATACTTTCCCCCCCGTCCTCTATTAGTGTAGTCAGTTCCTGATACACAGCAATCATTCCCTGTATCTGATATAGATCGGTTTGTAGGGTAATTTGCTGCACGTCTATTGGTGTGGAGCCGTCAGGAATAAGTGTTGCAGTACGGCCATCCATCATGAACTCTATTTGACCTGTGGTCCCAGTGAGTTCCATTTTACTGATGGTTGGTATCATCTTCGAGCCTCGGTAGTGAGCATTGATACCATTGGTAAATCGAACAAAGCCGTCTGCACTTGGCTCTAAGCTAGGATCAGTGCCTCCATCACCCAGGTATCGGTCCCAGTGGTCAAACCCATTCTCTAGTACTGCCCAAACGAGTTGAGGTTCGGCCTCAGCAAAAAAGCACATCCCATCGAGGTAATGAGTTCCATTACGGAACAGCATTGCCCTGGGACCGCCATGAGTTGCGGACATTGATATAAGCTGGCCGATGGCTCCTTCACGGATGGTTTCCCGAACCTTGTGGTATAAGGGCATCCACCTTCTCGTATAGTTCACTACCATAGGCACCTTCGCTCGTTTACAAGCTTCGATCATCTTATCGGCAGTCTCAAGACTCGTCGCTATTGGTTTCTCACACAGAATGCCTTTAATGCCAGCCATGATGCTATCGAGAACAATCTGGGCGTGCCTGTCGTCAGGGGTCGCCACTGTTAGCACATCAAGATTCTCACGCTCAAGCATGGTCTGGTAGTCGGCGTAGGTTTGAACATCAGGCCACCGGTCGTTCCAGAGCTCGACGAAAGTTTCGAGTCGCTTTTGCCGGAGGTCACAAATCGCTACCAGTTCAAGGTCTGCTAAGGCTGATATGCTCGCAACGTGAGACTGGATTATCTCGCCTACGAGTGGGTATGGAGCGGTCGATGGTCTATTGGTTACAAGAGGACTTGCCCCTACAATTCCTACCCGATAAGCCAATGTATTCCTACAACTTCCTTGCTAGCCATCGTATACCTCGAGCGCATAAACTGGCTGTAAACCTAATCCGTTTGACTAGCCCCTTTTACTGCACAGGGAGAATTATGTGAGAGGCTCGTGTTGGTTCGTGGTAGATGGTTTGCTCGGCTACCTTATACCGTCGCTCAAGGCCTAAGGGGCCGCCCGTATTTGGGTTTACGTCGAAGCGTGGCCAATTACTGCTACTAATGTCTAAACGAATGCGGTGTCCAACTCGAAAAATGTTCGAGGTAGGGTACAGATGGAATATGAACTCGTAGGGTGTTCCCGGTTCCATGAGTTCCGGTTCTTCCCAGCTATTACGGTACCGACCTCGGATGATCGAGTCCGTAATGTTCATAGCGAACCCATCTGGAAAGTCATCTGAGGGAGGATAAACGTCAATGAGTTTAGCTGTGAAGTCGGTATCCAAGGCAGATGATGATGCCCAAAGACGCATTTTGACCGGACCTGTTATCTCAGTATCCTTGTCCAATTCACTGGTTTGGAAAGTCAGGATGTCATGCCGGAAGTTGAGCGGTAGTTCATCAATACATCCAATGAAATCTGGGCGCTCTCGTTGATCGAAAGCTCCAGGACGGATGATGTTGTCAGCTGCTGAGATCCCTCCCCCCATAGTTGGTACGGGGTCCATTGGGTCAAATGTGTACTCTGTAGAAGGGAGTTCGGTAGTTTGTGGAGTCTCCGTTGTTAGGGTGCCATCACTCCTCAGATAGAACGGAGTGAATTGGGTTCCTTCCAGGGGCCAGTCGGGCTCGCTGCGCCAAAATCCACCGTGGTTAAGACGCCTGTCGTAATCGTGGGTATTCTTTCTCTGGCTGCCGGTACCCATAGTGAAAATGCGGACCGGAGACCAGTCTGAGAACTCAGTGGTCAGACCTTTCATTTGGTGGTCAAACCAACCTAATCTCAGATCGTTTAGATTGATTGTTGAGTCAGTGCCAAAGTCAACGTCTCCAGCGTTCGTAACTTCATATTCGCCGTGCGTCCACGGTCCCATTAACAGGACTTGGGGTGACGACTTCATACTGCTAAGTTTCATGTAGCTTTGTGTTGTGTTGCGTGCGTATGAGTCATACCATCCACCCAGGTAAAGGGTTGGAACGTCGGCGTGTTCCTCGTAGTATTCGTCGATCGCGTATCCCCTTTGTTTCCAATAACCATCAAACTCTCCATGTGTGAGAATGTCGAGCGCCCATCGTTCGTATGATGGGAGTCTTCGAAGCACGGTAGCGCCTTCCTTTAGCGGGAATTGCCGGACGATATCCGGCATGTCCTCTGTGAAAGCTTTCATAATTTCTGACTGTAGACTAGGATCTGCCAGCGCTTCTTTACTTGTCATCGCCATACGGAATACATATACATGGAAGCGCTGCTCTAAAGCACCGTTCTGTCTCATTGAACCGTGGTAATAGTTTGAGGCTCCAACCGCGACAACCATGGTTGAAAGATGGGATGGGTTGAGTGTGGCTAAGGCACATTGGTCACTGCCAGAATATGACCCGCCGAATGTCCCTACCTTGCCGTTACTCCACGGTTGAGTACCAAGCCATTGAACTGTGTCATACCCGTCTGGTGCCTCTAAAGCAAATGCATACCATTCGCCTTCAGATGCAAACCTGCCCCGTACGTCCTGTAAAACCGTGACATACCCTCGCTTTGCAAAATACTTCGCATTCGCTACCGCCCTTGGCGCTGTTTTGTCGTAGGGGGTACGTTCGACAATTACTGGGAACTTTCCCTGGGTTCGTGTTTGACCCTGTGATGGATAGTAAATATCTGCAGCTAGATTCACTCCATCCCGCATTGGAACTTTAACGTTCTGATCACAAGTAACGTCATAGGCGATGGGAGAGCCTTCGTAAGGCATTAATCTAATCCTCCAGAATTGGTATTTATTTGGACGAAAGAATCTGGCTTGTTTCTGCCTGAACCTTAATCTTTTCCCAGTTGTATAGCATCGGTATATAGTCCATCTTGCTCCAAAGTTCGGCCTGATCCTCGAAATGGGGACTTCCAGGATGTCCCGAAGCCCCTAAAGGTACGATCCACAGTGATTTGTCCCAGTCGTTGAGATCATATATGTATCGGGCAACGGATGTCCCGGAGATGTCAAAATTGCCATGCTGGTAACTGGATGCCAGCGGTGTGTCACCATCGCCACCTAGTGGTCTAGATGTAGCTTGAAGAACCTCCATCTTTTCAGGTATAGCATCGGCCAACCAATGTTTCGGTTTGGTCTGATGGATCGTCCCCCAAGTCCATAATTTAATGTCGTCACCTAGACTTTTCTGCAAGTATTCAATCGCTTGGTGTAGTGCGCGCCCTATAACAGTTGGCCAGGACTCGCCCGTAGGAAGCAGGGACAAGTTGTCATCTGCTGCCATGAGTGAGATTTGGGCCTTGAGAAGCGCAACCATATGTGGAGCTCCCCGACCTCCAACACCGAGTGCCTCATCGGCGAGGTCGCCTAGCTGTAATCTGAGTAAGCGGTCGTCCAAGAAATATCGAAGCACGGAAAAGATTGTGGGGGCAACTTCATCCACATCCATTGAGCCGTTCCAGCCTCTAAGGATTTCTTTCGCTTGGTTAGCCAGTGGCGTTTCCGTTTGTACGGAATCAAGAAGGCTTATATACCGTAATGCTGGGATTGATATCCTTTCGGCGTGTACTGATGCCATGTCCTCAACCGTGGCATCAGTCATTGCCGTCAACCTATCGTGAATCCTATCTGCACGGTACGCATTTGAATACTGGATGCTGATGTAGTACGGGTAATCTTCTCCAACGATCCGATTGTTGGCAGTTACGATGAAACCACTCTCGGGATTCTGCATACGCGGGAGTTCATCAAATGGGATCATGCCATCCCATTCATGGTTACCATCCCAACCTGGTACGGGTAACCATGCGTTCTCTATTGAGCGTACAGGTACTTTCCCTCGAGTCAGATATCGGATGTCGCCATTGATATCCCCAAACACGTAGTTATTACAAGGATCCACCCATTGCTGCATTGCATCTTCCATCTCTTCGGCAGAAGAAGATTTTAGTTGGTCTATTAAAGGATCTAGGCCTGTGCTAGCCCCATCGGTCGCTGTGTATTTGAAAGCTACCCCTAGTCCCAACGTAGGGTCACCTAGAATAATCGGGCCGTGATGGGTAACGTGGACGTCGAGTTCCACAGATTCAGCCCCTTTCACGCCAATAACCTCGTGGTTTACAACGGTTTCATGCCATTCCCCCTTAAATTCGTAAGTAGAGGGTGAGTCGTCCCGCAGGTGTTCGATATACAGGTCTTGGTAGTCGGCCGACGCGTGGGTCACGCACCAAGCGACCTTGTCGTTGTGGCCGAAATGGGGAAAACCTGGAAGCCCCGCGAACGACAGGCCTACCGCATCGAATGCGTCACAGGCAAGATGATTCTGGTAGTACACGCTAGGTGTTTCAAGCGGTCGATGAGGGTCACCTGCTATTAGTGGTTTACCGCTTGCAGTGCGACTACCATGTACAGCCCAGTTATTGCTCCCTGCACTCGCGTCAGCGAGCCAATCTACATTCTCAGCGCCAGATGAGAATCCTTCAAGTGCATCATAGTTGGTGCCATAGAATTTTTCGCTTACAGGAACTACTAGTAGACTGTCAGCTTCTGTCCCCGGCCAAAGCTTGGCTGCTTGCTCTGCGCCAAGTACGGCGACCATTTTAGCCCTCCATAGCTTTGCCTCTATATGTCCCATTAGAACGTGTCTGGCCTTGAAAACGGCTATACAATCCTGCGGTTGCCACGGTTCGGGAGTGGTGCCTGTAAGCTGGTATTCGATAGGTAGGGCGTTGGTCGTATCAAGGAATGCGTTTACACCCTCAGCATAAGCACAGAACATGTTTCGTGTTTCTGTCCGAATGGCATCGTAATCCCGATCAACTGAAGCCCGAAGTTGAAACTTTCGCATAAGAATGTCTTGATCGATTGCACTTGGCCCAGCAACCTCTGCCCATCGGCCATACGCCCATCGCCTGTCGTGATCCATCACAAAAAGGCGGTCTTGTGCAGTAGCAAACCCCTGACCAAAGAAAGCGTCATGGGCTGTTGATGCTTTAACATGGGGTATGCCATAGCTGTCTCGATAAATCGTTATTTGATTATCAAGGCCTGCTAATGTCAGGCGAGAGTCCACATCTGGCAGAGCTGATCCAAGGCCATCTTCTGAGATCGATTTTTGGTTCATTGGCAGAAGCCTATGTGTGTAGATTTGTAGCGGCCTGAAGTTTAGGTGTAGTGCAGGCAGGGGTCAAGCAAAACTTTCGCAGGTAGTCTGACCTATTAACTGTGTGTACAGGTAGAGAGATGTTACGGACTGCAATCAAGTGCAAGTGTTGCAGATTCTTATCAGAGCTTGATTTGTATTGAGTTGAGGGGCTGTGTGGCCTAATTAAGAGCGAATACTCTATTCTAGATTAGCTGGTTGCACGATCACCCGTCTGTCCTCGCCTGTTCCTTCGCTAGCAGTATCGACATCAGAGTTATCACTTAGCGTCATATGAATAACGCGTCGTTCGTTTGGAGGCATTGCCTCTAGCGGGATTTCCTCGCCACTATCTACTACACGCTGGGCTACCCGATGTGCAAGGGCGCGTAGTGATTCGTACCGCCTGCTTTGATAGCCGGCGACGTCGATAAAAAGGTTGACCCGGTCATTTAACTTCTTAGATGCGATAAAGCTGACAAGAAACTGCAGTGCTCTGAGTGTCTCGCCCTTTCGGCCAATCAATAGACCGGCATCCTCTCCGTCTACATCGAATACAGGTCCTCCGACGTCTTCATCATGAGCGTGACGGAGATTAACAACTACATCTACATCCAGCTTGGTAACTATGTTCTCGAGAATATCACTCGCTGTTCTGGCTAGATCAGATCCTTCATCCAGTAAGGTAACCTTGACTTTAGCGGGCTCACCACCCATACCAAGGATGCCAGATTTTCCCTCACTAATGACCTCGATTTCGACTTCCACGCGTTCGACGTCTAGTTCGATTAGCGCGAGCTCGATTGCTTCGTCGGGTGTTTTGGCTGTTAGTTCGATGGACTGCATCGTTCTGTGCCTCCTTTGAGGGCGAGTCAGTGGGCACTACGGCGTTCTCCGCGCCGTCGGTTTCCACAGATGACTCTATGTTCGAAGTTGAGATTGAGGAACTGTGATCTTCTCCCCCAGCGTTTCCTACACTGGCTGTTTTACTGCGTCCGAGGCTCGCAAGCGCGAGGATGGGAGTCCACCCTGTTACGAAGCCTTGAATTATGATTCCTACCACGTTTGACATGATCCAATATATAGCAAGACCCGCTTCAAAGCTAAAGGTAATGAAGCCGATGAAAAGTGGCATCATGAAGAGGAGCATACGTTGCTGTGATTCCTGCTGGCTTCCAACACTTGGTGTTGAACTCATTTTTTGCATCAAATAGGTTGATCCGGCTACAAGTAGAGGAAGGGCGAAAGGGACAGGGTTTTGTGAGACGACAGCGCTAAGGTCGAGACCGATGAACCCCCCATCAATGGGGATGACTTTATGGACCTGTGGTAACCAGGGATAGAGTTTCAAGGAGAGGTCAGCTAAGTGTTCTGGGGTTGAGGGTAGAGTTGCTCTTAGAGCCCAGAATAGGCCAATGAAGATAGGGAACTGGAGGAGCATCGGTCCTAGGCAGCCGATGGGGCTAACGCCAGCTTCACGATATAGTTTAAAGGTTTCCTGTGATTGCTTCTGTTTATCGTTTTTATACTTCCCCTCTTTAAGTTGTTGAATCTTTGGAGCAACCGCCGACATAGCTTTCATTTGACGCCCTTGACGTAACGTCAGCGGGACCATGGCCACACGTAAAATAACCGTGAAGATGATAATGGCCACCCCAAAGCTGGGAATTAACCAGTAGAGCAGCACCAGGCTATTAACCATTGGCCTGGTTATGATCTCATTCCAGAGGTCGCCGATTATTTCCAAAATAGTCCTTGAGTGTTACCGGCTTGGGCCTATCCTAACATGCAGGTTGGATTGACTTACGCCGCTTGAGAGGGTCTTCTAAGTCGTTGGTATAGTGTACCCATTGTTCGTCTGGGAACCCGTTGGTTTTGATCTCGAGTGATCGTACTGTGTTATTGGCAGCCCGGAAGTATATGAACATGCCTTGTGAAGAGATCGGTGCACGTAGGCGCTCACCTATGTTGCATCTGCCCCGTTCCATACCGTTGCTGAGATCGATGAGCCATACCCTCCCGTTAAGTGACGGAACAGCTAACGTGTCTCCTACTAGAGCAGGGGTGCCCACGATGGAAGATCCAGTGTCGAAGTGCCATTTAAGTTGGCCCTGACGTGCATCCAGCATGTATATGTTGCCGTCCATGGACGAGGCATATATTGATTCGCCAAATTTTATTGGGGCTGCCCAGTACCAGCTGTTTGCACCATCAAAAGTCCAAAGAGGTTTTCCGTTTACAGCGTCGAGTGCTGTGAAAGTACTATCAAAAGAGCCAAAGTAAAGACGGCCATCGTCTATTAGTACTTGGGAGGTGATGCCTCCCCCTGCCGAATATTCCCAGATCTTAGTGCCGTCATTCAAGTTTAGAGCGTACATTTTTTGGTCAAGCGAACCGACGTATACGTGGTTATCAACAATTGTGGGAGTAGCCCACACTCTGTTATCAGTCGGGAAACGCCATATCAAGGTTCCATTAGTCGTGTCATAAGCGTAAATATTACCATCCGATGAAGGTACGACCACCGTTGTGCCCTGGACCGCAGGTCCGCCAACGATATGGGAGCCAGCGCCGACTAGGATGTCCCATAAATCACCACCGGTTTTAGTGTCAATAGAGTAAAGGTGTCCGTCATAACCACCAACGTACAGAGTGTTGCCGTTGAGGGCAGGGGTACCGTATGTTGCACGGTCACTTTCCACTTCACCTCGAAGTGGGAAGATCCAGCGAGTCTCGCCGGTTTTCAAGCTTAGCGCCCGCACATCTCCTTCCATTGTGCCAACGTACACTGAATCGGCGTCGACTACTGCCCCAGACCACCCTTCAGGTTGTGCCTGTCCGGCGCATGCTGTTAATGCAAATAGAACCAGTAACTGCATTATGACTAAGGCAGCCAGATTGTGTTTTTGATTGTTATTCAAGGGTCTCATCAGTCAAAGGGTTAGGGAATCGTGTATTTTGTACCAGCGTTTACTATGGTATGGGGTCGTGTCCTGCTGTACCCAGTGGGCGGCAGCGGGCAATACGTTTTATACCGATCCACCCACCCTTGATAGTCCCATATTTCATGACTGCTTGGGTTGTATAAACGGAGCATGTTGGGTAGTGTCGGCAACTACTTGGTAGATATGGAGAGATCACGGTTTGGTAGACTTTAATGGATCCAACCACGACTTTATTCATCATGGTCAGATCTAGACATCGCTGAGGAGGCCGGCTCGCTTACACAAACGCCGAAGTGAACCACTAAGTTGAGTGTAATTTGCGTACCGAGCGTTGATCTTTGCAATGAATACAATGTCATAGCCTTCATTAACTTGCGCTAGTTTCGCTGCTTCCCGTAGCTGCCGCTTCAATCGGTTCCTTTTCACGGAGTTACCGATTCGTTTACTAACCGAGAAGCCAAACCGAGAGCGGAGGCGGTCGTTGGGTTTGGTCTGAAGAACCAAGTGTTGGTTGTTCCAGGATTTCCCGCCTGCCCTCACGTTTGCGAAATCATGTGTCTTTCGGAGGCGTTGGTCAGTCTGCATAAGTTTTCAGACGGTAAGACGGCTCCGGCCTTTGAACATGCGGCGTTTAAGTACACCACGTCCACCCCTTGTCTTCATCCGAGAGCGGAAGCCATGTACTCGCATTCTGCGTCGACTTTTTGGTTGATATGTACGCTTCATGATAGGTGTGTACCAGCCCAAGGATTATATCGTGGTATTGAGCTACGGGGCAATGTATATAATGCCCTGTCTTCTACATCTTATGACCAATTGTCCGTAAAAAGATACAAGATGCAACAAGCGCCGCATTTGAAGCAATTAAAACCATTTGGGCCGACTTGTGAAATTTCTGCGATCGTATTCTCTAATGTTATCTTCCCCAACTCAAGGGATGGGTATTGCTCGGATCCGGTGATTGAAATGATCGGCGATAAGTAATGTTGTGTCATAGATTGCTAGACCAGTAGGATGACTGAGGCCAGCCTGAGTGGCCAGACCTCCATCGCCAAAATAACCTGCCCTGTCCACTCCCGCCAATGTCTCAAGTGTATTTTGATCAGTGATCCGTCTTACGGTGTTGTTGCCCGAGTCAGAGAAATAAACGGTGCCATTTTCACTAACCTCGACCCCATGCGGTGAATTTAATTTTGCAGAAGTTGCCAAAGTACCGTTCGGTGAGAAGCCTTGTTCACCAGTTCCTGCGATGGTGCATATAGTACCCGCAGGGTCTATCTTGCGGATCACGTGGTACAACCTATCTGCAAAATAGATGCTTCCATCTGTGGAAATGGTGATGGCAACGGGCTGGCCGATTTTCGCAAGCTTCGCTGGACCTCCGTCACCCGTGTATCCAATGGTTCCGTTACCTACTACAGTATTAATAACCCCGGACGAATTATTTATTTTGCGGATCCGGCCTGCCCCACTATCACCAACGTAGATATTGTCCTCTAAGTCGTGCGTCACACACATTGGGTTGATGAGGTTGGAGTTGACGGCAGGGCCACCGTCACCCTTATCCCATTGGAATGCTGCACCCGCAATATTTCTAATCACTCCGTCCTTGTCCATACGTCTGACATGCCCGTGTCGCATGTCTGCGATCACTACACGTCCTTGCGAGTCTACAGAGACATCGGATGGATTGCCTAGATAAGCATCGGTGGCCGGGCCACCATCACCCCCATAAGCTCTGGTTCCATTACCTGCGACGGTATGGATCAGGCCGTTGGCATCGATTGACCGGATCCGTTGATTCCACTGGTCTGCGAAGTAGATCTCATTGTTTGGTCCTACACTAATTCCCCATGGGCCGCAAAGGAACCCTTCTGTAGCAGGTTCGTCGTCGTGAACGGAGGTGCCACCGAGTACAGTTGAGACGATACCCGTTTTTCCATCGATGCGTCTTACTCGTCCACCACAATCTCCATAGAATACAGTCCCATCGGAGTCTGCCCAGATACCCACCTCAACAGAATTCACCTCGGTTTCAGTACCAAGAACGTTTTCTTCCCCCATACCAGGTACGCCGGTACCTGCGATTGTGGTGACAATACCCGTTGTGGATGCGACCTTTCGCACTCTAAACCCATATTTTTCCCCCACGTACATATTGTCGTGTACGTCGAAGCACAGGGCGTCTGGCATCAGGGTACTGGCTTCCACGGCAGGGTGATTATCGCCGTTGGACGCCCGTTGCCCGTTCCCAAGTACGGTCGTAACGATGCCAGTTGTCATGTCAATTTTGCGAATACGATCGTTAGAGTTGTCACATACGTACAAGTCACCGTTAGAGTCAAACGAAAGGTGCTCCGGATGGTAGAATCCTGCTTTCTCTTTAGGGCCACCATCACCCGAGTATCCACCCAAGCTTAGCCATTCACCCTTAGCCGGCCTGCTACTGTTCACCTCAGATGGGATGTGTCGCGCGTCATGACCTGCAAAAAGTTCAATTATTCCGGTTTTTCCATCAATGCGACGGATGTTGTTAGTCCACTCACTGCTGATATAGATGTCTCCATTTTCTGCAATTGCGATCCCACAGTGGGTGTCCATCTCTGCATCAATGGCTAAGCCTCCATCCCCTCCTCGTCCGATTTTCCCTGATCCGGCGATGGTTGTGATGACCCCAGTGTGAGCGTCAATGCGCCGATAGACTTGGTTACCCAAATCTGAAAAGTAGAGGTTGCCCTCTTTATCCTGAGTCAGGTCGTGGGGACAATTGAGCTGAGCTTCAAGTGCGGGTCCCCCGTCACCCGTGTACCCAGGTACGCCAGTACCAGCGACCCGGTAGGCGACATCGGCTGCGTCAATTCGCCATATCATATGGAAGTGATAGTCAATAACGATCAACTCGCCTGTACTATTTGATCTGCAGATACCTAGTGGCCACCCCGCATCCGTCTCTTTGGCTGGCTTACCTTCGTAAACCCCTTTTCCTGCTATCGTTTGAATCGTGTTTAGCTCAATAGACGCCAAGGTGTTGTGAAGGTTCATGAGTACCCCTTTTTAATTGGTGCAAGTATCGGAGGTTGCTACCGGGTCGGCAACGAGTTGGAACATTCTCGGGGGGGGGTGTGATCTAGCCGATCGAAGTATCTCACGCTAAAGTTAAGGGACATTTTATTTTCTGAATCCTATGAGGTGAAGGATGATCACGATGCGGATTGCTACCATCAATGACCTGGAACAAATGGTGGAGTTATATATTGATAATAACGTGGATTTAAGCCGTGATTTGAACCAGATGCGAGCGGGCTTGAAGACACTGCTTACTGATCAATCTAAGGGTTGTGAGGTCCTTGCTGAGTCTCAAGGTAAGATCATAGGACGTATTCATGTTGCAACTGAGTGGAGCGTGTATCGGAACAGCAACTTCTGGCTATTCGAAAATGTGTATGTGGCACCCGAGTGGAGGCGACAAGGTGTTTACTCAATTATGCACAGATGGATATATGACCGGGCAAAGGCTGATCCTACATGTTGTGGTCTGCGATTCTGGGCGTTAGAGAATAATCAACCCGCCCGACGGGCATATCACAAAATGCGGATGGATGCGAAAATGGTTGAACTGTTTGAGAATGATTTCGTATACGGAAAGAACAATCCTTAGAACTGGTTGAGAACCGTTGGTTGACCTACCTGTTGTGGCATGCTCCGCATAGCTGTTCTGGGCACAACTTGGGTAGATATAAGTTCGTATAACCTGGCCTTTATCGCACCTAAGAACTCTTGCTGCTAATCTTTAGGCAGTGGTGTTCAGGAAGTAACTATATCCTAACTGCGACAATATCTAACCAGTTACGAGGAATCCACTCCACTTTCATCTCCTCGAACGCTTGGTTCACACCTTTCTGCAACGCCGCACTGGCTTTTTCGAAGGGTACGCCTGGCATTGTTCCTTCAATAAAGTCGGAGAAGGTACTGATATCCAGGAAACCAGCCCGAGTGAACTTAACGGTTGAGATGTTTTGTTTGATGATCTTGAATCCGTGTCTCTCTAAGAGTTCTTTGTAATCCTCAGGGGTAAGTTGTTTCCTTGCTTGGACTTTATTCTCCTTGGATGGTCTTAAGCCAAAATCATTCCTTAAAGCGCGAGTGGCCTTAAGCATCCATTTCCGATAGTACGTTTGAGTCTCTTGAGGGTGTGCTCCTTCGAAGAAAGTGGTATTGAAAGCGAGCTTACCTCCGGGTTTCAAGGTATTGAAAATCTCAGTCAGCAGAGAATCTTTGTCAGGGATGTAGTGGATAGCATTACATAGTATGACTGTATCGGCTCTCTCCTTGACAGAATCAGAGATGTCCTCCATTCGGCTCTGTACGAACTCAACTACTGTGCTGGTCTTGTCGTTAAGTTCCTCAACGGCTTGTTTGAGGGCTGATGCTGAGTGGTCAATACCTATGACCACGGAGTCTTTTGCATCCTTCAGGCGAGCGGCGATAATTTTTGTAACCCCACCGGTGCCGCATGCGAGGTCAATGATACGCTGGCCTGAGCCTACCTCAGCCATATCGACTAAGTCGGCGTTCTGTTCGCTATAGAAGTCGTTGTCTGAGAAACTCTTGAAACTGTAGTTATGGGATGCCATTGATGACCTCCTGTACCGAGCCACATCCTTATGAGTTGCCCGCTTCTAAGGTAATGTTAGCAAAACAACTTCTTGAAAGTCCAAAATATTTGGCAAATCTTTCGAGACCAAAATGATTGGTTATCACCACGCCAGTTTTGTCAGCTAAGTAGTTGGTCATAAGAATCAAGTACTGTTCTATGGCATAGTACTATGACTCGAGTCACACTCAACTGGGAGTAGGATTTGCCGAACTCTGTACTGATTGTCGAGGACGAAGAAAATTTATTGGCCGCGGTTAAGTATGCCTTGGAACGAGATGGATATGAAGTTTTCACGGCGACTGATGGGGCGACTGGTCTTGACTTGGGTAGACAACCTATTTTCGATCTAATTATTCTGGATGTCATGCTCCCAGAACTAGATGGTTTGGAACTCTGTCGGATTCTTCGACAGGACAGTGATGTCCCAATTCTGATGCTTACAGCCAAGGTGGAGGAGATCGATCGAGTAATTGGTCTTGAGATTGGGGCAGACGACTACATGACTAAACCGTTCAGTATGAGGGAACTGTTAGCTCGTGTCAGAGCGATGCTACGAAGAGCACGGATGGGTCGTGAAGCTAATTTGGCACCTCGTGTGCTCACTTCCAACACTCTTATGTTGGAGATTGACCGTCATAGCGTAACTCTTAACGACAAGCAGGTTGATATGAGGCCGAAAGAATTTGCTCTGCTTACACTGCTAATGGAAAATCCGGGGAAAGCTCTCACTCGGGACCAGATTCTCGATAGCATATGGGGAAAGAACTATGTTGGAGATCATCGGACTGTCGATGTACATATTCGATGGCTTAGACAAAAGATTGAGACATATCCGCACCGTCCGAAGAGGATTATTACGGTTCGAGGTATCGGGTATAGGTTTGAGGATTGATGAGATCTTCCCGGTTGGTACGGAACATCGTATTGGCATGTGGCTTGTGGCTCGTAGTTATAGTTGTGGGCCTTGCATATTACGTCACCTTTGTACTGAGTGATATCGATCCCGGTCAGTTTTCGATACTGCTCCTCCTTCTCGGAACTTCAGTGATAGTTACTCTGTTAGCCATGTGGGCGTTATTGTTAAGCTCACGACTTATATCACGGTCGTCAGATTTAATAACTGAAGCCACTCAGCAACTCGTTCGTGGGCATTTCGAATTAACCCCGGCTGCGCTCCACGGTGAAGAAACGCAAGAACTGGCCCATGCACTCAATCAAATGGCCCACTCTGTGAGAGGAATGTTCGACGAGCAGGGTAAGAAGAGTCAACACTTGACCTCTATCCTAGACACGATGACTGATGCTGTCATTGTAGTTGACGGTGACAACCGGATTGAACTGCTGAATCCCTCGGCCCGTAAGCTGCTAGAACTATCGACTCCCTCCCCTGTTGGGATGAGGTTCAATGAAGCTGTCCGAGACCACGAGATCCAGAACTTAATGAAAGAATGTTTAGGCAAACGGCATCAGGTGTCCGTAGAGGTAGATCTACTTCATAGCCGTCGGTCAATTATTGGCTTTGCGACGCCGTTGAGCGACGGTGCAGCTGGTGTGCTTTTCACCATGCATGATAGAACGGTTGCCAAGGAACTTGAGGCCACCCGTCGGGAGTTTGTAGCGAATGTGTCTCACGAACTGCGCAGCCCGATTGCTTCTATTAAAGCGATGGCAGAAACCCTTGAGGAATTCTCAGATGATCGCGTGACAACAACAGATTTTATTGGACGCATCCGGGGTGAAGTTGATCGTATGACAGCGCTTGTTGAGGATCTCCTTGATCTTGCTAAGCTGCAACAAGGCCGTGACGTAATCTCACCCCAGAAAATGGACATGAACTTGCTTCTTGAAAATGTGGTAGCAAGTTACAAGGAGAGGGCATCGGTTCTTGGGATTAATTTGGAGGTACGTAAACAAAGGGTTGATAAGTACCTAATCGCTGATCAGGGACGCCTGAGGCAAGTGCTCGTGAATCTTCTTGAGAACGCGTTAAGATTTACTGGGGAAAACGGGACCGTTGTAGTTGAAGCGGTTAGGGTAGATGGAATGTTCTATGTCCATGTGAAAGACTCAGGTATCGGTATCCCAGTTGAACATCTGCCGCACGTTTTCGAGAGGTTTTACAAGGCTGATCGATCTCGACGTGAGGAGGGAAGTGGTCTTGGGTTAGCTATTGTCAAACACATTGTGCAGGCCCACGGTGGAGAAGTTGAGGTAAAAAGTGTTGAGGGTGAGGGCAGTACATTTTCTTTTGGAATTCCTTGTATGCGCCTTGATTTGAACCACGAACCGATCTTTCAAAGTGAGAAGTCATAAATCCCTTTGCCATCTACAGCGGCTTATTCGCTTAATGTACTGGACGCTTTGCCAAGTTCATGAGACATTAGCTGACGCTTAATCTATATATTCGGGAGTTCTCATGCCTCAATACATTTTTACCGAAGACGAATGGATGAAGTTTAAGGAAGAATCCAATAACCATACCCTTGTAGCGGTAGATGGTAGCCACTACGGCGCCGTAAAAATGGGAGGATTAATAGATCGTCTACCAGGTAGTGAGACTTACGATAGACTACTTGGCGTGAATTCCTTCAAGCCCGGAGGTATTTATGAGTCTCATGAACATCAGACTCCTATGTACTACTATGTTATTCATGGACATGGAATCATGAGGGTAGGGGATGAAGAGAGGGAAGTGGGGCCTGGTGCTTGGATCTACACACCCCCAGGCTTGAAACATTACACGGAAAATACTGGAGATGTGGACTTTGCGTACCTATTCTTTGGCGGTAACCCCCACGACCCGAATGCCGGGATTCACGAGCCTCCGAAGACCTCGTAGCTGATCTGTTTCCGATAATGATATATCTGGGTAATCGGGTAAGGGGGTGACTGTGTCTGTGATATATTTTTCACAACCCATTTTTGAGGTTAATTAGTTTTGTTCGACCACGACATTCTTGTAATAGGAGCAGGTCTAGCGGGGATGCGTGCTGCATATACCGCTAGTCAAAGTGGTGCAGACGTAGCGATCGTTAGCAAGGTATACCCAGTTCGGAGTCATTCCAATGCCGCCCAGGGAGGCATTAACGCCGCTCTTACAGACCGTGGTGATGACTGGGAAGATCATGCCTACGACACCATTAAGGGTAGCGACTATCTTGGTGATCAGGATGCTATTGAAATCATGTGCCGCGAGGCGGGATCAGAAGTTATTTCCATGGAACACATGGGAGTGATTTTCAACCGTGATGAAGAAGGTAAACTAGGAGTTCGCTCGTTCGGTGGTCAGCGGCAGGCAAGGACTTTTTTTGTAGCGGATTTTACAGGTCAAGCTCTTCTCCATGTGCTTCATGAGCAGATTCTCAAGATTGGAGCTCGTGTCTACGAAGAATGGTTTGTCTTGTCTCTCATCGTGGAGGACGGTGAATGTCATGGGGCTGTTGTTATGGAGATACGCTCGGGTGAGGTACATGCTATCCGGGCTAAGGCTGTAATTTTAGCTACAGGAGGTCTCGGTCGCGTCTTTGAGCCGAGTACCAATGCACTTATCTGCACTGGGGACGGGATGGCCCTTGCTTACGAGAATGGGGCCCCTCTGATGGATATGGAGATGGTGCAATATCATCCAACGACTCTTAAGGCCAACGGAGCACTCCTTTCGGAAGCAGCTCGTGGGGAAGGTGCCTATTTACTAAATTCAGAAGGTGATCGCTTCATGCAAGAGTATGCCCCCAACATGCTTGAGCTTGCTTCACGTGATGTGGTCTCCCGCTCAGAGCAAACCGAAATTAACGAAGGCAGGGGTATTGATGGTTGTGTTCTGCTTGACGTACGGCATATTGGTGAAACACTCATCAACGAAAAACTAAGCCAGATACGCCAGCTAGGCATCGATTTTGCGAACGTTGATATGGTTCATGAACCTGTACCCATCAGGCCAGGGATGCACTACCAGATGGGTGGAATCAAAACTGATGTGAATGGGCTCACTAACATCATGGGACTTTACGCTGCAGGGGAGACTGCCTGTGTAAGTGTGCATGGTGGCAACCGTCTAGGGGCGAATTCGCTTCTAGACACACTTGTGTTTGGCCGTCGAGCTGGCGACCACGCCTCCAACGTCGTCAGGTCAAGGCAGCACAGCGATGCGATTACTGATCAGTATGCCGAGCGAGAGCGGAATCGTCTTCAAGAGATGCTTAACCGTAATGGTGGCGGTGAGTTGTTCGGGAAGATTCGGTTAGACCTTGGAGAGGCGATGAATACACACCTAGCCGTGTATCGTGATCAGCAAGGTATGGAGACAGCACTGGAGGAACTAAAGGGGTTGAAGACTAGATACGATAGAGTAATTGTCCACGATAAAGGGAAGACCTTCAATACCAACTTAATTTTTACTCTTGAACTAGGGTTTATGCTCGACTGTGCTGAAGCAATTATCCTAGGCGCCCTTGAGCGTAAGGAGAGTCGTGGGGCCCACACCCGTACTGACATGCCTGATCGTGATGACTCGAACTGGCTGAAGCACATCCTGATAGCCAAGGACGAGAATGGACAGCCTGACGTTACCTATCAAGATGTGACGATTACCCAATGGGAACCACAGGTTAGGTCATATTGAATCAAGACTATTAATTTAACGAGAGAATCAACGCATGCAAGTAACCTTAAATGTTAGAAGATATGATCCGGACTCTGATCAGCCTGTACCGTACGATCAAGAATATAGTGTGGATGTTGATGAGAATGCTACAGTTCTCGATGGGTTGATCAAGGTTCGGGAAGAGGTGGATGGTAGCCTTGCATTGAGGTGTTCTTGCCGCAGTGCGATATGTGGTTCGTGTTCGATGCGAGTAAACGGACAAGCAATCCTGGCATGCAATACAAAACTTACTGATGTGGTTCTTGAAGGTGGCCGGGTAGACATCGAACCAGCTGGTAATATGGGTCTGATCAAGGACCTGGTCGTTGAGTTCGATATATTTTGGGACAAAGTTCGTGCGGTTGAACCATGGCTTCAACCGGAAGGCGAAGAGCCAGAGAGCGAATATATCGCTCCAAACGATGACATGGTACATCTGGCTGGTGTTATGGGCTGCATTATGTGTGGCGCCTGTGTTTCTGACTGTACAGTTCTTGAGGTAGACCGTAATTTTCTTGGTCCTGCGGCGCTAGCGAAATCATATCGTTTTGTTGCCGACCCCAGAGACGATGCCGATGAAAGTCGGCTCGATGAATTAAATGAAAGCGGAGGTGTCTGGGACTGTACTCGATGCATGATGTGCGTGGAGGTTTGTCCGAAAGGTGTCGATCCTATGGGGCGGATCATGTCATTACGTGAAAAGGTTATTGATGCGGGTCATACCGAGACATACGGAGCTCGGCATGCTGAGGCCTTTACCCGGATGGTTAGACATAGTGGGCGAGTTGATGAATTGCAGCTTCCGATTCAGACATTTGGAATGTTCAATGTGAAAGAGATGATAAAGTTGATCCCTGTAGGTGTACGTTCACAGCTTGCTGGTAAACGGCCACCGATCATGCATCAGAAAAACCCTGGAATGTCGAACGTGCGGTGTATCTTTAACAGAGTAGAGGATAAGCGATGAGGTATGCTTTTTACCCTGGGTGTGTTTCTCGAGGAGCTGCTCCGGAGTTGTACGCATCAACCCTCGAAGTGTGCTC
>JAKUTR010000039.1 GCA_022448725.1 SAR202 cluster bacterium | reverse complement strand
AGGAGAACTGAATCACAACCGCCATCTATGACGGATTGTGCCAGGCTTGACGCATCGTAGGCACCTTCAGCAGGATCGTATGCTGCCTGTGTGCAGACGTCTCCAGACCAGTTGGATGCAAAGTTATCCCCGAGTCCTGAACCATAGTCGTTTGTCATATACAAAACGGCAGGGTTTTTTGCACCTGCAGCTGCTGCCACTGCAACTAGGGCAACAGCCTGCTGAGCATCACTTGGGACAACTCGGAAGAGGTGCCCATTATCATCAGCAGTAGTGACTCCGGGGGCGGTGCTAGCGTATGACACCATCGGGACTCCTGCCGGGGCGGCAACCGCAATTGCACCAAGAGTAGCGCCCGAACAGGCGGCTCCGACGATCACAGACACTCCGCTGTCAACCAGGGTTTGGGCAGCTGTCGCTGCTTGCGTACCATCACAGCCAGAGTCGAGCACAATCAGTTCGAAGGTGAAATCCCCGTCATGGGTCTCGTTGAGTTCCGATATGGCTATGTCCGCCGCATCCTCGAACCCAGGTGCGAACTGTGCTATAGGGCCCGTCTGAGGGCTCAGCATTCCGATCTGCACCGTCTGGCTTTCGCTACTGCATGCGACTGACAAAAAAGCCAACCCGCTTGCGACCAGTAACAAAACAATCGTCCTAGATAGTTTCATAACCTACTCCATTCGTAATCTCTGTCGGTTAATATCCGCACTTCGTTAAGTTATACCGGTTAATCTCCGCACTTCGTTAGACACCCTAGGCCGACGGTGAGTTTACACTATCGGGTTTAAATTTGTCTTTCTATTCTGATGCAGCACGTCACTCGTAGCGGCAGGAGAGGACTAAAGAGTAAAACAGCATCACATAAATAAGCGATAACGGTTAACATGGATTGATGGAGAACCGATGGTAATAGGTAAGGAACGAGCGAATTGGTATGAAGATCACGAATCGGCCTGTACTTGTGCACAGTGCGTGGCACGGTCGGCAGCACAACGCCGATTCGATACTACGACTCAGGGGCGTAAGGTGGGGCGCAATGAAAAATGTCCCTGTGGCAGCGGCAAAAAATACAAAAAGTGCCATCAATAGCGGGATTAGAGGCCACTCAAAAGTGCTGAACCAAAAGGGATCCCATGTCGCGTAACAGCAGGTACATCTCACTGATCACGTTAATGGGAGCACTTGCTCTGGCACTAACCGGTTGTGGTGACACCTCCCAGTCGGAATCCGATGTCGAACCTGTGGCTGAGGTGGCCCAGGCTGACACGGTTTCAACTGTACCAACGCGAACACCCCGGTCTACGGTTTCTATTCAGTCCACGGTGGTACCGACGGCAATACCGGCATTAAACACCGTTTACCAGGCGCAGGGTTTTGCCCTCAAACTTGACCCATACACTGACTTTGAATCTACAGGACTCAATGTTTCAGGCTTTACGAAGTCCGTCCCCGATGATTCTCAAGGCTTACTCACTTTCAGTTACAACGGCGCAAGCGTAATTCTCTATTGGCAACCCTCATCCACCGATGTTCAACCCCAACAGTCTGTAGCTAGTGCGCTTAGCTTGTTATCGGGTATGAGCCCATCGATTACTTTCTCTACGTCCAGTGAAGGAGACATAGTTGTGGACAGCATGCCCGGAAGATTTGGTGGGTTTGTTTCGACCAATTCAGATGGCACTGCAGTTGGAGGAGGCTTAATTGGAGGATGGGATTGCACTGCAAAATCATCCAGTTTTTCTCTCATAGTGAGTGGCGCGGATTCGACAGCGATCATAATTACGTTTAATCAGCTTGTCGAAAACTTTTCTTGCTAGCAGGAACTTCTAACGAAGCATTAGAAGTATATTTGGAATTCCTGAATCTCTGACTTGATCAACCGATGGTGCTTCAAGCATATATATGACTGCCTAGGTATTTGATGCCATTATCGCAATTCAGGGTGAGAACACGTTTTCCTGGGCCGATTTCTTCTGCGATTTTGATTGCTGCTACAACATTAAGGCCTGTCGATCCTCCACCCCAGATACCTTCTTTTTCAGCAAGCAGTCGGCACATTTTGAAAGCATCTTCCTGATCTACTGCCCTGATTGCTTTCAACTTATTCTTATCTAGAAATGGAGGCTCAAATCCAACTCCAATTCCTTCGACTTTGTGTGGCCCACCCGTTCCTGTAGTCAGTAGAGGGGATTGTAAAGGCTCAAGCGCTATTAAATCTGGATGTAAATTTGAATCTATTAATCCATCATATGTCCCCATCAATGCTCCTCCAGTACCGACAGCAGCGCAGAAAACATCAATAGGGCCATCAATTTCTTTCGCGATTTCTATCCCCAACGGTTTGAATCCGGCGCGCACGTCAGGAGATGCAAATTGGTCAACGTAGTATGTTCCCGGGGTTCTCGCTAATTTGTAGGCTTTATCTCTCATTCTTTTTATTAAATCTGGAGTTATGGAGCCGTTTTCACTTTTTTCTACTATTACTTTTGCGCCAAAGGCTTCCATAGACTGTTGTTTACTTTTTGAGAATGCATCTGAAAATACCGCTGTAAATGTTAATCCAAGGACTGCTGATACAAAAGCTAAAGATGTTCCAGTACTTCCTCCGGTATATTCGACAATGTTGTCACCACGTTTGATATCACCGCGTTCCATAGCTTTGCTAAGAACTGATACTGCCATACGGTCTTTGTATGACCCTGTAGGATTAACGCCTTCTAGTTTCACCCAAACTTCAGCGGAATGCTTGGGAACAATATTATTCAGTTTAACAAGTGGTGTATTACCAATGCCGATTAGAGAAGTGTTGCTAATTTTCATGGGCTGTCCTTCATGGGTTGTGGGACAATGTTCATGCCAGTAGTTTATCTAATACAAAGAGGAATTCTACGACTCGCACATTGAATTTTTAAGAACAGGAGGTCCTCAGGAGGAGCCCACCTGCTGGGTGGGCTCCTCCTGAGGATCCAATATCGGCACATGCTGATTTTTGGGAAATAGTACCCGAGTTCTGAAGAGGCAACACATGACCGCAAATCTTGATAAAAGCCGACATCTACAACTTGAAGGAACACGCAACATCCGCGATCTCGGCGGATACCAGACCGTCGATGGGCGAACGACACGCTGGAAGACGATGCTCCGGGCCGACAACCTAGAGAAGCTAACCCTACATGGCCAGAGAGCGCTGGTCGATTACGGGGTCCGTACGGTGATTGATCTGAGACAGACCGTTTCAATGCTGCGCTCACCGAACCCATTCTCGACGTCGGAGGATGTGAGGTACACCCACCAGAACTTGAAGGGGGATATTCCCCTTAGCGAGATGGCACATTCATCGCAAGAGATTCTCGATGCCTTCCAAAAGATTGAGTCTGTGGAAGGCATCGAGCGGAAGATACTGTCCTACTGCATGTGGCTCGACTTCCGGAAAGGCCAGTTCTATGAAACGCTGGCGACCCTAGCGACGCCTAGCGCCCTGCCAGCCCTTTTTCATTGCAACGGAGGTAAGGACCGTACCGGAGTGATTGCCGCGCTTGTACTCGGAATCGCAGGCGTGCCTAACGAAACGATCGTCGAGGACTACGCCATCACAGGCAAGTATCTTTTATCCAGACATATTGCTAACGAGGCCGAACGTGGCATCGATGTCTCGGACATGAAGTGGGAAGACTACAGAGACCTGGCATGTCCCCCCAAAGTCATGGAGGGGACCCTGCGTCATATCGAACAACAATACGGGGGCGCTGAACAGTACGCGATCGCGATTGGAATTTCTGGAAGGCAGATAGCAAGCATCAGAGAAGCAATCGTCGAATAGAGGCTATTGAGACGTTACAGTCCGTTAGTCTTGTACAATCCGGATATGAATATTGCCTTGATAGTGTTGGCCTTAGGCTTGTTTGCGGTGTCGATTATTTTGATCCTTGTTGTTGCCGTTGCTGTTCTTCTGTCGTCATCAGGAAGAGCCAAGTGGTGGTTCACCACAAAAATCGAGAACTGGTTTCAAAGACCTTCTAGGTACTGATGACGCTGAAGGGTATAAGCTCAAAGACACCACCATCATCTTTGTGCTTCTTGATCTGGGTACCTTCGTAATTGTCTCTATGTCCATCAATTTTCATCTGCATTCCTTTCTTTGCTATGTCGCCTGAGTTCTCCGATAATGCAGGTAGGCCTACGTCTGAGGGGTTTATTTTTTCCCCTTGGTGAACCGGCTGCGTAGCGGCTGCTACATGGCGGGAATAAGTTGGGCCTGCACTTGCGGGGCGTCCATTATCTAGCCGATGCGTGGGCGCTCCGTCTTGGTTGGCGGTACCTATGGACTTCTACCCCTCAGCGTCATTTATGTTGTTTTCCTGCTAGCGTCATCAGTTAGCAACTGCAGGCGGTTTAGTTTTTGTTGTACCTAAGGCGTAAAAGGGATGGAAGCTCCTTCATAGGTCTCAGCATCACGCAATTGGTTCCGGCCCGGGAGGTATTCAACGGCGATGTCTACGTCACTAACCTTGATAGGCGTGATTAGTTTCTCATCTTTCTTTATCAAATCAACGCGTAGCTTATTTGTGCCCATCAAAGGGAGTGATACTTGCCGCAGGTCGATGTGTAGTCGATAGCCTCTTGCACGCGAAGTCTCCCTCATCTGAAAGACACGGTCTGCCTTACGGATTTTATCCTCTGGTACTTTTTGTTCATTCCAAAATACCTTTACTTTGTCTTGGTGCAGCATTCCTTCCAGCATGATGCGAAGTTCGCAACGCCATAGTTCACCGTCCTGTGCTTTAGTGGCGATATCTTCCCAGACGTCTATAGTTACATCTCCGCTCCGCTTGCCTACGCTCAGTTCCTGTGGGAGCTGCTCTTGCAGTCCAAACGAGATGGCGCTACGACGATCCATGCCCGGTCCAACGTAAAAGGTCTTATCCTTATGAGCCATTATGTCCGGGTACGCTAAGTACCGTAGTCGTGCGTAGTCATCGTTGGAGTAAGGATAAAGTCGTGGCGGCGGATAGTACCGGTGGTACATTACCCCTTGTGCACCTGCAGCGTAAGCGTTAACAGCTGCTGCACGATGTGTTAAGGCTGTTTGGTCGGAACCAACGCTGTCGAGTCCGACGATCACGGGGACACTGCCAGCATCTGCCAGTTCCACAAGTTCTTTGAGACGTGTTGTCTCACTAGAGAAATCGCCACCGACCGGCATCGCGACAATCGTGTCAACAAGCCCTCCACTAACCCATGCCTCGATGTCATGTCCTATACTCTT
>JAKUTR010000038.1 GCA_022448725.1 SAR202 cluster bacterium | reverse complement strand
GAGTTTTCAGGATGGGATGCTTTTGACTGGAGCGAAATATTGACTAAAATCAATAATTTAGGTCCTCCAAGAAATCAGGGTGCCTTGGCTGCCAAATGGCAAAACCTTGAGAGTGTGCATCTACTAAAAACGGTAAGAAAGCCGGAATCAAGGTTCAGTGCACAGGATGCTACGGCTTATGAGTATGGACGTGCACAGTATGAACATAAGGTAAATGGATGATATAGGATTCATTATGGGGCGTTCTGAGTTTCAATATTCACCTCAATTCATAATGCTGCATCTTTTAGGCCAAATCCGGTTATTGGTATCAAGACAGTTTCGTTTTCTTTAATAGTTTCGGTGTGGGCAAGTTGCTCTAGGCCTGCGAATGCAGCGGCTGATGTTGGTTCGGCATATATACCTTCTAAATGTGCTAACTTAGTTCTCCACTCAAGTATATTTGGGTCGTTTACAGCTACAGCTGTGCCATTCGACTCGTTAATGATGTCCAGAATCCTTTTATAGCGAGGCGGATGTGTGACTGAAATGCCTCCGGCGATGGTATGCTTAGCATCTCCAGGATCCCAGTTTTCGCCACGGTATTTTGCCACTATAGGCATTACTGCTTGTGGCTGAACACAGTGTAGTCTAGGAATTTTTTTCAATGACCCAAATTTAGCCAGTTCACTGAATCCGATCCACGCACCGATTAAGAGAGATCCATTGCCAACAGGAAAGACGATGTGGTCAGGAATTTGTTTATTTCTGGCAACTATTTCGTAAGCGTAAGTTTTGGTACCCTCTAAGAAATAAGGACTTAGGTTGTGTGATGTGTAAACTATATTTTGATCCTTGCAGAATTTAATTGCGGCAGTTGTTGTATTTTGTCTATGCCCACCTATAGGATGGACTTCAGCTCCGTAGGCTATTATCTGTTGAAGTTTAGCCGCAGGAGCCGAATCAGGAACAAATATGTGAGCTTTCATACTGTGTTTCGATGCATATGCAGCTACAGATGCTCCTGCATTTCCGGACGAATCCTCCACTATTTCTCTAGTTCCGAATTCAGCAGCTACGTTTAGCATTACCGCTGTCCCTCGATCCTTAAATGATCCTGTAGGGTTTAAATATTCTAAAGTTCCAAAAACATGATTGCGTCCTAAGTATTTCCCGATTGTTGACAGGCTTACGATAGGTGTACGTCCTTCACCTATAGAAACAGTACTATCATTGGATTTGAAGGGCATAGGGATCTTTGATTTATTTAGAGTTTCCTGATGATATGAAATCTCTAGTGGGTCTGAGCAGTTGGCACATGACATGGTTACCATATCTGGTGTGTGCGTGTTGCCACACGTAGTGCAACGTAGGTGAAAGTGCGACAAATCATACACTCCTATTTATATACATGAAAGTCAATATATTTTTGTGTACTGGTATGTTTAAGAAGGCCACAAGGTTGGAATTAGTCTGTTCGAATAGGTGACAATCCATTCAGTTAATCATACTTATTTCATTCAGTATCATTCAATAGGTTCTTCAGGTCTAATTTGGCTTTTCGTATTTCATCAATCTTTTCCGATATGCGTTCAAATAATTTTGTTCGAGCTTTAATGCCGTCACTTATTAATAATGCTGCCGCTTCCGATCTGCTATTAACCAACCCGGCCTCAACCAGTTCGTCTATCTTTGAGAGACTACTTTTGTTTAACCTGACCATTACTACGTTTTCTCGGGCCGACAATGATTTCTTAATTGCTTCCCTAAGATTACCTCCTAATGACTCTACCTCATTGCCAGACATACGGATTGCACCAGCTGCCACCTCTTTGGCTTCACCAACTATGGTTTCTATTCTTTCAGATATCTTTTTATTATTTGTATTGTCACTGTCCATGGCTCTGCCTTTCATGTAATTTCCTTACGTATAATGTAGGCGAAGCGTAATCTAGATGTCAAGTGTCAGTAGTCTGAAGCATGTTGATTTATTATGTAGGTGTTATGAAAATTTATTTACGTGGGTTCTGTCTAATTGACTGATTTGTTTTTCATAATCGCGTACATTGGGGTATCTTATAGTATGTCGCCCCTCACTACGCGCGCGCGATATACTAAAAGTACTAGTTTAGAAAAAATCTAAAAAGGTAAAAGCCTGGCAGATAGGGAACTATGTACTGGGCTACAAAATTGTCGGTTCAAACAGACAGAAAGGGGAAAGAGAATGGACTTTGCAATTCGGTAGGAGATGACTCAACAAAATTAACCAATCATTCCGTATACAGTGTTAGGGCTTTATGTAAATATATAATTTATCTCTTGGAGCACTCATGGTTTTTCAGCAAAATACATCTATTCCCATATGGCACAGAATCTGTCTATTGGTAATAATTGGTTATTCGATAGATACTCTAAGGGGTTGACACTCAATATTTGAAATGATATAACTTCATGCGACTGAAAATCCCTGAAGGAGGGAGAGCAACCTATGTGGCGTAGAATAGTTGACATACGATTGATCGTGGTCTTGGTAATATCCTTGGCTGCGGTTGGCGCGTTTGCCTGTGGAGCTGCGGAGGAGGAAGCGGATACATCCGCTCCTGCGCCTGCTGCAAGTTCCTCATCTTCATCTGCTGCACCTGCAGCTGCTGAGGAAGAGGCCCCTGCTGCGGCCGCTGAACCAGAGGCTACTGAAGAAGAGGCGGCCCCCGCTGCTGCTGCAGAGCCTGCAGCTGCTGAGGAGGCGGAGCGTTCACCTGCTCCTGCAGCTGCAACAACTCCTGCCAAGCCTGCAGCGTCTTCTGATAAGGACATATACGGCCGGACGTCCGCCGATTTCGGTGGTGACTGGTACGTACCAGCGAAGATCACACCTGGTGAGGTGCGAAGCAAGATCTTCTCAGGTCCTAAGCCGGCTACCTATCAAGAGAACCCGAAGTTCGCTGAGATGGTGGCAGCCGGATCACTACTCCCTCTAGCTGAGCGGAGTGCCGTCGTAGATGACAGAGTCATCGTCGACGTACAGGATGAGATTGGTGTTTATGGCGGTACCTGGCGAGCAGGTCTCGGTGGCTGGGTCTTAGACTACGGCCAGTGGGCATATTCGCATTGTACGTACCATGACAACGACCAGGTAACCCAGGTTCCTTGGATGTGCAAGGACGCTGAAGTCAGCGAGGATGGGACGACCTGGACACATACCATGCGTGAAGGTATGCGCTGGTACAACCCGAATTCCTATGACCCTGCGACTGGTGTTGTTCACACAATTGATCACGTCAGTTATGCATGGGACGACCTGAACTTTGACATTAAGAAGGGCGACAGTGTTGCCTGGCGTGCAAGGTTCCCAGAGGTCTACAAGCGTTGCTACCCTGAGAACCAGTACCACGACTAAGTAACGGGTGAGCTTCCTGACTACACGGCAATAGATGACCAGACTTGGTCTTTGACCTGGACCAGCCCTCGCTGGGGATTCCACAACGGAGCCCACCAGACAAAGAGCACACGCTGCAACAACTACTGCTGGACAGCACAGAAGTTCCATCTGTCTAAGTACCATCCTATGTACGGTGACCACGACCAGATCGAGGCATGGATGGAAGAGGGCGGATTCGCCGCCTGGACAGAGCTACACGGTCACCACGTAAGCGTATTCAGTGATGTCCAGACCGATGTCCCATGGGCCGGTGAGGCAGCGCTTACACGAGGCGGCAGTAACGACAAGCCGGAAGCATACTTAGTGGCGAACCCATTCTTCTATGCATTCGACCCAGTCGGTAACCAGCTTCCTTACTACGATGCACAGCATCACATTCGATTTGAGAGCCAAGAAGTTGCAACTTTCCGTGCAATGGCTGGTGAGAGCGATGGACAGGGTTGGGGCTATACAGTAAATGAGCTCCCAATGTACCAGGCCAACATGGAAAAGGGTGACTACAGCATTTACGGTTGGATGGGTCAAGGTGCGAAGGGCATTGCCAACTTCAACCAGACCTATAACGAAGATGCTGAAATTGGTCGATGGATCAGGACTAAAGAGTGGAGACAGGCGGTTGCTTACGCGATCGACCGAGATGCACTCAACCAGACCAGTAACCTCGGACTAGGCACCATCCACACGATGGTTCCCCACCCGAGCAACATCTACTATCCTGGCGACGAGTATACGCAGCTTTACACGGATTTCGATCCTGCAAAAGCTAACACTATGCTTGATGCTCTAGGGATAACAGACACAGACGGTGATGGTATTCGAAACAGACTCGATGGCGATGGCAACATAGAGTTATTCGCCGGTACGAGCACGGACCTTCGCCGAGCGGACAGGACTGACAACCCGGCACTTATCTTCCAGGAGAACCTGGCAGGTATCGGTATCGGTTTCGACTTCAAGCCTGATTCGCAGTTCCAGACAACTGTACGAGCTAACAAGGAATACCTAACTCTTAGCAGTGGTAGTCCTGGTGACCCGTATGGAGTCTTCCCGACGTACTGTGGTTCAAACCAGGCAGCTCTCATAGGTTGCTGGTATGTATCCAGAGGTGCTGGTGGAGGAGCTGAGACCGAATTCCCACCGATGATGCCTGGTGTCGCAGATGCCAGTTATCTCCCGACTGCTCCTGCAGACACGTGGGCAGCAGACCCGACCGGTGGTTGGAAGAGGATCTGGGACCTTCATGAAGAGGGCATCGACTATGCCCCTAACGATCCTAGGCATATAGATAATGGTAAGGCGATCTTTATAGAGGCTGTTGAGCAGAACTACTGGATCACCACCGTTAACTTCGTGCCGCGCACGATCTTCCTTAAGAGGAACAACTTCAGGAATGCTACGCAGCACTGTTTCTGCAACTATGCCCTTGGCATGCAGCAGCAGGTATACTACTTCGAGGACGGAATTGATAACCAGAATCATCCTGGTAACAAGTCCAAGAGGTTCAAGAGCGAGAGCTTCCTTACCGGTTTGACCTACTAAGATCGGCGGGACGTTTTTTAGAAGCCCATAGTAATAGGGGCTCGGCTGGAAAGCCGGGCCCCTATTCTTTTTATTTGGAAAATAAATGCGCTTGCTCTAAGCAGTCATAGTGGATAGGTAAAATCTTACGCGTAAATAACGTTCTCAGTGACTGTTTCAGTTACTCGTATTTTCCGAGGGTATAAAAAATCTATTTTCTAAAAAAGATCTTCTCTGCTGTTTTGAATAAAATGTGGTCTTTATCTTCTTGTCTTAGGAAGTCAGCATGGTCTCTTATTAAACCTATAGCAGCCGGGTATTCCGTTTCCGGGTCATTCATCCAAATTGGTCCGCCACTGTCGCTTTCCCACATGCATCTTTCAGGACCATATGCTTCTACGATTCGTTTA
>JAKUTR010000037.1 GCA_022448725.1 SAR202 cluster bacterium | reverse complement strand
TTTTTTATTCATGCCTACTCCCACTAGCAATTGTAGCTAGCAAGATTATCGCGCCAACCAGAGTATAATTCTAGCGATGTCTGATCACCTTAGTATCGCAATTGATGGTCCTGTAGCCTCTGGTAAGACAACGGTTGGTTTGCTTGTTGCCAAGAGTTTGAGTGCTCGGTTCCTCGATACTGGCTTGATGTACCGAGCTATCACTTACGTTGTAAATAAGCGGGGGCCAGGCACACCCTCAGCAGCAGACATGACTTCAATCGCGACGAGTGTAAAGATGCAGTTGCTAATGAAAGATAAAGAAGAGAGGTTGATCGTAGATGGACAGGACATCACAGATCAGCTTCGTGAACCAAGTATTGAACGTATGGTGTCACAGGTCTCTAAGGTATCAGGAGTGCGTCGAGAACTTGTGAGGATACAACAACAAATCGCGTGCGAGGGGCCAATTGTTATGGTCGGGCGTGATATAGGGACCATAGTGCTTACAGATGCAACTCTCAAGGTCTATCTCAACGCTCCGGTAGAGGTACGAGCTCAACGACGCTACGAGGAAACCGGTAACCGCACCGGACTCTCGTACGAGCAGGTCCTTAGCGATCTTCAGGAGCGTGATAGCATTGACACGCAGCGGGCAGACTCCCCTCTAAAGCCAGCTAGTGACGCTATAATCGTAGATACAACAGGTATGACGGTAACGGAAGTTGTAAACCTGATCGTAAAATCTGTGGCCTAGTCTTGGGTGTATCAGATTTCGTAGATATACTTACTAGACCAAGTACTGTTCTTTTGGTTAGATGAGACCAGTTCTAGTGGCAATAAACCTCAATTCCATATGTAATTTACTCCAGCAAGGAGCATTTCGCTTGTTTGCTGATTGGGAAGTGAGAGGAAAGGAAAATGTACCGCCCTTCGGATCACTTATAGTAGTAGCCAACCATATGAGTAACATGGACCCAGCCGTACTCTCTCCTAGCATTCCACGTCGAACTTGGTTCCTAGCAAAAAAGGAAATATTCAAGGGCCCAGCGGCAATCTTCCTGCGCTACTGGGGCGCCTACCCGTTAAATAGAGGAAGGACAGATCTGGGTGCCTTCAGGTGGGCATTAAGTAAACTAGATTCTGGCCAATGCATCGTACTATTCCCGGAAGGAACACGTAGCCCGAAAGGTGGTATGCGACAAGCCCAGTCAGGGGTGACCAAACTCGCTTTAAGTTCTGGTGCATCCATACTCCCTGTAGGAATCACTGGTAGTGAACATTTCGGGACGTGGTTACGAATTTTCAACCCAACAGGGAAACTAACTGTCCAGATAGGTAGACCGTTTTCCTTACCAGAGATAGAGGGCACACCAACTCAAGCGATAATTGACTCTATGACAACTATGATAATGGAGCGAATAGCATTACAGTTGCCTGAAACTCACAGAGGGGTGTATCCCATCTCTCCTAGGGTCAGGCAAGATGGCTGACTCTAAGGATTGGGCCAACTATCGTCAGTAGCCGCTAACATACAGTAAAAACAAGGAAAATTGGGAACTAACGAATGTGTGGAATAGTCGGGTACACGGGTAACAAGCAGGCAAGTCCCATCCTACTGGACGGTCTCTCACGGCTAGAGCACCGTGGCTATGATAGTGCTGGAATAGCCGTCCTTAAGCCGGACGACTCCATCGATATCTTCAAAGCAGAAGGAAAACTGCATACCCTCAAGAAGAAGGTTGACGGTAACGAACCAATCGGCCAAATTGGAGTTGGACACACACGCTGGGCAACACATGGTACTCCTACAGACAAGAATGCCCACCCACACACGGACTGTTCTGGTAACGTGGCGGTCGTTCACAACGGTATAGTTGAAAATTACTTGGAGTTACGTGCTTCCCTAGAAAATGAAGGGCATAAATTCCTCTCTCATACCGACAGCGAATGTATTCCCCACCTCATCGAAAAATACCTCGTTGAAGGTTATGCTCTCACCGAGGCCGTGGGGAAAACTGCTCAACTCCTCCGGGGTGCCAATGCTGTTTCAGTAATTTCGCATCAACAGGCAGATGACATAGTAGCTTTCCGTCTAGGCAACGCTGGCGGCATAGTCTTGGGGTACGGGGAACAAGAGATGTTCCTTTCAAGCGACCTCCCTGCCCTGCTCCCTTATACTCGCAAGATCGCATACCTCTCCGACGGAGAGATGGTATCGATCACACCCGCGGGAGCAAACTATTACCTGACTGACGGCACGTCCGTTTCCAAAGCGCCTTCCATAGCTCCTCCTGACACAGTCACCGCGGCAAAGGGTGATTACAGTCATTTCATGCTGAAAGAGATACATGAACAACCCGAGGCTGTCATCAGCGCAATGCGTGGCCGGATTTCTTTCGACACCAACACGGTTGATGGAGCGGACTTTGGACTTACTGATGTACAGATTGCCAAGATAAATCGTGTCGTCCTATTGGGTATGGGCACGAGCCTTCATGCTGCAATGGTTGGTCGGCTGTGGATAGAATCGTTTGCCAGAATACCTGCCGAGTCTGACAATTCCTCCGAGTTTCGCTACCGTGATCCTGTCATTGATCAAAATACACTGGTTATTTCAATCACTCAGTCCGGAGAGACAGCGGACACTCTCTCTGCGATGGAACTGGCAGCGGAAAAGGGAGCGTACCAGGTCGCTATCACCAACTACGATGGAACTCAGGCGACCCGCATCGCAGATTCAACTTTGTTGATGAAAGCGGGAATAGAAATAGGGGTAGCGGCAACCAAAACCTTCACCTGTTCATTAATAACGCTATTTCTATTCGCGATGCACCTCGGGCAAAAGCGTGGCACTCTGGAGAGAGAAAAAGCAGCCACTTTACTTAAAGAAGTAGCCCTTCTTCCAGAACTACTCGGTAAAACCGTAGTAGACACAACCCAGTATGAGAAGCTTGCGGAACAATTCTTCCAGTACTCCGATTTCTTATACCTTGGTCGTGGAGTCAACTTCCCACTGGCCATGGAGGGTGCTCTCAAACTAAAAGAGATTAGCTACATCCATGCTGAAGGTTACCCTGGTGGTGAGATGAAACACGGCCCAATCTCATTGATTGACGAGAACATGCCTATCGTCGCCCTAATGCCAGTCGGGCCCCGGTACGAGAAAATGCTGAGCACTGCTAGTGAGGTCAAAGCTCGTGGTGGCACCATTATCGCGGTAGCTACTGAGAACGATAACTCGATCGCCACCGTCGCCGACCACACGATCCAATTGCCCTCAACTGCACACGAACTTAACCCTATATTGAGCGCGATCCCTATGCAGTTACTCGCCTACTACATCGCCATCCGAAGAGGTTGCGACATAGATCAACCTCGTAATCTGGCAAAATCTGTCACGGTGGAATAACCTTGTTAGGGGGTGAGTCATTCCCCAACAATGTAGATGCTTACCTCTGCTTCAATCTTAAACTTCGTGCATCCCATCTACTGGTTGCACCCTATTCTGATTATCAACAATTTCTCTATCAAACCATCTCCAAACATTTAGAGATGGGATGGAATTACCAACAGAGTGCCGATTGGTTCGTAACAAATATGTAGAACAGGTTGCCCAGGATAGGAAAACCAGAACCACACTACAATCACGATACGAAATGTCTAAGTGATCGATATAACCCTTCACTCAAAACGAATTGACGCATCCAGTAAGAAACTGGTGACACTTGGTAATGAATACTCCAAACCAACAGATGAAATCACTGCACGAAAAGTCCTCGTGAAGATGTTTCTGGAAGTCGCACAACAGAACACCTTAATTGGAGAACAGATTGCTCAGTTGGATAGAAATATCAAACTGAAATCTTGAAAACAGGGGGGGGGGGTAACTCCCCCAAATTTGAGGTGCAGAAATCCTTATTTTATGCGGTTTTTGATGTTTGATTTTGGTGAGGTTTTATTCAACTGACTAACTCCCTCTCCCCAAAACCTTTTGAGGATTTGTAATCTATAAATGCAATATCTAACCCATCAATTGATACTAGAAGGACTAAAGATATCTGTCTCCTAATTCCCGTGTGGTAATGAACCTTGCCGGAACACCATAGTAGACTGAGTCAGGTTCAGTGTGCTTATTGACCAAACTGCCACCACCGATGATGCAATTTCTATCAACACGAATTCCATGGAAAACAGAAGCACCAATTCCTATTTTGGAAAATTCTCCAATATTGCAATTCCCCCCAACAGCAGAATTGGGTCCCAAGGACGAAAAATTGCTCATAATACAATCATGGTCAAGTGATGAATTGGTGTTCAAAATACAGTGATTGGAAATAACTGAACTAGCATTGATGGTAGCACCGGGCATCACAACATTACCCATGCCAATTGTTAAATGGTTGCTAACTTTTGCAGATTTATGAATACAATTTATGAACTGGAAGTTTGGTGCCAGTTCCTGGATTGCCCTCACCACCTTGCTTCTTATGAAGTTATCTCCAATTCCTACAACCCCTTGATTAAAACCAAACTTAAGCATCAGGTCAGGCAAAGACTCTTCATCTCCAATGACCTTGTAACCTAAAACTTCTTCACCGACTGGTTTGAATTTGTCAATGAACCCTAAGAGTTCAAACTTAGATTCACTTTCAATGATATCTACAATGACTTTTGCATGCCCAGACGAACCGAATATTACAACTTTAGGTTTTAACACTACCATTTACCTCAATCTAATTTATTGATTTATAGACATAAACTATAGACCATCACTTGGATATAGTTTTTAGATTGCCTTTAGTCGGTGATTGTATTGAGTATGTAGATAAGAATGATAAATCTGCTGGTTATGAATTAGTTGACGGTGACACGACTACGACCACTACCGTCAGTCACGAACTGGTTAAAAGTATGGGTGTTGATGCAAGACGGTTAGGTAGAAAAGAAGAAGTTGCTAAAAAAAGAGATGAACCAACTTACCCCCAAACCCCACAACAACATCACTGAGGAGTAGTTCGAAGGTAACAACATGTTCACTAACGACTCAACTGTCATATTGGTTGCCCTGAAAGATGAACTCCCTGAGGAAATGTTGCCAGATTGGCGCGTTATATACACAGGGGTGGGGAAGATTAACGCCACATTCCACACATACGAAACGATCAATAGATTCAAACCTCGAACTATTGTTAACTTCGGAACTGCAGGTTCATTGAAACAGGGATTAACAGGCCTGCATGAAGTCTCTGTCTTCAAGCAAAGAGATATGGATGCACGAGGGCTAGGATTCCCCCTAGGTGAGACTCCCTTCGATAGCATCAACACAATCAATAATTTCAGAGACGGGTTGTCTTGCGGGTCTGGCGATAATTTTGTAGATCAACAAATTGAAATGGAAACTGACTTGGTCGACATGGAAGCATACGCCATTGCGAAAGTGTGCAAGTTAGCGAGTGTGGAATTCTATTGCTTTAAATATATTTCAGATACCGCAAATGAGAATGCCGGTGATGACTGGAGTGCCAATGTGAAAAAGGGTGCCGAAATGTTCTCGAGGTGGCTTATTACTCCAGAGTATTTCCGACGGTACCCTCAAGATCCTGAGTCTATGAATCCCTAAGGAGAAACACCTACGGCCGAAAGCATTTTAGTCGTAGAAACGATGTGTTTATTTAGACGCATCACTTCAGCATCG
>JAKUTR010000036.1 GCA_022448725.1 SAR202 cluster bacterium | reverse complement strand
TATTTTCTTATGCCAAGAGAACGTGCTCTAGGCCGACAAATTGGACCGTCATCTAACGATCGTATCCTTGAGGAGATAAGACTTAACTGGGAAGACCTTTCACTTGCAGCAGGTTTACCTCCCGGTACGATTTACAGGCAGGGCAGTGTGAAGAGTGCTTTCGATTAAATCGAATGGCCAAGAAATGCTGTCCCCTGATTGGCACAAAACTAGACAAGATGGTAAATAGATACAAAAGTAAAGTGCGAGGTAATGATTGGGAGGTCGGCTATGACTGAATCTACACATCCGAAATACAGGGTCGGATTAATAGGATGTGGGTTAAGTGGGACGACACATGCGCGTGCTTATAACGAAAACCCATCGACTGTAGTTGTGGCAGCAGTAGATCCTGACCAAGCTAACCTTGATCAGTTCTGCCAGAGATTTGATTCGGTGCAGGGATACAGAACATACGATGAAATGTTTGCTAATGAAGACTTGGATATCGTCGCTCCAGTACTCCCTGTGAGTATCAATGCGGATGCTGTCGTTGCTGCGGCCAAAGCCGGAGTTAGTGCTATTTTTTGTGAGAAACCCATTGCGGCTAGTCTCCAAGATGCAGATCGAATGGTTGAAGCATGTCTCACCGAGGGCGTGAAATTTGCGTGTGGCGATGCATTCCGAAACCTTTCCCAATACTGGAGAGCCAAAGAAATTTTTGATTCAGGAGATTTGGGCGAGATAAAAACTATAAACCTCTACGATTCAACCGCTGAAATATCTGGCGGGGGGTGTCAAGGGCTTAGTTTAGTTCGCTTGTTCGCACAAGATGCTGATGTGGACTGGGTAGTGGGCTGGGTTAGTGATGATCCGTGGAGCGACGATGATCAGAGGATGGGAGGAGTTATACAGTTTACTAATGGTGTAACTGCTCACGTTCACGAACAGAGTGTGGCAAAGCGGGGTATAGAGGTGATAGCTGAGTCTGGAATTTTCTACAGTGATCACAACTCGTTCCGCATATGGAGAGAAGTCGCACAATTGACAAAAACACAACCATTGCAGCTTGAAGAAGACCGAGATCTACTCCCGCAATCGGATCTGTTCCGTACTTCCTACGATTCGGAAGGATGGCGTGTAACTACTCAGCGTACAGCTGATAGCATTCAATCCATTGTCGACTCTCTTGACCATGGCATTGACCCTCGGTGTACAGGTGACAACATGAGGAAGGTGTTAGAAATCGCGATTGGACTTAGGGAGTCACATAGACAAGGACATCAACCTGTTAAGTTTCCCATACAAGATCGCAGTCTTGCGTTGTACCCGCGGCCATCACGTTGGCTAAACAAAAAAGAACTTCTTGGAGAATCTCAGTACGCTGAGACATTTGAAGTGATAAAAAAAACCTAGGATTTGGATTAAAAAAGCGAGTAAATAAAGGGTCCTGCACCGGTTGAACTGCCAATAACTATCACTAGCCCGAAAGCTAATAGTACTGATACTGCTGGTATCATCCACCAGAGTTTACGGCTCCACAGGAAAGATAAAAGCCCCCAAGCTATCGCTGCATTGCCACTGATGTCTTTCAGGATAGCCATAGAGTTGCTAGTGCTCTCTATCAATCATGAAATTACCCATTACCAAGGTATCTAGCCCACTACTTTCGAACGTGTTTAGGGCGCTTTCGGGGGTACTTACAATGGGTTCTCCCCGTACATTAAGCGAGGTGTTGAGCAGTACTGGTGTACCAGTCGTGTCTCCGAATTTCCGTATAAGTTCATGAAACCTTGGGTTCGTATCTCTATGTACGGTTTGGGGACGCGCCGTTCCCATGTGGTCGACCGCAGGAATAGCTTCTCGCTGACTGTTTTGTATAGGTGATACGGTGAGCATGAATCGTTCAACCATCCCTATCTCTTGATCTGGGATGTCGAAATAGCTTGATGCCTTTTCTGCAAGAACCGAAGGTGCGAATGGTCGAAAGGGTTCCCGGAACTTAACCTTCGTGTTGACGATGTCTTTCATTTGTCTTCCACGTGGATCGGCTAGTATGCTTCGATTCCCTAATGCCCTTGGACCCCATTCGAAACGTCCGTTGAACCATCCTACGACCTTCCCATCCAACAGCCGGTCCACTGTCATATCCATGAGTCGATTCTCATCATCAATTTCAGACGTATTGTAGTTATGTTGGCTTAATGCTTCAGATATGTTTTCGCTACTGTATTCGTTTCCCCAATAGGCATGGTTCATGACAAATCGATTCTCGTTACCTAGTACAGAGTTCCAAGTGTAGAGAGCGGCTCCTAGCGCCCCACCTCCGTCCCCAGCAGATGGTTGAATATACAACTGTTCGATTGGAGTCTCTCGGAGGATCCGGCTGTTTGCAACGGCGTTTAGCGCAACTCCACCAGCCATACACAGCTTCGTTTGCCCAGTTTGTCGATGCGCCTCTTTAACAAGTGAAAGCACTAACTCTTCGGTGACGAACTGTATGCTCGCAGCAACGTCGGCGTAATACTGGTTGTACTCGATTAGATCGTTGTGATTCGATGATTCTGTACCGGAGGGCGAATGCGAACTCATATCCTGGGTTATGAAAGGGGTTGACGGGTCTCGGGGTTCACCAAACAAGTCCGTAAACTTGGTTGTGAATGACTTTGTTGTACTGTGGTGGAATGAAAAGTATTGTTGATCTATCCAGAATGAACCGTCTGGCTCTTGATGCACCATTTGCCATATCTTGTCGGTGTATCGGGGTGTCCCATATGGTGCCATCCCCATCACTTTGTATTCACCCTCGTTCACCTCGAATCCAAGGAAGGCTGTGAACGCACTGTAAAGCAGCCCAATTGAGTGTGGGAACCGCATTTCTCGGCTGATTTTGAGGGTAGTACCCTTGCCTTCCCCAATGGTGGTGGTCGCCCACTCTCCGACGCCATCAAAGGTCAAGACAGCAGCGTTGTCGAATGGGGAACAGTAATATGCACTAGCTGCATGAGACATGTGGTGCTCTGAGAAAAGGATGCGTTTTCGGTCTACCCCCGTTACATTCTCAAGCTGGCTTCTGATCCAGAGCTTATCAAAAAGCCAAGTGCGCATACTTTGGGCCCACATCCGGTAAGTTAGCGGGAACCCAGCCACTGCTGTTGTGACCAGCCGCTCGAATTTAATGAAGGGTTTTTCAAAGAAAACGACGTAGTCTAGGTCAGGGCCTTCAATGCCGGCGTATTCGAGACAGAAGGCAATTGCATTATTGGGGAAAGACGGATCGTGTTTGACACGGGTGAACCGTTCTTCTTCAGCTGCGGCAACTAGAACCCCGTCTTTAATGATCGCTGCGGAAGCGTCATGGAAAAAGCATGATATGCCTAGTATGTACACAATTAATCCGTAGTTCTATCCCTGGCGTCTCATGGACTCCAGAGTTTCCTCGGGCCCGATGCGTAATTGCCACTGAGAACCCCGTCGACGCTTCAGTCTAAGCGGATCAGCCATCAGTTTGAATGGGATAGCGACCGGAAGGATAAGTGTGAAATACACTAGGGTCACTATCGCCAGCATTTGGATAGTTCCGATCATACGGGCAAAGGCTAGCCAGCCTGTCCATAGTTTTTTAGCGATGGAACTGCGATTCACTGTCAAAATCCCCTCATGTCCTTGCGGAGGCATTCATTAATTCTGTAACCTTTATCAACCATCTAGTGTTAGTCTGGATTGGTGTGGCCACACCAAGTATTTTAGCTGAAGCTGGCCTCAGGGATGGCAAAACGTCGTCAGTACTCTGATTGAGGATGCATCATAGGAGTCCTTGTTTCGCTGAAAAACCGACAAGATACGTTTGTAATAGTCCGGGGTTTTTAAGGAATGAAGGACGGGGGTCTAGTTTGAGTAAATCTATAAATTCATAGGCTGACCGGGCTACCATTACTAGGTAATAGACAACTTCTTGAGGGATTTGACTATGAGTGCGCTTAGAGAACTATTCAGTTTTCCGAACCCGGTTAATGAAATATCCGCTAGGCTCGTAGCAGGGATTGTCGTATTTCTGACTCTAGCTACTATCTTGACGGGCGAGCCCGTTTTGTTCGCGATTCTAGCGTATGGCTTTTTGGCAAGGGTTGCTACGGGGCCCACGCTGAGTCCCGTGGGGCTTTTAGTGACCCGAGTGATAGTTCCGATACTTGGTAATCCTAGTCGGCCGGTACCCGGCCCACCAAAGCGTTTTGCCCAGGCTATTGGTCTAGTATTTTCACTTACCGCGTTGATCCTGGTGTTTGCAATGGACTCAACATCTGCAGCGAGGCTTGTCCTGATCCCGCTGGCAGTTTTCGCTTTTATAGAGGCCTTCGTTGGGTTTTGCGCAGGTTGTTTCGTCTTCAGTTATCTGATGCGCTGGGGTTTTATACCCGAACAGGTTTGCAAGGAGTGCGTAATATCTCCTGAGCTGGTGACTGAGTAAGCTAGCCGAAGTTCCTCTAGTTACTAGTCGTGGTTACCTGGATAGGGTCTTCTGCGATAATGTTGCGGATGTCTATGACTTGATCTCGTAAGAGTGCGGCCTTCTCGAACTCTAGATCTTGGGCTGCCTTCTTCATCTGTTTTTCCAATTCCTTGGCGAGGCGTAGCAAGTCATCCTTCGGCATGTCTTCACTCGCAGCATATGGAGTTGTCGTTTCGGTAACTTCTTTGATGCGCTCGGTGATATCGTGAACGACCTTTTGTATGCCTCGTGGTTTGATACTGTTCTCGCGGTTGTATGTGTCTTGAATAGCTCGCCTTCGTTCAGTCTCCTCAATGGCGGACTTCATTGAATTAGTCACAGTGTCTGCATACATAATTACCCGACCATCGATATGTCGCGCTGCCCGGCCAATGGTTTGGATAAGCGATGTCTTTGATCTAAGAAACCCTTCCTTGTCAGCGTCAATAATCGCGACGAGACTAACCTCAGGCAAATCGAGCCCCTCACGTAGGAGGTTTATCCCTATGATCACGTCATAAACTCCTAGGCGTAGGTCACGGAGGATTTCGCTCCGTTCAAGGGTGTCGACCTCTGAGTGCAGGTAGTGAGTTTTAATGCCCATTTCACGTAGATATTCTGCCAACTCCTCGGCCATTCGTTTTGTGAGTGTCGTTACAAGGCAGCGTTCCCCCCTTTGGCTACGCTGTCGAATTTGTAAGATCAGATCGTCAATTTGATCTGCTGTGGGTTTGACTTCGACGATTGGTTCGAGAAGCCCGGTGGGACGAATAACTTGCTCAACCATCTGTTGTGAATGCTCGTATTCATAGGGGCCTGGCGTTGCAGAGACGTAGATCACTTGGTTGACACGTTCCTCAAACTCGCCGAAGTTCAATGGACGGTTGTCAAGTGCAGAGGGTAGGCGGAAACCATAATCGACGAGCACCTCTTTGCGGGAACGATCGCCGCCGTACATGGCGCGAACTTGCGGCAGAGTCATATGTGACTCGTCAATAAAGAATAGGAAATCTTCAGGGAAGTAATCTAGGAGCGTGTATGGCGTACTTCCAGCTGTTCGCCGGGAAAGATGTCGAGAGTAGTTTTCAATCCCAGCGCAGTAGCTAGTCTCTCGTAACATCTCAAGGTCATACTGCGTTCTTGACTCGATGCGTTGAGCTTCTAGAAGTTTTCCACTTGCATTCAATTCCTCGATCCGCTCACCAAGCTCTACCTCAATGTCTTTCACAGCCATCTCTAACTTTTCTTCGGACGTAACGAAGTGTTTAGCTGGATATATTTCGAGCTCTTCACGCTCTGCGAGTAATTCACCAGTTAGAGGATCGATTTCAACGACACGCTCGATCTCGTCTCCCCAGAACTCAATTCG